>NZ_JBWKFF010000005.1:356466-371825 GCF_056434425.1 Streptomyces sp. NPDC044033 | reverse complement strand
AGGCACCAGACCTGCCCCGGCGAGCCAGGCGCACAACCTTTCATGGGTGTCCCCCCCCCCCCCCCTCCCCCCCCTTCCCCCCCCCCCCCCCCTCCCCCCCCCCCCCCCCCCCCCCCCCCCCCCGCCGCCGGGCCCCCGCCCTCGTCCACAGGTCAGAGATGGACGCTCCAGTCCGAGGCGAACGGTAAATACGTATCCGCCGAAATCCACGACACAGGCGGCGACTACGGCAAGCTGCGCGCCCGCTCCGACAGCGCCGGCGCATGGGAGCGGTTCACTCTGCACAGCGATGACGGCGGCAAGACCGTATCGCTGCGCTCCGAGGCCAACGGCGACTACGTGTCCACCGAAGTCCAGGACCAGGGAAGCCACGACGGCATGCTGCGTGCCCGCGGCACGCACCTCGGCTCCTGGGAACGCCTCGTCCTGAACCACGCCGCCGACGGCGCCTACACGCTGCGTTCCCAGGCCAACGGGAAGTACGTCTCCGCCGAGGTCGACGGCGACGGCGGAGACGCGGGACTGCTGCGCGCCCGGTCCGCCACGGCCGGATCCTGGGAACGCTTCCGGCTCCAGAAGGAGGGCGGCGTCAGTTCCGGTACGGACGCCCCGGCCCATTCGGCGCCGGCGGGCACGGTGCACGTAATGGAGTGGAACGCCTGCGCCAACAACAACGACGCTGCCGCCTGCCACTTCTACCAGAAGCCGGCCGGGCCGCTGGCGGACGCCGTGGCCCAACGCGCCAAGAAGTCGTCCGCGGACGCCGTGCTCCTGGAAGAGTTCTGCGAGAAGCACGCCAAGCCGGTCGAACAGCGGCTGAACGAGGTCACCGGGCGCGGTTGGGCCGTACGCTTCGCGCCGATCCAGCTGCTCGTCGACGGCACGGGCGGCGCGGTGGCGGCGCAGAAGCAGTGCCACGCGGACAGCGCCGGCGCGGACCGGGGCTCGTACGGTGTCGCCCTCGCCGTCCCGGACGAGAACACCTGGTACTCCGCCTACCCGCTCCCCTCTCCCGAGGGCAAGGAACAGCGCACCGCCCTCTGCGCCACCGCTCCGTCGCTCGCGGTCAACTTCTGCGCCGCGCACTTCAGCACGGGCGGCATCAAGTGGGACGACCCCAAGGGGACATACCGTAGGCAGCAGGTGCAGACCATGCTGGCGTCCGTCGACAAGCCCGGCTACCGCGCCGTCTTCGGCGGCGACTTCAACACTTCGCCGCCGGATGCCAAGGACGGAGACGGGCCGGCAGATGTGATGGTGCCGTTCTACGACCGGTTCCAGGAGTGCGACCAGTCGGCGGCAGGCGGCAAGCGCGATGGCGCGATCACCAACGGCAGGCTCAAGCTGGACTACATCTTCGGCCCCAAGCAGGCCACGTACCAGTGCGGGGTGACCGAGACGGGCCTGTCAGACCACAAGATGCTCGACGCCACGATCACCTTCGGCTGACATCAGATATCCAGCACCTGACAGCTCGTCAGGTGTGCTGGGCCGGGCCGCCGTCACGGCATCACGTCAGGGGCGTGAGCGCAGCCCGGCCCACCGGGGCCGCCGCCCGCGCTTGTGAGAGAGCCCGGCCGCCGTACGCAGCCGCAGCCGCGGCCGTTCCCGCCGGGGGGCGTCTCCACGGTCAGCCGCGCCTCCTGGCCGCCCCTGACGACAGTCAACGCTGAGGCACATTCCCGTGCCGCACCAAAGAGTCCGCGCCAGAGCCGCCCGCCCCGCCGTCACCTCGCCTCCGGCCCGAACCGACGCTGGTATGCCGACGGAGTGATGCCCGTTTCGCGCCGCATCAGGATGCGCAGGTTGGCGGCGGCACCAAGTCCACTGCGCCGCGCGACCATCTCGAAGCGGGGCTCGCCTCGCTCGATCAGTCTGCATGCCAGGGCGAGGCGCTCCCCCGTCAGCAAGGCCAGTGGCGTCGTGCCCAGTTGTGCCTGGAAGCGGCGATGGAGCGTCGCCGCACTGACCGCCGCGTGCGCGGCGAGGTCGGAGACCGTGAGCGGCGATTCCAACCGTTCCTGGGCCCAGACCAAGACAGGCGCCAGGGACTCGTCGGGCAGGTCGGGCATGGGGCGTTCCACGAACTGCCGCTGCCCGCCGTCCCGGTGCGCCGCGAAGACCAGTCGCCGGCTCACAGCGTTGGCGATCTCCGCGCCGTGATCGCGGCGGACCATATGCAGCCCGAGATCGAGCGCGGCCGCGCTCCCCGCGGCCGTGAGGATGTCGCCGTCGTCCACGAACAGCACGTCTGACGCGAGGTGGACCGACGGGAAGCGGGCCCGGAAGGAGTCCGCCCACTGCCAGTGCGCGGTGGCCCGGCGCCCGTCGAGGACTCCGGCCTCGGCCAGTGTGAAGGCGCCGCTGCAGAAGCCGACCAGGCGCGCGCCGCGGGTGTGGGCTCGCCGGACGGCATCGAGTACGGCGGGGCGGCGGGGCACCTCGATGTCGGGGCGGTTGGGGACGATCAAGGTGTCCGCCGTGTCGGCCGCTGCCAGATCCGCGACTCCCGTGAGCGTGAAGAATCCGTCCCGCATCAGAGTGTGGGGTTCGGGCGAGCAGAGCTTGAAGTCGTAGAGGTGACGGCCGATCTCCGGTCTGCGCAAGCCGAAGATCTCGGTCGCGCAGCCGAGCTCGAAGGGGTTCGAGTTCTCGTCGACGATCACGACGACCCGGTGTACACCCGGCGGGCGCGGTGCGTGCGAGGATTCTTTCGCCATATGCAATTCCTAGCACTCGTGCCCCTCGTGCAACACGGCTCAGGATGAGGCCATGAACCACGAGCCCGTCCACCTCAGCAAGGCTTTGGCCTCCTTCGAAGCTCTGTGGAGCCCCCGTATCGTCACGCGCGTGAACGACTATGACGTCAGGATCGCCAAGGTCGAGGGCGAACACATCTGGCACGTCCACGCCGACACCGACGAATTCTTCCTGGTGCTCGACGGGGAGCTGCACATCTCGTTGCGCGAACCCACCGGGGAGCGCACTGTCCTGCTTCCGCAGGGGGCGGTCTTCACTGTTCCCCGAGGCACGCAGCACCGGCCGTTCGCGCACTCCGGCGCCGCGATCCTCATGTTCGAACCCGCCGGGACGCTGACCGTGGGCGATCGGCACGGGGAGGTCCCGGACCATGTGGACGCAACGACCGGGCACACGCTGAGCATCTGAACCAGGGGCTGATAGGGGGCCTCCAGGCGGTCCGCAACAAGAGCCCCGAGCAAAGAACTGGTCAATGCCTCACCTATTATGTCCGTTACTCGTTGTTTCGTTGCCGCTTATGCCGTCTCGCGCGATTCCCCGAGCCCTATATGTCTATCCACTGAGGAGTCCTGCGTGAAACTGGCACGCGTGTCCGCTGCCGTCGTGGCCGCCGCCATAGCCCCGGCCGTCCTGTTCTCCTCCCCCTCCTTCGCCGCCAGTGGCGCCGAGCCGAGTGATGGGGCGGTATCGGTTCAGAACGGCGGCTCGCAGGCCGACCGGGACCGGGCCGAGATCAAGCGCATTCTCGCCGACGGGAACTCCGGGCGGCTCCTGCGCGGGGCCGCGGAGAAGGCGCTCACGGGCACGCCCGCCGAGATGCGCGCGTTCCTTGAAACCGGCCGCGGCCAGGCCCAGATGGCTGATGACCGGGTCCTCGTCCTGTCGATCCATAGCGTAGGCGGCAAGGCGGTGCGCAAGGCCGCTCAGGACGCCCTGCTGGACGGGTCCCGTGAAGCCCTCACGCACTTCCTCGAAAAGGGGCAGTACACGGCCCGGGACGAGGACAACCGCTTCGAGATCCTGCGACTCATCAGCGACGAGAAGACCGGGCCCGGCGTCCAGAAGGGCGCCCAGAAGGCCATGAACGGCACGGCCGCCGACCGGCAGAAGTTCCTGGACACCGGTCGGCATGCCCTGAAGATCATCGACAACAGGGTGGTGACCGTGCAGATCATGAGCGCGGGCGGCACCGAGGTCCGCAAGGCGGGCGAGGCGGCGCTTGAGGGCAGCCCCGAAGACGTCCAAACGTTCATCGACGAGGGTCAGTTCACCGCCCGCGCCAAGGACGAGCAGAACGCCAAGGAGAGCAAGGACTCCGAGGACGGCAAGAGCGGCAAGGGCGAGAACGGCGGCAAGGAAGGCAAGGGCGGAGAGCAGGGGAAGGACCGGGACACCAAGCCGACCGCCAAGGACCAGCAGCAGGACGGCAAGGACACTGCCGTGCGGCCGATCGCCGCCGGGGACGGCGTTCGTCCCTCCGGCGGCTCCGCCGAGCAGGCCGTGACCGGCCGGCCCGAATCCGCCGACGGCAACCTGGCCGCCACCGGTACGAGCGGTGCGCTGCCCTGGGCCGCGGGCGGTACCGCCGTCGCCCTGGGCGCCGGAGCGGGCCTCGTCGTACTGAGCCGCCGCCGCGCCGGCGCGGAGCGGTAACGTCCCACCCCGAGCGGCCTCGGGAAAGCGCTCCGCTCCCCCGAGGCCGCTTGCTCCCCCGCTCGGGGCACCCTCAGCTACGGCATAGAGGGGGCTGGAGATGAGCCCTCGGCCCTGCGGCCGCTCCCCCGCCCTGATCACCGGCGGCGCCACCGCCGGCTTGCCGGCAGAGCTCGGCGCCCGTCGCTTGACGCCGGTCAACCGCCGTGGTTCGGACGCCCCGGAGCGCCCGAGCCGGCCGAGCGCGGCGTACGTGGCGCCTCGGGGCGGGATGCCGGCCACTCGCCGCGGGTAGGGTCGATCACCATGATCGCTGATGTTGACGGTGGGGGCGGTGAGGGCTCGTTGCCGGACCGGCCGGATCCACGGCATTTCGCACGCCTGGCCACGTACGGAACCGTCTCCACGCGGCTGTCACTACTGAGCGACCGTCAGCTCGGCGACGTAGTGGACGCCGCGACCCCTCTCGGTTCCGGAATCGGAGGCAGATCGGCGGAAGTTGAGGTCGAAGGGGCCCAAGTCTTCGTCAAGCGAGTCCCCTTGACGGACATCGAGATGCGGCCGGAGAACGTACGGTCCACGGCGAACCTCTTTGGGCTGCCGATGTTCTATCAGTACGGGCTGGGCTCGGCGGGGTTCGGAGCTTGGCGCGAGTTGGCCGCGCATGCGATGACCACCAATTGGGTCCTCGGGAGCGAATACGAGGGCTTTCCGCTGATGTACCACTGGCGGATCCTCCCGGATTCCCCGCCCCAAGGGTTCGCCGACGAGTTCGGAGGCATCGAGGGGGCGGTGGCGCACTGGGAGGGCTCGTCAGCCGTACGCGAGCGGTTGCAGGCCATCGGCCGGTCCTCCGCCAGCCTTGTGATCTTTCTGGAACACGTGCCGCAGACGCTCTCCACATGGCTGGGCAACCTCAGAGAAGGCGCTCCGGAAGACGTGGACGGCGCGGGGTACGTATGGGCGGAGGAAGCGCTCATGCGCGGAGCCGCCTTTATGAGTTCCCGCGGCCTCGTCCACTTCGACGCTCACTTCCACAATGTCTTGACCGACGGCCGGTTGATCTATTTCGCGGACTTCGGTCTCGCACTGAGTTCGGGGTTTCAACTCACCCCGGATGAGGCTGATTTCCTCTCCCTCCATCACGCGTATGACGCCTACTACGTCGCCGGCCACCTGCTGCGCCACCATCTGCCCGACGGTATACGCGGCAGCGCGGAGCACGATGCGTTTCTGCGCGACTGGCTCGCGGGGGAAAGGTCTGCCGGAATTCCCTCCGAATTGGCCGCGATCATCGACCGGCACGCTCGGGCCTCCTTGGTACTGGACGGGTTCCACCGCCGCCTGCTCACCACGAGCAAGCGGAGCCCGTACCCGGCCGTCGAAGTGGCGAGGGCCAGGCCGGATGGCCGATCAGTGCGGTAGGGATACCACGACCGAGGGCCCGCCTCGCCCGTAGCCGCTCAAGGGCGGGTGGCCGTCGGCGGCATGTCCTCCAAGCGCGAGACGGGAAGCGCCCTCCCCAAGCGTGCGAGCGGGGACACAGCCATCAGCGCCGGGGAGGACATCATCCCCGCGGCCGTCACCAGGAGGCTGGTGCGCAGCCCCCACTCCTGTGCGAGGAACCCGCCGAGCAGGGAGCCGAGCGGGGCCAGCCCCATGCCGACGAACGTGATCGTCGCGGCCGCGCGGCCCTGCATCCCGTCCGGCGTGGCGGCCTGTCGGACGGCCATGACCGTGACATTGACCAACTGGCCGCCGGTGCCGAAGGTGAAGTTGACCGCGAGGAGCGCGAAGACCGTCACCGCGGAGGAACCGTCGAGTGCGGGCACGCACAGAAACGCTCCGTCGCCGAGCGCCGCCGCGGTCACGAGTACCGCGCCGTAGCCGAATCGTCTCGGCAGACGGGCGGCCAGCATCGAGCCCAGGAGCGCGCCCGGCCCCGTCGACGCGAGCGTCAGTCCGATGACGGTGCCCGACAAGTGCAGTTCCCGCGGCAGGAAGAGCAGATAGACGGTCATCATGGCCGCGAGGGAGAACTGGAAGGAGGCCGAGGCCAGGCATACGGTCCGCAGCGAGGTGTCGCCGACGACGAAGTGGAGGCCCTCATGGATCCGTCGCCATACCCGGCGGGGACGTTCTGAACGCTCCGGGATCGTTTCGATCCGACGGATCCGTCGGATCGACAGGAACGACAGCGCGAAGAACAGTGCGCTGGAGGCGGCGGCAATCGGCGCCGACAGCGATGACACCAACGCGCCGCCGAGGGCGGGACCGCCGACCTGCGCCGCGGACCGGCTGCCTTCGAGCGCGCTGTTGCCCCGTACCAACTGATCGCGCTCCACCAGCCGTACGAGGGATGTCTGGTACGCCACGTCGAAGAACACGGACAGCGCCCCGATCGCGAAACTGACCACGAGCAGTGCGGGCAGGCCCAGCCATCCGAGGAGGGCGGCCACGGCTGCGGCGCCCAGTACCAGAGTCCGGCCGGCGTCCGTCAGCACCATCACCGTGCGAGTCGGCCATCTGTCCATCCACGCACCGGCGAAGAGCGAGAGCAGCAAGACCGGCGCTTGGCCCACCGCGCGGAGGACGCCCAGCTGACCGGCACCGGCGTTGAGCATCAGAACGGCGAAGAGCGGCAGAACCACCAGGCTCGCGTGTTCGCCGAGCTGGGAGGCCGTCTGCCCCACCCAGAGTCTGCGGAAGTCCCGGTCCCGCCACAGGCTGGACGGAACAGGGCGAACGGAATCGGATGCGGCAGAGGTAGAAGCGAAGGAAGCGGACGGCACGGGGACCCCTGGGGTTGCGGAGAACGAGACCCGCCACCTCGGGGCGCACGAAAGACGCGCCGACGGTTCAGGCGGGGAAGGCTCGCTGTGCCGCAACATCTGGAGCAGCACGCGATGACAGGCCGGTCACGGCCTACGACGTCAACGCGTGCTCGTACGACCGGGCATGCCTCAGCTCCTCGTGGGTCACTCGCCGCGTCCGAAGATTAGCCTTGGGCGGCCTGGCGGGGAAAGACGGTATGGAGGAGCGGCGGACGGACGCGTCTGCGGTGGAGGCAGCACGGCCGGCCTCAAGGCGTCTCCCTCGCGGCTGGCACGATGACCGTCCATGAACGATCACGGCACTCCGGTCACTGAAGCTCTGGACCTGATCAAGGACCGTTTCCCGCACGCCCTCGGCGCCATACTCGGCGGTTCGGCCGCTCAGGGCCGTGCTACACCGGCCAGCGATCTCGACGTGGCCGTTCTCCTCCCGAGTGGGGAGACCAGCCGCCGCGAGGTGGTGCGCCACAGGGGCCGCTTGGCCGAGCTCTTCCTGCACACCCTCGCGGACGTTCCGGAACACTTCCACAGAGACAGAGCCCTCCGCCGGGGGACCGTCCTGTTCATCTACGACCAGGGCCTGCCTCTGGCCGACCCGTACGGTCATCTGGCCCGTACGCGCGAACAGGCACGAGCCGTGTTGGCGGCCGGCCCGCCCCCGCTCACCGCAGCGGAGTGGGAACGGGGGCGTTACGTGCTTACGTGCTTCATGGACGATCTGACGGACACCGAGCCGACCGAGCGGTACGAACAGCTCTCCCTCGCCGATTCCACGCTGCGTGAGGCGGCACACCTTCTGATCGCCCACCACGGCGGCTGGACGGGCATCGGCAAGTGGCTGCCCCGCAGACTCCTGAGCGCTGACCCGGTACGAGGCAAGGCCCTGCTCGATGGGCATCGGGCCGTAGCCGAGCTCGCGGAATCCACTCCGTTGGCAATCGCCGCCGAGCGGGTGCTCGACGTTGTCGGTGGGCCGCTGAGGGAGGGTTACACACAATGCTGGGGCGCTTGAACTCGCCCCGGTCAATGGCCCGGTCGCGGTGCCGACGGCGTCGGTGTCGAGGCCGAGGCTCTCGACCGACTCGTCCGCCGCAGCTCGGGCACGAGCGCAGAAGTCGAGGATGTCCTTGGCCTCCCCGCCTTCCGCGATGTGCCAGTCGGACGCCTCGTCGCCTTCGAAATGGAGCCGGCGCTACCGCGACAACCGTTCGTATGGCAACTGCCCGTCCGCAGTACGCCGAAGGCAGGACATCATCCGATGGGGTGATGTCCCATGACGTGCGCCATGCTGAGGATGAGGGTCGTGAAGACTTCAAGAACATTCCGCCGCATGTCCTTGTTCGTCGCCGTAGCGGCCGCGCTCGGGCTCGCTGTCTCCTGTTCCGATTCCGATTCCGACAGTGCGCCGCAAGCGGGCAAAGACAGTTCCGGTTCGGTCGCGAGCGGCACGGCCCAGGTGCGGCAAGGCCGGTTGAAAGGTGTCGTGGGCGACGGCACCGCCAAGTTCCGCGGGATTCCCTACGCCGCGCCGCCGACCGGAGCACTGCGGTGGGCCCCGCCTGCCGCCGCCCGGCCGTGGTCCGGGACGCGCGACGCCACTCGTACGGGCGCCTCCTGCCCGCAGCTCGACGGTACGGGCAAGCCCGCGGCCAAGACCTCGGAGGACTGCCTCCACCTCAACGTCACCGCCCCGACCGGAGGCAGAGCCGCCAAGCCGGTCATGGTGTGGCTGCACGGAGGCGGCTTCAACACCGGCAGCGCCAACGACTACGACCCGACGAGCATGGCCCGCGAGGGTGACGTCGTCGTGGTCGCCGTCGACTTCCGGATCGGCGTCTTCGGCAACTTCGGTCTGCCCGGCATGGCCGGCGCGGGCGACTTCGGCATTCTCGACGAGCAGGCCGCACTGCGCTGGGTACGTGCGAACGCCGGCGCTTTCGGCGGCGACGCGCGCAACGTCACGGTGTTCGGCGAGTCCGGTGGCGGGGTGGGGACGTGCGGGCTGCTGACCTCGCCGGGTTCCAAGGGCCTGATCGACAAGGCGATCATGCAGAGCGGATCGTGCATGCTCGACTGGCCGGCCGGTGGGCTCGGCCTCGGCGCCCCGGCCGGATCATTCTGGCAGCCGGTGAAACAAGTCGAGCAGGCGAGCAGCAGCGCGGCTGCCGAACTCGGCTGCGCGGGCGAGCCCGCCGCTGTGACGAAGTGTCTGCGCGCCCTGCCCACCAAGAAGGTCTACGGGTCCGGGGCCGGCTTCAACTCGGCCGCTGTCGCGACGCCCGTCCTCCCGGAAGACCCGGGCGACGCACTGCGCGCCGGCCGGTACCTGCACGTGCCGACGGTGTCCGGGCACACCCACGACGAGGCCCGGGCCATCGCGGGCGTCGCCGACCTGCTGGGCGATCCGATCACCGATCAGCGCTACCGCGAACTCGCCCGTACGGCCTTCGGCCGCCACGCCGGCAAGGTTCTCGGCGAATACCCCGCGAAGGGCTACCCTTCGCCGGCTCTGGCCTGGTCGGCCATGGACGGGGACCGGGTGTTCATCTGCACTCAGCTCAAGGCCACCGCCGCGCTGGCAGCGCACGCACGCACCTATGCCTTCGAATTCGCCGACCCCAAGGCGCCGTCCTACGAACCGGCCTCGCCGGCGGTACCGCCGGGAGCCTCCCACGCCTCCGACCTCAACTACCTCTTCGACCACGCCGGAGGCCAGCCGGCCAAACTGAACGGCGCTCAGCGCGAGCTGAAGAAGACCATGACCGGCTACTGGACCCGCTTCGCCCGTACCGGAGACCCCAATGGCGCCGGGGCGCCTGCCTGGCGTCCGTGGCAAGGTGACGGTCATGGCACGTCCCTGTCCCTTATCCCTGGAGCAGGGAAAATCACTCCGGTCGACGCCGCGGCCGAACATCACTGCGCGTTCTGGACGGCTGTTCCCAAGTGAACTCCCGTCACCGGTAAGTCACCGGCAAGTCACCGGTAAGCCACCGATAACGCGCCCACGGCTGCTCCCAGTTGCAGTTCCGTGGCGACCCGCTGTGGGCCGGCGGCGGAGGGCCTGCCCACAGCCCCGTCACGTGAGATCACGCACCGGGCGGCGACTGCGCCATACCGCACCGGCCTCCGCGTCACTCCAACGGACCTCGCCGTCCACTACGGCGTCGGACGCGGCGAGGCCGAGAGCGCGTGCGATGCCCATGGACGTGCCGTGTCCCGGATGGATGTACGCGACCAGTTCGGTCACCCCTTGCGCACACAGCCAATGCGCCATGGCGAGCGCTCCCTCGCGTCCGTAGCCATTGCCCTGGTAGTCGACGCCGACGACCCACGCGAGCGATGCCTCAAGCCGCTCGTCGGCCGGGCGGCGCAGTGTGGCCTGCACGGTGCCGACCAGTTGGCCGTCCGCGGTCCGGCGCAGCATCCAGTTCAGCCACCCCTGCGTGCCGTCCGGCGACTGGCCTGCGGACTGGCGTTCGTACCGGGCTTCGAGCTGCGTGAGCGGGCTGGGCGCGCCACCGGTCCAGACGTGAAGCCGGACGTCGTTGAGGACCACGGCCGCTTCACGCGCGTGCTCGACGCGGAGGGGTTCCAGGGTGAGGCGCGGCGCCCCCAGGGGGACCGCGGCGGGCCAGGATGTGGTCGCGGGCATCAACGCACCATAGACCGGACCCACCTTCGAGTGAACTGGTCGGACGCGCAGCAGAGTTGACCCAGGCGATGCGTCGCTTCCCGCAGATGCCCCGCCCGCAGCCACCGCCAGTAGTGCCCGGGTGTACGTCCCAGCACCTGCCGCAGAGGTCCAGGGCTCTTGACGGGCAAGCCAGTTGATCCGCCCTCCCCCCCTTCGGACTCTGGGGCCGGGCGCCATCGGCCGGTCCCTCGCGGCTTGGCCGAGGGGCCGCGTGTCGACGGGTAAAGAGCTGGCAATGTCGGTATATGTATGCTCGTACCCGCAAAGAGAACACCAATCTCCCCGGCGTGTACACGCCGTCGCCGCGTGCTGCCCTCGCGGGCGTCCCGGCCCTTCGGCACCCCTCCATCGACCTGCGTACAGACCGCCATCGCCGAGTCGATGCTGTGCGCATCCCACCCCGCCCTCGGCCGGTTCACGGCCGTACCCAAGGAGAGAGACATGCGCTACGGAAGCGCGCTGCGCGAGCAGATCCATACGCCCGACACGACCCCGCTCGTCGGCATCTACGACATGTACTCGGCTTCGGTCGCCGCCCGGCACTACGACGGGTTCTTCGTGTCCGGATTCGGTTTCGCCGCCTCCCACTACGGGCTGCCGGACATCGGGTTCATCGCGTGGCCGGACATGGTGGCGTTCGTCGAACGGCTCCGGCTGGCCTTCCCGTCCCACCACCTGCTGGTCGACATCGACGACGGCTACGTCGACCCGGAGGTGGCGTGCCACGTAGTGCAGCGGCTGGAGCGGATCGGGGCGTCCGGCGTCATCCTTGAGGACCAGCAGCGCCCGCGCCGGTGCGGCCACGCGGACGGCAAGACCGTGCTGCCCCTGGAGGAGTACCTGCAGAAGCTGGACCTCGTCCTCCAGAGCCGTCGGGACCTCGTGGTCGTGGCCCGTACCGACGCCACGGAGGAGGCGGACATTCTGCGCCGCGCCCAGGCGCTCGCGGAGACCGACGCCGACGTGGTGCTGGTCGACGGGGTGCGGGACGTCGAGTGGATCCGCCGGATCCGGAAGGTCATCAATGACAAGCCGTTGCTCTTCAACCAGATCGCGGGCGGCAAGTCCCCGAGACTCTCACTCTCCGAACTCACCGACCTGGAATGCCAGGTGGCCATTTACAGCACGCCCTGCCTGTTCGCCGCGCACACCGCCATCGACACCGCGCTCGGCGAGTTGAAGAAGGCAGACGGGCGTCTCCCCGAATTCTCGCCTGCCACCTCGGTCGGTGTACGCGCCTCGACCGAACTCCTGGAGAAGAACATCAGCCGGCACCACCCCGCCGAACCCCAACTCACGTCCGCCTGAGGCGGATCAGAGCCGGGGCACCCACGCGCCGCGCGTGGGTGCCCCAGACGATTTCAGGCCCGATGGACGGGCCGGTCAACGCGTTCATGATGACGGCTACGCCGAATTCACTTTCGAGAAGCAGGAACCGCATAATGGGATTCACCGTGCCCAAGGCACGACAGACCTTGGTAGTCGCCGTCGGTTTGCTGTGCGCCGCACAGTTCGCGGACGGGGCCGCGCGGGCCGACGCGCCCGACGGAGGCATGGAGACGCATCATGGCCCCTCGCTGATCACGATCGACAACTCGAACGCGGATTCCTGGTTCGAGATCGACAGGACGCTCAATGTGCTCGCACCGTTCAGCAAGGGAACGGCCGGCAGCGACCACGACGGTGGCGGGGGCGCCATCGAGCAGCACCTGACACATTCGAACGCCCGGGTTCAGGCAGCTCCGGTGGAGCGGGGCGAGGGCGACGACGAGGAATCGGACGGCCAGGAGTCAGCGGCGACCGGCGGCGACGACCCCGAAGGCGACGCCGACCGGGACAGCCCGCCCACCGCCCATCGGGACACCGCTCGTCAGGACACCGGGCCCGGCCGCACCGGGCCGCGCCAGTGCACGCCCCGCACCCCCTCCCCGGAAGAAGGGCGCCTGGTATGCCCGTAAAGCTGCTCCGGCACAGATCCCTGCGCCGCGTCGACTGGTACATCGTGTCGCTGCTCGCCACCATCGGCCTCGCGACACTGCTGCCTGCCAGGGGCACGTCCGCGGACGCCGTCGGCGTGGCGACCAGTGCGGCGATCGGCCTGCTGTTCTTCGTCTACGGCGCCCGGCTGTCCCCGCAAGCCGCTTTCTCGGGGCTGCGGCACTGGCGGCTGCATCTGTCCATTCTCTGCTTCACCTTCGTCGTCTTCCCCGCTCTCGGCCTGGTCTTCACCGCTCTGCCGTCCTACGTGCTCGGCGCCGAGCTCGCCACCGGCCTGCTCTTTCTGTGCGTACTGCCGTCCACCGTCCAGTCGGCTGTCGCCTTCACCTCGCTGGCCCGGGGAAATGTGGCCGCCACAGTCTGTTCCTCGTCGTTCTCCAGTCTGCTCGGTGTATTCCTGACGCCGCTGCTCGCCACCGTGCTGCTCCAGGGGGAGTTGGGGGGCGGCATGCACTTCTCGGCGGGGCAGATGCTGAGCATTCTGGTGCAGCTTCTCCTGCCCTTCGGGCTGGGCCAGGCGGTACGGCCATGGATCGCGGACTGGATCACCCGGCACCGTCGCATCACCATGGTGTGCGATCGGGGTTCCATTCTGCTGGTGGTCTACTCCGCATTCGGTCAGGGCGTCGACGCCGGCATCTGGGGGCGGCTCTCCCCTGCGCGGCTCGGCGTGCTCCTCGCACTGTGCGCACTGCTCCTGGCCCTTGTACTGGCGCTGAGCGCGTGGGCGGCGAAAAGGCTGGACTCGGGCCACGAGGACCGGGTCACCATCGTCTTCTGCGCCTCGACCAAAAGCCTGGCCAGTGGTCTGCCCATCGCCAGCGTGCTGTTCGCCGGGAAGGACGTGGGGCTGGCCGTACTTCCCCTGATGCTCTATCACACACTCCAGTTGATGGTGTGCGCCGTCATCGCCCGCCGCTGGAGCGAGCAGCCCACGACGGAAGACCGGCAGGCGGCCTCCTCCCCCGCTTCGGACGCCCCGGCCGTCACCGCCTGACCGGGCGCGCCCAGCGGCGCGGAAGGACGCCCGCCGATCCACAAGCCGGGCATCGCTCAGCAGGGCAACTGAGGTGCGTACTGCCTTTCGGTGGGGTGAGGCTGCGCCGATGAACCGCGAGCAGATCTCCGTAATCGCTCACACCGCGCATCCGATCAAGTCTCCCCTCGATCGCCGCTTCGCCGTTCGCCGTTCGCCGTTCGCCGTTCGCCGTTCGCCGTTCGCCGTGAGACTAGAGATTCCTCCCCTCGCTTTGCCATTCTCGCCACGGTGCTGCCCTCTCGTGGTCGAGCGCCACCGTGATCAGCGACGATCAGAAGGAGCACCATGGAGATCCTGGTGACCGGGGCCACCGGCAATGTCGGCCGGAACGTGGTCCGGCGACTCATCGAGGCCGGCGCGGGGGTGCGGGCTCTGACCCGCAGCCCGCACACGGCAGGACTCCCGAATGGTGTGCGCGTAGTCGCGGGGGACCTCACGCGGCCGGACTCGCTTGCCGACGCGTTCGAGGGCGTCGACCGGATGTTTCTCTTCCCGATCGCCGAAACGGCCCGGGAGGTGGTGGCCTCGGCACGGCGGGCCGGGGTGCGACGGATCGTGGTGCTGTCCTCCGGCGCTGTCACAACGGGCTTCGACACCGTCTTCCATCTGCCGGTCGAGCGGGCGGTGGAGGAGTCGGGCCTGGAATGGACTCATGTGCGCCCCGGCGAATTCGCGATGAACAAGCTGGCCCTGTGGGGCCCGTCCATCCGCGCCGAGGGCGTGGTGCGCGACCCCAATCCCGATCTGGCCTGGTACCCGGTGCATGAACGGGACATCGCCGATGTCGCGGTCCTGGCTCTGCTGGAGGACGGGCACCACGGCCGCGCCCACACCCTCAACGGCCCGGAAATGCTGTCCTACCGCAGGCAGGTGGAACTGATAGCGGAGGCCGTCGGACGGCCGATCCGTTTCGAGGTCGTGAGCCGGGACGAGGCACGGGAGAACTACCGCAGGCAAGGAGGGTTCGCGGCGGCCAACGCGGATTTCCTGCTCGGTTTCGAGGACTATTCAGGCGGCGAGGCCGGCGAGACGGACTCGCGGGCGCTGGAGGCATTCGACCCGACGACGGATGACCCGACGGACGATCCGACAGCGGCCGACCCGACGACGGACGACGCATCGGCGGCCGACCCGATGCCGACAGCCGAGGCGGTCACCGGAGTTCCGGCGCGGACTTTCGCCCAATGGGCGCGGGACCACGCCCATGAGTTTCTCCCCGACTGACACTTTTCACGGGGCCGCCGACGGTCGCCCCGGGGGGGGGGGGGGGGGGGGGGGGGGGGGGGGGAGAAAGAGAAGAAGAAACCAAACCCACGCCCAAGCGCACAAAAAACACCACAGACCAAACGCCCCGCCAGAGAATAGGCGCGATGCGATTACG
>NZ_JBWKFF010000005.1:132931-356456 GCF_056434425.1 Streptomyces sp. NPDC044033 | reverse complement strand
GCCCGGGGGTTCCCCCCCGACGGACATTTTTCATTGGCCCGCCGATGTTCGCCCCGTGGTGGTGCCCACGACCGGGGGCCCCACCGCACAGGACGGCCCGCCCGACATTCATACGGGCAGGACGCAGCCCAGAGACGACGTGGCGAAGGGCGAGCCGGAGGGGGTGAGGGCCCCGGAGTCGCGGTTCACGGTGAAGACGCCGACCGTATTGCCGTACTGGTTGGCCGTGAAGAGCAGCGTGCCCGTCGGCGAGAGGCTGAGGTGCCGGGGCCAGGAGCCGCCGCTGGGCACCGTGTCCACCAGGCGCAGGCCGGCTCCGCCGTCGGTGACGGTGAAGCGGGCGACGCTCTCGTGGCCCCGGTTGGAGAGGTAGAGGAACCGGCCGTCGGCCGAGACCGCCACCTCGGACGGGTAGTTGCGGACGGCCGACCGGGAGCCGCCGGGGACGGTGGGACGGCTCTCGCCGCGGGTCAGCGCGCCGGTCGCCGGGTTGTAGGAGTAGACCGTGACCGTACTGTTCAGCTCGTTGGCCACATACGCGTACGGGGCCGTGGGGTGGAAGACCATGTGCCGGGGGCCGGCGCCCGCTACCGAGCGGACCTCGGCGACCGGTCGCAGCGCGCCGCTTCCGGCGTCGAGCCGGTAGGTGTACACCTTGTCGGTGCCCAGGTCGACGGCGAAGACGTAGGCCCCCTTGGGGTCGGTGATGATCTGGTGCGCGTGTGGGCCCTCCTGTCGGCTGGGGTCGGGTCCGGAGCCGGTGTGCTGCACCAGCCCCGTACGCGCGCCCACGCTGCCGTCGCCGTTGATGGTGTGCGCGGCGACGCTGCCGGCGCCGTAGTTCGCGCTGAGCAGGTAGCGGCCGGTGGGGTGTACGGAGAGGTGGGTGACGTTGGCGCCGCCTGTGGAGCGGGCCGGGCCCAGTGCGGTCAGCGCGCCGCCCGCGCCGATGGTGAAGGCGCGGACCGCGCCCTGCCGTCCGCCGTTGTCCAGTGAGTAGAGCACCTTGCTGCCGGGCGCCGCCGCGAGGAAGGACGGGTTGCTCACCCCCGGGAAGCCGCCTTGCCGGGTCAGAACGCCGGTCGCGGTGTCGTAGGCGCAGGAGATGATGCCGTTGCCGTACGTGCCCAGGAACGCCTGCCGCACGCCGGCGGCGCCTCCTTCCCGGTGAGGGGACGCCGCCAGAGCCCGCGCGGCGGGTGCGTGAGCGCCGAGCGCGGCGGCGCCCAGCAGCCCGACGAACGAACGGCGAGCGAGACCGGAGCCCGGAGCTGCGCGCTCGGGGTGCTCCGCGGGGTGTGGGGGCATGGCGGGCGCCTTTCGGTACCTGGGACGGGATGGTGCGCCTTCGGGACGGCGCGTCTTCGGGGTGACACGCGTTCGGCATGACATGCATTCGTCAACAGGATGGCGACTGGAACCGTCTTGGCCCAGACCAATTGCCGCCAACTGGAACGCGGATCGCCCTCGGCCGAACGGCTCGGGGCGGTTTCCCTGGCCAGGAGCGGCGGAGACCGGCGGTCAGAACAGTCGCGGCTGACCGTTGGAAGCGGAGAGCCCGCCGTCGACCGGTAAGTGGACGCCATTGACGAATCGCGCGTCGGAGCTGGCCAGGAAGGCGATGACAACGGCGACTTCGGCCGCTTCGGCGGGGCGCCGCATGGGGATACGCCCGCGGTACGCGGCGACCAAGTCCTCGTTGTCGATGAGAGGCGCGGCCAGCGGGGTGCGCGTGAGGCTCGGGTGCACGGCGTTGACACGCACGCCCTCGTGGCCGTGGTCGAGCGCCATGGCATTGGTCAGGTTGACCAGCGCCCCCTTGGCGGCGTTGTAGGCGGCCAGGCCCCAGTCCCCGCCGAGGCCGGACACCGAGCCGACGTTGACGATGCTGCCGCCGACGCGGCGCAGGTGGGGAAGCGCCGTCTTCGACGCGAAGAAGACGCCGTCGATATCGACTGCCAGGATGTGGCGCCACGTGGCGGTGTCGGTGTCCTCCACGGTTCCGGACGCGGCGACGCCCGCGTTGTTGACCAGCACGTCCAGTCGGCCGTACTCCTCGGCCACGTCCTTCACCAGTGCGGTGATCGCGGACTCGTCGGCGACGTCCACGACGCGCGTCTCGACCGTCGAACCGGAGGGCGCGCCTGCTGCGGTCGCCTTCAGCTTGTCCTCGGTCCGTCCGGCGGCGATCACCGTCGCGCCTTCGCGCCCGAAGCGGTGCACGGTGGCGGCGCCGATACCGGACCCGCCGCCGGTGACGATGACGACCTTGTCCGCGAAACGATTCACGTCCACATCAACTCCTCACTCTTGTAAGGGTAGTTGTCACGACACTACGGGCGGCTGCGGTGCTTCGCACCCCCGGGGGCCCTCGCCGGAAGATCTCCGTGCGGCACGGTCGGATGGGTGATCGCGACCATGGAGCCCCTCGGCCGAAGGCGGTGTCAGGACAGCGGATTAGGTCGCCGATAGCGGGCAGAAAATGAAGAGAGACCTCCCCGACCACACCCCCCGGAACGGACCGCTCATGATCGAATCGTGTGGGCGTTGAATCGTCCGCACGCGCGTGGACCTTGTGCGGGGAAGAACGGAGACTGCGCATGGCCCGCCATGCTCCCAATACGCTGCTGTCCGCGCTGCTGGTGGAGTCCGACTGGACTGCGGGAGGGCTGGCCCGAACAGTCAACGCCCTGGGCTCGGCGCAGGGCCTGGCCCTGCGCTACGACCGTACTTCGGTAGCCCACTGGCTCAGCGGCTCCCGGCCCCGCCCACCCGTTCCCGACCTTGTCGCCTCCGCCTTCAGCCGCCGTACCGGTCGCGTGATCACCGTCGAGGACACCGGACTGCCCCAGACCGCGCGAGCGGTCCATCCGTTCCCTCCTCCGCAGTCCGCGGGGGCTGGTGCCATGCACCGCCTGACAGCCCTGTGCCGCGTGGACGCCGACCCGGCCCGCCGGGCCGTGCTGGCCCGTACCACCGTCTACACCCTGACCGCCCTCACTCCGCCCGTCTGGACACCGCGGCCGCAGCCTCCGCCCCTGCCGCACGGGCCGGAAGGCCAGGCGACCTCCGCGGACGCCCTGGCGTTGCAGGCGATGACCGAGACCTTCGCCTCCCTCGCCGAACGCCACGGCGGAGCCCACATCAGGGCCGCGCTGACCGCTTACCTCGCCGAGGGCGCCGGCCGGCTGCTCACCGCCCCCGCCCCCCACTCCTTACATCGCGACCTGCTGACCGGCACCGTCCAACTCACCCACCTGCTCGCCGGTATGACCGACGACTCCGGCCACCACCGCCTGGCCCAGCAGTACTTCCACACCGCGCTGCACCTGGCCCAGGAGGCCGGCAACCGGCGCCTGTACGCGGTCACGCTGCGCGCCATGAGCACGCAGGCCCTGAGTCTGGGGCACCCGCACCACGCCCTGGACCTCGCCGACACCGCCGTGGACACCGCCGGAACCGACGCCGGCCCGGCCACCCAGGCGTTCCTCCTGGCCCAGCGTGCCCATGTCTACGCGACGCAGCACCAGCCGCGCCGCGCTCTGGCCGACCTGACCGCGGCGGAACGCCATCACGAGCACGCCTCCAGCCCGCCGGGCCCGTTCACGGCCTACCCGCAGGCCGGACTGGACTACCAGCGGGCCCAGGTCCTCCGCGCTCTGGACGAGCCCTCCCAGGCGGTCTCCGCCCTGTCCGCCTCCGCGCGGCACCGCGCCCCCACCCAGCGCAGGGCGCAAGCTCTCACCCAGGCCCGGCTCGCCGAAACCCTCCTGTCCATGGGGCACGTGGAAGCGTCCTGCGCCCACTGGCACGCCTTCCTCGACCAGTACCCCCACCTGCACTCCCAGCAGGCGGACCAGGCTCTCACCCATCTCCATGAGGAGCTGCGCCAGTTCCCTCGCCAACGCCACGCGATCGCCGTCCGCAAGCGGGCGCTCGCTCTCGCGCGGCCCACTGCTGCCCGCTGAACCGACCGGCCGGACCGCGCGCCTCACATCTCACGCCGAGGGCCCCGCCTCCTCCGGGCTCGTGGCCCGGCGGCGGGGCGCGCGGCGGTGCTCGGCGTCACCTCACCCTGTGCCTGATCATTCCTCCGCTCCCGAAAGCCCCGTCTCCCGCTCCGCCTCCGCCTGGGGAAGAGCCTCCTCGCCCACATCGGCCCAGGAGTCACCCTCTCCTGGCAACTGGACGGCACGGCAAAGCAGTTGATCGCAAATCCGGAGCGGCGCACTGAACCTGAAGGGATCGTCCATACCCCCTGAATACGTGCTCCGCGCCGCCCACGCCAGAGCAACGCGGGCACGGCGGCGCCGCCCACCCGAAGAAACGTTCCTCATGCGCCCACTTGCCCGAAGCGCCGAGGCGCTCGCGGCCGGCGGGGGCGGCGCGTTCCATGCGGGTACGCGCTGACCTGCGACGGGTACGCACTGACCTGCGAGCTGTCGCGTGTGCCGAGTATCAAAGGACCATCGACGCCCCAGGACCCGCCTGGTACCCCGCCGGCACATGTGCGTTCAACGCGTGCACGAGCCCATCACACCTGATCACTTGTCCGGCCTCACCGGCCGTGGCCTGCTGGATGTGAGCCCGAGAGCTGCCGGTCACACCCCGCTTCGGCGTAAGCGGGCGGCAGCCGACGGGCCCCACCCCGGTGACCTGCCCTTTCAAGGGAGGACTTGTGATGGCCACGACCGCGTTCACCGCATCAGCCGACAGCACACGCTCCGGCGCGACCGTACTGGAGCGGGCCCGTGAGCTGACCGGTCCGGCGCTACGCGGCTGGAGCGAGAGGCTGCCGCCCATAGTGGCCGGATGGGCCGGCTATCACCTGGGGTGGCGGGACGAGGCCGGGCGCCCGCTGCGAGGGTATCGGGGCAAAGCGGTGCGCCCGGCGCTCGTCCTCAGTTGCGCCGAGGCCGTGGGTGGAACGGCGCAGGACGCGTTGCACGCGGCGGTGGCCGTCGAACTGGTGCACAACTTCTCGATCCTCCACGACGACGTCATCGATCAGGACACCCTGCGCAGCCACCGGCCCACCGTGTGGAAGCTGTTCGGCGTTCCGGCGGCGATCCTCACCGGGGACGCCCTGCTGGCCCTCGCCCACCATGCGGTCGCGACCGCCCCCGGGCCCGAGACCGCGTCCTCGGTCATGGTGTTCAGCGACACGGTGGAGGAACTGGTCGAGGGCGAGGCGATGGATGTGGCCTTCGAGCGGCGCTCGGACGTCACCACGGCCGAGTACACCGCGATGGCCACGGCCAAGACCGGGTCGGTGATGGGGGCCGCGTGCGGCCTGGGCGCGCTGGCCGGCGGCGCGGACGCCGAACGGGCGCGCTCCTTCGTGGAGTTCGGCCGGCACCTGGGGCTGGCCTTCCAGATCGTGGACGACCTCCTCGGGGTCTTCGGCGATCCGAAGACGACAGGCAAACCGGTGGGCGGCGACATCGCCGCTCGCAAGAAGACCTATCCCATCCTCGCCGCCCTCGCCTCCGACACGGCGCAGGGCCGGACTCTGGCCGAGATCTACGCGAGCGGCGCCTCGCTGTCCGAAGCCGACCTGCGGTGGGCGACGCTGCTGGTCACTGACGCCGGCGGCGAACGGACGGCCCGTCAGGCGGTCGAGCGGGAGCTTGAGGCGGCCTTCGCCGCACTGGCCGAAGCCGGGCCCGCCAACGAGGCCCGACGGGATCTGACGGCGCTGGCCCAGTTGCTCACCCACCGGAACAGCTGAGGGACGGCTGAGGGACAACTGAGAGAGTGGCCTCGTATGCCGCACGACCAGCACAGGACCGCCCCGTCGGCGATGTCCCCGTCGGCGGCGGCGCACCGGTCCCGTGCGGACCATGGCCACCCCCGAAACCGCCGGCATCGACGCCGCCCGTCGAGCAGGTCGAAGCCGCAAACCGCATCCTCCAGTCCCTGGGCCTGCGCCCCCACCGACTCGAAATCGCCCCCTGCCCCGGCTGCGGCCGCCTCCAGGTCGGCATCCGCAAGCTCGCTTCCCCGGTCGAGGCCGCCTTCGACGGCTTCCCCCATCCCTTGCGTATCGCCGTCATGGGCTGCGTGGTCACCGGTCCGGGCGAGTCCCGCGAGGCCGACCTCGGCGCCTCCTGCGGCAACGGCAAGGGCCAGATCTTCCTCAAGGGAGAGGTCGTCAGGACGGTCCCCGAATCCAGGACGGTCCCCGAATCAGGGATCGTCGGAGTCCTCCTCGACGGAGCGACCCGACTCGCCGGGGAGGGTGAGCTGCGATGACCGCCTCACCGCTCCCCGGTCACCAGCGACCGGCCGCCGTCGCCCGCCCTCGGCGCACCGCGCGTACGGGCCCACGTGCGGCGCGCCCAGGCGACGCGGGCCGGGTGCTCGGCGTCTGTGTGCGCGCCTCGGCCGCTGACACCGTCGGCCGCTCCCCCGAGTACGCGGCCGCGTCGAGCAGCCGGGCGGCCGCACGTCAGCGGCGGCCCGGTGCCCAAGACGTGTCCGTCACTCCACGTCGACCTTGAATGTGGAGGTGGTGTTGCGGATGTTCTCCGCGTTGTCCCGCAGGGTCAGTCTCCGGAACGTCGCCTTGCCCACGGCCGGGCCCTGCCCCTGCTCGGGCAGTTCGTTGGCCCAGATGCCGAAGCCGGACTTCGCGTCGTACTCGTCGCCGCTCTTCTTCGCCCCGGAGACGGTCACGTCCGTCAGTTCCGTGTCCTCGACCGGGTTCTGCGGCTGCTGTCCGACGTAGTTCGTCTGGAACATGATCCCGTGGTACGTCGGGTCGGTGATCGCGGCGCCGTTCACCCGGATCGCCCGGAAGGGCTTCGACGCCGAGAAGAGCCAGATGCCGGGGAAGGTCTGGCCATTCCAGAAGTGGCCGCCCGCGCGCTCGACGGCGAGGTTCTCGAACGTGCTCTGACCGGGCCCGAAGCCGTTCATGGGGAAGCCGAAGTCCAGCGAGGAGATGGTCACTCCCGCGTAGACCAGGGTGTCCGTGACGCGGATGTTCCGGAAGGTGTTGAGCTGGCCGCCGTAGACGGCCAGGCCGGCGGCCCGCCAGGTGAGCTTCGAGGTCAGGTTCGCGTAGACGTTGTTCTTCTGGTCGCCGCCGCCCGAGTCGAGCGCGGAGAACAGCGCGAAGGAGTCGTCGCCGGTGGCCCGGGCCTCGTTGTCGGTCACCAGGTTGTCGGTGGACCCGTTCGTCATGTTCAGGCCGTCCGCGTAGGTGTCGCGGATGCGATTGTTCTTGAGCGTCATCCGGTCGGTGTTGGCGCCCCAGTAGAGGCACACCATGTGCTCGGC
Organism: Streptomyces sp. NPDC044033; assembly: GCF_056434425.1. Taxonomy (NCBI): domain Bacteria; kingdom Bacillati; phylum Actinomycetota; class Actinomycetes; order Kitasatosporales; family Streptomycetaceae; genus Streptomyces; species Streptomyces sp. NPDC044033. The sequence goes on along the minus strand of NZ_JBWKFF010000005.1, from coordinate 349,172 downwards.
CCAGATGTCGTCGATGGTGATGCCGGAGACGTTCTGGAAGTCGAAGACCTTGCCGGGTCCGTCGATGCGCGAGGTGTAGTCGCCGAAGTACGCGAAGCCGGAGAACGTCGAGCCGTTGGCGCCGTTGTCCGCGCGGAAGCCGACGTCGGTGTTCTGCTGCCCGGCGGGGGCGTGGAAGCGGGTGGACCACGGTCCGGCGCCGATCACCTTCACCGGCTTGAGGTAGACCTGGAACTTGCTGGACGTCTGATAGTCGCCGGGCGGCAGGTAGACACCCTGAATCTTTCCGGTGGTGTCCATCCGGGCCTGGTCCAGCGCGTTCTGCACGTCCTGGTGGCCGAACCCGGCCGGTTGCACGAACGCCGCGGGGTCCGGGTTCGGCCTCGCGGAGACCTTCTCGAAGTCGACGAAGTCGATGGCGTACGAGGAGGAGTCGCCGGCGTCCTTCTGGAGCCGGATCGTGCCGCCCGCCGGGACGGTGCGGCCGAGGTCGAGGTGCGCCTCGTCGTAGATGTGCCGGGCGGGGCCCGCGCCCGGGTCGTTCACCGGGAACGCCTCGGGCCCGTACAGCCAGGCGTACTTGGATGTGAGGTCGAGCGGTTTCACCTTCGCGCCGTCCGCGTAGACGTTCAGCGTCGCGTTCGTTCCGCCGCCGCCCGGTGCGTCCGGGATGGAGAAGCGGGCGACCAGGGTGTTGGTCTCCACCGGGGTGGTGAACTCCACGTACTGGCCGGTCTCCTTGAGCGTCACGGCCTTTCGGCCCGATGCCTCGCCCGCCAGGTCGCCGATCTTCCGGTTGGGCCCGATCACCTGGGCGCCGCCGCCGGTGGTGCCGGTCTCCGCCTCGACGGTGGTGTACGGCATGGTGGCGCCGGCTGCCGCCGTCTTGGCGCGTCCCGGGCCCCGGCCCTGCGTGGGCTTGGCGCTCGGCGGGGTGAACGCGGCGCGCGAGGAGCCCTTGCCCGCCGCGACGGTGCGGGTGGCCGTACGGCTGTCCGGGGACGTGTTGCCCGACGCGTCCCGGGCCCGCACGCTGTAGTCGGTCCTGTGCTCCGTGCCGCCGGGCGCCGTGGTGTCGCTCCAGCGCGTCGCCGTCGCGGGCAGCCCGGCGCGCAGCCGGCCGTCGGCGTAGACGTCGTACCCGGCCGCGCCGGGGGCGCGCTCCCAGCTCAGCGTCGCGCCGTCCAGCCGGACGCCGCGCGGCGTCTTCGGCGGCGTGGTGTCGCCCGACGCCGCTCCGTACACGGCGAGCTCGCCGACCCGGTGCGCTCCGGCGAGGCGGAGATAGCGCAACGGGGCGCCGCCGAGGCGCAGCGTGACCTCGCCCTCGCGGGCACGGGCGTCGGACAGTTCCACGAAGTCGCGGCCGTTGACGGAGCCTTGGAGCTGGACCTGCTGGGCCTCGCCGGGCAGTCGGAGCTCGACCCGGTCCAGCCGGCGGGTCGTCCCGAGGTCGGCCCGTACCCAGTGGGAGCCGCTGCCCCGCGCGTACGAGGCGGGGTCGCCGTCATGCGCGCGGGCGGCGTTCGCGTCGCCGCTGAGGCTTGCCGGGAGGGGGGATTCGCCGGCCGCCTTGCTGTCCGGCGCGGTTCCGGCGGCGGCCGACGGCCCGCCGGCCAGCAGCAGTCCGGTGCCGAGCAGGGCGGCCAGTACGGGTCGCCAGGCTCTTGTGCGGTGTGCGGTGCGTTCCGTGGCGCTTTCTGTTGTGCCCATGACATTCCCTTCTGTGGGAGGGCGGGCGGCGGTCGTGCCCGGGTGGTCAGGCCCGCAGCCAGACCGCCGTGTCCTGCGGCAGCGCGCCTCCTGGCCTCAGAGGGCCGCTGGCCAGCAGAAGTTCGCGGTGCGCGGGAAGCGTCACGTCCGCCGCGCCGAGGTTGGCCACGCACAGCAGGTCGCCGCCGTCCGGCAGAGTCCGCGCGAAGGACAGCGTGTGCGGTATGTCCGTACGCAGCCAGCGCAGCGGGCCCGCGTCCCCGAAGGAGCGGCGCAGCCGCAGCGCGGTCCGGTACAGGGCGAGCATCGAGGCCGGGTCGGCGGCCTGCCGCTCCGCCGCGTACCGTCCCCAGTCCGCTGGGCGCGGCAGCCAGCTCGGGCCGTCCTCGTCGGCCCGCCAGGGCAGCGGCACCCGGCAGCCGTCGCGTCCCGGGTCCACGCCGCCGGAACGGGCGTGCATCGGGTCCTGCACCAGCTCGGGCGGTATCTCCGCCTCCGGCAGACCCAGTTCCTCGCCCTGGTAGAGGTAGACGGAGCCGGGCAGGGCCAGTGTGAGCAGCGCGGCGGCGCGCGCTCTGCGGGTGCCCAGCGCAAGGTCGGAGGGGACCCCGAAGCGCTTGCGCTCAAAGGCGAATCCGGTGTCCTCGGCCCGTCCGTAGCGGGTGACCGTGCGGGTCACGTCGTGGTTGGCCAGCACCCAGGTCGCGGGTGCGCCGACGGGCGCGTGCGCGGCCAGGGTGAGGTCGATGGACGCCCGCAGTTCGGCCGCGTCCCAGGGGCGGGCCAGGAAGTCGAAGTTGAAGGCGGTGTGCAGTTCGTCGGGGCGCAGGTAGCGGGCGAAGCGCTCGGGGTCCGGCAGCCAGATCTCGCCGATCAGCACGGCCCCGTACTCCTCGGCCAGCCGCCGCCAGGAGCGGTAGACGCCGTGCAGCTCCGGCCGGTCGTGGAAGGGGTGCGGCCCCCCATCGGCACCGTCTTCGGCATCGCCGCCGGGCATGTCGGGCAGCCCGTCGGCCTTGGCGAGGAGCGCCGCGGAGTCGATCCGCACGCCCGCCGCGCCGCGCTCGAACCAGAACCGCAGCACGTCCTCGTGCTCCTGACGCACCGTCGAGTGGCTCCAGTTGAGGTCCGGCTGCTCGGGGCTGAAGAGGTGCAGGTACCACTGGCCGCTGTCGGTGCGCGACCAGGGCACGCCGCCGAACTCGCTCACCCAGTCGTTGGGCGGCTCGCAGGAGGGCGGCCGGAAGTGGAACAGCTCCTGCTCCGGCGATCCGGGGCCGGCGGCGAGCGCGGCCTTGAACCACGGGTGCTGGTCCGAGACATGGTTCGGCACGATGTCCACGATGGTGCGCAGGCCCAGCTCGTCCGCCTCCGCCAGGAGCTTCTCCGCCTCGGCGAGGGTGCCGAAGGCCGGGTCGACGGTGCGGTAGTCGGCGACGTCGTAGCCGCCGTCGGCGAGCGGCGAGAGATACCAGGGGGTGAACCACAGCGCGTCCACACCGAGTTCCGCCAGGTACGGCAGCCGGGCGCGGACACCGGCCAGATCGCCGGTTCCGTCGCCGTTGCCGTCGGCGAAGGAACGTACGTACACCTGGTAGATGGCAGCGGTGCGCCACCAGTCCGTGCGGGGCAAAGGAGGTTCCTTTCGTACGGGGCCGTGCGCGTGCGTACGGGCGTACCGGCGGGCGGGGCGGGCGGCGTCAGCCCTTGAGTCCGCCCGCGCCGAGGCCGGCGATGATCTGCCGCTGGAAGACCAGGAACAGCGCGATCAGCGGCAGCGAGGCCATCACCAGTCCCGCTACCAGGCTGTTGAGCGGGGTGTCCTGGGCGATGCGCTGGAGGAAGACGCTCAGCGGCTGCTTCGCCGGGTCGGGCAGTACGAGCAGCGGCCAGAGGAAGTCCTTCCACACGGCGACGACCGACAGGATCGACACCACGGCGAGGATCGGCCGGGACAGCGGCAGCACGATCCGCCACATCGTGCCGATCGGGCCGGAGCCGTCGACGCGTGCCGCGTCCAGCAGTTCGTCGGGGACGCGGTCGAAGAAGTTCTTCAAGATGTAGATGTTGAAGGCGTTGGCGGCGGCGGGCAGCCAGACCGCGCTCGGGCTGTTGATGAGGTTCCGGTTGACCAGCGGGACGTCGACGACCGTGAGGTAGGCGGGTACCAGCAGTGCGGTGGCGGGCATCATCAGGGTGACGAGCATCAGTCCCAGCACCACGTTCTCGAACCGGGGCCGCAGCTTGGAGAGCGCGTACGCGGCGGGGACCTGCACCGCGAGCTGGATCAGCCAGGCGCCGCCGGCCAGCAGCACCGTGTTCAGGAAGTAGCGGGTGAGGTCCATCTCGCGCCAGGCGCGGGCGTAGTTCTCCGGGTGCCAGTGCGTGGGAACGTAGCTGGGCGGGTTCTGCGCCAGCTCGGCCGAGGACTTCATCGCGCCCGTCGCGGCCCAGTACAGCGGGACGAGGAAGGCGACGGTGAACAGGGCCAGCGCCACGGCCAGCGCCGTCCAGTAGATCAGCTTCCCCTTGCGGGTGCGCAGTACGCCGGGGCGGACCAGCGTCCGGGTCGAGGCGGTCATCAGTCCTCCTTGGCGCCGCGGGTGGCGCGCAGGTAGAGGCCGGAGAACCCGGCGAGGACGAGGAGCAGCAGCAGGCTGAGCGCGCTCGCGGTGCCGAAGTCGTCATAGACGAAGGCGTAGCGGTAGACGAGGAACATCACGGTGACCGTGGAGTCGTCGGGCCCGCCGCCGGTCATCACGTACGGCTCGGTGAACACCTGCATCGTCGCGACGATCTGGAGCAGCATGAGGACCAGCAGGACGAATCGGGTCTGCGGGATCGTGATGTGGCGCAGTCGCTGCCAGAGGTTCGCGCCGTCCAGTTCCGCCGCCTCGTACAGCTCGCCGGGGATGGTCTGGAGGGCTGCCAGGTAGATCAACGTGGCGGTGCCCATGTTGGCCCAGGTGGAGACGATCACCAGGGAGACCAGTGAGGTGGCGGAGGAGTCCAGCCAGCCGGACGTCGGCAGGTGGAGGGTGCGCAGCAACTCGTTGAGCAGCCCCGGTCCCGGGTCGTAGAACCATTTCCACATCAGCGCCACGACCACCGGCGGCAGCATCACCGGGAGGTAGACCAGGACGCGGAAGTACGCGCGGGCGTGCCGGAACTCGTTGAGCAGCACCGCGGTCGCAAACGGCACGAGGAAGCCGAGGACCAGCGCGTAGGCGGTGAACAGCGCGGTGTTCCGCCACGCCGTGGCGAGCAGCGGGTCGCGGAAGAGCTTCGCGAAGTTGGCCGGGCCCGCCCATGTGTTGCCGGTGGCGAAGTTGACATGCTGGAAGCTCAGCAGCGCGTTGCGGATGATCGGCCACCACGAGAACAGCGCGAAGACGACCACGGCGGCGCACAGGAATCCGTACGCGGTCAGGTGCTCGCGCACCGAACGGCGGCGGCGGGCCGCGCGGCGCTCCCGCTCCGCGGCGGCCGGCGGGGGCGTGGACGCCGTTGTCTCCAGCGCGGGCGCGGTGGCCATCAGGACGCGCTGTAGATCTGGTCGACCTTCTTCTCGGCGGTGGCGAGAACCGCGTCGATGTCGGCGTCCTTCTCGGTGAGGACCGCCTGCATCGCGTTGTCGAGCGCGGCGTAGACCCGCTGTGCCTCCGGAGGCTCGATCACGCCGGGGACGCGGGGCGCGGCGTCCATGAAGGACTGGTAGTTGCCGACGGGGACGTTGGCGTACGTGCGCTTGGCCTTCTCCACCCGGTCGCGGACGGCCCCCTTCCAGATGTCGGGGGTGGGTGGCATGGGCAGCCCGATGGGCAGCTTCGCTTCGAGGTTGTCCTTGATGTTCCGCTCGACAAGGTCCGGGTTGAGGAATTTCCACTGCAGCCACTTGATCCCGGCCTTGATCTTCTTCGGCGAGGACTTGGGGTTGATCATGTACCCCTCGCCGCCGATCAGCGTCGCCTTGGCGTCAGGGACGGGTGCGAGGCCGTAGTCCCGGTACTCGCCGCCGAACTGCTTGGCGATGACGGTGATGTTGTCGGCGGCGGAGACGTACATCCCGAGCTTTCCGCTGCCCATCATCCGCTGGACGTCCTCGGCCTGGAGCAGCTGTTTGCTGCCCATCGAACCGTCCTCCCAGCGCATGTCGTGCAGGTCCTGGAGGGTGGCCCGGCCGGCCGCCGAGTTGAACGCGGCCTTCCACTTTCCGTCCTGTCCGGTGGCCACCCGGCCGCCGCGCGAGTAGAGCTCGGCGGTGAAGTGCCAGCCGCCCTGGTTGTTCTTGGAGAAGTCGGCGTAGCCGGCGATGTTGTCGCCGAGCTTCGCGATCCGCCGCGCCGCGGCACGCACCTCCGGCCAGGTCCGCGGCGGCCGGTCCGGATCGAGCCCGGCCTTCTTGAACAGCGTGCGGTTGTAGAGCAGGCCCATCGAGTAGTTGGCGGTCGGCAGGCCGTACTGGCGGCCCTTCCCGTCCTGGAACACCTTCATCAACTCGTCCTGGACGTCCGCGCGGTGCGGCATGTCCTTGACGTAGCCGGTGATGTCGGCCGCCTGCCTCTTCGCGATCAGGCCGCGAGTGTCGGTGAAGTAGACGTAGAAGACATCCTCCAACTTGCCGCCGGCCAGCTTGGCGTTGAAGGTCTTCGGGTCCATGAAGCCTTCGTGCGGCACGATGTCGATGTCGGGGTTGGCCTGCTCGAACTGCCGCACATGCTTGTCGAAGAGCGTGCGCTCGAACGCCTGCGTCGTGGGCGGCTGGCCGTTGACGGCGAGCTTCACCTTGCCACCCGGCGCGCCGTCGGTGTCATCGCCGCCGTCGCTGCTGGTGCCGCAGGCGGTGAGCGCGGTCAGGGAGAGGACCGCGACGGAGGCGAGCGCGAGGGAACGGCTTCTCGTGGGTGACGTGGATGACATCGGTGGACCCCTCTGGGCGTGAGCTCTGGGCGTGAGCGATGCGGTGAGCGGTGGCGCACACTCAAGCACCGGGGTCAGGGGAGGGCAAGATGTCATGCAGAGCTTGCAAAAGATTGACAGATATTGGGAGGCGGGCTCTCGGCGCGAGGGGCGAGACGCAAGCGCCGGGAAACGGGGGCTGTCAACGCGCGGGAGCGCGGTTCGCTAGCGCGAGGGGGCCGGGCCCGTCGAGCCGCGTACGACGAGCTCCGGCTCGAACATGATCTCGTCGCGGACCACTTCCCTGCCGTCGATCTGCGCGGTCAGCAGCTGGACCGCGGTACGCCCCATGGCGTCGATCGGCTGCCGGACGGTCGACAGCGGCGGCTCCGTGACGGTCATCAGCGGCGAATCGTCGTACCCCACCACCGACACGTCCTCCGGCACCCGCAGCCCGCGCCGGCGCGCGGCTCGCACCGCGCCCAGCGCGATGATGTCGCTGGCGCAGACGATGCCGGTGACCCCGGCGTCCAGCAGCCTGGAGGCCGCCGTGTGGCCGCCCTCCATCGAGTACATCCCGCGCACCACGCGCTCTCGCGGCAGCTCGGCGCCCGCGGCCCGCGCCACTGCCTGCCCGGCGGCCAGCTTGCGCCGCGAGGGCACGTGGTCGGACGGGCCGAGCGCCAGACCGATCCGCTCGTGCCCGAGCGAGGTGAGGTGGCGCCACGCCTGCTCCACCGCGACCGCGTCGTCGGTGGAGACGCAGGGGAAGTCCAGCCCCGGAATCGGCGCGTTGACCAGCACCACCGGCAGGTTCCTGGCGTGCAGCAGCCGGTAGTGGTCGTGCGGCGCGTCCGCCTGGGCGTACAGCCCGCCCGCGAACACCACGCCGGAGACCTGCTGCTGGAGCAGCAGATCCACGTAGTCCGTCTCCTGGATGCCGCCCGGCGTCTGGGTGCAGAGCACGGGGGTCAGCCCGCGCTGGGCCAGCGCACCGCCGACGACCTCGGCGAAGGCGGGGAAGATCGGGTTCGACAGCTCGGGCAGCACCAGCCCAATGAGCTTGCCGCGCTCGCCGCGCAGTTGGGTCGGGCGCTCGTAACCGAGTACGTCCAGCGCCGTGAGCACCGCCTGCCGAGTGCTCTGCGAGACCCCGGGCTTGCCGTTCAGCACCCGACTGACGGTGGCCTCGGAGACGCCCACCTTCTTCGCCACCAGCGCAAGTCGTCGCGTCATACACGCAATATTAGCGCAAGGCTTGCACGCTGCTTGCGGTTCTTGCGCCGCTCGCCGCTTACGGCTGGGGGTGGTTGGCTTGGCCTGGGCGACGGGCCCGATGGCGGGTGCGGCGAGTACGCCGCCGTCATCGGGCCCGCACGATGCCGGGGGCCGCTATATGAGGGCGGCGGGCCGTTGCATCAGGGCGACCGACAGGGGACGGTTCAGCGGACGAACTTCCAGCTGACCTTCTCGACCATGTCGGTGCCCGCCGGCACCAGCTTCCGGAAGGCCGCCTGGCCGAGGTCTATATGGGTCGAGGCACAGGAGGGGCACTTGTCCCTGACCGGCACGGTGATGGTCTTGCCCTTGTACGTGACCTGCACCTTCACCCCGGAACAGAGCGGGTCCTTGTTCGGGTTGGCCGAGGTCCACCAGGCGGCGGAGACGGCGACCAAGTCCTGTGCGGTGGGGTCGATGTACGTGCCGCAGGCGCCGTAACCCTTGTCGTTGTAGTAGGTCATCTTGCCGGTCATGGGCTTGCCGATGGGCACGTCGGCGTGGGCCGTTCCGGTGCCGAGGGCTATGCCGGTGACGGCGATCACGCCGCAGACCGTGGATCTCCAGCGTAAGGATGCGCGCATGGCTTCTCCTCATTCGAGTTCATCCGAGTACATCCGGGTCGTTCCGGGGCCTTGCTCGGGCAGGCGCCGTTGCCTGGACGGCGGTGCGTCCGGCGGTGCACAACGGCGGGAGACCGCCGACGCGTTGCCGTCGCCTACGCGCGCCCGGCACACCGGGGCGCGGACTTCGGCGGCGGCAGTCCTCGGAGCTCTCCCGAGCACATGAGTGTCATGGACTCCGGCCGCCCCACAACCCCCGATGGGCACAGCTGTCCTGAACCAGCGGATATATTCGGTGAGTTTGGCCCGGAACGGTCGGACGGACCGTCCGCTCACCGGACCGTTACGGGCGTCCCCCGCACCGCCGTCGCACCCGGACCCGCCGCGTCAGCCCCGGCACGTACGCGGTCGTTCCCCGACATACATGGGAGGTTCGGCCCCCGCGCCTCCCGCCCCGGCGCCCCTACGTCTCAGTCTCCGTCCGCCTCGTCCGTCGCCTCGTCCGCCGCCTCGGGCAGCAGGGGGAACAGCCGGGAGATGAGGGCCACGGGCCGAGCCCCCTCGGGCCGGGCCAACGGGCGCTGCTCACGGCCCTGATAGGGCGCGAGCGCTCGCCGGAGTGCGGCCGCCACCCGGCTCATCTCGTCGGGCGTCAGGTAGGCGACGGCGCTGAACGCTTCGTCCTGGCACCACTCCGCCGGCGCCTGGCCGCGCTGGGCGAGCCATCGGCGCCAGCTCTCGTCCTCCAGCCCGCGGGCCAAGTCGCTGAAATCCTCCGCGGGTGCGTCGGCGGCGTCGTCACCCTGCCGCAGCCGCCAGGGCCGGGCCCGTCCCCCGCCGTGCGGAGCCTCTTCGACGTGGCCGTGGCGGGCGAGCTGCCGCAGGTGGAACGAGCAGAGGCCGGAGCTGTAGCCGAGCCGGGCGGCGGCTTCGGTCGCGGTGACGGTCCCGACTTCCGCCAGTAGGGCCAGCAGGGCGGTACGGACCTCGTGCTCGCGCAGTCCGTCGAGGTCGCGGGTCCGGCCGGGCCGGGAGTCGCCGAGGTCGTCTTCAGTCACTTTGCAAAGTCTGCTACTTTGCAAAGCGCTTGGCAAGTCCGCGCTCAGCTCAGGCACGTCAGGCCGCAGTGACGCGTACGCGATACCTGTGGCGTGCGCACCGCCTGCCGTGGCGTGCGAAAAAGGGGAGACACCACCACCATGTCCGTTCATCACGACCGGTCCCGTCCCGCCGACCGGCGAGTCCGCGTGCAGGGGCGCCCCGTCGACTCGTACCCGGCCCGGCCGGCGCAGGCGCGGCGCGGTGCGGCGCGCCGCGTCACGGAGGTCGGCGAAGAGGTCCTGAGTCGCCGGTGCCGGGACGTCACCGAGTTCGGCTCCGCCGAGCTCTCGGCGCTGATCGACGACATGTTCCTGACGATGTACGTGGCCGACGGCGCCGGCCTCGCCGCCAACCAGGTCGGCGTCGGCCTGCGGCTCTTCGTGTACGACTGCCCGGACGACGCCGGGGTCCGGCATGTCGGCCACATCGTCAACCCGGTTCTGGAGCTGCCCGGTCCCGGTGGTCGCCGTCTCGTCGACGACCATGAGGGGTGCCTCTCCGTGCCGGGCGCCACCATGCCGGTGCCCCGTACCGACCGCGCGGTGGTGCGGGGGTTCGACAAGGACGGCGAACCGGTCGTCGTCGAAGGGACCGGCTACTTCGCCCGGTGCCTTCAGCACGAGTACGACCATCTCCAGGGCCACACGTATCTCGACCGGCTCTCCAAACGCGACCGCAAGGACGCGCTGCGGCAGATGGAGAACCGCCGCGAAGAGGTCTTCGCCCGGCGCGCCGTCAAGGCCGCCGAGCTGGGTCGGTGAGCCCGTTCAACTGCACCGGTGAGACCGCCTCGACGGACGTCACGGGTACAGCGGCCACCGAGCCACCAGCACAGGAGGACCACCCGAAGTAGCCGCCGTACCCACTGCCTCCGCTCCCCCGCCCCTTCCGCCTGCTTCCGGATGCTTCCGGATGGCGGAGCAGCGGTGGCGGCGCGCGCCGGGACGGGGGACGTTCGAGCCATCGTCCCGGCCGGTGCGGCGGGTGTCCGAGTGGCGGCGGCCGGAAGCGGGCCGGCGCCGTGGAGTCCTCTGGTGGTATGGATGGGAAAGCAGCGCTCGGCATCCGGCGGCACCGCGCCCTGTCTGCGGCTCGACGTCGCCCGGGACGGCCGGGTCGAGGCCGAGGGCGCGCCGTCCGTGTATCTCGGCGACCCGGACGGCGCCCCCGGAGACCCCTTCGCCGCCTGGCACTGGGATGGGCGGAAGCTCACCGTCCGCTGTGACCGCTACGGGCTGCCCAAGGTCTTCTACGCGGTGACGGACAGCGCTGTGATGCTCTCCACCGAGTTGTCCCGGCTCCTGGACATGGGGGCGCCGGCCGCCGTGGACGACGACGCGCTGGCGGTGTTCCTGCGCCTCGGGACGTTCCTCGCCGAGGACACCCCGTTCCGGGCGGTGCGCGCCCTGCCGCCCGGCGCGCGGATGGAGTGGACGCCCGTACGAGCCGGGGAGGGGCTGCCATCCCCTCCGGCTGATGGGGCACGGCGGGCTGCGGGTGCATCTGCCGTATCTCGACCACGGCCTTTTCGATCTGATGGCGGCGCTCCCGGAGCGCATACTGACGGACGAGGGTTTCCATACCGAGGCGATCCGGCGCGCCTATCCGCGCCTCGCGCATCTGCCGTTCGCCGAGGGTCCGATGCGGCGCGGGCCCCGTGTGGCGGCGAACCGGCTGCTGTACCTCGCCGACCTGTCCTTCCACGCCCTCACCCGGGAACGCGGATGGTGGCGATCGTCCGACGGGCTGCTGCCCAAGCTGCTCACCGGCGGCGGGCGCCCGCCGTCGTGGCGGGCGGTGGACAAATTCGCGCCCTTAGCCGTCCAGCTGTTCCATCTGGAGGCCCTTGTCTCCGAGAAGGGCGGCCGCGTTTCCGGATAGAGCCGTTGCATTCCGTATCGGACCACCAAGGAGAAGCGAATCCATGACCGATGCTTCGACCACGCGTGACGACGGGCAGCGAGCCGGTCGGCGCTCGTGGCAGATGATCGACGGGGCGCTGGAGGCCATCGACTATCCGGGGCCGACGGACATGCGCTTTCCGGAATCCCTGGCCGCGTACGCGGTGGAGAACTTCTCCCGCCCGGGCGACTGGGTCCTCGACCCGTTCTGCGGCTTCGGCACCACGCTCACCGTGGCCGACCGGCTGGGCCGCGAGGCTGTGGGGTTCGAACGCGACGGCCAGCGCGCCGCCTTCGCCAGGACGCGGCTGCCCGACCCGTCGCGCCTCCTCGTCGCGGACGCGGAGCACGCCGACGCGGGGCCCTGGCCCCCGTTCGCGCTGCTGCTGACCAGCCCGCCGTTCACCAGTTTCCGCACCTCCGTCGGGCGCGACGGCCACGACACCCATCTCGGCGACGCGCGACGGATCTTCGCGGGGCTTACGCGCTTCCTCGCCCCGGGGGCGACGGTGGCGATCGAGGTGTCCCAGTTGCGGCGCCCCGAATGGCGCTGGACCCGCCCGCTGGTGTGGGAGTTCGGCATGCTGCTGGGAGAGCTCTTCCACTTCAGCGAGGACATCGTTTTCGTGCAGACAGGGTCCGACCACGCGGCTCCCGGCTATCACCACACCCACCTCCTGGTGTTCCGCCACGAACCGTGACGGCCGCCAGCAGGTCGCGGGCGATCGCGGCGGCCCCGGTCCCCTCCGCGCCGGAAGAGGAAGGTGCGACGGCGCGGGCGCCCGCGCCCAGTACGGCGGCGAGGCCGTCCGCGATGGAGTGCGCGTCCGCCTCGGCCACCGTCGCGTTCAGCCGTGCGCCGGCGGCCCGCAGGTGCACCCGTTGGTCGTCGAAGTCGCGGACCCCGGGTACGGCCACGGTCGGCACCCCGGAACGTACGAGTTCCTGAACGGTGTTGTAGCCGGCGTGGGTGATGGCGGCAGTGGCGTGCCGGTAGATGTCGTAGCCGGGCCCGAGATAGGGGGCGATCCGTACGGGGCCGGGCAGGCCGGGCGGCACCAGGACGTGTCCGTCGAAGTGCGGGCCGGTGAGCACCAGGACGTCGACGCCCTCGGGGGCGTCGCGTAGCGCGTACGCCCGTACGCCGTGCAGTGCGGCGTTGAGGAAGCCGGCGGCGTCCGCGTGGCCGCCTCCGCCGGCTACCACCGCGATCTTCATCGCGGTGTTGCCGGGTGGCCATGGCGAGCGCGTATCGAGCAGGCGGCGCACGACGTTGTCCACCCCCACCAGGCGGACTCCGTGCTCCACGACCTGCCGTTCGGGGTCGCCCAGCAGATAGACGCGGTCGATGGCGGGCGTGTGGTGGGCGACCCACGCCGCGGGGTCGGGCCGGTTGCGCTGGAAACGATGGACCAGGAACTGGGGGCAGCCCAGTTCGGCGGCGCGCTCGTACAGCTCCCGCTGCACCGTCACATCGTGCAGTACCACGTCGTCCGGGCGCAGCGCCTGGGCGATCAGCGCGTGGGCGAGGCGGTGGTCGACGGCGGGGCCAGTGCCGTGCAGGGGCTCGCCGACCAGGCTGTCGGCGTCGGTGGGGATGACCGTCTGGCAGAGGCCGTAGTCATCGATGAGCCGTTGGTGGCGCTCGGTGAGCAGGAGAGAGCCCCAGCCCCGGGCGTGGAGCTCAGTATGGACGGCGATGAGGCGCGAGACGTGTCCCAAGCCCCGGCCCCAGGTGAAAGAGGCGACGCGGCGATTCATGACGGCTCCCGGGCGAGTGCGGCACGTTGTCGGCCCGCGGTCGATTCCTGATCCGCAGTGGATTCCCGGCCTGGGACGGATTGCTGAGCCGCGGCAGATTCTCGGCCCGGGACGGATTCCTGAGCCGCGGCGGGTTCTCGGATCGCGGTCTGGCTCGCCGTGCGATCCGGGTCCCCGGTGGATCCCTGGCCCGCGCCGCGTCCCGGGTCCGCGACGGGGAGCGGGAAGAGGGCTTCGGTGTCCTCGCCGATCGGGCGCAGCGGCGTCACGGTCGCATAGCCGGCGGCGAGGAGGGCCGCCTCGCCGTCGTCGCCGTGTGCGGCCGACTGGTGGGAGGCGTACAGGAGTTGCGGGCCGATGCGCTGGATGGTGAAGCGGCTGTCCGCGTAGGCGCCGAGCCCGGCGCGCACCACTCCGGCCAGCCGGTGCGCGGGCACGTTCGGTACGTTCAGGTTCCACAGCGGCGGTGGCTGCCGCCGCCTCCTCCGCGCGGCAGCCAGGATGCCGGGCAGTACGGCCGCCAGGGCGTCGAGCGCCGTGTCCCAGTGGTACGGCGCGCCGTGGCTGAGGGAGACGGCGACGGCCGGCCTCCCGTACTGGGTCGCGGTGAGCGCGGCGCCCACCGTGCCGGAGTGCACCACGGCCGGGCCGATGTTCGCTCCGGGGTTGATGCCGGACAGGACCAGGTCGGGCGCCGGTCCGAAGGCGCCTTGGCAGGCCGCCGCCACGATCAGCCCCGGCGGGGCCGCCACGGCGTGCACGGGGGCCCCGGCCGGCCCCGCCGGAGCGCAGGTCCGGGTGGGCACGAGCCCGTCCGAGGGGACCGCGCGGCTGGTGCCGCAGCCGCTCTCGTCCCTTTCCGGGGCCGCTACGACCACGTCGAAGCCCTGGTCGCGGAGGTAGCGGGCCAGCCGGTGCAGGCCCTCGCCCGCCACCCCGTCGTCGTTGGTCACCAGGACTCTGGTGGCTACCGTCATGCGGTGCTCCTGCCCCGGTGCCGCCGGGCCGGTCGGCGCATCGGGGTCAGCCGCCGATCATGGACATGCTGCGGTCGGGGCGGACGAAGTCGGGGTGGTTGATCTTGTGTCCGGGCCACTTGTGCCAGAGGGCTTCGCGGATCATCCGCTCTAGTCCGGGGTCGTCGGCGTCCGAGCGGAGCGCGGCGCGCAGGTCGGTCTCCTCCAGAGCGAACAGGCAGACGCGGAAGGCCCCTTCGGCGGTGATGCGCATGCGGTTGCAGCTCTCGCAGAAGGGGTTGGTCACCGAGGGGATGAAGCCCAGGGCGCCGGGAGCGCCGTCGGCGAACCGGAAGGAGGTGGCCGGCTGGGGCGAGTTCTGGGCGACGGGGACGAGGTCGAAGACGGAGGAGACGGCGGCCAGCGTCTCCTCGGCCGGCACCACCTTCTCGCGTTCCCAGGTCTGTTCGGCGTCGAGCGGCATGTACTCGATGAAGCGCACGTCGTAGCCGCCCTCCCGGGCCAGGCGCGCGAAGTCGACCGCTTCGTCGTCGTTGGTCCCGCGGATGACCACACAGTTGATCTTGATCGGGTCGAGCCCCGCTTCCCGGGCGGCCTCCAACCCCTTGGTGACCTTGGCGAAGGCGTCCCGCCGGGTCATCTCGGCGTAGCGGTGGCTCAGCAGCGAGTCGCAGGAGACCGTGACGCGCCGCAGCCCGGCCTCGCGCAGCGGTCCGGCGAGTCTGTCCAGCAGTAGCCCGTTGGTGGTGATGGAGACGTCCACCCCCTCCAGCGCGCACACGCGCCGCACGATCTCGGGCAGCTCGCGGCGTACGGTCGGCTCCCCGCCCGTGATCTTGAATTCGCGCACGCCCAGGGAGTGGAAGAGGCGGGCCAGGCGGTCGATCTCGTCGACGCTGAGGATCTCGTCCTTCTCCAGCCAGGGCAGTCCCTCGGCCGGCATGCAGTAAGTGCAGCGCAGATTGCACTTGTCGATGACCGAGATCCGCAGATCTCCCGCGACGCGGCCGAAGGTGTCGGTGAGCGGGCCCTCGGTGGGGGCGGGGCCCGGGTTACGCCAGTCGTACGTGGGTGCGGCCATGGCTGTTGCTCCTCTTCTGGACGGGGTTCTGGACTGAGTTCTGGACGGGGTTCTGAGTGGGGCCCTCGGTGAGGTTCTCGATGGGCTCCTCGCTGGGGGCGGAATCCGCTTCCGGGACCACTTCCCGGAAGCGCTCCAGCACTTGGCCGGGCGACATCTCGGAGGCGTCGAGATGGTGCACCGGCACGCGCGACGACAGCTCTTCGGCCACGTCTTCGAAGCACTGCGACACCAGGGACACGTAAGAACTGGTGAAGGAGCGCTCCAGGACACGGTCGCGGCGCCGCATCCGGCGCATCAGCACGTCCGTACGGGCCGTCAGGTGCACCACGGCCGCCGGCGGCGGCAGCGCCGAGGTGATCAGGTGGTGGTAGCGGTAGTAGGTCTCGTACTGCTGCGAGCTCAGCGCGCCGCTCAGCCGCATCGCCTTCGCGTACGCCAGCGAGCTGTGCACGTCCTGGTCCAGCACGCTGCCGCTGCCGGTGCGCAGGTTCTGCAGTACGCGCAGCAGCAGGGTCTCCATCTGGCAGAGGAGCGCCGAGCCGCTGTCGCCGCGCAGATAGCGGGTCAGGTAGTTCTCCCGTGCCCCGCCGCGCCCCCGGCCGCGGCTGACCGGGACGATGTCCCGCACATGTCGGGTCCGCGGCGCGCGGGCGGTGTGCCGCTTGAGCAGCGTGCTCTTGCCCACGGCGGGCGGTCCCAGGACCACGATGGGGGCCGGGGCCGCCTCCCGCCACAGGGCCGGGACCGGACCGATCAGAAGCCGTGCCGCGCGCTCGATGTCGGCCACGGGCGAATCGTCCTCGGCCGCCGGGCGGGAGAGCCGGTGCGCCTCCTCACTCAGGCAGTGTGCGGCCGCCGGTTCCAGCTCGCCGTCCGCGATGCTGTCCAGGGCCCGCCACCGCAGGTGGGGGCCGGGCGGCCGGGTGGTGGCCGTACCGCGCCGCCATGCGAATACCCGCAGGTCATAGGGTTCCTCGCGGTGCGGGCCGGAGGGGAGATACAGCTCGGTGAGGTAGTCCAGTCGGGCGCCGGACACGCGTTGCCGGCAGGCGCGCCCGGCGGCTGCCGCGGCGGCTTGCCGTGCCGTGCCTCCGGCAGGAACCACGGCCCAGGGGAGGCCGACGGCCCCGGACCCCGTTGGCGGGTCGGTGAGCAGGACCCGGCCTCGGCTGTCGAGGATCACGCATGCGGCGCGGCGGTGGGCGGGGCGGTGCCCCGGTGGCAGGTCGGTGAGCATCGCGTTCCTCACGGCTCGGTCGGCAACAGGCGGGGATCTGGGGCGGAATCGGAGCTCGGATCGAGGGCAGGGCCTGAGCCGGGGCCTGGATCGGGACCTGGATCGGGGGCGGAATCGAGACCGGGATCAGGATCGGAATCGGGGTCGGGGGCACGGTCGGAATCGGGGTCGGGATCGCGGTCGGGGGCGGAGTGGGTCGGTGCGGTACGCGGAGGGTCTGCCGCCCCGTCCGGCACTCGGGTACGGGCCAGGCGCGCCAGGGACAGCAGGGCCACCCGCTCCGCGAACGCGACCGGGTCCACCTCCCGTCCGGCACGCGTATATGTCTCCCGCGGCGGCAGCAGCCAGGAGAAGCGCGCGTCGCCGCGGAGCAGCGCGTCCAGGACCGCGGCTCCGGCGGTCTGCGGGGCAGGCGCGGGGGTGTGCCACCTCGCCCACACCCGGAAGTCGGGCCGCTCCCACGTGCCGTCCGCCCCGCCTCCCCCGAGAAGGGCGGTGGTCGCTTCCGATCCGTCTCCGACCAGCCCGTGCACTCGGCATCCGGGCGACTCCTCCACCCACAGGGTTCGGCTCGGCGAGCCGACTGCCCGTACGGGCGGGATGCCCAACCACCAGCATTGTTCTGCCGGGCTCCCGCCGGCCGTTCCCAAGGGCGGTGCCGGATCGAGGATCTCTCCGCGCCACCCCCGGCGCGCCAGGTCGGCGCGCAGCCGGTCGGCCGAGACGGGAAACAGTGAGGCGGCGCGCCACCGCGGCACTCGGGCCCCTTCGGGGAGGGCGCGCAGCACCTGCCACCGGCGGATCGGCGAGGCTTCGATGTTGGTCAGCAACTGGCGGTAGGACGCGGCGGGGAACCGCACGCCGCCGCCGAGGTGCGGTTGCGCCTCGACCAGGCAGGCCAGCAGCAGAAGCCCCAGGCCGTCGTCGGGTTGGGTCCGGGGCGCGGGCCACGGGGCGCGTCCGAGCACACCGGCATAGCGGCACCGGTCCCCGTCGATGACGGTGCCCGAGGCGTGGCCCGGGTCCTCGCCGCGCGCCAGGCACCGTCCGATGCGCGCCCACACGGTGTGCTGCCCCGGTACGTGCGTTGGCGGGAGTGCGGGACGTTCAACGAGGCCGGGGGGTCTGTGGAGTTCAGGGGGTTCAGGGGCTTCAGGGAATTCCAGCGAAGGGTGGAGCGTACGAGAGCGGGCCGCGGTGGGCGACCGGACCGGACGCCCGTGCAGACACGCCTCGATCTCGCTGTCCAGCTCCGCCGGCGGGGACCCGAGACGGGTACGGAGCAGCAGGGCGGACAGTCCGATGCCGGAGAGGGCCACTGCGCCGTGGGCGGGCAGCGGGTCGTGTCGGCTGGTGATCAGCGCCGGGCCCGGGGCGGCGTCGGCGGCCGGGCCGGGCCGGATCTCGCGCAACCGGCCGCCGTACTGCGCGGCGGAGTAGCCCAGTCGGCCGGTCAGAAGGTCGTCCAGGTCACTGGCGGCGACCGCCACCTCGATGTCCGGCACGGTCGCGGGCGGTTCCGCGGTGAGGCGGCCCGACGCCCACAGCCGCATGGTCCGTACGGCCGCGGGGAGCGCGCGCGAGTCCACCACGACGAAGCGGTAGACGGTCTCGCGCAACCGGCCGTGCGCGTTCGCGGCGAGTTCCCCGAGGGCGGGCGCCGGGGAGGGGAAGGGACCGGCGCTTTCCTCGTCGGCGGGCGGGAGACCCAGCAGTCGGTCCAGCGACTGCCCGGCTTCGGCAGGCCGGTCCCTCGATGGCGCGGCCCGGTGTTCCGCGGCGAGCGGCCCGATCCGGGAGCCGGGGTGGTACGCGCGGTCGCGGTGCTCGCCTGTGGCGTGTACCCATGCCAGCGCGTTCCGCTCCCGCCGCACGCCCGCCGTGGACGTCACGGTGATCCGGTCCCCCGGTTCGGCGCGCAGGATCTTCCGGTTCGGATCGTCCGCGCTCAGGACCTGGTCCACGAGGTCGGGCGGTACGGGGAATTTGTGGGCGTTGAGCCAGGCCGCGTCGCCGAGCCCGTACTGCCCCTCGGGCAGCGGGGCCACATGGGCAGGGCGGGCCTGAGCCAGCAGCGCCGTCAGCGGTTCCGCCCAGTCCGCGTCCGCCCCTGGCGGCTCCCCCTCCACGCTGCGGGTCTCCATGATCGGCTGGCAGGGCATCAGGAGCAGATCCGGCGGTCCGGCCTCGGTCAGCCTCTCCACCCAGGCAGGGGTGACCAGGCTGTCGACCATGTGCCACACGAAGCGGTCCGGCGTACGGACGGCCAGGCCGTGCTCCGGGCCGTCGAAGGTCGAGGGCGTCCACATCAGCTCCAGCCCCGGGCGCGGGGTGAGCGTCATCCAGTCGTGCACCACGGCCGTATCGGTGAAGCCGAGTCGCCGCAGGGCGTGGGCGATGCGGGGGTCGTCGGGGTGCAGCACCGGCAGGGTGCGGTCCAGGCGGTGGAGGGAGGCGATGTCGAAGTGGTCGCGGTGGGAGTGGGAGATCCATACCGCGTCGGGCCGAGGGATGGCCCGAGTCAGGATCCGCCGGGCGGGAGCGAACCCCATCAGCCCTCCGCGGTAACTGTCGTGCAGATGCGGATCGCACAGCAGCGTGAAGCCGTGCGCGCGCACCAGCACCGTGGCGTGTCCCGCGATCTCGATCGTGACGGACATGCCGGGCTCCTCACCGGTTCCGCAGGGCTCGGCCGGTCCCGCCCGGCGTGACGCGGCTCCGGACTTCCGCCCCACTCGGCCTGACGCGTACCTCGTCGGCGGTTCCGCCCGGACTGACGCGTACCTCACCGTCGGTCCCACTCGGCCTGACGCGTACCTCACCGTCAGTCCCGCCCTGCCTGACGCGCACCTGAGCGTCAGTCCCGCCCGGACCGACCAGGCCCTCGTCAGCACCCGGGGATCTCGCGCCGATCCCCAGTCGCGCGGCCAGTCCGCGGAAGGCCCGTCCCCGGCAGTACAGCGCGGCCTTCTCCTCCGCCGTCATCTGGCCGAGCGTGCGCCCGTCCCCCTCGTCGGGTACGAACACGGCGTCGTAACCGAACCCGGCGTCGCCGCGCGGCCATTCGGTGATGCGCCCGCGGGCCACGCCCTCGCCGACCACCCGTCGGCCGTCCGTATGGCACAGCAGGGCCACGGTCCGTACCCGCGCACCGCGCTGCGCCGCGGGCACGCCCGCCATCTCCGCCAGCACCTTCGCCGTGTTCTCGGCGTCGTACGCGCTCTCGCCCGCGTAACGGGCCGAGCGCAGCCCGGGGGCGCCGCCGAGCGCGTCCACTTCCATCACCGTGTCGTCGGCGATCGCGGGACACCCGGTGGCGCGGGCCACCGCGACGGCTTTGAGGTAGGCGTTCTCCTCGACGGTCGTCCCGTTCTCGACGACGTCGGGGATCCAGGCGGGCCTGGGCAGGAGGTCCAGGCAGCCGTCCAGCAGGGCGCGGATCTCGGCGGCCTTGGCCGGGTTGGCGGTGGCCAGAACTGCTCGCAGCATGCGGGGCTCCTTCAGCGGGAGAAGGTGGGGGTCATCGGGCGTCGCGCCGTCCCGGCAATGTCGCCGGCTCCGATCTGCTGTGGCCCATGGCGAGGTAACCGCCGTCGACGGGGAGGTCGGCGCCGGTGATGAAGGTCGCGCCCGGGCCGCACAGGAACAGCACGGCGGCGGCGACCTCCTCCGGCTCCCCCACGCGCCGCAGCATGTGGTGTTCACCCAGTACGGGCCCCCAGCCGGCCCGATCGCCTCCCGTCATCCGCTCGATCTCGGGGGTCCACACCAGCCCCGGGGAGACGCTGTTGACCCGGATGCCGTCGTCGGCGAGGTCGAGTGCCTGACAGCGGGTCAGCGCCAGCAGCGCCCCCTTGCCGGCGCTGTACGTCCACTGGCCGGGCTGCGCGATGTGCCCCGAGATCGACGCGACATTGACGATGGCGGCGCCCTGGGCCAGGCGCAGCAAGGGCCCCAGTTCGGCGGTCATCATCGCGCTGCCCTTGACGTTGGTCCCCAGGCTCTGGTCCCACTCCTCGGGCCGGGCCCGCGCGTCGCGGGCCAGGAAGGTGGCCGCGCAGTTGACGAGCGCGCGCACCGGCAGCCCGACGGCCTCGGCGGCCCGCGCTGTCGCGCGGCAGTCCGCCTGCCGCGAGATGTCGCCTTCCACCGCGGTGGCCTTCCCCTCCAGCTCCTCGGCCGTGCGGTGCAGGGGGTCGGCGTCCCGGTCCATCAGGACGACGTGCGCTCCCGCCGCGGCGAAGGCGTGCGCCGTGGCGCGGCCGATGCCGGACGCCCCGCCAGTGATCACGCAGGTCGTGTCGGCGAAGTCCGGTACCGGTCGCCGCGCGGCCGGCGACGCGCTGCCGGAGGCGGTGATTGGCGCTGTCATGGCCTGTCCCAAAAACTCGACGGTGCGGCGCTCGCGACATGCGCGAGCCACCTACACGTACCAATAGTGATGACACGACCACGTTCCGCAACCGCAGCGGGATTGTGCCGCCCCGGCTGACCGGCCGCGCCCCAGCGGTCCCCAGACCCCGGCGGTCCCCACACCCCGGCGGGAAAGGAAGGCAGAGTTGAGCAGATCTCCGGAGCCGCGCCCGCCCCGTCTCCTCCTCCCCCCGGAGGACCGCCTCCGCTCCCCCCACACCGGGTGGACGCGGGCCCACTGGGAGGCCGTCGCCGATCACTTGCTGGACGCGCTGCGGCCGTACATGAGCCCGTACGGAGCAGCGGTGCATCCGCCGGGGGCGCCCAGTTGGTCCGGTCGCCGCGTCGACGGCCTGGAGGGCTTCGCCCGCGGCTTCCTCCTCGTCGCCATCCGCCTCGCCGGCGCCGGGGGCGCGGACCCGTCCAGCAGGTCCGAGCGCTGGGCGCGGGGGTTGGTCGCCGGGACCCGCCCCGACGGCCCCGAGGCGTGGCCGGACATCGCCGACGGCTCCCAGCAGATCGTGGAGGCCGCGGGGATCGCGCTCTCCCTCCACCTGTCCAGGCCGTGGCTGTGGGACCGGCTCGCCCCGTCCGAACAGGACCGCGTCGCCCACTGGCTCACCGGTGTGGCAGGCCGGCGCACCAGGGACAACAACCACGTGCTCTTCCAAGTCGTGGTGGAGGAGTTCCTCTGCTCCATCGGGGCGCTGTCCGACCGGGCGGGCATCGAAGCGGGGCTCGCGCGTGTGGACGAGTGGTATCGGGGCGACGGCTGGTACCAGGACGGCCCGCGGCGGCGCCGTGACTACCGCGACGCCGATGGCGGAAGGATCCGCTCACTGCCCGGCGCGGGTTACGACGCCGGGGAGCGCTTCGACTACTACAACGCGTGGGGCTTCCATCTCTACACCCTGCTGTGGGCGCACATCGCGGGTACGGGTGGGCACGTCCGCGCCGGTGTCTACCGGGAGCGGCTGCGCGCGTTCCTGACGCAGTACATCCACCTGTTCGGCGCGGATGGCGCCCCTGTGCACCACGGCCGGTCGCTCCCCTACCGGTTCGCCTCGCTCGCCCCCGTCTGGCTCGGCGCCTGGGCCCATGGCAGCGGCCGGGAGGACGCGGAGCCGCCCTTGCCGCCCGGTCTCACCCGCCGGCTGGCGAGTGCCACGCTGCGCCACTTCGTACGGCGCGGCGCGCCGGACCCGCGGGGGCTGCTGCCGCTCGGGTGGTACGGGGAGTTCTCACCCGGCACGCAGGCGTACAGCGGCCCGGGGGCGCCGTACGCCGCGAGCAAAGGCTTCCTGGGGCTGCTCCTCCCGCCGGACCACCCCGTGTGGACCGCTGCCGAGAGCCGGCTGCCCATCGAGGACGGGGACTGCGTCAGGCCGCTCCCCGCGCCCGGCTTCCTCATTCACGGCACCCGGCGGGACGGTCTGGTGCGGCTGCTCAACCACGGCAGCCACTACCTGACGGCCCCGCCGGCCACGCACCGGGACGATCCGCACTACGCCAAGCTCGCCTACTCCTCGCGTACGGGGCCGGAAGTCGGCGAAGCCGCGCGCGAACGGCTCGACAACCACATCGCCCTGGTCTCGCCCGCCGGGCAGGTCTCGCGGCGCGAGCGCATCCACCGCGTGATCGTGGCCGATGGCTACGCCGCGTCCTGGCACCGGCCGCGACTCGACGACGACGCGTCGCCCGGCGGTCGCCGCGACGAGCTCCGTAACGGCTCCTGTGGTGAGTCGGGGAGCAACTGCCGTATCGACAGCGTGTCCATCGTGTGCGACCAGTGGGAAGTCCGGGTGCACCGGGTCGTCGCGCCGACGGGATGGACGGTCCGCGAGGGCGGCTATGCCCTCGCGGACCGGACGCGGCCGACCGCACGTACGACAACTCACCCTGGAGAAGGGGCACTTGCCGCGGTCCGGCGTACCGACGGCCTGGTCAGCGCCGTCTTCGGGCTGCACGGCTGGACAGCGGGCGGCGTGCGGCACGGGGCCGGCACGAATGCCTTCGGTCCCCTCTCAGCGGTGCCGTACGTCTCCGGGCCCGTGGGCCCCGCGGGCGAAGCCGTTTACGTATCGGCCGTCCTGCTCGGCGAATACGCCGACCGCGCCCTCGACGAGGTGCTTCCGCGGGGGATCTCCGTGACGGTGGACGGCCTCGCGGTGCACCTCCAAGCACCCCCTGGGCGGCGGCGGTTGCTGGTCAGACCGGGAACGCCGCGGCCCGTCGTCACCGACCGCGCCACGGCGGCCGGTGACGGAACGCGGTAGGCGACAGGCGGGGGCCGAAGGGCGCGTGAGTCACCGGGGGACGTTCTTGACCGGCAGTTCCTTGCTCGCGCCCGCGATGTAGTAGTCCTTGGGGGCGGAGAAGAGGACGAAATCGTGGTCGTCTTTCCTGATCTTGGCGCGGACGGTGAAGTTGCCGTTCGCGTCGGCGGTGGCCTGCGCGTTGGACTCGGTCTCGTAGTACGTCCGCAGCAGAACCCGGGTGCCCTTGACCGATCCGTGCCCGGCAGGCCAGGCGACCTTGCCGGTGACGGTGAGGGTGTCGCCGGGGTGCAGTTTGGTCTTGTCGGCCTTGTAGCTGATGGTGCTGGTGACCGGCTGGACGGTCACCGAGGTGTCGGCGAAGAAGAAGTGGCCGTCATCAGGGTCGCCGGGGTCGTACGACGCCCGGAATTCCACCTCGTGGCTGGGGATCGGGAACTTGCTCTCCGTGTTCTCCCAGCGGTCCGCCCGGACGCCCGAGAGCGCGAACCGCCCCTGGGCGTCGGTGCGGAGGGTTCCCAGGCTGCGGGATTCCCGCTCGTTCGGATCGATGGGGTCGCCCCACGGGTTCCAGGTGTCGAACGTGACGTTCTGGCCGAGCTGGACCGGCACGTCCGCCGCGGGGGTGCCGTCGGCGCGGTTCACCGTTCCGGTGAGGTCGACGGTGCGGTGCGTGAAGTCGGTCGTCGCGGCGCTGCTGGAGAGGGTGACCTTGAAGGGGTCCTCCGGCTCGGCGGAGGCGTCCGCTCCGTGGGCGGCCGGTATGCCGATGGCGGTGGTGGCCATGGCGAGGGCGGCGGCGGTGGCCAGCCGGGCGAGCGGTATACGGGTATTCACAGGGGCTCCGCGGGTGTTGTGGGTCGCCGGTGGTTCCGGCATCTGCTTCGACATGCGGTACGCCGTCTGCGGTTGTAGGGATCGCGGGGAGTGCATGGGCTGTTCAACGGCTGGTCGCCTGCTGGGCTTCTGCCGCCGGCGCGGCGCCGGGTGAACGGAGGACCCGTCGTCGGCCCGGCCTCCGCTCGTACCGGGAATCGCCGTGCCCCACGGCCGTCACGGGCGCGTGGAAGGATGATCCTTCATGGGATCACCGCTGGTGTTCGGGGACGGGTTGCGGGCCGAGTTGGGGGCGCCCGAGCGCTCTCGCAGGCTGGAGAGCAGCCCTCGGTCGCGTGTGTGGCACGTCGAACTGCCCCGCGCATCGGGGCCATCGGGGAAGTCGGCGGTGGTGAAGCAGCTCGTCGAGGGCCCCGGCGCCGACGAGCGGTACGCCCGCGAGGTCACCGCTCAGCGGATCGCGACCCGCGCCGGGACCCCCGTGGCACCCGCGCTGCTGGCCACGGATCCCGCGGAGCGGATGCTCGTACTGGAACATCTGGAGCACCGGCGCCCGTCCGGCGACTGGATCGTCGGCTACGCGACCGCGTTGGCGCGGCTGCATGCCACCGCCCGCCCGGAGGACGCGGGGGCGCTCCCCCGGTGGCGTGGCCCGGACCGGGCCGACATCGAGTCCTTCCTCGGGCTGGCGGAAGCCCTCAAGTCCCCTGTCGCTCCTGGTGTTTCCGGCGAACTCCACGACCTCGTGTCCCGCCTCGGCCGGGCGCCCGGCCATGCCCTCCTCCACGGGGACCCCTGTCCTGGAAATGACCTGCACACCGCCACGGGGATCAAGTTCATCGACTTCGAGCAGGCGTCGCTGGGCAACGGCTTGACGGAGCTGGCCTATCTGCGCATCGGATTCCCGACCTGCTGGTGTGTCACTTCGGCATCCGCGCCGCTGCTGGAACGGGCGGAGCGCGCGTACCGCACGACGTGGCGCACCGCGACCGGCTCCGAGCCCGAGGGCGACCTCGCCGACGCGTGCACCGGTTGGCTGCTCCGCGGCGACGCCCTGGTCGAGCGCGCCCGCCGCGAAGGCGCCGACCACCTGGCGCGGATCCCGCACCAGGACTGGGAGTGGGGCACCGCGACGGCTCGACAGCGGCTTGTCCACCGGCTCGGCGTCGTCAGCCGGATGACCGCCGCACACGCCTCGCTCGGCGGCGTGAGCGGTCTCACCGCCGATATGCGCCGCCGCATGGTCACCCGCTGGCCCGCACTTCGGCCGGTCCCGGCAGAACGGCCGTAGCGAACGACCGCAGAGGCCGGCCGGCGACGCGGCCGAGGCGGCATCGCGGCTGAGGATGAATCACGGCCGAGGATGAATCACGGCCGAGGCGGCATCGCGGTCAGCTCTGCGGCGCGCCGGGGTGGGAGCGGTGCCGGTCCACGACCCCGGCGCGCAGGCGCTGGACGGCCTCGGCTGGATCGACCGCCTCAACGGGGGCGGCCGGGGGACTCCGATGTCAGCTGATCAGGACACGCGAACCGCAATCCTTGACGTCCTCAGTCCCCTTGCAGATGTAGACAAAGCTGTTTCCCGAGGTCGGGACATCGGCCTGGGCCTTGACCGGAACGGAGCCCGGACCGCACGAACTGGCGGACTTCTCGAAGCTGGCGCCGCTCTGGTCGCCCCACTGGAACCACAGCGTGGAACAGCCCGGCCCGGTGTTTTTGAACGTGCCCTCGACGGTAATCCGCTGAAAGAAGACGAGAGGCTTGTTGGTATGGGTGCCGGCGGCCGATGCGCTGCCCTGGGACACCTGCCAGGGAGACGTCTTGTCCGCCACCTGGGCCGTGGGCGAAGCGGCCACCGCCGATTGCGCGAAAGCCGTCAGGGAGAGGGCGGAGAACAAGGCTGCCATTACGGTGACGCGTCCACGTGTACGCATGTCGCATTCCTCCGGTCAACTGATCGAACTGCTTGCGGATCTTGAGCCTAGGCAGCCCTCGACGACGGAATAAATGACTCCGCGATGTGTGGCGGAAAACGATCGATGGTGTGCTCACCGATTCCGCCCGTACCGCAATTCAGCGCTGAAAGCTGAGGAAATCCAGATATCGGCCGCACCGAACACCCTCGCCTCGCCGCCGGCCCTCCCAGCCGGAGCCAGGGCGCCGGCCGGCCTCCCGGAACCGGCGGCCCGGTAGGCGCGGGACGAGCGGGCGGTCCGGCACCTGGAGCCCCGAGGCCCCGTACAGCCTTCTCCGCGGACGCACCTCTGCGGAGATCTCCATGCAGAGACCTCTATGCAGAGAAACCTTTGCAAAGGAGTCTCTGCAACACGTACTGTCCCGGTATGCCTTCCGAAGACGACGTCACCCCGCGATCCGTCAAGCCCACCCGGCGCCTCGACGCCCACAGCCTGCGCGGCCTGGCGCATCCCCTGCGGATGCGGATCTTCGAGCTGCTGAGTCTGGACGGCCCGGCCACCGCCACCGGACTCTCCGAACGCGTCGGGCAGAACACCGGGACCGTGAGCTGGCACCTGCGCCACCTCGCCGAGCACGGGTTCATCGAGGAGGAGACCGGGCGGGGCACGAAGCGCGAGCGCTGGTGGCGGCGGGCCGATGCCACGAACGAGCTGAACATGGCCGACTTCCACGACGAGCCGGACGCGCGGGGCGCGTTGTCGGTCTACCTCCACGAGCTCGTGCAGCAGTACTTCAGCCGCGTCACGAACTACCTCAGCGAGGACTGGGACGACACCTGGCGGAGCGCCGGCACCGTAGCCGACTGGCCCGACCTGCGCATGACACCGGACCAACTGGCGGCGCTCAACGCGGAGCTGATGGCCGTCGTCGCCCGCCACACCCCCGCCCCGGACGCCGTACCCGACCCGAGCGCGTCGCCCGTGGTCGTACAGCTCCAGTCCTTCCCCCGCCATGAGCGCGGCTCCGCGTGAACGCGACCGAACGCGGCGGCCTCCTTCGACGGCATCGCGACTTCCGGCTGCTGTGGTGCGGCGAGACAGCCGGCAAGTTCGGCGCGTCCGTCACCGGGGTGACCATGCCGCTGATCGCCGTCTCCGTCCTCCACGCCGGCACGTTCGAGGTCGGGCTGCTGACCGCCGCCGCCTGGACTCCGTGGCTGGTCATCGGGTTGCCTGTCGGTGTGTGGGTGGACCGGTCGCGGCGCCGGCCGATCATGCTGGGCGCCGCCGCGACCTCCTTCGTCCTGTTCGCGGCCGTCCCGGCCGCCGCGGCCGCGGGCCGGCTGAGCATCGGTCTGCTGCTGGCCGTCGCGCTGCTGACCGGCACGGCGACGGTGTTCTTCCAGACCGCCTACAGCGCCTATCTCGCCACCCTGCTGGACCCCGCCGACCAGCCCGAGGGCAACGCCAAGCTGCACGGCAGCGCGTCCGCCGCACAGATCGCCGGGCTCAGCTCCGGCGGCCTCATCGCGCAGTTCGCGGGAGCGGTCAACGGGATGTTCGCCAACGCCGCGACGTTCCTCGTCTCCCTCCTCTGCCTCTCCGGCATCCGGCACACGGAGCCGCGCGTTCCCAGGTCGCCGCGCGCCACCGCCGGGCCGGAGGGCCACCGCGGCGCTCTGGCCGGTGAGCTCGCCGAGGGGCTGCGGCTGGTCGCGGGCGACCCCTGGCTCCGTACACTGACGCTCTTCGGCGCGGCTTCCAACCTCGCCCTCATGGGGTACCAGTCGATCAGAGTGGTCTTCCTGGTCAAGACCGTCGGGCTGTCCTCCGGGGCGGTCGGCGCGCTCGTCGCGGCGGCCGGCGCCGGAGGCGTCGCCGGGGCCTTCGCCGCGCGCCGGGTCGCCGGGCGGATCGGTACGGCCCGCGCGACGCTCCTCTTCGAGCTGGGGCTCCCCCTCTTCGCCCTGCTCATCCCGCTCACCACGAACGGCGCCGGAATCCTGTTCTTCGTGGCGGGCGGGTTCTGCGTCTCGGCCGGCGTCGTGGCCGGCAACGTCATCAAGGCGAGCTTCCAGCAGCGCTACTGCCCACCGGAGCTGCTCGGCCGGACCACCGCGACCACGGCGTTCCTCAACTACGGAACGATCCCCCTCGGAGCGCTGCTGGGCGGCGCGCTGGGCACCGCGCTCGGCCTCCGCACCGCGATGTGGATCACCACGGCGGGGATTCCGCTGGCCGCGCTGATCCTGCTCTTCTCGCCGATCCGCCGGGCCAGGGACCTGCCGACCTCCCGCCGTCGGCCGAAGCCAGAATCGAACGGTCCGCAGGACCCCGCGCACGAGCCGGCCTCGTCCCCCCGATAGGCAGCCGGGCCTCCGCCCATCTGGTGGCCCGCTGCTGCTCGGAGGCCCCGCGGCGCTGCCCGGCGACCGGCGCGGAGCCGGGGGGAACGCAGCCGCGGAGCGGAAGCGGGCACCGTCTCGGAGCCGGGGCGACACGGCCGCTGTTCGAATCCAGTCGATCAGTATGGAAAGCTGAACCCGTGCTTCCCATGTCCATCCGGTCCACCGGAACCCTGGCTCTGTCCCTGGTACTTATCACCGGCTGCTCCGTCGGCGCCTCCAAGTCCACGCCCGAGGCTCCCTCGAAATCCACTGAGAAGAGCGTGTCCGTGGAGTCCAGCGCGGACGGGGTCCGCCTGCCTCAGGCCGGCGCCTCCTTCGACTACCAGCTCGGCGGGCCGTACACGCCCCCGGACGGCGTGCGGGCGGTCTCCCGCGACCGTACGGCCAAACCGGCCGCCGGCCTGTACAACGTCTGCTACGTCAACGCTTTCCAGACTCAGCCCGGCGACGCGATCGGCTGGTGGAAGGACAACCATTCCGACCTTCTCCTGCGCGACTCCGACGACGAACTGGTCGTCGACGGCGACTGGGAAGAACCGCTCCTCGATATCTCCACCCCCGAGAAGCGCAAGGCTCTTCTCAACATCGTCGGCCCCTGGATCGACGGCTGCGCCCGCGCCGGTTTCGACGCCGTGGAACCCGACAACCTCGATTCCTACGAGCGCTCCGACGACCTGCTCACGGAGGACGACGCCGCGGCCTTCGCCAAGCTCCTGGCCCGCCGGGCCCACGACCAGGGTCTGGCCATCGCCCAGAAGAACACCACCGATCTCATCGACAAGCACGGCACGATCGGGTTCGACTTCGCCGTCGTCGAGGAATGCGCGCATTACAAGGAGTGCCCGTCCTTCACCTCTGCCTACAAGGGCAAGGTCTTCGACGTCGAGTACAAGCGGAAGGATTTCACCGACGCCTGCCACGCCTGGGGCAAGGAACTGTCCATCAACCTGCGCGACCGCGACGTGGTTCCCGCCGGCAAGAAGGGCTACGTCTCCAAGCGCTGCTGATCGAGCGGCCTTTCGCGGTGCGTGTGGTGAGTTCTACGCACGAGGGGCGCTGCCGTCGCGGCAGCGCCCCTCGTGTGCTGTTCAGGATTCGTCGCGGTTGTCGCTCAACGAGTCCTTCACGCCGTCGGCGCGGTCCTTCACATCGTCGACCGCGCCCTTGACCTTGCCCTTGGCCTGGTCGGTCTTGCCTTCGGACGCCATCCGGTCATTGCCGGTGGCGTTCCCTACGGCCTCCTTGGCCTTGCCCTTGATCTTGTCCATGGCGCTGCTGTCACCCACGGGAGACTCCTCACGGTCGGGATCACTGACGAACCCAAAGTAGTACAAATGACTCGATGAGGTCCATCGGGGCCCATCGACGCGACATCTGCCGCTCACGCTTCTGCGGAAGCGTGCAGGGGCGGGTGCCCGGAGACCCGCCGTTTAACCGGCCCGGCCTCGCGTCGAGGGCCGGCTCGACGCCGACCGGGTCGCGGTCGCGGTTTGCGGGGGCCGCGACCGGTGTATCGATCAGGCACCCCCGCGGGTGCACCGATCCGACATCCGGGGCATGACACAGCAATCCGACCGGAAGGCGTGGACATGGCCCTGCTCGACTCCCTGGTATCGGCCCTCCTGAGCGGGGCGGTGGAGGTGGTCGACCTCACCACCCCGCTGAGCGAGAGCACCCCCGTCATCGAGCTGCCCCCCGAACTGGGCCAGGCGCGGCCGTTCGAACGGGAGCTGATCAGCCGGTACGACGAGGCCGGGCCGGAGTTCTTCTGGAACAACCTCCGGCTCTCGGAACACACCGGCACCCACTTCGACGCCCCCGTCCACTGGCTGTCCGGCCGCGATCTCGACGACGTCGCGTCCGTACCGCCGGCCCGGCTGGTGGGGCCCGCAGCCGTCCTCGACTTCCGCGCCCAGGCCGCCGCGGACCCCGACTACCTGCTCACCCGCGACGACCTCGACGGCTGGGTCGAACGGCACGGACCGCTGCCCGAGCACGGCTGGCTGCTCCTCCGTACGGGCTGGGACGCCCGCGCGGACGACCGCCACCGGTACCTCAACGGAGGCCACAGCCCCGGCATCGCACCCGAGTGCGCCCGCTGGCTGGCCGAGGAGACGTCGGTGCTGGGCATCGGCGTGGAGACCGTCGGCATCGACGCGGGAGCGGCCGGGTCCTTCGCCGACCGGCCGTTCCCCTGCCACTGGCACCTCCTCGGCGCGGGGAAGTACGGGCTCACCCAGCTCCGCAACCTGGAACGCCTGCCCGCCAAGGGCTCGATGGTGATCGCGGCGCCGCTGCCCATCGTCGGCGGCTCCGGCAGTCCGGCCCGCGTCCTCGCGCTGGTCGAACCAGCCGAGACGCCGCCCGAGGCACCGGTCGGGACGCAGACCGGGACACGGGCCGACTCGGACGCCTCCGGAAGCGAACGGCGGATGCGCGGTGAGCGATGACCCGGGGATGGAGCGCAGCCGCGAACTGCTGCGCCGCCACCAGGAGAACACCCTGCGGCAGGCCCACACCTTCACCGCCCTGCACAAGGAGTGGGACGTCCTCCCCGGCGTCTTCTCCCCCGAATTCACCCCGGTGACGGCCCTGTTCACCAGCTGGCTCCCCTACCCGGCCGGCGGCTCCTTCCTGGACGTGGGCTCCGGTACCGGAGTCACCGCCGTCTGGGCGGCGTTGCACGGCTGCCGACGCGTCGTCGCCCTGGACATCAACCGCGCCGCCGTGGAGAACACCCGCGCCAACGCGCGCCGTCACGACGTGACCGACCGGCTCACCGTCCTCCACAGCGACCTGTTCACCGCGCTGCCGCCGGACGCGGAGTTCGATGTCATCTTCTGGAACTCCAACTATGTGGAGCCCCCTGCGGACTTCCCCCTCGACACCGAGCTCCATCACGCGTTCTTCGACCCCGGGTACGCCGCGCACCAGCGCTTCCTCGCCGAGGCGCCGGCCCACCTGGCCCCCGACGGCCGGCTCCTGCTCGGTTTCAGCGACGTCGGCAACCACACGCATCTCCGGCGGTTGTGCGATACGTACGGGCTCACGCTCTCCACCCTCCGCTCCGAGGTGCGCGAGCTGCACATGACCGTGGAATTCCAACTCCTGGAGCTGACCCCGGCCCGTCACCGTCGTTGACCCCGCGTGCTGTCACCCCATCGGGTCTCTTGACAGGCGTTTCGACGCGAAGCCGTCGAGTGTCGGCGAATCTTGCCTGCGGCCGGTTCACCGGGACCGGCCTCGGGCTGCCTTCGCAGCACACAGGATCGCCTGGGATCACTATCGCCCGGGATCACCGAGGAAGGGAATTCGCACTGTGAGGTTCCGCAAGCGCGCCACCGCCGGCCTGATGGCCGCATTCCTGATGGGCGGCGGTCTGGCCATCGCCCCTGCCGCCACTGCCGCCGCGGCCCCCGCCATCAAGATCGCGGGCACCGCCCCGTCCTGCGTCGGCCGGGATGTCATCAAGCACAAGAAGTACGTGAAGGTCACGAACAGGTGCGGCCGGGCGATGCACCTGAAGGTCGTCATCGACTGGGGGCCCGACTCGCGGTGTCTGACGTACCAGAACGGTGAGCAATGGGAGTGGCACTGGGGCCGCGGCTCGTACGGCAAGGTCGTCACCTGCTGAGCCGCTGCCCGTCACCCCTGTGATCACGGCCGTGGCCCCGGCGACGCACACCGGGGCCACGGCGGGGCCTGGCAGCCGTGCCGCTCGCCCGCACCGGCCGGATCGTGCCCGGCCGAGACGCCGTACGGCGAGTGGGCGCCCAGGCAGCCGTCGGTGAGGGCGTGGTGCCGACCGCGCGGGTCCCCGTCGTCGAGCGGGCCGGCGGTCGCCGCGAATTCGGCCCGGCGCGGCATGCTCCGTACACGGCCATGGGCCCATTCCCGGTGTTTCCCAGTGCGCGCCGTCCGGGGCAAGGGGCCGGGTGGCGACGAGGGGGCCCAGCGACAGGGCAAGGGCAGTGGCGCGACCATGGCACAAACAATCACGAGC
This sequence comes from Streptomyces sp. NPDC044033, assembly GCF_056434425.1. NCBI lineage: Bacteria > Bacillati > Actinomycetota > Actinomycetes > Kitasatosporales > Streptomycetaceae > Streptomyces > Streptomyces sp. NPDC044033. The sequence goes on along the minus strand of NZ_JBWKFF010000005.1, from coordinate 316,805 downwards.
GAGACATGCGCGGAACAATTCCCTCGCCATTACTATCGCCCGGTCGCTCTCCCCTCTCACATCTCTCCCTGGAGAAACTGTGATCACACGCATGGTCGGCCGGGACGAAGAATTATCCAGACCCGGTGGTGCAACGACACCCCGCGTTCAGTACGGAACATGGCGCCGCCCCCGCACGCGCGGCGCCGGCGCCGCCGCCTTCCTCGCCGCCGCTTCCCTGGTCGTGATCTCGGCCCCGTCGGCCGTCGCCGACCCGCCGCCCGCCCCCACGCTCACAGCTCTGCCGTTTCTGCCCGGCGACTGGTACAGCGAACCGACAGGAGTGAACGAGGCAGGCGTCATCACGGGGTACTCGACCCCTCCCGACGGCATCTACCCGGCCAACTACCGGGATCGCGCGGTGCGCTGGGGCTCCGACAACACCATCGCCGCCCTGCCGCCCGCCCCCGGTGACCTGTACGGCAGAGCCACCGCCATCAACAGCTCCGGCACCACCGCGGGTTACTCCTGGTCCGCTGGGACCGCGCAGTCCGCGCGGCAGGGACACGCGGTGCGCTGGGACAGCGGCGGTGGTGTCACGCCGCTCGCGCCGCTGCCCGGCGACACGTCCTCCATGCCTGCCGCCATCAACGACGCGGGCGCTGTCGCGGGGTCCTCCTGGAACGGGGAAGCCTCGCCCACTGAAGGCCACGGCGTGGTGTGGAAGCCCGACGGCACGCACCTCACCCTGCCCGCGCTGCCAGGTGACACCTACAGCGCGCCCAAGGCCATGAACAGCGCGGGCGACGTAGTCGGGTACTCCTGGAGCGGCGGCCTCTCGGCATTGCACGCGGTGAAGTGGAGTTCCACCGGCTCCGCCACCGACCTCGGCGCCCTCGTCCGCGCGAAGTGGCCGCAGCACGACTCCAGTTCCGCCGTCGGCATCAACGACTCGGGCACCGTCATCGGAAGCGCCTCCAGGGCCTACCCGGTGAGCCAGAGCGAGCCGCACGCCGTCGAGTGGGGCGGCGACGGTGCCGTGAAGGACCTGGGGCTGAACGCCAGCGCCAGTTCACTCAGCGCCCAGGGCATCGTGGCCGGCTCCCAGCGCACCGACGCATCAGTCCGGCAGACCGCTGTGCGCTGGGCCCCCGACGGTTCGGCGACCCCGCTGGGGCTGCCGGTCGGTCTGCACGCCAACAGCACCGGCGCCCAGGCCAACGACGCGGGCACCGTCGTCGGGAACGCCTGGGACGGCAACCCGAGCCGCGAGAACAAGCGCGCCATGCGCTGGAGCGCCGACGGCAGCGTCATCGATCTGGGGAGCGCGCCCTCCGATCCGTTCAGTTCGGCGCTGTTCGTCAACTCGGGCGGGACCATCGCGGGGGTATCGATACGCACCCCCATTTACACCTATCTGGCCGGTTCGCACCACGCTGTGGTGTGGCGGCCCTGATCTCCTCGTGGACCCCGCCGCGCGGGCGGGGCTGACAACGCCGGCCGGTCGGGCGGGTCGGTGCCCCGCCGAATCGACGCGGCGGATATCGATATGAAAGGGTGAAAACTGGCTGAAACCAACCCTGAAAGGAGACGGCATGTCCTCGAAGCGACGCCGTAAGAAGAAGGCCCGCCGCAAGAACGGCGCCAACCACGGTAGCCGTCCTCAGTCCTGAGCTGACGGCCGCCGCGCGGTACGCACGGGCCGGGCCGGACGGATACGGCACACCGCACTCGCCCGGAGCCGGCCTGAACGCCGCCTCGACCGGCGGCCTCGGACAACCGAGGCCGCCGGTATCTTTTCAGCTGACATGGGATCGGCGGCACTACGCCGCTTTCAGCCGCATACTCGCCGGGCCAGGCCGGTCCCCGACGTCCGGTGGCGCGGTACGACCCTGGATCCCGACGGATCCGGAACAGCCGAACTCACCCTAGAAGGCCGTGAGTTGACCCCTGCCGCCCTCGACGGCGGGGAACCTCCAGCCGCTGCGCACTTGGCGCGCCCGGCCACCGCACCTACCCGGACGCACCCCGCCGCACGGCACGGCGCTCGACACCTGCGCACCACCCTCGGCCCGGGCCTCCTCACCGCGTCCCGCGCCCGCACCACCGCCACCGCCACCGCCACCGCCACCGACTGAGCGCCACCCCCACCCCCTCAAGCGAGGAGCACTCCCCACTCCTTGGTACGCTCCCGAACATAAACGGGGAACAGTCCCCACATGCCTGGGAGCCAGTATGCGCATCGACCCCATCACCGAACCGACCTCGGCCTCCTCCCCCGATTTCCTCACCGACCCCTACCCCGCCTACCGGGCCCTGCGCGCCCGGGGCCCGGTGCAGCGCGTGAAGATGCCCGGCGGCGAGACGGTCTGGATGGTCCTCGGGTACGACGCCGTGCGCACCGCCCTCGCCGACCCCCGGTTGCGCAACGACATCCGGCACTCGGCCGAGTTCGACGACGACGGCGGCTACGCGATCGGCCTCAACATGCTCCAGACCGACCCGCCCGATCACACCCGGCTCCGTACCCTCGTCGCCCGCGAGTTCACCGCCCGCCGCATCGCGCGGCTGCGCCCGCGCATCGAGCACATCTGCGCCGAACTCCTCGACGACATGGCCGCCGCCGACCGTACCGACCACTCCGGCCACGCCGCCCGCGCCGACCTCGTGAGCGCCTACGCCTTCCCGCTGCCCATCACCGTCATCTGCGAACTCCTCGGCGTCCCGGCCGCCGACCGCGCCGCCTTCCACGGCTGGTCCAGCGACATCGTCGCCATCACCGACCCGGAGGCCGCGGGCGCCGCGGCGGTCGCCATGACCGGCTACCTCACCGGCCTCATCGAGGACAAACGCCGCCAGGCCCCGGACGAGGACGGCGACCTGCTGCACGCGCTCGTACGCACCCACGACCAGGACGAGGACCACCTCACCCCCGAGGAACTCCTCGGCATGGCCTTCCTGTTGCTCGTCGCCGGGCATGAGACCACCGCCAACCTCATCTCCAGCGCCGTCCACCATCTCCTCCGCCACCCCGAACAGCTCGCCGCGCTGCGCGCCGACCCTTCCCTCGTGGACGGCGCGGTCGAGGAGGCGCTCCGCTACGAGCCCCCCGCCCAGATCGCCGCCTACCGCTACACCGCCGAACCCATGACACTGGCCGGCACCGCGATGGACCAGGGCGAACGCGTCGTCCTCGCCCTCGCCGCCGCCAACCGCGACCCCGAGCGGTTCGCCGACCCCGACCGCTTCGACATCCACCGGGACCCCGCCGTCAACCGCGCGCAGATCGCCTTCAGCCACGGCATCCACCACTGCCTCGGCGCGCCCCTCGCCCGCCTCGAAACCGCCATCGCCCTGCCTGCGCTCCTCAAGCGCTTCCCCGGCCTCGCCCCCGACGACTCGGCGGCCGCCCAGTGGCGGCCGAGCCTGCTGCGCGGGCTGCGCAACCTGCCCGTCCGCTGGTAGCTCCAGCGGCCTCCCGGCCCGTGCGGCCGTACGCACAGCCTCCGCCGCGCGCAACGCTTCCCGCCCGCTTCCGACGGGCCCGCTTCCGGCCCTCTCATGGATGCGGATGCCTGATCGACCTGAGACCTCTCAGGCTCCCTTGCGGCTTCTGCGGTGTAACGATGCTTATGCGGGCGGCGCGACAGGGGACGACCCTCGCACCGCCGGCAACGGGGAGAAAGGCTCCCTCATCAGAAGGGAAGAGACATCATGAGCATCCGCAACAACCGCAGCCGCATCGCCGTCGTCGCGGCGTCCCTCATCGGGGCAGCCGCGATGTTCGCGGCACCGGGTACGGCCAGCGCGGACCCGGCCCAGTGGCCGTGCGACTCGTCGGAGTTCTGCATCTACCACGACACGCAGGGCGGCGGAAGCCACCTGTCGCTGTCGGACGGCGTCTACGACCTCGGCGGCGTGGCCGGCAACCTCAACGACCACGTGTACTCGGTGAAGAACATCTCCGGCGACAACTGGTGCCTGTACGCGAACTCCGGGTACAACAACCAGATCCAGCTCATCCCGGACGGTGCGGCCATCGACCTCGCCCCCAACATCGCCAACCAGGTCAGTTCCGTCCGATCCTGCTGACCCGGGCACGGTGCGGGGGCCGACGCCCGTAACCGGGCCGTACCGCAGGCCACTTCACCGGTCCGTACCGACCGGGTACCGCCCGGCGTGTGAGGTGCGCGCCCCCGCGCAGGCGTCAGAGACCTGCGCGGGGGCGCACGCGTGTCGGGCGCCGGGTGGTCACCGCCGGGGATCGCCGGGCCAGACGAGGCGCGGGAGGCCGCCGGCGAGTTGGCGCTCCTGGGCGGTCAGCGGCACGTCGGCGCGGACCCGCTCGGGGTGGCCCGGCGGCGGCCCGGCCAGGGGCCGCGGCGCGGGGTCCACGGGCGGGGGGAGCTGACCGGTCACATGCAGCGTGCCGAAGGCCACCAGGCCCTCCCACAGAGAACGCACGAGTCGGGCGGCCACGCGGTGTCTGATCCCTGCGTTGGGCATGGCCGAAGAGTGCCAGCGGCCGGTCGAGGCCGGGTGGAGCGGCGGCGGAAACGCGTCGGGGCGGGCGGCGCGATCACGTCGGAACGGCGGGGAAACGCGTCGGGGCGCCGTCCGCCGGTGGCCTGAACGGGACTACGGCGCCCGGCGGAAGGGCGCGCCCGCGCTATGCCGCCGGGCGCCGCCGCCGGGCGTGCTTCTTGTGGGCGGACTGGCGGGAGACGCCGAGCGGTCCGGCGATGTCGCCCCAGGCCCAGCCCAGTTCGCGGGCCCGGTCCACCTGCTGGGCCTCCATCTCCTCGACGAGCCGGCGCAGCACGCGTACGGCGGCCAGCCCCTCCCGGATCCCACCGGATGCCGCGGCGGCCACGAGCCGGTTGACCTCTGCTTCATCCACTCCGTCCACTTCATCCACGGCCGTCAACCTAGGCTGACTACTAAGTGTCGTCAAGCGCTTACGACGTCACAACCGGAATTGGGCTCACCGCCCGACCCCTACTCCGCGCCGATGCCGAATTCGGCCAGTACCGCGTCGGTGTGCTCGCCGAGGGCCGGCACGGCGTCCATCCGCGCCTCGGTGTCGGAGAAGGTGATCGGCGGCAGTACGGCGTCGATGGGGCCGACCGGGGTCTCCACCGTGCGCCACCGGTCGCGGGCCGCCAGCTGCGGGTGGTCGGCCAGGCCGTGCACGGAGTTCAGCCGGGCGTTGCCGACGCCCGCGTCGTCAAGGGCTCGTACGAGCTCGGCCACGGGCAGTCGCGCGGTCACCTCGCCGACGAGGGCGTCCACGGCGGCGCGGTGGCGGCAGCGCGCGACGTTGGTGGCGTAGTCCGGGTGTTCCGCCAGGTCGGGGCGGCCGAGCACGTCGGCGGCCAGGGCGCGCCACTGCCGGTCGTTCTGCACGCCGATCAGGACGTCCGTCCCGTCCGCCGTCGGGTACGCGTCGTAGGGGACGATCGAGGGGTGGCCCAGCGCGGCACGGCGCGGCGGCGTCCCGGTGTGCAGGGTGGTGTAGAGCGGGTGCCCCATCCACTCGGCGATCGCGTCGAACATCGACACCTCCACGCACGCGCCACCGCCGCCCCGCTCCCGGCGCAGCAGGGCCGCCAGGACCGCGGAGAAGGCGTACAGACCGGCCCCGATATCGGCCACCGGAATGCCGGTCTTCACCGCCTCCCCCTGGGTGCCGGTCACCGAGGCGAGGCCCGTCTCTCCCTGTACGAGCAGGTCGTAGGCGCGTTTGGCGCGCAGCGGGCCGCTGCTGCCGTAGCCGGACATCTCGACCACCACCAGGCGGGGGTGCGCGGCGCGCAGGGCGGCCGAGCCGAAGCCCAGCCGGTCGGCGGCGCCGGGTGCGAGGTTCTGGACGAACACGTCGGCGTGCGCCAGCAGGGCGCCCAGCGCCTCGCGGCCCCGCGTGCTCTTGAGGTCCAGGGCGACCGACTCCTTGCCCCGGTTGAGCCAGACGAAGTGCGAGGACATGCCGCGCACCGCCGCGTCGTAGCCGCGGGCGAAGTCGCCGCCGTCGGGCCGTTCGATCTTGATGACGCGGGCCCCGAGGTCGGCGAGGTGGCGGGTGGCGATCGGGGCGGCCACCGCCTGCTCCAGGCTGACGATGGTGACGCCGTCGAGTGCGCGCATGGTTCCTCCAGAGGCGGGGCGAGGGCGGTTCCTTACGAGCCCGCCGGTACGGGCGGCAGTCCCGTACGAGCGGTGGTCCCGTACGAGCGGTGGTCCCGTACGAGCGGGAACGGTGCGAGCGGGTCGGTCGGTCGGTGCGAGCGGATCAGTACGAGCGCGGCAGGCCCATCACGTGCTGCGAGACGTAGTTGAGCACCATCTCCTGGCTGACCGGCGCCAGCCGCAACAGCCGGGACTCCCGGAAATAGCGCTCCACGTGGTACTCCCGCGCATACCCCATACCCCCCAGGGTCTGCACCGCTTGGTCCGCGGCCTGGAACCCGGCGTCCGCGCAGAGCCACTTGGCCATGTTCGCCTCGCGCCCGCAGGCCAGCCCCCGGTCGTACCGCCAAGCCGCCTGACGGGCCATCAGCCGGGCGGCGTCCAGCCGGGTGAGGGCCTCGGCCAGCGGGAAGGCGATGCCCTGGTTCTGGCCGATGGGCCGGTCGAAGACGACGCGGTCCTTCGCGTAGCGGGTCGCCGCGTCGAGGGCGGCCCGGCCGAGCCCCAGCGCCTCGTGGGCGAGCAGAATGCGCTCCGGGTTGAGGCCGTCCAGCAGGTAGCGGAACCCCTCGCCCTCCGCTCCGATCCGGGCGGACGCGGGCACCCGGAGGCCGTCGATGAAGATCTCGTTGGAGGCCACCGCGTTGCGGCCCATCTTCGGGATCGGCCGGATGTCCATGGCCCGGCGGTCGACGTCGGCGAGGAAGACCGACAGCCCTTCGGTCGGCCGTTCCACCTCGTCGCGAGGGGTCGTGCGGGCGAGCAGGATCATCTTCTGCGCGTCCCCGGCCTTGGTGATCCATATCTTGCGGCCGTCGATCACGTAGTCGTCGCCGTCGCGCCGCGCGACGGTGGAGATCCGGGTGGTGTCGGTCCCGGCGTCCGGTTCGGTCACCCCGAAGCACACGTGCAGTTCGCCGGTCGCGGCGTGCGGCAGCACCGCGCGGCGCAGTTCCTCGCTGCCGTGCCGGGCCAGGACGTTGAGGCCGAAGATCGTCAAATGCATCGTGCTGCACCCGTTCATGCCGGCTCCGGACGCCGCCACCTCCTCCAGCAGCAGCGCCGCGTCCAGCACGCCGAGCCCGCCGCCGCCGTACTCCTGAGGGACGGCGATGCCCAGCCAGCCGGCCGCGGCGAAGGCGTCGTAGAACGCCCAGGGGAACTCGCCCCGGTGGTCGTGTTCGGCCCAGTACTCGGGCGGGAAGCTCCGGGCCAGCTCGCGGACGCCGGCCTGGATGTCCCGCTGCTGCTCGGTGAGTTCGAAATCCATGTGCCGCTCCCGATCGCTCCCGCCGCCCTTACTTGTTCCTATATAAGAACGCGAGTTCGTAAGTAGGGACGAACCTAGGTAGGGGTGTGACCCCTGTCAAGGGATGGGACCGCCGCGCGGGTACTGCGACAATGACCGGCGACAATGGCGGCCGGGCAGCGGCGCGGCGGAGCACGGAGGCGACGTGGCAGGTCACAACGGCGAAGGGGTCGTGGCCGGGACACCTGTTTCGGGCCCCCCGGCCACGACGCCCAAGGAACACCGGACCGTCACCCGGGTGACCACCATCCTGGAGACCGCCGCCGCCTCGGACGGCATCCGGCTGGCCGCGCTCTGCGCCGTGCTCGACGCCCCGAAGTCCTCCGTACACGGCCTGGTCCAGGGGCTCGTGGCCACCGGCTACCTCACCGAGCGGGACCACGGCTACGTACTCGGCCCGGCCGCCGGCGCCCTGCTCGCCGCGCCCCGGCCCGCCCTGGCCGACCTCGCCCGCCCGGCGATGGAGCGCCTGCTGCGGGAGTTCGACGAGACGGTCATGCTCGGCGAACCCGTCGGCGACTCGATCGTCTACGTCCAGGTCCTCGAATCCACCCAGGTGATCCGCTACTCCGCTCCCCTGCGCACCCGTCGGCCGCTGTATCCGACCAGCACCGGCAAGGTGGCCCTGGCCCACCGCGACACGGCACGCCGCAACGCCTACCTGCGGGCCCACTTGCCGGACGAGCGCCAACGCTCCCGGGCCCGGGAGGAACTGGCGGCCATCGCCGCCGAGGGCGTCGCCTTCAACCGCGGGGAGACCCTGCCCGACGTCAGCGCCACCGCGGCCGGGGTGTTCGCGGGCGGCCGGCTCCTCGCCTGCCTGGCGGTGGCGGGCCCCACCCCCCGTACCGCCGAGCGGCTCGACACGGTCGCGGACGCCGTACGCGCCGCCGCCGCCGACCTCTCGGCCAGGCTCTCCCGGCCGGGCGGCGCGTCGGCCTGACGCTCTACGGGCGCGGTATCGGGAACGTACCGCCTCCGCCGGACCACCGCGCCCCTGGTACGAGGCGGCTACGCCCTGGATGCCCCCGCCGCTGGGCCTCTGCCGCTGGGCCTCTGCCATCGCGGGGTGCCCCCCTGTGCCCCGCGCCGCCGCGGCTGACCATGATGAGAGGTGCACAGCACGGCACGGATTCGCGGAGGACTGCGGCATGGACCAGCACACCCACCCCATCGGCACCGGGCCCGGCAGGACCGGCGACATCGCCCGGGCGCTGGCCGAGGCGCTGCCCGAGGGCCGGGTCCTGACGGGGCCGGAGACCATGGACGGCTACCGGCACGACGAGGCCGAGTGGGCCCCGTACGGACAGCCGCTCGCCGTGGCCCGGCCACGGTCCACCGCCGAGGTCCGCACCCTGGTGCGGTGGTGTCTGGAGCACCGGGTGGCGCTGGTGCCGCGCGGCGCGGGCACCGGGCTGTCCGGCGGGGCCAACGCCCTGGACGGCTGTGTCGTGGTGTCCTTCGAGGCCATGGACCGGGTGCTGGAGATCGACGCGGGCGAGCGGCTGGCCGTGGTGCAGCCCGGGGTCGTCAACGACGATCTGCGCCGGGCCTGTGCCGAGCACGGGCTGTGGTACCCGCCGGACCCGGCCAGCTCCCCCTGGTCGACCATCGGCGGCAACGTCGCCACCAATGCCGGTGGGATGTGCTGCGTCAAATACGGCGTCACCCGGGACTACGTGCTGGGCCTTGAGGTCGTCACCGGCGGCGGCGAGGTGGTCCGGCTGGGGCGGCGCACCGCCAAGGGCGTGGCCGGCTACGACCTGTGCTCGCTGCTGGTCGGTTCGGAAGGCACCCTCGGGGTGATCACCGAGGTGACGGTGCGGCTGCGAGCGCAGCGTCCGCCCGAGCGTACGGTGGTGGGCCATTTCGACTCGGCCGTCGCGGCGGGTGAGGCGGTCGCCGCCGTGGCCGCCGCGGGGGTGGCGCCGTCGGCCCTGGAACTCGTCGACCGGCACTGCCTGGCCGCCGTCGACGCCTGGAAGAACATGGGGCTCTCCGCCGAGGCCGACACGGTGCTGCTGGGGCGGCTGGACACGCCAGGGGCGGCCGGGGACGCGGAGGCGGAACTGATGGTCGACTGCTTCCGAGGGGCCGGAGCGAGCTGGGCCGCGGTCTCCACCGACCAGCAGGAGGCCGACGCCCTGTTCGAGGCCCGCCGCCTGGCCTATCCGGCGCTGGAGCGGCTGGGCCCGGTGCTCACCGAGGATGTCTGCGTGCCCCGGGCGAAGGTGCCGGAGATGCTGGCCCGTATCGACCGGACCGCCACCGCGCACGACCTGCTGATCGCCAACATCGCGCACGCCGGGGACGGCAACCTGCACCCCCTGATCATCACGCCCCCCGGCGACGACGCCGCGCGCGCCCGGGCGCAGCGCGCCTTCGAGGCCATCCTCGACGACGCTCTGGCGCTGGGCGGCACGGTCACGGGCGAACACGGCGTCGGGCTGCTCAAGCGGCGCGGCATGGACCGCGAGCTGGGGCCGGGGGTGCTGGCCCTGCACCACGCCGTCAAGGCCGCCCTGGATCCGCACGGCATCCTCAATCCGGGGAAGGTCCTCGACGTCGACGGGTCGGTCTCCGGGCTGGTCGGCGAGGTGGCCGGGGCGGTCGGCGAGGTAGCCGGGGCGGTCGGCGAGGAGCGGGCGTGAATGTCCCGCGACCGGTCGTCCGGATCGGGCAGGGCGCCCCGCGCGGCCCGGCCGCCGGTGTCGCCGCCTCAAGGGCAGTTCTTGCGCCGCCGCCACCGTCGGCCTCCCGCGCCGCTCACAACCGGCGTCTTCCTGGTCGCCCTCGGCTGCCGACCCGGAATGCCCGAGGCCGCGGGAGGCTCGACGGGGCTTGAGGGTTCTGCGCGTACGGGCCTTGATTCCTCGGCCCTGTCCGCCGAGAAGTCTCCGGGGCGACTTCAACGGAAGACTTGAAGTCATGAGGGCCGACGAGGGCGGACGGCCGGTGTTCCACCGGCCGCATCGTCCGCACCGGTCTCATCGCCCGCAGAGAATTCCCATCGGAAGGGAAACGGACAATGGGCCGCAATCAAGAAACCGCCACCGTGGTCGACGGCTTCGTACCGGTCATCGACCTGTCCACCAGGGGAAGTACGCACGGACGGGGGCTCATAGCCGACGCGATCGGTTCGGCCTGCGAGAGTTCCGGGTTCTTCACCATCGTGGGTCATGGCGTGTCGCGAGAGCTCATCGATCGTATGCACGCGACGACGAACGCCTTCTTCGCATTGCCCGACGCGGAGAAGGATCTGGTGGCGAACCGGCCCGGTGTCGCCGGTTTCCGGCGCTTCGGAGGGGTAACCGCCCTGAGCCTCGACCAGCCGACCCCGCCCGACCTGTGCGAAGTGTTCGCATCCCATGTGACGGGAGAGCTGAGCGACGACGAACGCGATCGGCTCGGCGACTACTGGGCCCCGTGGAAGATGGCGAACATCTGGCCGGACGCTCCCGCCGGCTTCCAGGACACGTGGCATGAGTACATGAGCGCCATGACCGAGCTCTCGCGCGACATCATGCGTCTGTTCGCGCTGGCGCTCGGGCTGGCCGAAGAGTTCTGGGACGACAAGTTCGACAACCACACGTCGGCGCTCATCGCCAACTACTACTACCCGCAACTCGCGCCCCCGTTGCCGGGGCAACTGCGGCGAGGCACGCATACCGACTGGGGCAGCCTGACGGTCCTCCACCAAGAGGACGGCCTCGGCGGGCTCCAGGTCCTCCAGGTCTCCGGCGATAGGAGCGAGTGGCTCCACGTCCCGGCCGTCCCGGGCAGCTTCGTCGTCAACATCGGCGACCTGATGGCCCTGTGGACCGGCGGACGGTGGGTTTCGACCATGCACCGCGTGGTGAACCCGGAGCGGGGAAACTCGTCCTCGCGCCTTTCCATCCCCTTCTTCCACCAGCCGAATCATGACGCTCCCGTCGAACCGATCTCCGGCGTCGCGGCCCCGGACGCCGAGCTCCCGACCACGAGCGGCATGACCTGTGGGCAGTGGATTTCGGCAAAGATGGTCAAAACATTCTCGACGGAGCCATAAGCCGTAGGCCGTGAGCCTCAGGAGAATTCCTGGCTCGCCCTCCCGGGTGAAGGGGGAGGGCGGGCCTCTCCTGCCAGGGGCGGCACATTGCGGAGCCGGGTCGTTGAGACCATGATCGCGGGGAGGGCGGGCCACACCGAAGGCAGCCCCGTGCCACATGGTCCGGCGGCCGTCCCGACAGGCCGTCGTCCGTCCGCAAGCAGGCCGGTTCGTCCGTCCGCAAGCAGGCCGGTTCGTCCGCCCGTAAGACAGGCCGGTTCGTCCGCCCGTAAGCCGTTCGTCAGGAGGAGAAGACCATGGAACGCCATGACATCGGGCCGCGGATGATCGGCGGGCACCTCGCGTACCACCGGGCCGTGGTGGTGGAGGAGCCGCGCCGCTGGCTGGTGCTCTCCGGCCATGAGGCCCGCGACGAGCAGGGCCGCATCGGCCACCGCGGCGACATTCGCGGGCAGATCGCGCTGACCTGCCGACGGCTCGGCGAGACGCTGGACGAGGCGGGATTCGGTTTCTCCGACGTCGTCCAGATCCGCGTCTTCACTGTCGATCTGCCGGCCATGACCGCCAACTACGACGCGCTCACCGCCGAACTCGAACGGCGCGGCTGCCGGCCGGCAAGCCTGCTCGCCGGGGTCAGCGCGCTCTCGGATCCGGACATGCTGGTGGAGATCGAGGCCGTCGCCGCCCAATGAGGCGCCCGGGCGGCGGGGAGCCCCTTCGCCGCCTCAGGCCGCCTTCGCCACCGCCGCCTCCACCACCGACAGGGACGAAGGGGTGGGAAGGGCGCGGATCATCGTCAGCCCCGCTTCCGTCAGCAGCCGACGGAAGTCGTCCGCACCGCGCTCCTGGCCGCTCAGTGACGCCATCATCAGCACATCGAGCGTCTTGCCGTGGTGCGGAGCGTTGTCCCGCGGCAGTACGGCGTCGATCACCAGCAGCCGGCTGTTCTCCGTCATCGCGGCGCGGCAGGCACGCAGGATGCGTAGGCAGTCCTGGTCGTTCCAGTCGTGCAGGACGCGCTTGAGGAGGTAGACATCGGCCGCGGCCGGTACGGACGTGAAGAAGTCACCGTTCTCTACCCGCCAGCGTCCTGCCGTCTCCGGCCCCTCCAACGCGTGGCCGCGCACCACCGCCTCCTGGTCGTACAGGACACCGGTCAGTTTCGGGGCGCGCAGCAGCACCTCGCGCAGCAGCCCGCCGCGACCGCCGCCGACGTCGGCGACCACGCCGGTCGCGGGGAGCGGGCAGGCGGCGGCGATGGCGCGGTTCTCGCTGTCGGAGAGGGCGGCCATACCCGTGTCGAAGGCGGCGCCCAACTCCTCGGTGCGGGCCAGGTAGTCGAAGAAGGGGGCGCCGAAGATGTCGTCGAAGACGGTGCGCCCGGCGCTCACGGTCTCCTCCAGCCGGCCCGCGGGGCGCCAGAACGTCTCGTCCGTCAGCATGCCGACCGCCTCCCGCATCGACGCCGGCGCGTCCGAGCGCAGCAACTGGGCCAGCGGCGTCAGGCCGAAGGCGCCCGTTTCGTCCTCGTGGAAGACGTCCCGGGTCGCCAGCAGGCGCAGGGCGCGGCGCAGATGGCCGGCGTCGGCGCCGGTGGCGGCGGCGAGCTGAGCGGGGGTGCGCGGACCGTCGGCGAGGTGATCGGCCACGCCGAGGCGGGCGGCGGCCCGCAGTGTCGCGGAGTGGAGATAGGCCAGAGCGTGTTCGCTCAGCCGCCGTACGAGGGCGTCCTGGTCCTCGGGGGCGGGGCGGGCGGTATCCATGGCTGCCTCCTTTTTGTCACGGGCCGCGGCGGGCGCGCGGGCCGGGAGTGCCGTACGGCCGGGCGCGGTACGAGCCGTGGGCGCGGGTGCGGGGACAAGTGCGGCGCTTGAGGGCGGTGATCCGCTGTCGGCCCCCACGATGGCCGGTAATCCGCGGCGCCGCCAGGGGGCGTCACCGTGGAAGGGAGGCCAGGGAGCAGGCCGTCCCGGGGCCGGAACCGCCCCGGGCCGGGCGGGGGCCGAACTCCGCCCGAATGCTGCCTTGTTGTGACGGTCCGGGCGTGGGTTACATCAGAGGTACGGGTGGGCGGGGGCCGGGACCGGCTTCGAGGGGCGGCAGCGCGTACTGGGCGGCGAGGGCGTCAACCGTCCCGCCCCCTGGGGCGTCCCTTTCACCGCGATCGGAACGCCGGAGGACCGAGGTACCGGTCCGGGCCCGTCGGCCGCACCGCGACGGCCCACCCGCCACGGGGGTGCGGGTGGGCCGCCCTCACCGGCGCGATGTCAGACGCAGGCCGCGGTGGGGCACAGCCGCCACGGTTCCCAGCCACCCCCGGGTACGCGCTCGGTGGTCCGCCAGGTCCGTTCGCGGTTCCATTCGCGGGCGCTCACCCGCAGTCGGCCGTCGGCGAGTTCGGTGACGCCGCCCGGCGCACCGAGCCCCACATTGGCCTCCGGCACCTTCCCCATGGACCGAACCGGCCCCCATGTGCTGGACGGGCCGCCCTGGCTCCGCACGTTCATCGACGAGGTGTCGGCGGCGCTGGACGCGAAGGCGTGCAGCCGCCCGTCACGCGCCGCGAACAGCACCACGCCACCGTGGTACGGGGCCGGGTTCAGACCGAAGTCCTCAGGCGCACTCCAGTCCTCCCCGTCGGCGGTGGCCTGTGCGGTGTGGCAGAAGACGCCGTACGAGGGGAAGAACGCCTCCAGCCGGCCGTCGGCGTCCTCGGCCGCGCTCGCGTACGAGATCTTCGGACCGACGGGCACGGCGCTGACGCGCTCCCAGTCGCCGTAGGCTCCGCCCGGTCCCTCTTGAGCCCGGTGCCACAGGAACCAGGGCAGCCCCTCGGTCACCGAATCGTCGGCGAAGTACTGGAACTGCTCGACTCGCCCGTCGCCACGCGGCACCGACACCAAGCTGCCGTCCAAGGCCCGGCTGGCCAGCCCCGCGGCGTCCGCGTTCGGGCGGCAGGCGTCGGACCGTACAGCGGAGGAAGGGGCGTGGACGGACGGAGCGGCGTGAACGGACGGAGCAGCATGGGCGGGCGGAGCGGTATGAGCAGGCGGAACGGCGTGAGCGGGTGCGGCCACCACCACACCCGCCGAGATCACCGCGCCCACGGCCCACAACGCGCGTAATAACGGTCTTCGGAACACGGTCGGCACACCTCCATCGCAGGTTCCCCACGCCCTCGGCGGTACGTACGGCCGTACGTACCGCCGCCGCGCAGCGGCCGGGCGTCCGAGCCATCCTCGCTCGCCACAGTGGCCACGGCCAGAGCGCAGAACCCCAACTTCCTTACGGATAAGGAGGCTTTACCGCTTCAGTGGTGCCGATTCCTCAGCCCTGAGCGCCGGTGCCCGCCTGGAGGGCGCCGACCGTGAAGGTGCCGCCGCACACCCGCAGCCCCGAGGTCCGGGCGGTCATGGCGTCCTTCGAGCCGGGCGCGTATGCCTTCACGAGCTTCCCCGTCTTCCAGCACGGGGTGTCCTTGAGGCCGTCGTTGAGCGTCCGCAGAACGGCGTGCGCGCTCTTGCCCGGGGCCAGCCGCACCACGTGCCCCGCGCCGCCCTCGCGCTTCGCGGGCGAGCCCACCGTCTGGCCGTCCCCCGCGAGCAGCGAGACTCCGGGGTACCCGCCCAGCGAGCAGGACTTCTTGCCCGTGTTCGTGAACACCAGCGGGTAGCGGATGTTGCCCGCCCCCGCGTCCCCGTCGCCCAAGCGCAGCGACATGTCGGCGGCCGCGCAACGGTCCGAAGCGGACTGGGGCGACATGTTCGACGCCACGGCCGCCGCGCTCCCCGAACCGCCGGTTCCGGCGCTGCCGCCGGAGCCGGACCGGGTGCCGGAGTCGGAGCCGGACGCGTCGCCCGCCCCGGAGCCACCGGCCGAGGCAGCGGACGACGAACCGGTCGCCGCGCCCGCCTTGTCGTCCCCGCAAGCGGAGAGCGACAACGCCGCGACAGCGACCAGCGAGACCGCGGCGGCACAACGAGCACGGCGAGCGACGAGAGTGGCAGACGACATGAGAGAGCCCCTTACGGGAGTACGACAGACCGAACGCTTGCGTCTCCACTCTCCGTCCGCCCGCTCACGATCCGCTAACACCGCACTAACGCCCGCGCGGAAAGCGGCGGATACCTGGACTCGGGCGCACAACGCACCCCGGTACAACGCAACCCGGCACGACACGGTCCCGCCACAACGCGGCGGGACCGATCAATGCGCTCGACCGGGTTCGGATCAGGAAACCTGTTTCACGGTGGGCTTGGCCTTGCTGCCCTCGGTCTCGAACTTCAGCTTCGCCTTGTCCGACACAACGGACTTCTCGGCGGATCCGCCGCCGTCGGGGACGACTCGCACATTGACCGGTGTCCCCTTCGCCGGCTCCACGGTGAAGGTCTTCGTCTGGCCCTTGCGCACGCCGGTCTGGCAGGTCCCGCCCAGGTTGTCGGTGACGCATACCGCCGCCGTGTAATTCCCTTTCTGCGCGACCTGAACCGTCACCTTCGCCGCCGCCCGCTCATTTCCGGCGGACACCGCACCGGCCGACGGCGAAAGCCCGAACCCCATCCCCGTGGCAATTCCGACGGCCGCCAGCAAGGTCACCGAGCGCCGTCCGCGCTTTCCGCGTGAGGAAATTCCCATAGCCATGTCCCCCTGTCGCAATCGCCCCGACCGGCGTTCCCGACGCCGGTCCGAACTCCGGATACCTTCCGGTCACAGCGGAATACGCACCGGCATCGAGAGGCGTTCAATCCCCGCCCGAAAAATTCTCCGCCCCGCTCCGTGAGCCCCTCCATGGCCCCCGGATGCCCCCTCCGCGCCCAGGAGGCCCCGGAGCGTCCCGGCACGGCAGGCCCTCCGGCGCAGCTCGGGGCGGGCGAGCCCGCCGCGATGTGTATACAACATATGGGATACCCTCGCTCGACATAAGCCAAGGCTTACCTAAGTAGGCCGCTGGGTGGTCAGAGTCCAGAGTCGTCAGAGACAGCCGGAGCCCGCATGTCCCCTTCTCGCACCGTCACCGCACCGGCTCGCACGCCCCGGCTCCCGCGCCGCGTCCTCGACCTCGTGGGCGGCGTCTTCATCCCCCTCATCCCCGCGCTCACCGGCTGCGGGCTGCTCGCCGGGCTCACCGGGCTGCTCGCCAACCTCGTCCACACCGGCCATCTGCTGTGGGCGGCCGGAGCCGTCACCGTTCTGCTGCCCCTGAGCAACGGCTTCACCGCCGTGCTCTCGGTGTTCGTCGGCTACAGCGCGGCCCGTGCCCTCGGCGGGACGCCCGTACTCGGCGGTGCCACCGCGGCGGTCATGCTGCATCCGAAGGTCGCGGCCATCCACTACACCCTCCCCCTCATCGGCCACGTCTCCCCCAGCCACAACGAAGGCGGCCCGCTCACCGCGCTCGCCATCGGGCTGGTCACCGCCTGGCTCGAACGCCGGCTCCGGCGCGTCGTGCCGTCCAGCGTGGACGAGCTGTTCACGCCCCTGCTCACCGTCCTGACCGCCGGTCTCGCCACCGTCCTCGTCCTCATGCCGCTGGGCGGAGCGGTCGCGACGGCGACCGGCGACCTCGCCTCATGGGCGCTCGGCGTCAACGGGGCCGTCGGCGGCGCGATCCTCGGCGGGGTCTTCATACCCGGCCTGCACCAGGCGCTGATCGGCGTCACCAGCACCCTTATCCAGCAGCACGGCTCCTCCGCCCTACTGCCCATCATGGACATGGCCGGCGCCGGACAAGTCGGCGCCGCCCTCGCCGTGTACCTGCGGGCCCGGCCCGGCAACGCCCTGCGCAACGCCATCCGCGCCACCGCTCCGGCAGCGCTCCTCGGCGTCGGCGAGCCCATGTACTACACGGTCACCCTGCCCCTCGGCCGCGTCTATGTGATGGGCTGCCTCGGCGGCGCCGCGGGCGGCGCGTTCCTCGGCGCCTTCAACCAGCTGGGCTACACCGTCGGCGCGGTCGCCCAGGGCAAGGCGGGCTGGTCGCTGCTGCCGCTGCTGACCGGCAACCACGGCACCGCCGCCGCCATGGCCCTGTACGCCGCCGGCCTGGTCCTGGGCACGATGGTCGGTCTCGCCGCGGCACTCGCGGCCCTCCGCGGCGACCGCGCCACCGCCCTCCTCGAACGGACTCCGCCACTGCGGGCCGCGGCCGAGGACGTACGCATCCCCGTCCACCGGGCGCCCACCGCGGGCGTGAGCCTCGTCAAGGAAGGCGTCTGACGCTCGTACCGGCTCCAGCCGCCGGCTCCCCTCCCGATCAGTGCTACAGGAATCAGCGGAGGAGGAAGGGGAGAAGACGGTCGAGGAGTGCGTCGGGGCGCTCCTCAGGGACGTAGGGGACGTAATGGCCGCAGTCGGGAAGGACGACGCTGTCCAGGGTGTCGGTCACGCGTCCCGGGTCAGACCCTCCCAGTGGTCGGCCAGCTCCGTCAGCTCCCCCAGCAACGCCGTACGCTCGCCCGGCCCGTACCGCTCCAGCAACCGCTCGTCCAGCAGCCGCGCCCGCCGATCCGCCTCCGCCAGCGCCCCCTGACCCGACTCCGTCAGAAACAGCAGCTTGCGACGCCCGTCATCCGGAGCCGTACGCCGCACCAGCAACCCACGACCCTCCAACCGCCGCGCCACATCCGCCATCGTCGACGTATCCAACGCCACCGCCGACGCCATCGACGACTGATCCTCACCCGGCGCCGCCCCCACCGCCGTCAACACCGCGAACTGCGGCCCCGTCAACACCGGATCGACCAACCGCACCCACGCCGCCACATACGCCTGGTACAACCGCCGCACCTGATACCCAGGAGCAGCCGACAGGGCGGTGGGCGGCGTGTCCGCTCCCGCGTCAGAAGGTGTCATCTCAGCCATGACCACACCTAAACACGGCCCGCGGCGAGTCCCTCGGCCGGTCCGGGCGTCGGGGACGGCGGGCTGCCGCGCGGGGCTCCTCACAGCGGCTCCCCGACCGCCCCTGCGCCGAACGGGTAGAGAGTCCGGCGGGTGGGTTTCGCCTGTTCCACCGCAGGGGAACCGACCACGGGGCCGAGGGGGGATTCCAGTGAAAGGTGTGGCACGTGGTACCGCGCACCGCGCAACATCCCCCGGCCGTCTCCGCGGTCACCCTCCATGTCAACGGCGCCTCGCACCGGTTGACCCTGGACAACCGCACGACCGTGCTCGACGCACTGCGCGAGCACCTCGCCCTGACCGGCTCGAAGAAGGGCTGCGACCACGGGCAGTGCGGCGCCTGCACGGTGCTCCTCGACGGCCGGCGCACCAACGGGTGCCTGAAGCTGGCGGTCTCCTGCGACGGCGCGGAGATCACCACGGTGGAGGGCCTGGCCGACGGGGAGAACCCGCATCCGGTGCAGCGGGCGTTCCTCGAACGCGACGGATTCCAGTGCGGCTACTGCACACCGGGCCAGATCTGCTCCGCCATCGGCGTCCTGGCCGAGGCGGCGGACGGACATCCCTCGCATGTGACACCCGTGCCGTCCGAACCGGCCGCCCCGCCCGGCCCCGGTGGCGCGGACGCCCCCCGGGCCCCGGTGCCGCTCACGCCCGAGGAGATCCGCGAGCGGATGAGCGGCAACCTGTGCCGCTGCGGCGCGTACGCCAATATCATCGCCGCCGTCGAGGATGTGGCCGGGTGAAGTCCTTCGCCTACACGCGCGCGGGCGACGTCGACGCCGCCATCGCCGCCGTCGCCGCCGACCCCGCGGGCAGCTACCTCGGGGGCGGTACGAACCTGGTCGATCTGATGAAGCTCGGGGTGGCGGCTCCGGGGCTGCTCGTCGACATCTCCGGGCTGCCGCTGACCGACGTGTCCGAGACCCCGGACGGGGGTCTGTCGGTCGGCGCGAACGTCCGCAACAGCGACCTCGCCGCGCACCCCCTCGTCCGGGCCCGGTACCCCGTGCTGTCGCAGGCCCTGCTGGCCGGCGCGTCGGGCCAGCTCCGCAACGCGGCGACCACCGGCGGCAATCTGCTCCAGCGCACGCGCTGCCTCTACTTCCAGGACGTCGGCAAGCCGTGCAACAAGCGCGAGCCCGGCAGCGGCTGCCCCGCGCGGGAGGGGGTGCACCGGCATCTGGCGGTGCTCGGCCATTCCGCGCACTGCGTCGCCACGCACCCCTCCGACATGGCCGTCGCCCTCGCCGCCCTGGACGCCGCCGTCCGGCTGCGCGGGCCCGACGGCGAACGGACCGTGCCCGTGGCGGACTTCCACCGGCTGCCCGGCGACCGGCCCGAGCGGGACAGCGTCATCGCCCATGGCGAACTGATCACCGCCGTGGAGCTCCCCGCCCCGCCGCCGGGCCGGTCCGCCTACCGCAAGGCCCGCGACCGCGCCTCGTACGCCTTCGCTCTCGTCTCCGTCGCCGCCGCCCTCGACGTGCGGGGCGGTACGGTCCGTGCCGCGCGCCTCGCCTTCGGCGGCCTGGCGCACAAGCCCTGGCGCGCCCGCGCGGCCGAGGAGGCGCTGCTGGGCGCGCCGGCCACGGAGGAGTCCTTCGGCCGCGCGGCCGACGCCGAGCTCTCGGCGGCGGAGCCGTTGCGGGACAACGCCTTCAAGGTGGAGCTCGCCCGGAATCTGACGGTCCGTGTGCTGGCCGGGCTGGCGGAGCTGACCGGGCCCCCCGGTCCCGCTGCCGAAGCGGCGCCCGATTCCCGGCCCCCCGGCCCGTACATCGGCAGTTGAGGAGCGTTCGCATGCCTCGTACGCACAGCGCAGGTCCGGCTCTCGGCGCGCCGATCGGCCGCTTGGAGGGCCTGGAGAAGGTCACCGGCACCGCCCGGTACGCGGCCGAGCACACCCCGGCGGGCACCGCGTACGCCTGGCCGGTGCCCGCCACTGTGCCCTGCGGCAGAGTGACCGCGGTGCACGTGGAGGAGGCGCTGTCCGAGCCCGGAGCCCTCGCCGTCCTCACCCATGAGAACGCGCCGCGCCTCGGCGAATGCGACGACCCGATCCTGTGGGTCCTCCAGGACGGGGAGGTACCGCACCGCGGCTGGTACGTGGCCCTCGCCGTCGCCCGGACCCCGGAGGCGGCGCGCGCCATGGCCGCCGCCGTCCGCGTCGACTACGAGACGCGGGCCCACGATGTCGTGCTCACCGCCGGCCATCCGGGGCTGTACGCGTGCGAGGAGGCCAACGCCGGGGCCGAGGGGACCCGGGTGCGGGGCGACTTCGACACCTCGTACAAGGCCGCGCCGGTGTGCGTCGACGCCACATACACACTGTCCGGCCTGCACAACCACCCCATGGAGCCGCACGCCGCCACGGCCGAGTGGGACGGCTCCAGGCTGACCGTGCACGACTCCAGCCAGGGCGCGACGACCGTGCAGCGCACGCTGGCCGCGCTCTTCGGGGTGGCCGAGGAGCGGATCACGGTCGTCTCGGAGCACGTCGGGGGCGGATTCGGCGCCAAGGGCACGCCGCGGCCCCAGGTCGTACTGGCCGTGATGGCGGCGCTGCACACCGGGCACCCGGTCAAGCTGGCGCTGCCCCGCGCGCAGTTGGCGGCCGTCGTCGGGCATCGCGCGCCGACGATCCAGCGGGTGCGGCTCGGGGCGGGCGAGGACGGGGTGATCACGGCGCTGGCACAGGAGGTCGTCACCCAGACCTCCACCATCAAGGAGTTCGTCGAGCAGGCCGCGGTCCCGGCCCGCATCATGTACACCTCACCGAACAGCCGCACCACGCACCACGTCTCGGCGCTGGACGTGCCGAGCCCGTCGTGGATGCGGGCGCCGGGTGAGGCGTCGGGCATGTACGCGCTGGAGTCGGCCATGGACGAGCTCGCCGAGCGGGCCGGGCTGGACCCGGTGGAACTGCGGGCCCGCAATGAGACTGCCGTGGAGCCGGACACCGGAAAGCCGTTCAGCAGCCGCCATCTCGTCGGCGCTCTGCACGACGGCGCGCGGCGGTTCGGCTGGTACGGGCGTGATCCCCGCCCCCGGTCCCGGCGCGAGGGGCGGCTGCTCATCGGCAGCGGTGTCGCGTCGTCCACGTACCCGGTGCTGATGATGGCCTCGCGGGCCGAGGCCAGGACCGAGCCGGGGGGCCTCTTCCGGGTCCGCGTCAACGCCACGGACATCGGTACAGGCGCCCGTACCGTGCTGGCGCAGGTCGCGGCCGACGCGCTCGACGTGCCCTTGGACCGGGTGGGCATCGACATCGGCAGCAGTGCGCTGCCCGCCGCGCCGCTCGCCGGGGGCTCCTCCGGCACCGCGTCCTGGGGCTGGGCGGTGGACAAGGCGTGCCGCGCGCTGCGGGCGCGGCTCGACGAGCACGGGGGCGAGGTTCCGGCGGCGGGGCTCTCCGCCGTGGCGGACACGGCGGCGGAGATGGAGAAGGAGGCGGCCTCCCCGTACGCGAAGCACTCTTTCGGGGCACAGTTCGCCGAGGTGCAGGTCGATGTCGACAGCGGTGAGACGCGGGTGCGCCGGCTGCTGGGCGTCTTCGCCGCCGGGCGGATCCTCAACTCCCGTACGGCGCGCAGCCAGTTCATCGGTGCGATGACGATGGGGCTGGGCATGGCGCTGCTGGAGGGGAGCACGATGGACCCGGTCTTCGGTGACTTCGCGGAGCGCGATCTGGCTTCGTACCATGTGCCCGCCTGCGCGGACCTGCCGGAGATCGAGGCGCACTGGCTCGATGAGGACGACGGGCGGCTGAACCCCATGGGCAGCAAGGGGATCGGCGAGATCGGCATCGTGGGGACGGCGGCGGCCATCGGCAACGCGGTGTATCACGCGACGGGCGTCCGGTTCCGCGAGCTGCCGCTGCATCCGGACAGAATTCTCGCCGGTCTCGGCCGCTTCACCTGAGGTCGTGGGGGCGGCAGGCATAGACTGAATGCGCACTTTGGGCGGAAAGATATGAGGTATCCGGTGTGACGGCTGGGTGTATGACAGGCGCCCCGTGCTGGGTCAGCCTGATGGCGCGGAGTCTCGACGGGGCGGCGGACTTCTACGGTCCGCTGCTCGGGTGGCGGTTTGTGACGGGGCCAGAGCCATGGGGCCGTTATCTGCGGGCCTTCTCCGGGGACACGGAGGTCGCGGGCGTGGGCGAGGTCGCCCGCGACTGGGAGTACCCGGTGACGTGGACGACGTATTTCGGCACGGAGAACGCGAATGAGACCGCCGCCTCGATCCGCGAGCGCGGCGGGACCGTGGCGGTGGGCCCCCTGGAGTTCGAGGCGGGCCGCATCGCGCTGGTCGCCGACCCGGCCGGGGCCGCGTTCGGCATCTGGGAGGCGACCGGCAGCGCGGGCAGCGGTCTGCGGTCGGGGGTCTCCTCGGTCTGGACGGAGCTGCGCACGCGGGACGCCTTCGACGCGGCGATCTTCTACGGCAACGTCTTCGGCTGGGACGACCGGGACCCGGCCCGCTACGAGGTGCGGTGGGAGCACGACCATGTGGTGCTGCACGTCGACGGGCGCAGCGTCGCGGCCCTGCACGGCGGCGGCACCGAGGCGGCGGTGGACCCTCGCATCCGGCCCCGGTGGCATGTCTTCTTCCCGGTGGCGGACGTCAACGAGGCGGTGCGCGAGGCCGAGAAGCTGGGCGGCGAGCTCATGGACGAGCCGCGGGACTCCATGCACGGCCGGGTGGCCGGGCTGCGCGATCCGGACGGCGCCCTGTTCTCCGTGCTCAGCGAATCCTGAACATGCTCACGCTGACCGATAATTGACTGCCCGTCAGGGGGCGCTGTCGTCGGGCAGCTTCTCCAGGAGCGTACGGGCCGCGTGGAGCATCAGGCGGCAGATGTCCTCGGGATCGGCGTCCGCGATAGGCTCCTTGCCGATCACGGTGCGGGTGAGCCCGATGCCGAGGAGCCAGGCGAGGATCAGGTCGGAACGCAGCTCGGCGTCGGCGGCGTCGGTGAGGGTGGACAGGACGCTCGTGTACTCCCGGCCGAGGAGGCGGCGCGTCTCGCTGCGCGCCTCGCCGGTGCCGGTGGAGCGCAGATACACCTCCAGCGTCCGGTCGCGGTGGCCCTCGCCGGGGTCGAGGAGGCCGCGCAGGGCGACTTCCAGCAGCCGTTCGGGCGGTGTGTCGCGCACCTGCTGCCACCCCTGCCGGGCCACCACCTCGCTGAACAGCGCCTTCTTGGAGCCGAAGTAGCGGAAGAGCAGGGCCTGGTTGAAGCCCGCGCGGGCGGCGATGTCGCGCACCGTGGTGCGTTCGTAGCCCCGCTCGGTGAACAGCGCGGTCGCCGCGTCGATGAGGGCTCGCCTGGTCGCCTCGGCGTCCCGCCTGCGCTCCGGCCGGTCTTCGGTCATCCCGCGAGCCTCCCCCGAAATGGCCGTCAGCATAGCCCGGAATACCACCTGACGGACCGTTGACCACCCGCGCCGTCGGTCCTACCTTATGTAAGCAGACGCTTACAACGGAAGACGGAAGGGGCACAGGTGACCGCCACCGACATCGAACCCGCGGCTTACCCGTTCAACGAAGCGACCGCGCTGACGCTCTCGGATCTCTACGAGGACGCGCGCAGCCGGGAAGGGCTGCTGCGGGTCCGCTTGCCATACGGCGATCCCGCATGGCTGGCGACCCGCTACGCCGACGCCCGGCTCGTACTCGGCGACCGCCGGTTCAGCCGCGCCGAGGCCGCACACCACGACGAGCCCCGGCAGTCCGAGGCCCAGACCAACTCCGGCATCCTCAGCATGGACCCGCCCGACCACACCCGGCTCCGCAGGCTCTCGGCCAAGGCGTTCACGGTGCACCAGGTCGAGAAATTGCGGCCGGACATACGCGCGCTCGCGGAGGGCCTGATCGACGGCATGATCGAGGCCGGGCCGCCCGCCGACCTCGTCGAGGACTACGCGCTGCCGATCCCCGTCGGCGTCATCTGCCGCATGCTCGGGGTGCCCACCGAGGACCGCCCGCGCTTCCGGGTCTGGAGCGACAACGCGTTGTCCACCAGCTCCCTGACCGCCGAGGAGTTCCACGCCAGCCGGGAGGAACTGCGCGAGTACATGCGGGGCTTGATCGAGCAGCACCGCGCCCACCCCGCCGACGATCTGATGACCTCCCTGATCGAGGCGCGCGACGTGGGCGACCGGCTCTCCGAGCTGGAGCTGGTCGACCTCTGCGTCGGCATCCTGGTGGCCGGGCACGAGACCACCGCCTCCCAGATCCCCAACTTCGTCTACACCCTGCTCGGCCACCCCGAGCAGCTCGCCCTGCTGCGCGAGGACCCGGACCTCATCCCGGCCGCCGTCGAGGAGCTGCTGCGCTTCGTGCCGCTGGGCATCGGCGCCAGCCAGGCCCGGTACGCCACCGAGGACGTCGAGGTGGGCGGCACGCTGGTACGCGCCGGGGAGCCCGTGGTGGTGGCCGTCGGCGCGGCCAACCGCGACGCCCTGCGCTTCACCGAGGCCGGCAGGCTCGACGTGCGGCGGGAGAGCGGCGGTCATCTCGGGTTCGGCCACGGCGCGCACCACTGCCTGGGCGCGCCGCTGGCCCGGCTCGAACTCCAGGAGGCGCTGCGGGCCCTGGTCCTGCGGATGCCCGAGCTGCACATCACGGGGGACATCGTGTGGAAGACGGAAATGCTCGTGCGCGGGCCGCGCTCGATGCCGGTGGGGTGGTGAGCGATGACATGGCACATCGACGTGGACCGGAGTGTGTGCATCGGTTCGGGCATCTGCGCGGGGACGGCTCCTGAGCTGTTCCGGCTGGACGCCGAGCGCGCCCGCGCGGTCCAAGAGGAGATAGACCCGCAGGAGAGCGCGCTGGACGTGGCGGATTCCTGCCCGGCGATGGCGATCACCATCACGGAGGGTTCGGAGGTCATCGGGCCCCGCGAGTAGCCGCCGCGCCCGACGGGGCGGCCCGCTACCGGCTCGCGCCGGGCGCGGACCGCCCCGTGGGCTCCGCCGCCGTACGGACCGGGGCCGGCGCCACGGTCCCGATCCGCCTCAGAGCCTGTGTCGCCTCCCTGGTCGGACGCGTGACGTCTGGCACGCACGCTCGCGGCGTTGCCGAAACGCCACGGCCCGGTCCGGCCAGGGAGATGACACAGGCCCTCAGCCCGGCTCGCGCGTCTCCCGTTCCTCGGCGTAGCGCCGGAAGCCGCGGCGCTCGTAGTTGCGCAGCGCGTGCGGGTGGTCGCGGGTCGAGGTGTGCAGCCAGACCCGGCGCACCGCCGGCGCGTCCAGTGGCGGCTGGTCCCACGCCTGCCGGACCGCGAGCGTCAGGGCGTGCCCGCCGTACCCCCGCCCGACGTACTCGGGCCGCAGGCCGAACGTATCGATCTCCACGCTGCCGCCGGATTCCGCGCGCACGCTCAGTACGCCCGCCGCCTCGCCGTCCACGCGTATCAGCCAGTGCCGCATCCGCTCGTCGTGGCGCCGGCTCAGCCACCCGCCGGACCACTGGTGCGGCGCGCCCACCGCGGCCTGCGTCGCGGCCAGGGTCTCGGAGCCGGCCGGCGTCTCTTCCAGTACGACACCCTCGGCGGGCCGCCCGGGGCGCAGTTGGGCGTGCTCGGTCATCTCCAGATAGGTGACCACATGCTCTGTCCTCATGCCCTCATGCTGCCAGCCGTCCCGATGGCACGGCACCGGCTCTCAGGCGCCTGGCGCCACGTCCGTACGGGCGGCGTCCCTCGGCACCGCTCGCGGCGCCGCCGGATCGGCGGTGCGGCGCGCGAGGCGGCGGGCCAGGGCCGTGCAGACCATCAGCTGAAGCGTGTGGTAGAGCATCAACGGCAGTATCACCAGGCCGACTTGGTCGCCCGCGAAGAGCACGGTGGCGATCGGCAGGCCGCTGGCGAGGCTCTTGGTCGAGGCGCAGAAGACCGCGGTCACCTGGTCCTCCCGGCCGAAGCCCAAGAGCCGCGACCCCTTCGCGGCGACCGTCAGCACCAGCGCCAGCAGCGCCCCGCACAGGACGAGGAGGACGAGCAGCCGCCCCACCGAGGTCCGCTGCCAGATGCCGGCCGTCATCCCCTTGCTGAACGCGGCATACACGACGAGCAGGATCGACCCGCGGTCGCACACCAGCGTCAGCATGCGGTGCCGGGTGACCAGGTCCACGAGGAGCGGGCGTGCCAGCTGTCCGGCCAGGAAGGGCAGCAGCAGCTGCATCACGATGTCGGTGACCTGCCCCAGGGAGAAGGGGACGGTGCCGCTCGCGCCGCCGCGCAGCAGCAGCGCGGCGAGCAGGGGGGTGAGGACGACGCCGAGCAGCGTGGAGAAGGACGCCGAGCAGATCGCGGCGGCCACGTTGCCGCGCGCCATCGAGGTGAGGGCGACGGAGGACTGCACCGTCGAGGGCAGCAGGCACAGGAAGAGGATGCCGGTGGCCTGCTCCGCGTTGAGTACGGAGTCGGGGAGCTGCCCGAGCGCGAGGCCCAGCAGCGGGAAGAGCGCGAAGGTGCACAGCAGGATGGGCAGATGCAGCCGCCAGTGGCTCAGCCCGCCCAGCGCCGCCTGCGGCGAGAGCCGGACGCCGTAGAGGAAGAACAGCAGTCCCACGGCGACCTTGGTGGCGACGCCGAGGGCCTCGGCGGGTGTGCCGTCGGCGGGCAGCAGTGCGGCCAGTCCGACCGTGGCGAGCAGGGCCACGATGTACCAGTCGACACGGCCGCGCGCCAGAGCGCGCAGCCTGCGGGATAGGAGCGACAGCGGCATCCGGGTCTCCCTCTTCCTTCCTGATGGGCCATAGGGGGAACGGTCGGGGTGGCAGGGGGCACGGCGCGGCCGGCCGTGGCGGTACGGCCGGGAGCGCGGCGGTCGGCGCGTACGCCGGACGGGTCGCCCGCGTACGGGCGGGAGTGCGGGGAGGCCCCGGTCGGGCTGACCGGGGCCTCCCCGTTTCGCGATGGGCGCGGGCTTCGCGGGCCCGCGCCGGATCAGATCGCGGCGCCGGCCGGTGCGTGGTTCCGGCTGATGTTCCGCTCCAGCAGAGCCAGCGACTCGGCGACCCCCACGCTCTCGGCGGTGAACTGCGGCAGCCGCCCCTCGGCCTTCTTCAGCTCCGCCAGCGCCTGGTCGATGGCGGTCTGGGCCGCGAACAGGCACGGCGTGCTGTAGATCGCCACGTCGACGCCGAGCTCGCTCAGCTCGGGCAGCGAGAGCCGCGGCGACTTGCCGCCCGCGATCTGGTTGAACAGCAGCGGCTTGTCGCCGATGACCTCGCGGACCTTGCGGATCCAGTCGACGCTGCGCACCCCGTCGACGAGGATCACATCCGCGTCCGTGGCGGCCAGCGCCTCGGCCCGGCGCAGGATCTCGCCCTCTTCCGTGGCATCGGTGCGGGCGACGACGACCAGGTCGCGGCGCGCGGCCAGGACCATGTCGAGCTTCTCCAGATACGCCTCCAGCGGGAGTACCTGCTTGCCGTCGACGTGGCCGCAGCGCCGGGGCCGCTGCTGGTCCTCAAGAATCACCCCGGACGCGCCGATCGCCTCCAGGTGCTGGACGACGTGGCAGGCCGTCTCCGGGTCGACGTAACCGTCGTCGATGTCGACGAGCAGGTGTTGTCGGGGGAATGCGAGCCGCAGCCGCTGGACGAACGCGACGATGTCGGGCCACGCGATGAATCCGATGTCCGGCAGTCCGTAATGGGATGCGGCGAAACCGAATCCGGAGACGAACATGCCGTCGTAGTGCTGGGCCGCCACGGAGGCGGAGAACATATCGAAAACGCCGATCAGGGGCGTGGTCTCGTCTTGGGAGATAGCGTCACGGAGCCGATTGGGATATTCCATGGAAAACCTCCAGCGGTTGGTCGCGTCGATGTGTTCCACCGGCTGCGGCCCGCCGAGCACAGGCGGCCGGTCATGAGGGGTGACGCACGGGTCCCGCACGGGCCGCTGACGACCCCTCACCCACAGTTAAACCAAGGAATGGTCATGCGACAACCTGACTATCGTAAAGTCGCCTGATGAGAGGCGTCTTTGCGCCGATCTTCAGCGCGCAGAGAAAGACCTCCCCCCTGCCGCCCGGCGGACAAAGGCGACACACTCCCGGTACGCCCAGCTCAGCGACGCGCGGAGACCGAGGCTTGTTCGGGGCTTGTTCGCGAAAGATCCTCTTGACGGCGCATAGTCGAAGCGTGGCATCTCCACGCAACTGCACGAAATGGCCTCACGGAATGTTGAAGGGGAAACAGCCGCATACGCACATCTGACGAGAGGTGCAATACCCGGTAAACGGCGACCGTACGGACTCGGCCGCGACCATCGGCGCCATAGGGCGCCGCTCGGCGCCCGGCGGCCGGAATCACCGACCGCCGCCCGAAGGGCGATCGGGCCGATGACGCTCCAGGCGGCAGGCGGCCCGCGCGATCGACACAGACGATGCGAACCGGTCCGGAATACGCCTTTATGTCACTGGAGTGAACCAGGAGACCGACGAGAGTCAAGGGCTTAAAGTGACGCACCCCCCGGAGTTAGGGTCTCCCCTGCCAGACCCCCTCGTCACGTGAGGTTTCCCATGTCGGATCTGTCCCGCAGGCGGTTCGCCGCGTCGTCGCTCGTACCGCTGGGGGCCACGCTGCTGCCGGCCGCACCGGCGCTCGCGTCGGAGAACCAGCAGACGACGCAGTCGCAGTCCGCATCCGGCGGAACACCGCTCACCACAGATTTCCGGCACGGCCTCCACGACCTGCTCGACCTCCACGGACTGCCCACCACCGCCAAGCCGCCGGGCGACAATCCGCTCAACGTCTTCGCGGACCTGGGCGCATGGCACGCGTACGGCCTCCCCTCCCCCTCGGACCGCGACGGCCTCGGCGGATTCAGCGGACCGCTGTACCTGGCGGAGGAGTACCCCTGGTACCTCAGCCGGTCGTTCTCCCGGTTCGCCCTCCTCGACACCCGGTCGCACCGGGCCGTCGAACCGTCCGAGGACCACTCCCCCACGGTGCAGTCCGCGCCCGGACTCCTGCTCCAGTCGTTCCACGCGGACGGGCTGCGGATCACCCTGACGCTGCGTTACGCCAGTAACCGCACCGCGCTCGTCGAAGCGACGGTCCACAACAGCGGCAGACGGGCCCGCACGCTGCGGGCCTCCTGGTCGGGGACGCTGCTGCGCCACACCGAGGAGCCGGTCCGCAGCGCGCCCCGGCTCCGGGCGACCCGTACGGGCGTGGCGGTCGGCTTCGCCCGGGTCCGCTCCTATACGGACTACCTCACCACCGCCGCCGCCCGGTTCGAGGTGGTGCACACCGGGGCGGTGCACACCACGGTCCACGGCGACGGCTACCGCACCGTCGCGCGCGAGCCGGTGACCGTACGGCCGGGCGGGACGGCGGCGTTCGTCTGGAGCGAGTCCTACACCTTCACCGAAGCCGAGCGCCGTAAGGACCATCCGGCTGTGCGGGAGGCGCTCGCACACCCCGGCCGGGTCGCCGCCCGCGGGGACGAGCGCTGGCGGGAGTACCTGTCCCGCGCGCTGCACGACGTGGACGCGGGCCGCCGCCGCACGGCGGCCAAGGCGGTACAGACCCTGGTGACCAACTGGCGCAGCCCGGCCGGCGCGCTGCGCTCGGACGGCATCACGCCATCGATCACCAACAAGGATTTCGCGGGCGGCTTCTGGGCGTGGGACTCGTGGAAGGAGGCCGCCTCGACGGCGCTGTTCGCGCCCCGGCTGGCCGCCTCCGCCATCGAGGCGATGTTCGACTACCAGATCACCGCGGCCTCCGAGGACCGCCCGCAGGACGCCGGGATGGTCCCGGACGCGGTGTTCTACAACAAGGCCGGTACCGGCGGCCAGAACTGGAACGAGCGCAACTCCAAGCCGCCGCTGGCCGCCTGGGCGGTCTGGCAGGTGTACGAGCGCGGCGGGGACCGGGAGTTCCTGCGCCGGATGTACCCGAAGCTGACGGCGTATCACGCGTGGTGGTACCGCGACCGGGACCACGACCACAACGGCCTGGCGGAGTACGGGGCCACGGTCGATCCGGCCAACGACAGCACCAAGGAGCGGAGGCTGGCCGCGGCCTGGGAGAGCGGGATGGACAACGCGCCCCGCTTCGACGGCGCGGACGTGGTCGCCAACACCGACCGCGGGGGACGTACGGTCGGCTACTCGCTGGCGCAGGAGTCCGTGGACCTCAACTCCTACCTGTACGCGGAGAAGCGCTACCTGGCCCGCGCGGCGGGCGTCCTGGGGCGGCACGCGGAGTCGGCGGACTGGCACCGGCAGGCGGACGGGCTGCGGCACCGGATCCAGGTGCGCATGTACGACCCGGCCGACGGCTTCTTCCACGATTGCGGTACGGACGGCCGCGGGCCGCTCACCTCGGCGGGCAAGGGCATCGAGGGCGCCATCCCGCTGTGGGCGGGCGTCGCGACGGGCCGGCAGGCGGCGTCGGTCCGGGCGGCGCTCGTCGACCCGGCGCAGTTCGCCACCCACATGCCGCTGCCGACGGTGGCGCGCGACAACCCGGAGTTCGACCCGACCGGGTACTGGCGCGGGCTGGTCTGGCTGGACCAGGCGTACTTCGCGATCCTCGGCCTGCGCGAGTACGGCTACCACCATGACGCGGAGACCACCAAGGAACATCTCCTGCGCCACGCCCGGGGCCTGCTGGGGAACGGGCCGATCCACGAGAACTACCAGCCGCTCACCGGCGCGGGGCGCAACTCCTCGAACTTCTCGTGGTCCGCGGCGGCCGTCCTGGAACTGCTGCGGCGGTGACAACGGCGCGGGCCCCGGCCGAAAACGGCCGGGGCCCGCGCTGTTCCGCGGTACGTACTCAGCGGATCGGCATGCCCGACAGGGTACGGGCGATGACCAGGCGCTGGATCTCGCTGGTGCCCTCGAAGATCGTGTAGATGGCCGCGTCCCGGTGCATGCGCTCGACCGGGTATTCGCGGGTGAAGCCGTTCCCGCCGAGGATCTGGACGGCCTGGGCGGTGACCTTCTTGGCGGTCTCGCTGGCGAAGAGCTTCGACATGGAGCCCTCGGCGGAGGTGAAGGGCTTGCCGGTGGCGGCCATCCAGGAGGCGCGCCAGACCAGGAGGCGGGCCGCGTCGATCTGGGTCCGCATGTCGGCGATCTGGAAGGCCACGCCCTGGTTGTCGATGATGGGCCGGCCGAACTGGGAACGGGTCCGGGCGTATTCGAGGGCTTCCTCGTAGGCGGCGCGCGCGGTGCCGACCGCCATGGCGCCGACGGCCGGCCGGGACGCCTCAAAGGTGGCCATGGCGGCGTTCTTGACGCGCTCGCCGCCGGTCCTGGCGCGTTCGCGCGCGCGGGCGAGGCGCCCGTCGAGCTTTTCCTTCCCGCCGAGCAGGCAGTGGCCCGGGACGCGGACGTCCTCCAGGACGACCTCGGCGGTGTGCGAGGCGCGGATGCCGTGCTTCTTGAACTTCTGGCCCTGGGAGAGCCCGGGGGTGTCCGGCGGGACGATGAAGGAGGCGTGGCCCTTGGAGCCGAGCTCGGGATCGACCACGGCGACGACGACGTGGACATTGGCGATGCCGCCGTTGGTCGCCCACGTCTTGGTGCCGTTCAGCACCCACTCGTCCTTGGCCTGGTCGTAGACGGCGCGGGTGCGCATCGCGGCGACGTCGGAGCCGGCGTCGGGTTCGGAGGAGCAGAAGGCGGCGACCTTGACGTCGGAGGCGTCGCCGTACATCTGGGGGATCCAGGTGCCGACCTGTTCCTCGGTGCCGTTGGCGAGGACGCCGACGGCGGCGAGGCCGGTGCCGACGATGGACAGGCCGATGCCCGCGTCGCCCCAGAAGAGCTCCTCCATGGCCATGGGGATGCCGAGGCCGGTGGGGTCGAAGAACTGCTGGGCGTAGAAGTCGAGCGAGTAGATGCCGATCTTGGCCGCTTCCTGGATGACGGGCCAGGGGGTCTCCTCGCGCTCGTCCCATTCGGCCGCCGCCGGGCGCATCACATCGGCGGCGAAGCCGTGGATCCAGTCGCGCACCTCCCTCTGGTCCTCGTTCAGCTCCATGGTGAACTCGGCCATGACCCCTCCAACTATTTGTTACTAGCGGTAACACGAGTGTGTTACTCACCAGTAAGCCCTGTCAACCTGCTACGGCACCCGGATCCGCTGAGTGGAACGGGTGTTACGTTGCGCATGCGTCAAGAGTCACGGGGGCGGGGAGGCACATGATGGAGACCAGTCAGCGGGAAGACCAGCGGCGGGCCGCACAGGCGCGGCGCAAGGAGCTGCTGGAGGCCGCGGACCGGGTGGTGATGCGGGACGGGCCGGGTGCGTCGATGAACGCCATCGCGGCCGAGGCCGGGATCACCAAACCGATCCTGTACCGGCACTTCGGCGACAAGGGCGGGCTGTACCGCGCGCTGGCCGTGCGCCACACCGACGCCCTGCTCGACGGGTTGCGCGCGGCCCTCGGCTCCCCCGTCCCCCGCCGCGACCGCGTCGAGGCGACGCTGGATACGTATCTGGTGGCGATCGAGACCCGGCCCCAGGTGTACCGGTTCCTGATGCACCCCGCCGACGAGGAGCAGACCTCGGAGCAGGGGTTCGACGTCGGCCGGCACTCCGCGCCGCTGCTGCGGCGGCTCGGCGAGGAGCTGGCCCAGGTGATCGCCGAGCGGGTCGACCTCGGGCCGGGCGGCGACCAGCTGGCGCGGGCCTGGGGCCACGGGATCGTCGGCATGATGCACGCGGCGGGCGACTGGTGGCTGCGCGAGCGCCCGTTCTCCCGCGCCGAGTTGGTACGGCACCTCGCCGACCTGCTGTGGGGGCGGCTGGCCGCGGCCGGCGACCGGCCGGACGGCCCCGGCTTCTGAGAGCGGGCGGCGGACGGCGGCGCTCAGGGAGCGGCGGGCCCGGCGGGCGTCGACCACGGCGCCCGCCGGGCCGCCCGCAGCGCCCGTCGCCGGCGCAGCCCCGTCAGCCGGTCGGTGAACAGGCCCCCGTCGAGATGGTCGCTCTCGTGCTGGAGGCAGCGGGCGAAGAAGCCCGTGCCCTCCACCCGGACCGGCGCGCCGTCCGTCGTCGAGCCCTCGACGACGGCGCGGTCGAAGCGGGGCGTGCCCGCCTCGATGTCGGGGAGCGAGAGGCAGCCCTCCGGCCCGCGCACGTACACGCCGTCGGCCTCGACGAGCCGGGGGTTGACGATGTGGCCGAGGTGGCGGCGGTCCTCGTCGTCGGGGCAGTCGTAGACGAAGACCCGCAGCGGCACGCCGATCTGATTGGCCGCGAGCCCGACGCCATGGGCCGCGTACATGGTCGCGTACATGTCCTCGACGAGCGTCGCGAGGGCCGCGCCGTACTCCTCGACCTCGGCGCAGGGCGCCCGCAGGACCGGATCGCCGAGCAGCCGCATCGGCCGTATGAGTCCGCGGCTGCCGGGGATCGTGCCGTTTCGCATGCGTCAAAGCGTACGGTCCGCGGGCGGCAGGTTCGGGCCCACGGTCGGATCTCGATAGGCTGATCCCTGACCGATGCCTCCCGGCTGGCGATTCGGCGCGGAGGGGCGTTCCGCCGGCGGACACATGAGGCAGGCGCGGCGCCGGATGCAAGGAGGATCTAGGACGATGGCAGGGAACACGGAGCCGCTGTCCCCGCGGGCCAAGCTGGCCGTGACGGCGGGCAAGGCCGCGGCGGCGGTATCGCGGGCCGCGGGCCGCGGCAGCGGATCGGTGATCGGCGGCAAGGTAGCGCTCAGGCTCGACCCCGACCTGCTGGCCCGGCTGGCGACGCACTTGGACGTAGTCCTGGTGTCGGCCACCAACGGCAAGACGACGACGACCCGGCTGATCGCCGAGGCGCTGCGGGCGAGCGGAGTGGTGGTCTCGAACGCGCTGGGCGCCAACATGCCCGCGGGCATCACCTCCGCGCTGGCCGGCGGGTCCGACGCGCGGTACGGCGTGATCGAGGTGGACGAGAAGTATCTGGCGGGGGTCGCGCGCGATGTGGAGCCCAAGGCCATCGCACTGCTGAATCTCTCCCGCGACCAGCTCGACCGGGCCGCGGAGACCCGCATGCTGGCCGAGAAGTGGCGCGAGGGCCTGGCCGGCACCAAGGCCGTGGTGATCGCGAACGCCGATGACCCGCTCATCGTGTGGGCGGCGTCCTCGTCCCCGAACGTGGTGTGGGTGGCGGCAGGCCAGGAGTGGAAGGACGACGCCTGGTCGTGCCCCTCGTGCGGCGGTGTGATGCAGCGCCCGGGCGACGACTGGTTCTGCGCCGAGTGCGGCTTCCGGCGTCCCACGCCGAGCTGGGCGCTCTCCGGCGACTACGTCCTGGACCCGCACGGCAGCGCGTGGCCGATCCACCTCCAGCTGCCGGGCCGGGCGAACAAGGCGAACGCCACCTCCTCCGCGGCCGTGGCCGCCGCCTTCGGGGTGCCGCCGCAGGTGGCGCTGGAGCGGATGTACTCGGTCCAGGCGGTCGCCGGGCGGTACGACGTGGTGACGTTCATGGAGCGGGAGCTGCGGCTGCTGCTGGCGAAGAACCCGGCCGGCTGGCTGGAGACGTTCTCGCTGATCGACCCCCCGCCCACGCCGGTGATCCTCGCCGTCAACGCGCGCGGCGCGGACGGCACGGACACCTCGTGGCTGTGGGACGTGGACTACCCCCGCCTCGCCGGCCACCCGATCCTCGTCATCGGCGACCGCAAGCTGGACCTGGCGGTGCGGCTGGAGGTCGCGGGGCTGGACTTCCGGGTGTGCGAGGACGTGGACGAGGCCGTGCGGATGTCTCCGCCCGGCCGGATCGAGGTCATCGCGAACTACACCGCGTTCCAGGACGTACGCCGCCGCGTCGGCAACTGACACCCGCATAAGGAGCCTTACGCATGAGCCAGAGCAGTCTGCGCCTGGTGTGGATCTACCCCGACCTGCTGAGCACGTACGGGGACCAGGGCAACGCCCTGGTGGTGGAGCGGCGCGCGCGCCAGCGCCGACTGGACGTCCAGCGTCTGGACGTCCGCTCCGACCAGCAGCTTCCGACCTCCGGGGACATCTATCTGATCGGCGGCGGCGAGGACCGGCCGCAGCGGCTGGCGGCCGAGCGGCTGCGCCGGGACGGCGGGCTGAACCGGGCGGTGGCCAACGGCGCGATCGTCTTCTCGGTGTGCGCCGGGTACCAGATCCTGGGCCACGAGTTCATCAACGACCTCGGCCAGCGCGAGCAGGGCCTGGGGCTGCTGGACGTGGTCAGCACCCGTGGCGAGGGCGAGCGGTGCGTCGGCGACGTGCTGGGCGACATCGACGAGCGGCTGGGTCTGCCGCCCCTGACCGGTTTCGAGAACCACCAGGGCGTCACACATCTGGGTCCCACCGCGCGGCCGCTGGCGCGGGTGCGGTTCGGGAAGGGCAACGGCACGGGCGACGGCACCGAGGGCGCGTTCAACGACACCGTCTTCGGTACGTACATGCACGGCCCGGTGCTGGCCCGCAATCCGCTGATCGCGGACCTGATGCTGAAGCTGGCGCTCGATGTGAACGCGCTGCCGCCGGTGGACGAGCAGTGGTACGAGGCGCTGCGCGCGGAGCGGATCGCGTCGGCGACGCAGCCCGCGTAGCGGGGGCGACGCGAGGCCGCATGGCGAATCGGCCCGTATGACGGACGGATCGGCCTCCCCGCCACCCGCGCTTGTAGGGTGGCGGGGATGATCCAGCCGGACGACGGGGTCCGGTCAACCGGCCCTGTTGCAAAGGTTTTCGTGCCATGCGAATTGGTGTGCTCACTTCCGGCGGCGACTGCCCCGGCCTGAACGCCGTCATCCGGTCCGTCGTGCACCGGGCGGTCGTCGACCACGGTGACGAGGTCATCGGCTTCCACGACGGGTGGAAGGGGCTTTTGGAGTGCGACTACCGCAAGCTGGACCTGGACGCGGTCGGCGGAATCCTGGCGCGTGGCGGAACGATCCTCGGCTCGTCCCGGGTGCAGCCCGCGCATCTGTGCGACGGAGTGGAACGGGCCCGCGGCCACGTCCGGGACCTGGGGCTGGACGCGATCATCCCGATCGGCGGTGAGGGCACGCTCAAGGCGGCGCGGCTGCTGTCGGACGCGGGGCTGCCGATCGTCGGGGTGCCCAAGACCATCGACAACGACATCGCGTCGACGGATGTGACGTTCGGCTTCGACACCGCGGTCGGCGTCGCGACCGAGGCCCTGGACCGGCTCAAGACCACGGCGGAGTCGCATCAGCGGGTGCTGATCGTCGAGGTGATGGGGCGGCACACGGGGTGGATCGCCCTGCACTCGGGCATGGCCGCGGGAGCGCACGCCATCGTCGTGCCGGAGCGGCCGTTCGACATCGGCGAGCTGACCGCGCTGGTCGGCAAGCGCTTCGAGGCGGGCAAGAAGTTCGCCATCGTGGTGGTCGCGGAGGGCGCGAAGCCGCGCGAGGGGTCGATGGACTTCGACATCGGCGGCACCGACGTCTACGGGCACGAGCGCTTCGCGGGCGTCGCCCGCCAGCTGGCGATCGAACTGGAGCAGCGCCTGGAGAAGGAGGCGCGCCCGGTGATCCTGGGCCATGTGCAGCGGGGCGGCACGCCGACCGCGTACGACCGGGTGCTCGCGACCCGGTTCGGCTGGCACGCGGTGGAGGCGGCGCACCGGGGCGAGTTCGGGATGATGACGGCGCTGCGCGGCACGGACATCACGCTGGTGCCGCTGGCGGAGGCCGTGGAGACGCTCAAGACGGTGCCCGCCGAGCGGTACGGCGAGGCCGAGTGCGTGCTCTGAGCTGATCTCCGGGCCGTTCTCGCCCGCTCACCCGCGTACGGACGCGATCAGCGCCGAAGCCGCCCCCGGCCGGGACTCCGGCCGGGGGCGGTTCTACTCTGGTGCGGGCGCATTGGTACGAAGTAGGAGAGAGCGGATGGACCACGGCGGTCACGGCATGATGATGATGGATCTGCCGCCGTTCACGCTGGGACGGAGCCTGGAGTTCAGCGGCGACGCCTTCTTCATGATCGGCTGCTTGCTGGGGCTCGCGCTCTACGGCTGGGCCGTGGTGCGGCTGCGGCGGCGCGGGGACGCGTGGCCGGTGGGGCGCACGGTGTCGTATGTCATCGGCGTGCTGACGGTGGCGTTGGTGATGTGCACCAAGCTCAATGACTACGGCATGGCCATGTTTAGCGTGCACATGGTGCAGCACATGGTCATCAGCATGCTCTCCCCCATTCTGATCCTGCTGGGGGCGCCGGTGACGCTGGCGCTGCGGGCGCTGCCCACGGCGGCGCGCGGCCGCAAGGGGCCGCGCGAATTGCTGGTCGCGCTGTTGCACAGCTGGTATATGCGGATCATCACCCACCCGGTGTTCACGATTCCGCTGTTCATCGCGAGCCTCTACGGGCTGTATTTCACGCCGATCTTCGACTTCCTGATGGGCAGCCGGGTGGGGCACATCGCGATGATGGTGCACTTCCTCGCGGTGGGCCTGGTGTTCTTCTGGCCGATCATGGGCGTGGACCCGGGGCCGCACCGGCCGGGCTATGTGATGCGGATGCTGGAGCTGTTCGCGGGCATGCCGTTCCACGCGTTCTTCGGTATCGCGCTGATGATGGGCTCGGAGCCGATGATCACCACGTATATGCATCCCGCGGCCTCGCTCGGCGTCGATCCGCTCTCGGATCAGATGGCGGCGGGCGGTATCGCGTGGGCGTTCAGCGAGATCCCCTCGGTGGTCGTGCTGATCGCGCTGGTCTTCCAGTGGTACAAGTCCGAGCAGCGGCAGGCGCGGCGTTCGGACCGGATGGAGGCGCGCAGCGGCGACCAGGAGCTCGCGGCGTACAACGCCTATCTCGCGACGCTCCAGGCACGCGGAGGCCAGTAGCCGTCTGGCGGTGAGGACCGCGGCGGGGTGACGATGGTCCCCTGACCGCGGTCCTCGCGTTTTATCGCCGGGCCGCCTTGAGGAGGTGCGGAACATGCCCGGATCTGCACGGACGATGGCGGGGATGACGGTGGGCGGACTGGTCGCGGTGACCGGCTACAGCGTGGCGCTGGGCAGCAACGGCTGGCTGTGGTTCGCCTGGGTGGTACTGGGGCTGCTGACGGTGGGGGTGGTGGTGGCTCGGGGGAACTGAGGCCGCAGGAGGGCCCGGCAGCGGGCCGCGGCCGGACCGCTGTCCCCCCACCAGCCGCCGGTGGCCGCGGAGGCCACCGTACCGCACTGTGCGGTACGGGCGTGCGCCGTCCCCGGACGGGGCTGTCCTGCCCCTCCCCAGCCGGCCGCCGCCGGACTACTGTGCGTCAGCACTGGGACGAGGGGGAAGGCGGCCGCCGTGTTCTATCAGCTGCTCAAATACGTGTTCCTGGGGCCACCGCTCAGGCTGTTGTTCCGGCCGAGAATCGAGGGGATCGACCATATTCCGGACGACGGCGCGGCGATTGTCGCGGGAAATCATCTGTCGTTCTCCGATCATTTCCTGATGCCGGTGATCCTGCCGCGCAGAATCACGTTCCTCGCGAAGTCGGAGTACTTCACGGGCCGGGGGGTGCGGGGCCGGCTGACGGCGGCATTCTTCCGCGGGGCCGGACAGATCCCGGTGGACCGCTCCGGCGGCAAGGCGTCCCAGGGCGCACTGCGCTCGGGGCTGTCGGTGCTGCGCAAGGGCCGGCTGCTGGGGGTCTATCCGGAGGGCACGCGGTCGCACGACGGGCGGCTGTACAAGGGGCGTACGGGCGTCGCGGCGATGGCCCTGCGAGCGCGGGTGCCGGTGGTGCCGTGCGCCATGGTCGGCACGTTCGAGATCCAGCCTCCGGGCCGGTCCCTGCCGCGGATCAGGCCGGTGACGATCCGGTTCGGGGAGCCGCTGGACTTCTCGCGGTTCGTGGGGCTGAGCGACGAACGGCTGGCGCTGCGGGCCGTGACCGACGAGATCATGTACGCGATCCTGCGGCTGTCCGGGCAGGAGTACGTGGATCAGTACGCGACGGACGCGAAGAAGGCCGACCAGTCCCGGCGGTCCGCGCGCCCATTGCGCTGACGGCGGATCAGCGCACGGCGAAAGTCGATGGGCGCGCCGCCCGCGGTGGCCGTACCGTCCCGGTCATGACGGACGGAAGCGTATTCGTGCTCGGGGCGACCGGGCAGATCGGACGGGCCGCGGTGCGCGCGCTCGCGGCCGATGGGTGGCGGGTGCGGGCGGCGTCGAGGAGCGCCGGACGGGACGCGGGCTGGCCCGAGGGCGTACGGGCGGTGGCGGTGGACCGGGAGGACGGCGCGGCGCTCGCGGCGGCCCTCGGGGACGGGTGCGATGTGCTGCTGGACTGCGTCGCGTACGGGCGGGGGCACGCGCGGCAGCTGCTGGGGCTGGCGGACCGCATCGGGTCGGCCGTGGTGATCTCCAGCGGCGCGGTGTACGAGGACGAGAGCGGCCGGAGCTTCGACACGCAGAACGAGCCGGACGGCTTCCCCGCCTATCCGGTGCCGATCGCCGAGTCGTACCGCACGGTCGTGCCGAGCGATCTGACGTACGGGACGCGGAAGGTGGCGCTGGAGCGGGAGATGCTGGCGGCCGGCGACCGGCTGCCGACGACGCTGCTGCGGGCGGGCGCCGTCCACGGCCCGTACTCCGTTCTGCCCCGGGAGCTGTACTTCGTCAAGCGGGCGTTGGACGGGCGTCCGGTGCGGGTGCTCGCCTGGCGCGGCGAGAGCCGCTTCCACACCGTGCACGTCGACAATCTCGCGGAGCTGGTGCGGCTCGCGGCGGCCCGGCCCGGGTCGCGGGTGCTGAACGCCGGCGACCCCGAGGCGCTGTCGGTGGCGGAGATATCAGCGGCGGTGGACGCGGTGGCGGGGGTGGAGAGCGAGCTGGTGCCGGTCGATGGGCCGCCCCCGCGGCCGGGCGTCGGGGAGACACCGTGGAGCGTGGCGCGGCCGGTGGTGTACGACATGTCGGCGGCCGAACGCGAGCTCGGCTACCGGGCGGTGACGGGTTACGCCGAGTCGCTGCCCCGGACGGTGGAGTGGCTGGCCGGGGAACTGGCGGTCAGGGACTGGCGGGAGTCGTTCCCGCTGCTGGCCGGGGCCGGCCCGCAAGGCGGGCTCTGCGATTACGCCGCCGAGGACGAATGGCTCAACGCCACTCGCGCCAGGGCCATTTGAAGTTCCGCATGAGCCGCACATGGCCGAGGACGGAC
Source organism: Streptomyces sp. NPDC044033 (assembly GCF_056434425.1). Classification (NCBI taxonomy): domain Bacteria; kingdom Bacillati; phylum Actinomycetota; class Actinomycetes; order Kitasatosporales; family Streptomycetaceae; genus Streptomyces; species Streptomyces sp. NPDC044033. Next base: position 276,225 of record NZ_JBWKFF010000005.1, on the reverse strand, counting down.
CGCCCGGTGATACGCACCACCGGGCCGTCCGAGCCCCCCTTGGGGGTCTTGCCGGGCAGGGAGCGCTTGCCGAAGAGGGCGGTTCCGGTGTCGTAGACCTGCGCCTCGTCGGGCAGCAGGATCTCGATCTTGCCGCAGAAGGAGTTGGCCTCGATCACGACTTCGCGCCGAGTGAAGACGGCGTGCCGCAGGTCGAGGACGACCGCGCCGAACCGGGCGTGCACGACGGAGTGCGGGGGTACGGGCAGTTGGCCGCCGCGCCGGATCTTACTGAAGAGGGCGGTCACGGGCTCGGTACCGGCAGGGTCGGCGAGGGACCGGCCGGGCTCGGGCGCGGGCAGGTCCGCGGTGAGCGGGACGAGTTCGGCGCGGGTACGTGCCTGGTAGACGGCCTCCAGCCGCTCGGAGTGCTCGTCGGCGGAGAGGCGGCCGAGGGCGAGGGCGTCACCGAGGAGGGCCGCGGCGGCGTCGCGCTCCTGGTCGGAGGCGCGGACGGCGGGAGCCTGGGCGGCGGGCCGGCCGGGCTCGCCGAGCGGCTCCGGGGTGGCGGCGTGATCGGGCATGCGGTCTCCTCGACGGTACGGACCCAACGGCACACTCACGCTATATCGCGACACTGTGGAGCGGCAAGGCGGCGAACGCGCCACGGCGGCCCTCCGGGCCGGAGGATCACCTCCGCTCGCCCCCCACTGGCGCCGCCTCACCCGCGGACCTTGGCGTCCCTCCGCACCTCGTCCGCCTCCGCCGCCCGGAGCAGCGCCGGCAGCAGACCGGGGAAGCGCTCCTCGATGTCCGCGCTCCGCAGGGAGATATAGCGCTCGCGCCCGATCCGCCGCGTGTGGGTCCAGCCCGCCTGGCGCAGGATCCGGAAGTGGTACGAGCCGGTGGCCCGCGTGACGGGCAGCTCGATGTCGCCGCACCCCACCTCCGCCTCCACGGCCAGCCGCCGGACGATCAGCTGACGCAGGGGCTCGCTGAACGCCTGGAGCAGACCGCCGAGGCAGAGGTCGGCGGCGTCCGGCTGATCGGCGTCGGCCGGCGGCGAGTCGGCGGGCGGCGCGGTGGGGGTGCGCACAGAGGGAGACATTTAGAGATCTCTCAAACTGAGTGTTAGCGTACGGATTGTCATTTCGATGATCCTGTAAATGTTCCGGCGGTGCAACGCTGTGCCCCGCGGCACACCCATGCCCCGAGCCGCACCGCCGGGCACACCGCCACCCCCGCAGAGCGCTCCCGCGGAGCGCTCCTCACAGAGACGGAAGACCGCCGTGCACGACACCACCGACGCCTCCCCCACCCCAGCGCCCGCGGCCGTCGGGCCGGAGCAGGACGGCGGCGGCGCGCCGCTGCGGACGCTCTTCTGCATCGCCGTCACCCAGGAGTTCTTCAACGCCGGCGACGACGAGCGCGCCGAGGTGGCCGCCGCGATCACGCCCGCCTTCGACCGGCTCGCCGAGCGCTTCGGCGTCACGGTGCTCGGCACCCTCGACGACGACCAGCTGATGGTCGGCGCGACGCCCGGCTGGCCCTGGACGTCCTACATCCTCGCCGACGTGCCCGACATGGCCACCGCCATCAAGGTCTGCGGCATCGTCCGCGAGACGCCGGTCGGCGAGAGCCGACTCTGGCGCTATCTGCGCGTCGAGGCGAGGGTCGGCCGCCCGCTGTTCTTCGGCACGCGCTGACGCGCCCCGCGCGCCCGCGCCCGTAAGCAACCGCGCTCCACCGCACGCGCGGCCCGGCTCCACGCAGATCGACCGCGTGAGACCCCTCTCCCCCGCTCCCCCTCTTCCATCGCACAGCTCCCGAAAGGTCCCGCCCCATGCTCTCCACCGGCCTCGCCGGACGCACCGTCCTGATCACCGGTTCCGCCCAAGGGCTCGGGGCCGCCCTGGTGCGCGCGTACTTCGACGAGGGCGCGCGGGTCGCGGCGCTCGACGTCGACGACGAGCGCAACCGCGCCCTGGCCGCCGAGCTGGACCCCAGCGGCGACCGCGTCCTCGCCGTCCACACCGATCTGCGCGACCTCGACGCCCTGGCCGCCGGCTACCGCGCCGCGAGCGCGTGGGGCCCGGTGGACGTACTCGTCAACAACGCGGCCCGGCCGCTGGTCAAGTCGCTCTGGGACATCACTCCCGAGGAGTGGGACGACGTGTTCGCGGTCAATCTGCGGGCCGCGTTCTTCCTCACGCGCATGGTCGCCGCCGACATGCGCGAGCGGGGGTTCGGGCGCATCGTCAACATGTCCTCCATCGCGGGCCAGGCGCCCCGGCCCACCGGCGCCGCCTACGGCACGACCAAGGCGGGCCTGATCTCGCTGACGCGCGTCTTCGCCGCCGAACTGGCCCCCCACGGCATCAACGTCAACGCCGTCGCGCCCGCGATGATCGACACCCCCATGGTCCGCTCCGTCTCCCCCGAGACCCTCGCCGAGATGACCGCCCAGGTGCCGCTCGGCCGCATCGCCGCCCCGGAGGACGTCGCCCGCCTCGCTGTCTTCCTCTCCGCCGAGGACTCCTTCATCACCGGCGCGACGTACGACATCAACGGCGGCGCCCTCATGCGCTGACCGGACGCCGCACCGCCGTGCCCCGGACCCGTCGCGGGTCCGGGGCACGGCGTGTGGACCAGGTGCCGGGCCTCAGCCCGCGTTCGCGGGCAGGAACGGGTAGTCGGTGTAGCCGCGGTGGTCGCCGCCGTAGAAGGTGGTGCCGTCGGGCTCGTTCAGCGCCGCCCCGGTACGCCAGCGGTGGATGAGGTCGGGGTTGGCGATGAAGGCCCGCCCGACGGCGACGAGGTCGGCCCGGCCGCTCTCGACGAGGTCGCGGGCGGCGGTCACGTCGGTGACGGGGTCCCAGCCGTTGCTGACGATGCGGGAGCCCCCGAAGCGGTCGGCGAGGTCCCTCAGCAGCGGGGTCTCGGGGGCGCCGATCGTGTGCAGATAGGCCAGGCCCATGGCGGAGAGCTCGTCGACGAGCGTCCGGTACGTGACGGCGGTGTCCGTCGCGTCGTCCTCCAGGGCCCCGTGGAGGTTGATGGCGGGCGAGACGCGGATGCCGACCCGTTCGCTGCCGATGGCGTCGGCCACGCCCTGGGCGACCTCGATGACGAAGCGCGCGCGGGCCTGCGGGGTGCCGCCGTACGCGTCGGTGCGGTGGTTGGTGGAGGGGGCGAGGAACTGGTGGAGGAGGTAGCCGTTGGCCCCGTGCAGTTCGACACCGTCGAGGCCGGCGTCGATCGCGGCGCGGGCGGCCTGTGCGTACTCCTCTACGACGGAGGGGATTTCCCCGGTGCCCAGTGCGCGGGGCGTCGGGTGGGGCCGGCGGCCCGCGGCGGTGAACATCTCGCCCGGTGCGGCGATCGCGCTGGGGGCGACGGTTTCGGCCCGGTGCTTGTTGTCGGGGTGCGAGATGCGCCCCGCGTGCATGAGCTGCGCGACGACGCGGCCGCCGCCGCGATGCACCGCGTCGGCGACGGCGCGCCAGCCCTCGATCTGCGCGGGGGTGTGCAGGCCGGGTGAGTTCATATAGCCCTGGCCCGCCGCACTGGGCTGCACGCCCTCGGTGATGATCAGACCGGCGGTGGCGCGCTGCCCGTAGTACGTGGTCATGAGGTCGGTGGGCAGGCCGTCGGGGGTGGCCCGGTTGCGGGTCATGGGGGCCATGGCGACGCGGTTGTTCAGGTTCCACTTGCCGACGGTCACCGGCTCGAAGAGGTCCGACATGAGGGGTTGTTGCTCCTTCTGTGTTGATGGGTGCATTGGTGGGTGCGTTGATGGATGGGTTGATGCACGCGTCGGCGAACGCACCGGAGTGGTGCGGACGTTGTGCGGTGGTGGTTGTGGTTCCGCGTCAGGCGAGATGCTGTCCCGCGCCGGGCCGCGCGTCGGCGGCGGGCTTCCGGGCGGTCTTCACCAGGACGGCGAGGACGAGGAACGCGGCGGCCAGGAGCGCGCCGGCGACGATGAACGCGACGCGGTAGCCGTGAAGGAACGCCTCCATCCGCACGGCGTGCGGGATCCCGCCCGTACTCGCCGGGCGGGCGGCGAGGTAGCCGCCGACAGCGGAGATGTAGAGGGTGTTGAGCAGGGCCGGGCCGAGGGCCGCGCCGATCTGCTGGCTGGTGCTCAGCGCCGCGCTGGCGACACCGGCGTCGCGCGGGTCGACGGCGGACAGGGCCACGTTGGGTCCGGCGAGGAAGAACAGCCCCACGCCCACGCTGACCAGGATCTGGGTCGGCAGGACTTCGCCCGTGTAGCCGGAGCCGGCGTCCAGGCGGGTGAGCCAGAACATGCCCGCCGTGGCCAGCGCCGTGCCGCCGACCATCAGCGCCTTGGGGCCGAGACGGGTGACGAGGGGCGCGGCCAGCGTGGTGGTGGCGATGATGCCGACGCTGAACGGCAGGAACGCGCAACCGGCCTGCAAGGGCGTATAGCCGAGGTTGACCTGGAGGAAGTAGGTCATGAAGAGGTTCATGCCGAACATGCCGGCGCCGAGCAGGAGATTGCCCAGGAACACCCCGGCGCGGTTGCGTTCGAGGACCACTCGCAGGGGCAGCAGGGGGTGTGCGGTGCGGCGTTCGACGACGACGAAGGCGGCGAGGAGGAGTACGGCCGCGGCCAGGAGCAGCAGGGTCGCGGGGGCCGTCCAGCCGTCGCCGTCGGCGGCCTGGGCGAAGCCGTAGACGAGGGCGACCAGGCCGCCGGTCACGAGGACGGCGCCGGGGATGTCGTAGTGGCGGTCGACGGCGGCGCGGCTCTCGCGGACGAAGCGCCGGGCGGCCAGCGCCGCCACCAGGGCGATGGGGATGTTGATGTACATGCACCAGCGCCAGCCGGCGTACTCGGTGAGGACACCGCCGAGCAGGAGACCGACCGCGCCTCCGCCGCCCTGGAAGGCTCCGAAGATCCCGAAGGCTTTGGCGCGTTCCTTCTCGTCGGTGAAGGCGACGGTGACGATGGAGAGCGCCGCGGGCGCCAGGAGCGCGGCGAAGCCGCCTTGCAGGGCGCGTGCGGCGAACAGGGTGACCGGATCGGGTGCGACGCCGCCGAGCATGGACGCCGCCGCGAATCCGACGAGGCCGATGAGCAGGGTCCGTTTGCGGCCGGCGAAGTCGGCGATGCGGCCGCCGAGCAGGAGCAGGCCGCCGAAGGCCAGGGCGTAGGCGGTGATCATCCACTGACGGTTCGCGTCGCTCATGCCCAGATCGCTCTGGGCCTGCGGCAGGGCGATGTTCACGATGGACACGTCGAGGACGACCATCAGTGTCGCGACCGACGCCACGGTCAGCGCCATCCATCTGCGCGGGTCCGGCGTCTGCGGATCCGTTGCGTACGAGTCCGGTGCCTGCGGATCCGGCGTCTGCGGGTCCGCCGCTGTCCCGGTGCGCCGGGCGGGGCTGGTCATTGAGAGCTCTCCAGAGCGGTAGTCGAGGGGGTCGGCGAGCGGCGGGCCGCTCGCGTCGCCTGGAGAGTGCGACCGGATCCGGCAAAGTTGCAAAGAGCCATGCCGTTTCGGCAAGGTGAGGCCATGGACCGAATCGAACAGTCATTGACGGCCATCGGCCCCAGGCTTCGGGAACTGCGCCGGCGGCGCGGCATCACGCTGGCCGCGGTGGCGCAGTCCACCGGCATCTCCGAGAGCACGCTCTCGCGCCTGGAAGGCGGTGGCCGCAAGCCCAACCTGGAGCTGCTCCTGCCGCTGGCCCGTGCGTACAGCGTCTCGCTGGACGAACTCGTGGGTGCTCCCGAGACGGGCGACCCGCGGGTGCATCTGCGGCCGGTCACACAGGGCAGCATGACCTTCGTGCCGCTGAGCCGCAGGCCGGGCGGGCTGCACGCGCACAAGCTCGTCATCAGTCCCAGCACCGGCGAGCGCGAACTGAACACGCACGAGGGCTACGAGTGGGTCTACGTGCTCGACGGGAGGCTGCGGCTGCACCTGGGCGAGCGGTCCCTGTCCCTGGCGCCCGGAGAGGTGGCGGAGTTCGACACGCACGTACCGCACTGGCTCGGCCCGGACAATGATCAGCCCGTCGAACTGCTCATCATCTTCGGCAAGCAGGGCGAGCGCGCCCACCTCCGCGCCCGCCCCGACCATCCCTCCTGACCCGCGGGGCCCTGAGGGCCTGTGCCATGCCCCCGGCCGGGCGCGCGGCCTCTGGCCGCCGGACCGACAGGGGACATGACACAGGCCCTCAGGCCCCGTCGGGCGCGGTGGCCGGCAACAGGGAGTCGATGCCGTGCCGGCGGTCACCCAGCACCCGCTCGCAGACCGCCGCCTCGTTCGCCGCGCTGAAGACGTCTTCCGCGCCCGCGCGGCGGCGCGCCACCGCCGCCTCCGCGTCGGCGTTCACCAGGTCGATGTTGATCGCCGCGGCCGCCGTCACACCACCGGCCTGTGCCGCGGGGACGCCGCCCATCACGTCGGTGACATTGCCGGCCACCCACACGCCGGGGACATCGGTCGCGCCGCCCGGATCGGACGGTACGTACGTGCCCACTCCCATGGGGTGGTCCGCCACGCCGATCCCCAGGCCCGACAGGATCTCGCCGCGGGCGACGAACTCGGGTGCCACGACCAGCGATCGCACGGGAATGTAGGGTCCGGAGGCCAGCCGCACACCGGTCAGCGCGTCATCCGTGACGTCCAGGCCGGTCACCTCCCCCTGCACGACGTCGATACCGAGGGCGGCCAGCCGCTCCCACTGCTCCTCGCCGGGCTCCGGGCCGGTGTGCAGGAACAGCGTGATCTTCCGCGACCACTGGTGGAACAGCAGCGCCTGGTGGACCGAGGCGGCGCTCGTCCCCAGCACTCCGATCGGGGTGTCGCGCACCTCCCAGCCGTGGCAGTACGGGCAGTGCAGGACGTCCCGCCCCCACCGCTCGCGCAGCCCGGGAACCGCCGGCAGCTCGTCGACCAACCCCGTCGTCACCAGCAGGCGGCGCGCGCCGTAGACCTCTCCGCCGTCCGTCTCGACGGCGAAGCCCTTCGCCGTGCGGCGGGTGGCCGTCGCGCGCGCCGACACCACCTTCCCTCCGTAGCGCGTCACTTCGTCCCGCCCGGCGCGCAGCAGTTCCAGCGGGGCCACCCCGTCGCGGGACAGCAGGCCGTGGGCCGCGGCGGCCGGGGCGTTGCGGGGCTCGCCCGAGTCCACGACCAGGACGGACCGCCGGGCGCGCGCCAGGGTCAGCGCTCCCGAGAGGCCCGCCACGCCGCCGCCCAGGACGATCACATCAAATTCACCGGAGACTTGTTCATCGGTCATGCGGCACACCGTGCGCCGCCCTCCGCCGCCGCACCATTTCTCTTGCCGGTCCGGCAAGGCCACCCCAGTCCGACGAGCATCTATGTGGAACTTCCAATGATTGGAACTTCCATGTACTGTGCGGCCATGGATGACGCGCGCTTGAACGAAGAGCTGATCGACTACCTGTTCGCCGTACGCACCCAGGTGCACGCCGAGCTGAGGGACCTCGCGCGCGAGGTCGGACTGACGGACACGCAGACCGACGTGCTGTGGCGGCTGAGCCGTGGGCACGAGATGACCGCGCGCCGCCTGGCCGATCGCCTCCAGTGCGACGCGTCGACGGCGACGTCGATGATCGACCGGCTGGAGAAGCGCGGCCTGGTCCGCCGTGTGCCCCACCCCACCGACCGCCGGGTCAAGGTCGTCCAGCTCACCGACGAGGGGTGCGCGCTGCGTGACCGCGTCGTCGGGCACAGCACCGAGCATTCGCCCTTCGCCCGACTCGACCGCGACAGCAGGCTCCGCCTGCACGCACTGCTGCGCGAGGTGGCCGACGGCCCCCGGCCGGCGGAGACCGCCGCTGCCACCGAAGACCACCACAGTGAGGGGCAGCGATGAGCACCACGACGACCACCGTGATCACCGGGGGCGGTTCGGGGCTGGGACTGGTGACGGCGCGTCATCTCAGCGAGGCCGGGCAGAGCGTCGTCCTCGTCGGCCGGGACGCGGCGCGCACCGCCGCCGCGGCCGACAGCCTGCGCGGCCTGGCGCCCACCGGCCGGGGCGCCGCTCCGATCAGGACGTACACCGCCGATCTGGAGCAGTGGTCGCAGGTCCGCGACCTGGCGAAGGCGCTCGCTTCGGACATCGGCCCGGTCGGCGTGCTCATCAACAACGCCGGGGCCGCGTTCGCTCGCCGCGAGCGGACCGTGGACGGCGTCGAGCGGACGTACGCCCTCAACCACCACGCGCCGTTCCTGCTCACGCACGCCCTCCTGGCCGACGGGGGCCTCGCCCCCGACGCCAGGATCATCAACCTGTCGACGTACTTGGAGAAGCGCGGAAAGCTCGACACCCGCGATCCGGACGTCACCGGCCGGTCGTGGGGCGGCGGCTTCCACCACCAGATCAACGTCTACGCGACCAGCAAACTCGTCAGCCTCCTGGCCGCCCGGGAGCTCGCGCGGCGGCTGCCCGACGGCATGAGCGTCTACAGCGCCAACCCCGGCATGGTGAAGGGCACCGCCATCAACAGCAGCGCGGGCGGCCTGTTGCGGCTGACGGCACCGCTGTTCAGGCCGTTCGCCATCTCCCTGGACGAGGGCGTGCGGACCCCGGTCCGGCTCGCCACGGCCTCGCCCGCCCCGCGGCCCAGCGGCGGCTTCTTCAGCGAGTCCCGGCCGGTCTCCCCCTCGCGTACGGCCCAGGACGACGGACTCGCCCGCACGGTCTACGAGAAGACCGCTCACCTGCTGGGCGTCGAGCCGCTGTAGGCCCAAGGCGCGTACGGACGCACCGTGCCCCCGCACCTCTTCGAGAGGGGCGGGGGCACGGCTTTCGACTGCGCGCGGCGGGTGCTACTTGGCCGCGGCGGCCTTCGGCTCAGGGGTGGCGTGCGGGGTGCACGTCACGTCCTTCGGGTCGGTCTTGCCGTCGACCAGGTAGGCGTCCACCTTGCTGTTGATGCAGGGGTTCAGCAGACCGGTGACGCCGTGCGAGCCCGCGCCCTTCTCGATGACCATGCGGGAGTTCTTGAAGCGCTTGTGCAGCTCGACGGCGCCCGCGAACGGGGTCGCGGCATCCTGGGTGCTCTGCACGATGAGCACCGGCGGCAGGTTCTTGTGGGACTTGACGTTCACCGGGGTCTGCTGCGGAGCGCCCCAGGTGGCGCAGGGCAGGTTCATCCAGGCGTTCGCCCAGGTCATGAAGGGAGCCTTCTTGTCGACCCGGGTGTTGTCGCGGTTCCACTTGTTCCAGCTCGTCGGCCACTTGGCGTCGGCGCACTCGACCGCGGTGTAGACGGCGTTGCTGTTCTCCGACGCGATGTTGCCGGCGGTGTCGGACATGTCAGGTCCGGCGGCCGCGATGAGCGGCTTCTCGTCGCCCGCGCGGTACTTGCTCCAGGCCTCGGCGACCGGGACCCAGTACGAGTCGTAGTACGGGGCCTTCTGGAAGTAGCCGATGAGCTCGGCCGGGCCGACGACCCCGCCGATCGGGTTCTTCTTGGCGGTGGCCCGCAGCTTCTCCCACTGGCGCTGGACCTTCGCCGCGGTGTTCCCGATGTGGTACACGGAGTCGTGCTTGGCGACCCACGTCTTCCAGTCGGCGAAGCGGCTCTCGAAGGCCACGTCCTGTTCCAGGTTGGCCTGGTACCAGATGTTGGACTGCGCCGGGTTGACGACGCTGTCCACGATCATGCGGCGGACGTGGTTCGGGAAGAGCGTGCCGTAGACGGCCCCGAGGTACGTACCGTAGGAGACGCCCAGGTAGTTGAGCTTCTTCTCACCGAGGGCGGCGCGGACCACGTCCAGGTCGCGGGCGGTGTTCGGCGTCGTCATGTACGGGAGCATCGCGCCGCTGCGGTCCTTGCAGCCGTCCGCGTACTCCTTGGCGAGCTTGCGCTGCGCGCGCTTGTCGGCCCCGCTGTCGGGCACCGGGTCGCTCTTGGGCGCCTTGACGAACTCCTGCGGATCGACGCAGGAGATGGCGGCGGAGTGGCCGACGCCGCGCGGGTCGAAACCGATGAAGTCGTACGCCTTGGAGGTCTTCGTCCAGAGCGGGTTCTTCTTCGTGACCCGGGCGGGGAACTGCATTCCGGAGCCGCCGGGGCCGCCCGGGTTGTAGACGAGGGAGCCCTGGCGCTCGCTCTTGTCACCGGTGGCGCGGGCGCGGTCCACGGCGATCTTGATCGTGCGCCCGTGGGGCTTGGCGTAGTCGACGGGGACCGTCACATAGCCGCACTGGATGGGGGCCGCCAGGCCCCAGGAGGCCGGGCAGTCCTGCCACTTGATGCCCGACTTCGCCGCCTTGTCCGCGGCCACCCGCACGCCGTACGCCTCGCGGGCGCCGCTGTGCGTGCGCTCACCGGCGGTGGCCGCCGGCGCGGCTATGAACCCGGCTATCAGCGCGCCGGTCACCACGGTGCCGGTCGCGCCGAGTATTGCTGTACGTCTCACGTAGGAACTCCCCCTGCTGGGTGCGCCGCCTCCGGGGGACGGCGATGATCACGAAGCTGTGAGGGGAATACTTTCGCTTCTGCCACCCGTATGGACAGATCGCACAGGTGTTTCTTTACCAATCCATAAGATTCGCCGCCGCATCCAGGTAACGGCGCAGGCACAGAGCGTCGGGAGCGACGGCCGTGACCAGAGCGGCGGGGCCCGCCAAGGGGGTCAGTACGGCCGTTTCGCCCAGGAGTGTCCGCTCCACGGGACGTTCCTCGAAGGCCGGATCCACGACGATCAGTTGGCCGACCGCCCGGTGGCCCCCGAGGACCGCGCCGCCCTGCCAGCCGGGCGCCCCCGGCCCGTACGCCAGTTCCTGGTCGAAGAGCGGACGGCCCGCGCGGCGCACGGTGAGCCGGGTGACGAGCCGCCCGGTGTGCTCGCCGGTACGGCCGAGCACCTGCTCCTCGCGGAAGACCAGACGGGCACCGGCCGCGAGATCGACGCGAGTCGTCATGCGCAGATCGCTGCCGCCCGCGGAGATCAGCGGCTCGGGGAGCCAGCGCAGTACGGCGCCCTCCCCCACCTCCAGCCGGGTGTCGTACGTGGCGTGGTCGCCCGTACGGCCGGGCAGCGCGATGGTGGCCGCGGTGGTGGTGAAGCGCAGCGCCGCCCGGTCGGCGACGGTGGCCGAGAGCGCGAGCGCGTCGCCGCCGAGCGGCGCGCTCATCGCTCCCACCAGGCAGGCGCGGGCCTCGGAGCCCGCCGAGCGCAGCCGGCGGAGGGCGAAGGGGCCCTCGCCCTCCAGCACGGGCAGGCTGGTGCCGCCGCGCCCGTCCGGCACGGCGACGACCCGTGCCGCGGCCCGTACGCCGTATCCGGTCGCGAGGGCCGCTGGGCGCGGGGCGGTCCGTGCGCTCGTGACGATCACGCCGCCGCCGTCTCCTCGGTCCAGGCCGCGAGGCGCTCGCGCACCCAGTCGGAGACCGGCTTGACGCCGCCCTCGGCCTTGATGGAGGTGAAGGCGACGGGGAGGTCGCCGCGCTGCGCCTTGGCGTCGCGCGCCATGCCTTCCAGGTCGACGCCGACGTACGGGGCGAGGTCGGTCTTGTTGACCACGAGGAGGTCGGCGGTGGTGACGCCGGGGCCGCCCTTGCGCGGGATGTCGTCGCCGCCCGCGACGTCGATGACGAAGATCTGGAAGTCGACCAGGCCCCGGGAGAAGGTGGCGGTGAGGTTGTCGCCGCCGGACTCCACCATGACGAGGTCGAGCGGCCCGACCTCGTCCTCCAGGTCCTCGACGGCCTCCAGGTTGGCGGAGATGTCGTCGCGGATCGCGGTGTGCGGGCAGGCGCCGGTCTCCACCGCGGTGATCCGCTCGGGCGGCAGCACGGCCTCGCGGAGCAGGAACTCGGCGTCCTCGCGGGTGTAGATGTCGTTGGTGACGACGGCGATGGAGAGTTCGTCGCGCAGGGCGCGGCAGAGCGCTGCGACGGTGGCGGTCTTGCCGGTGCCGACCGGGCCGCCCAGCCCGATGCGCAGCGCGCGCCGACTGCCGTCGGGGCGGTGCGCGTCGGCGCTGTGGGTGTGGCGTTCGGGGAAGTCGTTGCCGTGGTCGAGGTGCATGTCGCTCCTGGTGTTCTCTGCGAGTGGTTCAGGCAGTGCGGTGGATGGTCATGAGGCGGTCATGAGGCGAAGAGCCGTACGGGCCAGGTCGCGTGCTGTTCGGCGGTGATGTCGAGCAGCGGCGCGGACGGCGCGGGCAGCGTGTCCGTGCCCTCCTGTACGGCGCGTTCGGCCGCCTCCGCCGCCGCCCCGGCGACCTGGTCCAGGTCGCCGGCGAGGTGCGCGAGTACGGCGGTGGCGTCGAAGGGGTCGAGGCTCAGCAGCCGCACCGTGGCGGTCGCCGGGCCGCTCACCGCCTCGTAGACGCTCGCGTACGCCGCGTCGAGCGGGGTGAGCCCGGCGGCGCGGGCCGCGAGGCCGAGCACGATGGGCTGGTGGGCGCCGCGCGGCCGGGCGGCCGCGAGAGCGTCCAGTTCGGGCGAGGGCCAGGCGGACCGGGCGGCGCGCATCATCTGCCGGCCGAGCCGGCGGGCGGCGGCACGCAGCGCGGGCGCGGGGGTACGGGCGTCCGCCGCCTCGTCGAGGTCGAGCGCGTCGAGGCCCGCCGCGGCCGCGGCGGCGAGCGCCGCGGCCGTGAGCCCGGCGGTGTGCAGCCTGCCCCGGCAGAACTCCTCCAGGGTGGCGGCGTCCCGGATCCGGCCCGACTTGACCGCCGGTTCGGCCCCGCCGGAGTGGGCGTGCCCACCGGCCGGGAAGCGGCCGTCGGCGAGGACGAGCAGGGCGGCGCGGCTCCCCGTCGGCCGCGCGCGGCGGTCGTCGAGGGGCTCCAGCGGCCGGGTCCGTACGGGCCCGGTCCCCGCCGCGCCCTCGGCGGGGCGGAGCGGGCGGCCGATGAGCGGCATGGTGGCGACCGGGGCCGTCAGGGGGTCGGCGGCCATGTCAGAACAGGAAGTAACGCTGGGCCATGGGCAGTTCGTCGGCCGGCGCCGGCTCCACGGGGTCGCCGTCGATGGTGACCGTGAAGGTGTCCGGGTCGACCACGACGCGTGGCCGGGCGTCGTTGTTGCGCATATCGGCCTTGGAGACACCGCGGGTGGAGCGGATCGGGGTGAACCGCTTGCCGAGGCCGAGCCGCTCCGGGAGCCCGTCGTCCATCGCCGCCTGGGTGACGAAGTTGATGGAGCTTGCGGCCGGGGCCCGGCCGACGGCGCCGAACATGGGGCGCGGCAGGATCGGCTGCGGGGTGGGGATGGAGGCGTTGGCGTCGCCGAGCTGCGCGTACGCGATCTGGCCGCCCTTGATGACGAGTTGCGGGCGGACACCGAAGAAGACCGGGTCCCACAGCACGAGGTCGGCGAGCTTGCCGGTCTCCACGGAGCCGATCTCGTGGTCGAGGCCCTGGGCGGCGGCCGGGTTGATCGTGTACTTGGCGACGTACCGGCGCGCGCGGTGGTTGTCGGCGCGGCCGTCGCCGGGCAGGGCGCCGCGGCGCTTCTTCATGACGTGCGCGGTCTGCCAGGTGCGCAGCACGACCTCGCCGATGCGGCCCATGGCCTGGGCGTCGGAGGAGAGGATCGAGATCGCGCCGAGGTCGTGCAGGAAGTCCTCGGCGGCGATGGTGCTGGGCCGGATGCGGGACTCGGCGAAGGCGAGGTCCTCGGGAACGGCCGGGTTGAGGTGATGGCAGACCATCAGCATGTCGAGGTGTTCCTCGACGGTGTTGACGGTGTGCGGCCGGGTGGGGTTGGTGGAGCTGGGCAGCACATTGGACTCGGAGACCACGGTGATGATGTCCGGTGCGTGCCCGCCGCCCGCGCCCTCGGTGTGGTACGCGTGGATGGAGCGCCCGGCGATGGCGGCGAGGGTGTCGCCGACGAAACCGGCCTCGTTGAGGGTGTCCGTGTGGATGGCGAGCTGGGCGCCGCTCTCCTCGCAGACGTTGAGGCAGGCGTCGATGACGGCGGGGGTCGCGCCCCAGTCCTCGTGGACCTTGAACCCGACGGCGCCCGCGCGCAGCTGGTCGCGCATCGAGTCGTACGACATCGTGTTGCCCTTGCCGAGCAGCCCGATGTTGATCGGGTACGCCTCCAGCGCCTCGAACATCCGGGCCAGGTGCCAGGAGCCGGGGGTGATGGTGGTGGCCTTGCTGCCCTCGGCGGGGCCGGTGCCGCCGCCGACCAGCGTGGTGATGCCGGAGGCGAGGGCCTCGTCCACGGCCTGCGGGCAGATGAAGTGGACGTGGGTGTCGATGGCTCCGGCGGTGAGGATCTTCCCGTTGCCGGCGATGATCTCGGTCTCGGGGCCGATGACGAGGTCGGGGTGGACGCCGTCCATGGTGTCGGGGTTGCCGGCCTTGCCGATGCCGGTGATCCGGCCGTCGCGCACGCCGATGTCGGCCTTGACGATGCCCCAGTGGTCGAGGACGACGGCGCCGGTGATCACGGTGTCGGGGGCGCCCTCGGCACGGGTGGCACGGGACTGGCCCATCGACTCGCGGATCACCTTGCCGCCGCCGAAGACCGCTTCGTCGCCGGAGTGCCCGGGGCCGCCGGAGCGATCCTCCTCGATCTCCACGACGAGGTCGGTGTCGGCGAGCCGGATGCGGTCGCCCGCGGTCGGGCCGAAGAGGTCGGCGTAGGCGGGGCGGGTGAGCTCAGACATCGAGGGGTCCTCCGGTCTCGCCGCGCAGGCCCTCGACGATGCGCTTGCCCGCGATGGGCACGAGATCGACCTCGACGGGGATGCCGGGTTCGAAACGGACGGCGGTGCCGGCGGCGATGTCGAGCCGCTTGCCGTACGCGGCCTGGCGGTCGAAGTCGAGACCGGGATTGGCCTCGGCGAAGTGGTAGTGGGAGCCGACCTGTACGGGCCGGTCGGCGGCGTTCAGCACGGTGAGGCTGATGTGCGGGAGGCTCTGGTTGAAACGTACGGGCTCGTCGGCGAAGAGGATCTCTCCGGGAATCATGCGATCCGCTCCCCTTGCCAGGCGATGGGCTCGTGGACGGTGACGAGCTTGGTGCCGTCCGGGAAGGTGGCCTCGACCTGCACGTCGTGGATCATCTCGGGGATGCCGTCCATGACCTCGTCGCGGGAGAGCACCTTGCGCCCGGAGGCCATCAGCTCGGCGACGCTGTTGCCGTCGCGGGCGCCTTCGAGGATGTGCGCGGTGATGAGCGCGACGGCTTCGGGGTAGTTGAGCCGCAGCCCGCGGCCCCTTCGCCGCTCGGCGACATCGGCCGCCACATGGATGAGCAATCGCTCTTGTTCGTGCGGGGAAAGTTGCACGCGTCCCACCTCACTGTCGTACCTTCCTCCGCTCACAATTGGGCAGGAGGAACCAGCGTTCCGGCCGGTAGGCGAGTGGTGCGTGGACCGCATCGTCCGACTGAACGCAGGTGGACCATATCGGTCACGAATCCGGACTTGACCTGCGGTTCTCCGTCTCGCGGCCTGCATTGCACGTTAATACTCAACCTTTTCCACCGCGTTAACTGATGCTTTGCGCATCCATAGCCAAAGCTGTCGGAAGCGCGGTGACATCGATGTCTTTGACGTGCGCTTCCCGGCGAACGCGCCGGTGAGGGGGCCGGGGGCAGCGATGCCTCGTGCGGGCGCGACCACGATCGCCCCGGACTGGTCTTGGCAGAATCGGGCAGGATCCGGCATTAGGCCGCAGGTCGCGGGAGGAGATTGCCTTGATCGACTCCCGGTTGTCTCCCACTCCCCCACACCGCGGCGCAAGACCGGCCCCGGATCGCCCACTTGGGAGGTGGGTTCAGCGATCCGGGGCCGGTGTCTGGGGTAATCCGCCTGCGCCTCGGCTACTGGGGTGCGGCCGAGGCGCAGGCGGACCGTCCCGCGGGGTCTGGGCGGGGCAGGTCCGTCCGTCAGGGGTGTCCCCCGTGACGAGCCTTACTGAGTGAGCTTGTCCATGAGCATATGCAGGATCGGCGACCGTGGGACACATCCGTGCACTTCGGTCACGTCCTGCTTAAGCGGTGCCCTGGACATCACGGGCATCGGGGACAGTCTCCGTGCGCGTCACTCCGTGGCAGGGGCAGCCGCACCGGTAGGTGATGGCCGGCGGCTGTGTGGCGGGAGCATTGAGGGGGTGGATCTCCTTGTCGCCGGGGCAGTCCTCGCAGAACCCTGCTGCACAGAGCACGGCGACCGGCACCGGACGGCCGGCCATCAGACGGCCCCGTGAGCGCTGGTGCTGATCGCGGCCCCGAGGTCGACGGGATCGGTGAGGCGACCGGATCCGTCCGGCGTCTCCAGCCAGGCGCGGCCTTCGTAGTACAGGCCCACAGGCGGGCAGGGCAGCGCCCAGCCCAGAGGCTTGACCGTCAGATGGGGCAGATCGCCAAGATGTTCCTCAGCGCCGCCGGAGACGAGCCACCACGCGAGGTCGGCCTCGGGATAGGCGAGGACTGGCCCCAGCTTCTTGGCACGGCCTAGCCGCTGCATGGCGTCGAGGGACCGGAGGAGCGGGGCCTCGACGACCGTCCATCGGGTGGAGGCGATCGGGGCGACCTGCCCGTCTGCCCACGCGCGCCGCACCGCGGCTGAGGTGTCCGCGGAGGATACGAGCCAGCCACTGCCGCGGCGGGTCATGACCCGGCCGTGCTTGCCGTCAGCGCCTCGCGCAGGAGCTGCGGGACGACGAGCGGTTCGGGGTGGTGGCAGCGGGGCGTGGTGATCCAGTGGACGCCCAGGGGGTCGGCATCAAGGGTGCCGTTGAGGACGACGTAGCAGCACTCCCCAAAGGCGACGGATCCGGGCACTGCCCACCGATCGGCGGTTCCGGCCGGAGTCAGGAAGTAGACACGGCCCACGGGCCCGCCGGGGTCGCACAGGATGGGGCCGGTACGGCCGTCGGTGGCCATCTTGAGGTGCGCGGCGGTGACGTGTCCGAGGGCCCCGTCGATGGCGATGGCGTCCCACCACGCTCCTGCCGCGATGGCGTCGATCACGCCCTCAAGCGGCAGCCATGGCGGACGGATGGAGCGGATGGTGGTTCTGCTCGCTGTGCTCATGGCGAGGAAGGTAGGGGCGTGGATTGCGCGCTGGGGCGCGGATTGCGCGGGATTGCTCATGCCGCCCTGCGGCGTGAGGGAGATTGCTCAACTCAGGTCGAGGCTGGCTCTCGCGCGGGCGATCAGCCGGTGGGCGTGGTGGCCGTAGACCGCCGTCTCGGCGAGGGTCGCCCAGATCTTGGAGAACAGGTCGATCTCGGCGTCGTCGTCCATCCACATCTCGATCGTCCAAGTCTCGGAGATGACGAGCCGCTCGTCGTAGATGGTGAAGCCGTCGCCGGGGGCGATGGCCACGGGGACGCCCAGCGGGATGATGCCGAGGGACACAGTCGCCAGGCCCATGACCGAGAGCAGCCGATCCATCTGCGCGGCCATGACGTCGTGCGGGCAGATGAGCACGCGCAGCGCCGCTTCCCACACGAGTACGTCGAAGCGCTTGTCCGCCTCGTAGAGGGCGGACTGGCGCCGGATGCGGGCTCCGACCGATGCTTCCACGTCGCTCGGGGCGCCGTGCAGTTCCGTGTACTTGGTCAGGACGTGCCGGGCGTAGTCCGCGGTCTGGAAGATGCCCGGCACGATGCCCGCCTCGAACGACCGGGTGCGGCGGGTCCGCTCGGTCTCGGCGATCCCTGCTTCTTGGCGCGGCCGGTGGCCGCCGGCCAGCTGGCGGCGCCAGGTCCGGTAGCGCGTCTCCAGGCCCCGGAGGCGGCCCTTCAATTCCGGGGCCGCCTCCGGATGCCCGAGCGCTGCGGCCCATGCGTCGAGGTCGTCGCCACTGGGGGTCTGCTTGCCGTTCTCCAGGCGCGAGACTTTCGATGGCGCCCACCCGAGGAGAGCTGCTGCGCCTTTCCCGGTGAGCCCAGCCTCGGTGCGCAGCTCGCGGAGTCGCGCACCGAGGGACAGTCGGGCTTGCTGGAAGTCGGTGCTCACATGGACGAACGTACCCGCCCGGCGAAGTCGCGTGCAGGGCGGGCGTAGTGCCACGCCGCGTCGCGGATCTGGCAGCCCTGGAGTACGGCCGCCGGGTCGTCGGTGAGGTGCATGCCGAGGGACCGGTCGCCGTCGAAGTGGAACTGACCGATCACCCGGGAGTCGAAGAGCCAGAAGTCCCCCATGGGCACGCCCATCTGGTCGGCTTCGGTGCGGGGCAGGTATCGGATGTCCTCGCCGGCGTCGACGCTGTCCAGCACGTCCTCCAGCAACCACTGCTGGTAGCCGGTGGGTGGTTCGTCGATGACGCGGACGCGCTCGACGCGCTTGCCCTGCTGCTCCAGGTCTCGCATGACGGTCAGCCAGGGCCGGTCGCCCGGGGGCGGCGGGGGTTCGCCCCGCAGGAACCGCTCAAGATCGTCCGTCTCGGTTGGCACTCCGTAGGCTCGCCGGGTTTCCCAGCGCCACGCGGTGTGGTGGAAGCCGTCGCGGAAGTACTGGGTGATGTCCGGGCCGGTGATCAGGTCGGGCACGTGCGCTACTCCTTGGGGGCGAAGCGGGTGAGGAGCTCGCGGGGGACGACGACGAACGTCTCGCTGTCCTTGACATCGCGGAGTTGGGCGAGGTGGTCGGGGCGGGTGAGGCGGTCGCCCTGGATGATGATGTTGCCGGTGTCGGTGTCCCTGTAAAGAGTGGGGCAGTCGCCGCTCTTGGACGTCGTGCCGATGAACTCCAGTGGCATGGTTTCCCTCTCCGTGAGTGAGGTCAGGGGCCCCAGGCGGCTGGGACCGTGGTGCCTGACCGGCCATCAGGATGCTGTCTGATGCTGTTGCGCGCATGGGAATTGCGGCAGATTGCTCAGGCAGCTGCTCCATGGTCGATTGCGCGCAATCCCCGGAGCGGCGAAGTCCCTCCAGCGGGAGTTGCCGGGAGACGGCGGGCGTAGTGGCTGGCGGCGACGCGCGCGCCTGCGGCGGCGGCTTGATCTGTTCGGCTCTGGCTTAAAATCAGGGCATGTCTGATGCCCGTGTGACCGCTGACCTGATCGAGCTGGAGCGCACCTGCTGCGAGGAGCAGGAGCGGCTGACTGGGCTGGAGGGCGAGGCGCACGATGTGCAGTGGAAGGCGTGGCGGCAGGCCGCCGAGGCCGTGCAGGCCGCGTACACGGCGCACGCCGCCGCGGCGGGCCTGCCTCGGCACGAGGTGGAGATGGCCGTGAAGAAGATCGTGCGGCACCCGGCAGAGGCAGGCGAGAGCTGAGCTACGGCCGCCACTCCTTGAGGTACTCCGGGTGATCGGTGTGCGGCAGGGACATCTCCCACAGGGTCTGTTTGATGAAGTGGGTGAGGCGAGGGCTGCCCGCGATCAGTTCCTCCTCGCAGCGGACCAGCGTGCGCCGCTTGGCGGCGACCTCGGCGAGGACGCGAGCCGGATCATGGCGGGCGATGTGCGAAGTTGTGGCGCGGAGTTGGCGCCCGGAGAGGGCGAAGCCATCCGCGACGGTGATGCCATCGACCGCGATCACCTCGTCCGATTCCTCATTCGTGCGCCACGGGCCGGGACTGGCCGCCCGTGCCTCCACCTCGTCCTCGTCGAGCCGTGCCCGCAGGAACACGATCAGTTCGCTTGCCACGATGGCCTCCAAGGGCGCGCTCCACTGGGACACGACCACGGTACCGACGGTCGCTGACAGCCTGCCGCGCAGGGCCCGGTCGGGGCGGCAGACGTCGCATACGTCAGCGGCACCGTCGGCGAGCAGCCGCCCCGCCTCTTCCGTCGTGATCCGCTCCTGGCTCGATCCGGCCTGCCAGCAGTCGGCTCGGTGCAGGCGGCGAGAGGGGCCGCCGTCCGTGTAGACGTGGAGTTTCTGGAGGGTCCACTGGCGTCCCGCGACGGCTCCGGTGGTGGGCAGGTTGCTGTAGTCCTCGCCGGGGATGGGCGTGATGTCGGCAGCGGAGGCGGTGAAGGCGGTGGGCTGGGCTTTGGCTTCGCTGGTGCCGTCGCCCCGGTCGTGGCGCATGGGAAGGATGGCTTCGCATGCATACCACCACTGTCCGTCACGAGTCCGCGAGCGTCCGCTGACGATGACGTCGAGCTCCTGGCCGTCGGGCAGCGCGACCCGCGCCCAGGGGCCTGCCCGCTCGCGCCATCCGATGTGCATACCCCGATACTAAATCGAATGCGCGTGCGAAAGCGAAGGTCCCGCCCTCCCGGAGGAGAGCGGGCACAGTCATCACGCCGAATAGTCACGGACAGGCGGCGACGGCGGGTCCGGAGACGCCACCGGCTGCGGCTCGGCAAGCCCCAGCCGCACGAGGGACGCCATATCCCCCGCCGACTCGTCCACTACGGGCTGCACCGGCTGCGGCGCAGGCTGATCAGACACGATGCCCCCTCACCGCTGGAGTAGTGCGACGAGGCCAGTCACCGCTCCGGCTAGCCCGGCAAGCACACCGACCGTCGGCAGCGGCCACCGCGCCCGCTCCAGCGCACGCAGCCGCGACTCGTGGTCCTGCACCGCGGCCTGCCCGGAGCTGAGCGCCTCCAGCTTGGAATCGACCCGGGTCACGGCATCGTGGAGGGATCTCATCTCCCCGTACATCTGCGCAGAGCTGATGTAGACGCCGGGGTCCTGCGAAGTCACGCCCCAGCCCGGGGCGCCGGGGTTTTGTCCCGCGGCAGCCACGCGGCGGTGCCCTTGTCGCCGGTCATCGCGCCGATCGCGCCCTTGAGTACGGACAGGGCAGCGGGTAGCGCAGCTATCGCGGCGGCCTTGAGGGCGCTCATGCTGGTGAGGTCGAAGCCGTCGGCGAGGAGAAGGCCGAGGAACGTCGTGGCGTAGGCGGCGATGGTGCGCTCGGCGATGTCGAGGACGATCTGTCTGGGCATGGTGACCTACTTCCAGTAGAGGCCGCGGGCGCGGGCGGTGGAGAGGACGGCGGGCTTGGCGTCGGCGGGCTCAAGTGGTCCGTAGACGGCCTCGAAACGCACGGTCTCCCCGGCGGAGATGGAGCCGGCGTGGGTGAAGTCGACGAACGACAGGCCGGGCGTGGTGAGCCGCTCGATGATCGGGCCGTCCCAGCGGGAGCCGTCCTTGCGGTAGTGGTAGAAACGGCCCTGGATGGTGGCCCCGGGCGGGGCCGTGACCGTGAGGAAGACGGTGGCCGTGTACGAGTTGGCGTCGGCGATGAGGTCGGTCCCGCCGATGTCGAGGGTCCGCCAGGTGTCGGCGGGGAGTGGATACTCCTTGGTGTTGATCTCGCCGAGAGCGTGGGGCACAGCGTCCTCCGTGGTGTCGGGGTTCCATCCGGCGGGGTGGGTGAGGCGGGCGGCGATGCGGCCGCGTAGGTCGGGCATGCCGAAGCCGCGGGGATCGACCTTGTCGGAACTCCACTCCTTGTGGCCGATGACGGACTTCGCCGACCAGCCGTGCGCGCGGCACAGGGCAGCCGACACCCGCTCGATCGCATCGAGTTGGGCTGCGGGCCAAGGGTCTCGGCCGTCACCGAGGTTGATGCACTCGAAACCGTAGAAGCGGGCGTTCCCATCGACGCCGTCCGCATTGCCCTTGGTGGGCAGGGGCGGGCGGGCCCCGTAGTCCTCCGCGATCACGTGGGTGAGCACGCTGGGGTCCCCGCCGCCCGCGTGGTTGGCGCGGCCGTAGCCGACGAGGTGGACGGCCCCGTCCTTGGCGATGACGCCGTGGCACAGCGGTCCGGGCAGGCCCGAGTAGCCATCGCGGCACAGGTCGACGGTCGACTCGGTGCCGGAGGTCACGGTGTGGTGGATGACGACGCCGTTCACCGGGCCCCATGCTCCGTGACCCGCGCGGTTGTGCGTCCTCCAGGAGCCGACCTCGACGGTACGGACGCCCTCGGCTGTGAGTGCGGCGAGGAACTGGGAGGGGGTCATCGGAGTGGCCATTCGGGCCCCTTTCCGGGCATGAAAAAGGCCCCTCTCGGGGCGCGGATGGAGGACACTCGGTTCATGGCATACATGGAGTGTCCGGTGGTCCCGGACGTTTTCCCTGTCCCGTCGTGGCGATGCCACCATTGTGGTGCTGTGGGTGAGGACGGGGCCGGAATCAGCGAGGCCACCCACGTCACCGACGAGTTCGTCTACGTCCGGCCGTACTGCGAGGACTGTTTGGCAGCCCCGCCCGGGCGGATCGTTGTCCCCCCGGCCGAGGCATGGCGGACCTTCCACCGTGACACCTGCGCTCGCCGCAGGGCGCTGGAAACCGCCGTCGACGACGGGGCCATACACGCGGATACCGCCCACCACGTCCGTTGCCCGGTGTGTGGGAGCGCCTTCGCGGAGGGAACCGCCGGGTATATGCCGGTCTACGCCGTAGTGGCAGACCAGGACGAGAGCGTGTGCAACCGGTGCGTGGACACGGTGCCTCCTGCACAGATCGCGAAGGCGTATCGGCGGCGAGCCAACGGGCTGTCGCCCAGTTGGTCCACCTGATGGCGTCCCGCCCCGGTCAAGGACCGGGGCTTCGTCACGTCGCGGTCTGGTAGGTGCCGTAGATCCGGAAGACGTTGGTGTTGGCCGGGGTCCACGGCTGGCTCTCGGTCCACACGTTGGAGTCGCCAGTAGAGCCGGGGTTGGGGAACCAGATCTGGTCGGTGGTGCTCCAGCTCCCGCTGAGTGGCGAGTCGCCGATGCCGTGGTTAGGGACGACCGCACGCGAGAAGACCGCGCTCAAGACACCAGGGCAGCCGACGGCGGCCGTCGTGAACGGCAGACTGAACCGGTACGTCCCATTGCCGCGGTTCGTCGTCGAGCCGATGGTCAGCATGATGATCAGATGGCAGGTCCGGCCGACCTTCATGTACTGGCCAGTGAGCGAACCGTTGCCGATGGCGGGGTTCGTGGTGGTCGCCGACCACACCACCGGATACGTCGTCCACCCGGCAGGCCCGTAGTACACCGCCTGCCACTGGCCGCCGTCGTACACCTCCAGCGAGTTCGTGTCCCGCAGCCACGACACCATGCCCTCGACGACGGCCGCCGGGCCGGTGAGGGTCGCCGCGCGCTGCGACGCCGAGTCGAAGCGCATCGTCCCGCGCTGCGCGAGGGCGTCGGCGAGCTGCCGGGCGAGGACGCTGGCGTCAGGCTGGTCGGTGAGCGCACTGATCTGGACGCCCTGCCCGAAGATGTCGCCGGTAGCCACAAGGGGCCTCCTAGATGAGCCGGTAGCGGACGACGTCGAGGGACGCCCAGGAGGCGGTGCCCGTGTAGTCGAGGATCTGGATGGCGCCGGTGGGGAGGATGTCGACGACCCCGACGACCGCGGTGCGGATCTCGCACGCGAAGCGGGCGGCGGACGCCGGGGCCGCCGGAGCGGGGAGTGTCCCGACGGTGGCCGGGGACGCCGGCCCCGAGGCGGGAGCGCGCGCGAGCCCGCACAGGGCGGCCGTGCCGTCGCCGCCGATGCGGTAGCTGGGCGCCCAGTAGGGGCTGCCCCACGCCGTCCACCCGGCAGCCAGCGGGATCGGCTGCCAGGTGCCCGCCGTCGTGGCGGGCGTGGTGCGGCCTGCGGCGAGCCAGTTCCCGGAGCTGGACTGGGTGAGGACGATCTGGTCGCCGATCGTGGGGGTGAGGTAGGTGGCGAGGCGGCGGGTGGTGATGCCGTCCGCCGTGGTAACTGTGCCGTCCGTGCCGACGGCTCCGACGATGGCGGTGCGCCAGTCCGCGCCCCGTACCGCAGGCGCGCTGGTGCCCGCCTGTATGGCTTGGTCGTGGAGGGCGTCGGCGAGGTCGGCGTGCACCGCCATGGAGGAGTCGTTCACCGGTCCTCCTTCGCGGAGATGGTGGTGATGGGGAAGTCGCCGCCTTCGTCGAGGGGGATCGTCAGGGCTTGGACTTGGTGGAGTTCGCGGGTGCCGTCGAGGTAGACGACGCGCAGTACGTCGCCGGTTTCCAGCGCGGGGTTGGGCAGGGACGACAGGTCGCCGGTGGCGTTCGGCGCGAGGGCCGTCCGGAGTTTGAGGGTTGCGGCGGCGGTGCAGGCGGCGGTCGTCGTCAGCGTCGCCGAGCTGTAGAAGGTAGGCCGCTTGCCGAAGGGGCCGCCCCAGAAGGTGGGCGATGACGGGTCGTCGTCGACAACCAATGCGCTGACAGGCGGCGTGTTGGCTGTCGTGTTCTCCCCTTTGGCCAACACCCCGTTGTACACCTTGTCCGCGCTCATGCCGCGGGTGGCGGACACCATCAC
Source organism: Streptomyces sp. NPDC044033 (assembly GCF_056434425.1). Taxonomy (NCBI): domain Bacteria; kingdom Bacillati; phylum Actinomycetota; class Actinomycetes; order Kitasatosporales; family Streptomycetaceae; genus Streptomyces; species Streptomyces sp. NPDC044033. Next base: position 252,061 of record NZ_JBWKFF010000005.1, on the reverse strand, counting down.
CCCGCCCTCCCCCGCCGCGACGGTCCATGCTGGTGGTGTGGTCAGCAGGTCGGGAAGCTCGGCGATGACGAACACGCCGTCCGGGTCGGCGTACACCTCGGCCCCGATAGCCGCGCCGCATTCGACGACGGCTGTCCACGCGTCGGCTTCGGTGTCCCAAGTACGGGGCCCGATCGGTGCATCGGTCGCCCGGCTGACGATCTGCGCGGCGGGGATGCTGCGCTGGATCAGCCCGGTAATGGCGGACACCGCCGTGCCGGTGGCCTTGTACGGCTGGGTGAACTTATCGTCCGCGACGATGCACTCCAGGGACTTGCCGGTCAGGGTGACGGGGCCTTCGTCAGGGTCGCCGGACACGGAGTCGAGGCGGAACACCCCGACCGGCACGGCTTCCACCGCACCGTCGGCGTACTGCACGCCGCGGGAGATCCGCAGCCGCGCCCCGTACACGCTGAGCTTGTCGGCAGCGGTCCGGGGGATCAGCGTGGTGTCGGCGAGGGTCACCGAGCAGGTGCGGCGGACAGCCTGCCCGCGGTCGACGGTCACCGAACCGCCAGTGACGTCGAGGTGCTCCACCGCGCCCGTGCTCCGGAACAGGACCACTTCCGTCACGGCGGTTCCCGACTCGGCGACCGCGGCCAGGAACCTGGAACTCACCGGATACATCAGCCGCCTCCGATGCGCCGGTCGAACAGGACGTCCTCCCACGAGCGGTACTTGTCGAGCAGTTCGCCCCAGGTGGTGTTCTCGGTGAGGATGTCCTGCCAGGTGCGGCCCGCCGTACCGCCCACCCCGACGGCGACGGGCATGTCCGCCTCTGTGAGCGGCAGCGTCCACGCCCGCCACGGCTCCAGCGCCGTGCCGGCTGTCCGGGCTTCTCGGGTCTCGGCGACGTTGGCGTACAGGTCGGTGACGCCCATGCCGGGGGCGGCCTGCCACAGCAGGACCCGCCCCGAGTCCAGCAGCCAGTGCAGGGCCTTGCGTTCCTCGTCGGACCGTGTCCAGAGGGGCAGCTCGCCCTGCCGCCCGCCGCGCACGCCGCTGAGCACGACGGCGTTGCGCCGGCCGCGGACCTGGTAAGTGGTCTGCGGGACGGGCCGCTGCCAGTCCGGGGCCCGTTGCACGAGCACCCGCAGGTTGCGCTGCGGCGCGGCGGGGTCCTTCAGCCATGCCTCCTGCGGGTCTCCGGCGGCGATGGTGACAAGGTCGGAGGTGCGGACGCCGGGAGTGGTGGCTCCGGCGGCGAGGGATTCGATGCGGTAGGTGACGGGGACGCCGAGGGGCGCCTCGTAGTCCTCGATGACCATCAGGTCGTTGGTGATCGGCGTTCGGTTGAGGAGCCCTGCCGGGCCGCGGACGAGGTTGCGGGCGCCGTCCGACACGACCCGGTACACGGTCAGCATCTGGCCGGGGGTGAGCTCGCGGAGCGTCAGGGTGATGCTGGCGTTAGCGTCCCGGGCGCTCACCGCGGTGAGGGGCAGGGCCTGCCACAGGGCGACCTGGTCGACGCGCAGTACCGAGTTGGGGGCGGTGGCGGTGAGCGTCCACTCGATGGCCGCCTGGGTCGCTCCGGCGGGGGCAGTGAAGTCGTTCGACAGCGACCACCAGCCGGGCGCCGGAGCCGGAGCGGAGGCCGCCGCGGTGACGCCGAGGTCCGCGCCGGACGCGGTGTACCAGCGGACGGCGCGGGTCAGGGTGAAGCCGCCGGCGGTGACCTGGGCGACGAACTGGCAGCGGAACCCGAGACCACCACTGGCGGCGGGCAGGGGGAATTTGGCGCTGCGGATGGTGCTGGTGGTGGCGGTCGTCGAGGTGATGGTGCCGGTGTAGGCGCCGTCGAAGACGGACGCGCCCCACGGCGCCGACCGGCTGAGTGCGGCGGCGCCGCTGGCCACGGTCCATCCGGCGGTGCCCTGTTCGAACGACGCGTCGGCGTAGGGCAGGACGGTTCCGGCGTGCAGGACGGGGGCGGTGGAGACGACGATGGTCTCCGCCCGCAGGACCTGACCGGCGCTGGCTCCGTCGATGCCCACGGCGATGCTGCACGAGTCGGTGTTCGGCGGGGCGGTGGCGGAGGCGCGTTGCCGGTACCAGCCGGTGCCGGGGGCGGCGAGGTCGCCGCGGGTGGCGGCGATCTGGTTGCCGGGCTCGTCGTAGAACCGCACCTCGACCCAGGTGGCGGCGGCGAGGGTGGGCGGGTTGAGGTAGGCATGGGCGATGTACTCGACGCCGGGGACGGCGGTGGGCCGGTCGGTCGACCGCATGGAGGCGTTGCCGGGGCCGGTGGCGGTCATCGCGATGACGTGCCCGCCCGCCGTGTAGGCGTCGACGGCCCAGCTGACGGCCGGTGCCTGCCGGGACACCGAGCTGTTGACCTCAGCGAACCAGCCGCTCGCGTCGACCTCGCTGGACTCGGTGTTGAACGCGAAGAGGTTGCCGACCGTCGAGACCGGATAGCCGAGATAGGCGTTCTCCCAGTAGTGCCAGACCCCCGCCCCGGTGACGGTGGCGGACAGGACGACGTGCGCGCGTACCGCCCCTGTGGGGGCGGGCCCGGCCACTCCGACTCGGTGCCAGGCCGCCGACGCCCCGGCGGTGGTCAGCGACCAGGTGACGGCGATCTCGGCGTTGGCCGACGACAGCCACCTGATACCGATGCGCTCCGGCTGTGTGGCGGCGCTGGCGTCCACGAACGCCTGGTACACGGTGCCCGCGTCGACGGCGTAGGACGAGGCGGTGCGGGCCTGCATCTCCCCTGCTGCGATGCTCCTCATCCCGAGGACGCCGTCGCCATTCCGGCCCCCGGATCCCAGCCACGTACCGCAGTTGGTCTTGACGACCCATCCGCTGATGTTCGGGTCGACGCGCTCCGTCGTGCTCGACAGAAAATTGCCGGGGATGCCCATGGTCAGCCCCTCCGTGCGCGCAGCGTGGTGACGAGTTGCCGGTTCTGTTCCTGGACGACGCCCCGGACCGTGCCGAGGAATTCGCCGCTGTCGAGGTAGAGGTCGCCTTCCAGCGTCGTCGGGCTGCTCGGGGCGGCGGCCGCGCCGGTGAGGGCCCGCAGCTGCGCCGGGGTCAGGACGGCCTCGGGCTGGCCGAGGCCGTTGTAGACGGGCGTCCAGCCGGGCTGGAGCCACCCGCCCGCGTCGTAGCCTCCGGCCCGGTTGTAGGCGCGGGGCAGGCTGCCGTAGGCGGCGAGGGCGTAGCGCATCGAGGAGTACACGTTGGCGAGGGGGTTGACGCTGACGCCGTAGGAGAAGGGACCGACATCCCGCATCTTCCCCGCATAGGCCCGGAAGGTGGGCCCGATGACCTGCATCAGCCCCACGCTCGGGTGCCCGGATTGCCAGTTGCTGTCCCACCTGTTGACGATGTTCGGGTTGCCGCCGGACTCCTGAGCCATGCGCCGCAGAGTCATCGCCGTGTAGGCGGCGGGCTGCCCGAGCATGCCCAGGGCCTGCTGGACGACGCCCGTCCACCGCTTCACCCCCGACCCGCCGCCACCCGAGCCGCCGGGCCCGGGGTCGCTGTCGCCGAGGCCGAGGAAGTTCCCCACCGAATCGACGAGCTTGTCGCCAAGGCCGGTGACCATCTTCACGGGGAACTTCCCGACCATCTCGCCCATCGGGGAGGACCCGACGCCCTTGGTGACCTTCGCGAGGACGGGCTTGATGAGCTCCTTCCAGATCTTCGACGGGTGGAGCAGGAGGTCAGCGCCCTTCTTCGCCCAGTCGATGCCCTTGCCGACGACGTCAGAGACGGTGTCCTTCGCCCAGTCCCAGGCGTCGCCGAGGCCGCCGAGGATGCCGCCGCTGTCCATCAGTCTGGTGCCCGCCGCCGCGTGCAGGGCAAGCGCACGGTTGCGGTACTTGGGGTCGGTGGGGATCACGAACTCGGGGAAGGCGGGGTTGCCTTCGCCGACGATCGCGGTGGGCCTGCTGACGGCCATGGGCCGGGCGGGCCCGAAGCCGCTGACGGTGCCGCCGGCCGCCAGAAGCTTCGGGGCGTCGGGGAGTTCGGGGAGGTGCACGAACTTGGCGACCTTGTCCCACACGGCCTTGATACCCCGCTCGTAGACCCACTTGATGACGAAGTTGACGGGGCCCTTCGTCAAGTCGCGGATCTTCCCGAAGGCTTTACCGATGGCGTCCCGGGCTGTCTCGAAAGCGTCGGCGACCAGCCCGATCGCCGACTTGATCGCGGTGAAGGCGGGGCGGATACCGGTACGCCACACGACGTCGATGACCGAGCTGATGCCCGACCACACTGGCCGGATGACATTGTCGAGGATCCACCGGAAGATCCCGGCGAAGGGCCCCCGGACGTAGCCCACGATGTCCGGCAGGATGCTGTGCCCGATCAGCACGTCGTACAGCCACCGGAAGACCCGGACGATCCCCCCGACGATCAGGCTGATCAGGTTGCCGAGCCACTTCACGGTCGGCCCGACCCGGTCCGCGATCCACCCGACGAAGCTGGCGAGCCACCGGATGACCGTCGACAAGGCGCCCGCCAGCGCGCCGGTGAGGAACCCCGCCAGCGAGGCGAGCGGCGGCAGCAGGATCGTCAGGACCCCCGCCGCCAGCCCCACGACCAGGCCGACGACTTCGGCGAGGGGCGGGAGGATCGGCAGCAGCGCCACCGTCAAGTCCACTGCGGCCTGCACGAGCTGCAGGAGCGGCGGTAGGAGTTGCAGGAGCACCCCGGCGGAGAGCCCCACGACCGTCCCGAGGATCTGCGCGAGGACGGGGAACAGCGGCTGGAGCGCCCCGACGAGGATCAGCAGGGCGCCGGTCAGCGGCGGGAGCGCCGCCCCGAGCGCCCCGGCGAGGGTGGCCGCCAGCTGCGCGAGGATCGGGGCGATCTGGGCGAGGATCGGGGCGAGCTGCTGGCCGAGGGCCGTCCACACCTGGCCCACCGGGGCGAGGAGCCCCAGCAGGGCGGTCGCGATGGCCGCGATGGCGGTGCCGACTGTCGGAAGGATGGGGGTGAGCGCGCCGAGGACCGTCGTGATGAGCTGGATGCCGACGGCGATGAGCGGCTGGATGGCCCGCAGCACGATCGTCAGCGCCTGCGTGAAGATCCCAGCGAGGAGACCGGCGACCTGCCCGATCAGGGCGACGAGCGGGCCGAGGAGCGGCGTCAGGGCCGTGACGACGCCAGTGATGACGCGACCCAGGAGCCCGAAGACGGGGGTCAGGGCGGTGACGATGCGCGCGAGCGGCCCCACGAGGGCCTGCACGAGCGTCGTGATGACGGTGACGACGGGGCCGAGGGCGGGCGCGAGCGCCTTGATGATCGCGACGATGAGGGCGGAGACCGGCGCGAGGAGCGGGATGAGTGCGGCCACGACCTGGATGAGGGCCGTACCCACAAGCTGGATGACGGGCAGCAGCGCCGTGACGATCGGCGTCAGGGCCGCGCCGAGGGCGGTGACGATCTGGACGACGACGGGGCCGAGCTGCTGCACGAGGGCCGCAAGCACGGGGGCGATGGCTCCGAGGAGCGGGAGGATCGCCTGGACGGCCGTCCCGATGACCGGGCCGATTGCCTGGGCGATCTGCGCGACCGCCTGGAAGACGGACCGCAGGGCGGCCTGCACTTCGGGCATGGCCGTGATGCGGCGCAGCTCGGCGATGACGCCGCCGAGGACACCGAGGACTTCCCCGCCCGCGTCCGAGGCGGTCTTGAAGATGTTGGTGACGACGCCGAGGACGTTCCCGATGATCGTGCCGAGCTGGGAGATCAGCCCGAACGCAGTGCCGATGGCCTGCTGGAGGCCGCCGGACGTGAAGGCCCGGCCGATGCCGTCGGTGAAAGACGCAATGGCCCCCGCGAACTGGACCATCAGCTGGTTGAAGGCGGGCTGCGCGGCGAGCGCGAGACGCCCGAACGCCGTGAGAATCTGCCCTGGCGTGTCCTTGAACGCGGCGAGGTTGCGGTTCGCGCCGGCGAGGATCTGCTCCAGCATCCCGGTGCGCTGCAACGCGTCGACCGCGCCGATGGCGCTGAGCGCCATGGCGTTGAGGACTCCGGCGGTGGCCGTCAGCTGCGTGCGCAGCGTCGGGATGGTGCGGCGGCCAAGACCGGCGACCGCCGTGTCGAGCCCCGCGAAGAGGCGGTTCTGCACCGACAGGCGCATGCCGTCCCACAGCGGCGCCAGCCCGCGGACCGCGGTGACGAACGACCGTGCGTTCGGGGCGAGTTTCGCCATCGCCTTGGCGAGCGCGGACGTCTGGGATGCGGCGGCGGCCTGCGCCTCGGCGAGCGCACGGGCCGCGTCCGCGACACCGCGCTGCGCGTCGGCAATCTGCCGCTGCCCCTCCCGCCGCGCCTTGTCCACCCCGGCCTGCGCCTCTCCGAGAGCACGCTGCGCGTCCGCGATGGACCGTGCCCCGTCGACGCCCGCCTTGGCCTCGGTGGTACGGGCCTTGGCGAGGGCGCGCTGCTTGTCGGCGACCCCGAGGCTGGACTGGGCGATGCGGTCCTGTGCCCGGCGCACCTGCTCGGACCCGTCGACCCCGGCCCTGGCGGCGGCCGCAGTGTCGGCCTGGAGGCGTTTGTAGTCGCGGGACTGCTCGGCGAGATGCTGCTTGGCCCGGTCGAAGGACAGTTGTGCTTCGGCGCGTTGCTGCTGGGTCGCCTTCGGGTCGGCGATGACCTTCTGGAGGTCCTGCTGTGCTTTCGCGAGGCGCAGCGTCGCCTCACGCTGATCCAACTGCGCGTCGGCCAGCCTGCTGTTCATGTCCTCCAGGGAGCGGGTCGCGTCCCGGCGGGCCGTGGTGAGGTCCTGCTGAGCAGTGCGCGCGTCCCGCTGCGCCGACGCCAGGTCCCGTTCGGCCTGGACGACGCCCTCGTGGGCGTCCCGCTGCCGCTGCGCGGCGTCGGCGACCGCGTCGGCAACCCCGCGCTCGGCGTCCGCGACGGCCCGCTGCGCGTCCTTGACGCGGTCGGCGGCCTGGACACGGGCGTCCGCGACGGCCCGCTGGGCAGTGGCCAGGGCCCGCTGCGCCGACTCGACCTGGCGGGTCGCGGAGGCCGCGGCTTGGGCTTCGCCGCTGGTGTCGGCGAACGCCGCCTTGAACGCCTCACCAACGCCTGACAATCCGAGCTTGAGGGCCCCGGCCGCTGCCCCGGCCATGGCGAGGACCGGTGCCAGGGCGGCAGCCGCCGGGGCCACCGCCGACAGGTTCGCGGCGACGGCGACGGCGGCGAGTTTCCCGACGCCCGACAGGCCAGTGCCGAACGCCTTCGCAAACATCCCGCCGCCGGAGCGTCCGGCGCTGCTCGCGCGGGCGTTGACGGACCGCGACCAGTCCCCCTCGAACTCGGGCCTGATGCTGACGTATCCGCGTCCGACGAGCACACCAGCAGCCACCGCACACCCCCGGTCAGATCAGCGGGTGGCGCCCCCGAAGGCGGCGGCGAGCTGTGCGGCACCGGAGCCGTGACGGCCCCCGAAACGGATGACGGATCCCTGCTGGCGGGGCTGGACGCCGGGGCGCGGGATCGGCTCCGGCGGACGCGGACGGCTGCCCGACCCCGAGTTGACGAGCAGCGTCAGGTGGGTGAGCTCACGGACGCTGTCCGCGATCGTCGCCAGGAGGTGCTGGTCGGGGGTCCACGTGTCGTCGGGGTGCAGAGCGCGGGCGGTCGCGGACTCCGGCGGCAGGTAGCGCAGGAACACCCGCAGCTCACGCCAGCTGAGGGTGCCCCGGTACAGCTCAAGGAGGGACCGGCCCGGCCAGTACCGGGCCATGTCCCATTCGATGGCCTCCCCGTACTCCCTCAGGAGGCGGCGGAGGCCGGGGATTCCCCCGGCTCCACACCGCTGTGCTTCTGCCACTCCTCACCGATGAGCTCCAGGTCGCCGAACGTGAAGCCCGCCTTGTACATCTCCTTGACCTTGCCCGCGCCGAGGACGTCCTTGAGGACCCCAACGGTGTCGTTGAGGTCGCCGACGCGCTCCTGCATCTCGAACGGCAATCCCTTGATCGGCGGCAAGGTGAACTCGACGCCTGCCAACTCGTAGGTGACGGGGGCCGGGAGGGCGTCGCGCCGCTGTTTCGCGAGCGCATCCAGGGACGTGACCTCACGGCCGGTGGTCTTGGCGGTCATGGTTCTCCTACGGTTGCGGGTTGGACCCGGCAGGCGCGACCCGCACGGCACACCTGCCGGGAGTGATCAGGCTGCGGACCAGGCAGGGTCGTTCGACAGCCACGTCGCGAGCTCCGGCGCGGAGGTGGCGTAGGCGGTGATGGTCATCTCCAGGCCCACCGCGCCCGAGCGGGCCACCGTGATGCTGCCGCGGTCGGTGACCTCCCCACGCGGAATCACCAGACGGTTCTTGATCGAGCCGTCGATCCACTCCAAGCCCACCGCCCGCTCATCGGGCGCGGGCGCGGCGGGAATGTCGAGGCGGTGCACGGTGCCCGACACGTCCGTCAGCGTGCTGCCCGGGAAGTACAGCGTCACCGTCTTGGCCTTCAGTTCGATCGCCGTGAATTTGAGGGTCGCGTCGACCTTCGTCAGGACCTTGCGGACCGGGCTCAGGGACTGCCACGCGGTGATGTCCTGCGTGTCCGTCGAATACTCCATGGCCACGCCGTCATCCGACATGAAGCCCAAATCCGACCAGGCCGGGCCCCACGCCGAATCCAGATCGACGGGCGCCACCGAGCCCTTCGGGGCCAAGAAAATGCTGCCGTTGAGTCCGACGCGGACGTTGTCGGCGTTGAGCGCCATAGGTGCCTCCAGGCATGGCGAGGACCCGCACGACGCTCGCCGAACGGGTAGCGAAAAGGGGAACGCAGGCTACGGACTATGCGGGGCGGACAACCATGCTCATCACGAGCACGTACCGCGGCAGGCCGGTGACCGGGTCGGGCAGCCAGATGGAACTGATCTCATCGACGCCGTAGATGCGCGCACCCTCCTGCACAGAGCCCTGAACCGCGAGGAGATGGGCAGACACCAAGGCAGCCAAGTCACGGGCCTCGTCCTTCGTCGCGGCCAGGACGTCGATGTCGAGGATGCGGTCTGCGGTGACGCCCCTCAGGCGAGATCCGCCTCCGCCCAGGAACACAGCCACCGCCGGCAGGCTCCCGGCCAGATGCTCCGGCCACTCGCCGGCCACAGTGACCAGCGAGCCGAGGGCACCGCTGAGAAGGCGGACGGCTACGGCCTCAGCGTCCGGAATAACCGTCGGCTGGTCAGGCACGACTCTTGCCGACGCGCGTCGCGGCTTCCGGGACTTCCTCCCGCGCGACGGCTACGGGCGCGAGGACGCGTGCGACGCGGCCGTCCCGCGACAAGGCGCCCAGCTCATCGTCCGTTACCTCCACAACATCACCAGGGGCGTCCGCGCCACGCCAGTGGGCGAGTTCAATGCGGGGCATCAGGTGCTCCTCAGGGAGTCCAGGGCGCGTCCGAGAACACGCCGTTTCGGGGACCGGCCGTCCTGCGGGCGCTCCCGGGTCGACGCAGGCCGCCCGGACCCGAACTCGATCTGCACCGCATAGTTGACGTTGGCCGCGATCTCGCTGCGCCACCCGAAACTGTTCCGGGTCAGCTTGGCCTCCAGCGACTTCCGGTAGTCCCCGGCTCGGGGCGAGTCACCCCAGGTGGGGCCGGTGTATTCGGGCGCATTCGCCTGGGCGTGAGCGACACCCCGCTGGGCGAGGCCGCCCAGGTAGGCGGCCATCTCCGGGCTGCTGGCGATCTCCCGGTAGACACGGCCGTTGAAGACGAAGCGGGCGGCCATCAGTCGACCTCCTTCAGTTGTGCCTCGACGTGGTGAACACCCGGCCCCCAAGGAGAGGGCCAGCGGCCTACCTTGCCGTCGACCTCCAGCGTCATCCCGTTGACCTCGATGCGGTCGGTGGCCAGGAGGTCGAGGTCCATGCCTTCGGGGGTCTGCACCGTCCACCGGGTCACCAGTGTCAGCCGGTCGTCGGCTTCCTCCGCGGCCTGGCCGCTGGGTTGCACGTTGACGCCGGTCATGGGGGCCCTGCTGGCGGCCGTCCAGTCCCGCTTCCGGTTGTTGTACCGGTCGGTGACCAGCGGGGCCCGCACGATGACGATGCTCTGGTGGAACAGTAGGGTCACGGCCGGTCGCCCCGGTTCAGGCGGTGGTTCTCGACCGCTGCCGCCCACTGTGCCGTCACGCCGATCGCCGCCTGCGCCCCGAACGTGACCTGCTGCCCGCCGACCTGTACGGACTGCACACCGGGCTGCACCCGGAACATAGCGCGCGCCTGGTCGATGACAGCCTCCTGAACATCTTGAGGCACCACCGCATCGCCGTGGGAGTACGTCACCTCCAGGCACCGCAGCCGGTCCGGCCACACCAGGCCCCCCGCCCGGCGCATGTATCCGTCCTCGGACCACGAGAAGCCGGAGCCGGCGGCCAGGGCTGTGCCGTCCAGCTTGAGGCTGGTCACGGCGAGGACGGGGGCCGCGGGCAGCAGCACAGCGCTGCGGCCCGTGCCGTCCAGGGTGACGGTGTCACCGGCCACCAGGGTGACGGGGTGGCGGACGGCACCGCGGAACCGGCGGCTGGCGGCGGCGAGCGCGGCCAGGAGCTTCGGGTCGTCTGCGGGAACGCCCAGCCACACGGCGAGCTCGGCCGGCTCGGCGAGGTAGTCAGCCGTCGCCACCCGGACCGCCGTCCTTGCCGGGCGCGGTGCGGGCCTTGTTGGCAGCTCCGCGCTGCTTCGCCTGCGGAGGGGCAGCCTCCGCCTTGGCGATCGGCTCCGGGGCCTCGGCGTCCTGCCCTGCTACCGGCGTGCCGCCGTACCGTGCGGCGTCGTCGGCGTTCAGTTGCATGCGGGTGGGGATGCCGTGCATCACCACGTCGTACAGCTTGAGCGGTCCGCCCACGGCGGCCACCTCCTCGAATCGCTCATCGACTGGTACGGCGTCCGACGGCGGGCCGCATGCGGCGTGCTCGGCGCCGCATACCGGGCACCGCCCTCCGGCCGTCCGCGAGCTGATCAGCGTCACGGGGCCAGGATTCCGGCGGTCCGCAGCCTGGCCAGCAGGTCGTTGTGGGCAGTGCGCAACACGCCGAGGTCGGTGACGACCTTGTCGAACTCGGCTTTCGTCGGGCTCGCGCCGGCTGCCGCTGTGGTCGTCATCGCTGCGGCGTTCGCGGCCGCCGTGGCCTGCTTGCCCTCCCGTGCCGCTCCCGCACCGGGGTTCAGGTATGCCATGGGGGTCTCCTGTCAGGCGGTGAGGTCGACCTTGACGAACGCGGCCGGCTGGATGACGCCGAAACCGGCGCGCATCTCGGCGAGGATCGCGACGAGGTTGCGGACGAAGAAGTCGGCGTGGGAGTCGGTCATCGTCACCGACGCCTGCTCGCGGTCCCACAGGATGCACTTGCGGAAGTCCCCGACGTACCCGATGCCTGCGGGGACGGCCTCGGTCTCGATGACGGGCAGGCCCCACAGCACACTCGCGGAGCCGACGCCGCCGGGCCCGCCGAAGTAGAAGCGTCCCTCGTTGTCCTGGAGCAGGTCGACGGTCTCCAGGTCGGCGGGGTTGAGGAGGTAGGCGTTGGCGATGCTGCGTCCGACGAGGCGGACCTTGGTCTTGGCCTTGCGGAGCGTGGTGAGCGCGTTGGTGTCCCACGCCTGCGCTTGCACTCCGGAGACGTTGGCGAGGCCCTCGAAGTTCTCCCCGGTGCCGTCACCGCCGATCATCTGGTCTTCGAGTTCCTCCTCCAGGCCGTAGCGGAGGAAAGCGTCGATGAGGGTGCGGATCTGTGCGGCATCGGACAGGGCCCGCTTGGTGATCGGAATCCAGTGGGCGATGGTCCGCACCGGGGTGGTGACCTTCGCTGCGGCCAGCGCCGACTCGGGCTTGTAGCCGCCACCGGCGTTGGGTACGAGAGCGCCCGCGCCGCCCGGCGCGGTCGGGGCCGCCGTCGAGGTGGCTTCCGGGACCGGTGCGGCGGCGTTGGTGTAGCTGGTCATCCGCACGTACTCGATCGTGTCGGACGTGGTCGAGCCGGGGGTGACGACGCTCCGCAGCGTCAGCGGGCGCTGGAAGGCTTCAGGGCCGACCTGAAGGCCGAGGTAGTCGTTGCGGACGAACGCGCCTGCGCTCGTGTCGCTGGTGCCGGTGACCAGGGATTTGAAGCCCATCGGCAGTGACTGCACGCGCTGCTTCGCCCCGAAGCCCCCGTTGGGGGCGGTGGCCAGGAGACTCTTGTACTCCGTGGATTCGACGTAGTGCTCGCCGATCGACTGGCGCTCCGGGACGATCAGCCCGGCCGGGGTGCGCTTCTCGGCCTTGGTGTCGTTCAGGCCGATGCCGTCGCCCAGGTCGGCGATGGCCTTCAGCATGTCACCGTCGGCCTTCGCCTTCTGCAGCAGCTCCTTGGCGGCCTTCGCCTTCTCCATATGCTCGGTGACCAGGGACCGCTCCTCGTCGGTGAAGTCCCGGTCCTCGGTCTCGGTCTTCTCCGAGATGGTCTTGAGTTCCGTCAGGTGGTGCGTGAGCTCATCGGTGAGCTCCTTGACCTTGCTCATGTGGCTCCTCAGTCCGTGAGCGTGGACGCATCGAGGCACAGCACCTCGATGTCGGTGCGCAGACGGGATGAGGCGGTGCCAGGCCGGGCCTCTGCCGCCTTGGCCGCAGGCTTCTGCGGCGAGGCGGGCTCAGGCGGGGTCGGCGTGGCCTTCTCGGCGTCTTCCGTGCTGGAACTGACGGAGTCCAGCAGCTCCGTAGAGAGGCGCGCGATCTCGCGGACACGCTCCTCGTTCGCAGCCGACAGCGTCCTGCCGGCCTTGGCGTCGATGGCCGCGTCAACGGCCTGGCGCACGTGCATGATGTGGTCGTCCATGGCCTTCTCGACGGCAGCCCGCACAGCGTCAGCAGAGGCGGTCGCGGGCCCGTTGAGGGTGACGCGCAGAGCGTCCCCTGAAGCGGACTTCACATCGATCAGTTCGGTGGCCTGATTGGCGCCGATCAGGGTGGGGCCGACCTCGTACAGCGTCAGCTTCCGCAGCTCGTAGTAGCCGGGCCCGTCCTTCCGCTCCACCCACGAGCCCTCCTCCACGTCGTAGGCGAAGGAGAACTGGGTCACCCGACGGCCCTTCATCAGCCGGTACACCTGCGCGGCCTTGGTGCCCTCATCCAGGTCGACGCGGGCCTTCACCCACAGGCCCTCGGGGCGTTCCTCGGCCTCCAGCACCTCACCGATGTGGTATTCGGGGTCGTGCGACATGTGCGACCACAGGACCGGAATCGGATCGCCGCGGCTCTTCCACTCGGCAAGGGTCTCGGCGAACGCACCGGGGGCGATCTTGTCGCCGACGGAGTCCAGGTTGTACGCGGCGACGATCGCCTCGAATACGCCCTCGTCGGTGCCCTCGTGCTCGCCCGCAGCCTTGATGCGCACGGGGCAGCTTTTGATCCGCATCGTCACTCCCTCGTGTACGTCAGGCGGCAGCGGCAGTTCGCCGTCTGACCGGCGTCACCGCCGCTGTCCCCCGGCCAGCGCAGGCCGTTGCTGAACAGATCGTCGAGGCCGACGGTCTGGCCGTTGAGCGCCCGGTGCGCGGCGCGCGGATCGCCGCTGGCGACGCGCCATGTCTTGCGGGTCAGTCCGGACGCCCCTGCCGCATCGTGCCCGCCGAAACTGCGAGCCTCGGTCGCTGCGGTGACAGCCCGTACCGCGGCCGCAGCCGCCCATGCGGCCGCGGCGAGCGCCAGCGCCCCGCCGATGCCGCCCTCTTCCTCAGGCGGCGCGTCTCCGGCCGCGGTCGCCGCGGCCTGCTCGCCCGCCGCGTCGTGCAGTTCGGTGTGGTGCAGGGCCGCAGCAGCGAGCCAGCCGTCCATCACCTCGGCATCCCAGCCCTCAGCCGACGGATTGACCTCGTCCAGGACGTCCCAGGCCCCGGCCCGCGCGATACGGACCATGAAGTCCCGGATCACGCGCAGCGTCCGCGCCTGCCGGACGTCCCGGCCGTCCGCCCACCACGCCTGCACAGCCTCCGCGCCGCCCGGGCCGGAGGCAATCAGGGCGGCAAACTGGCCGGCGGAGAGCTCCCGCAGGGCGTCGGCGAAGTCCTGGCGTTCCTCATCGGCGGTCGGCCGCCCGGCCTTTGCCAGGGGGGCGGCCGTCCCTTTTGGGACGGCGTCGGGCTCCGGAACGGTGTCCCGCGGCGAGGCAAGACCCCCTTCGGTGACGTTCATCGGGGTGATCAGCTCGTCGCCGCCCGGCAACTGCGGCAGGTTGAAGCGGGCACGCTGTTCGTTGCGGGTCATCCACGGGCCGCCGGTGGCCGTCGACGCCGCGACCGCCTGCTCCTCGAAGGAGCCCCGCATCTTCTCCGCGATGTTGAACTCGGCGTACACGCCCTGGCTGTCGGGCAGGTCGGGCAGCAGTTGCGCCCCAATCTCCTGCTGGATCATCGTCATCCACGGGCCGAGCGTGTCCTGGTACAGGATCTTGTGCTGCTCGGTGATGTTCGAGTAGGTGGCGTGGTCAAGGATCCCGACCAGCGGCGGAGGGATGTGATAGGCCGCCGCGACCTCCTCGCGGGTCAGCTTCCTCGCCTCGATGTACTGAGCCTTCTGCGGGTCGATGGCGATCGGCGCATACGTCATGCCGTCCTCCAGGATCGGGGTGCCGCCCTCCGCGCCGCCGCCCTGCGAAAACTGCCGCCACATCTCACTGAACCGGCGCTTCGCCTCCGGCGACCACACTTCCGCCTCGGCCGGCCGGACCAGCACACCGGTCGCCCGCGCCCCGTTGCGCCACATCGCCGCCCGCTGCCTGGAGGATTCCCGCTCCTCCAGCAGCAGCGACCGCAGCGACTCCAGCGGGGACGCCCCGCACACCAGATCCTCGGGCGAGTAGCCGTGGAAGTGCAGGACCTCGTCCGGGGCGAACTCCATGCCACCGGCGGCCACATAGTGGTCCGGGGCAATCCAGTTGCCCCGGGCCGGGCGGATCAGGGTGGGCGGTACCGGCAGCAGCAGCCGCGCGTCCCCCTGCCGCCATTTGATCCAGTACGCCTCGTCGTAGATGGCGAGGTCCGCCACGAGCCGCTCGACGAGCCGGTACGTCGTCATCCGCGGCAGCGGTGCCGCGAGCAGCTGAGCCAGCGGGTGGTCGGTGAGCCGCTCCCGGTCCGTGTCCGAGATCCTGCGGAAGGTGTGCAGACCGAGCTGGGCGATGTTGCGGGCCAGGAAGCTGATCACGGTGCGGACCTGGGGCTGGGCGCGCCAGATCGCCGCGTACTCCCATGACGCGCCGGACAGCGGCCTCATCGCCCCATACGCCATGAGCGATCCGGGGCCGGTCAGCTGCAGCCGTCCGGCGGAGACCACGAATGCCATCAGCTGCCCGCCAGGACTTGCAGGAACTCGACCTTCGAGCGCTCGATGACGACTTCGCCGTCCACGCGCTGCGCTTCCCGCCCGGCCTCCAGCAGTTCCGCGTCCCGCAGTACGAGCAGCGGCCCGCGTCTGGCCCACATCACCCCGGCGAACGCTTTGTCCGGCAGGTTCACCACGACCCTCCGGCGGACCGCTGTGCGGCGCCACGCGAACATGCCCCACCCCCGTCACACGATCATCATTTCGTCGGCGTCCTCATAAGCGGACCGGCGCTTCGGGGGCCGGGCCACGATCTCCGCCATCGCCGTCGCCAGCGCCGACACACCATCGATCTTGTCGCCGGAGTTGGCCTTGTCGGGCTTCACGTTGCCCGCCGGATCCATAACCACAGCGAGGTTGTCGACGCACCATCGGACCACCGGGTGCCCGCCGTGCCGCAGCGCCGGCGCCTCCGGGCGGCCCTGGAGTACGAGGCGCTGGATCTCCTTCATGACCGGCGACATGGTCGCGAAGCCCTGCCGCACCTTCACCATCGGCGCCCGCTCCGCGACCAGCGTGTTCGTCAACTGGCTCGCGTTCCACGGGTCGAAGCCGATGGACTTGACGGTGAACGCGTCCCGGTCACGCTTGATCTGCTCGACGATGAAGTCGTAGTCGGCGACGTTGCCGGGAGTGGCCGTCAGGTAGCCCTGCCGTACCCACTTCGTCGCCGCGCCCGCCGTGCGCTTGTCCAGCGCCTTGAGGTTGTCCTCGGGTGTCCAGAACCGCCACAGCGCATCGAGGGTGCCGTCCCCGTCGGTCGGGAACAGCCAGCACAGCGCGCACAAGTCGCTGCTCGACGCGAGGTCGAGGCCGCCCCAGCAGTCGCGGCCCGCCAACGCCTCCTCGTCGACCATGCCCGCGTTGTTGTCCCACGCCGTCATCGTCAGGAAGCGGGTGGACTGCTTCGTGCGGATCCCCAGGTGCAGCCGCAGGAACTTCGCCAGGTCTGCGGGCGACTGCTGCGCCTCGGCCGCCGCACCTCGCAGGTACGCCGCGCTCGGCGACACCCCATACCCGGGGTTGGCCTTCCTCCAGGTGGCTTCCTCGAAGGGGCTGTCCGTCTCCTCCGCGCCCCACACCACCCCGTAGGTATCCGGGTCGTGCAGCGCGCCGCGGGCCAGCTGCTCGACGTACTGCCGCTTCCGGTCGTAGATCGACTCTTGCTTGCCCTCGTCCGCCGTCGTGATGATCACCACGAGCGGCTGGCGACGCGAGCCCGTACCCGTCTCGATCGTCTCCACCAAGTCCGGACTCTTGTGGACATGCAGCTCGTCGATGATCCCGCCGTGCACGTTCGCGCCGTGCATCGCCTCCGCGACCGACGAGACGACCGTGAAGTAGGAGCCGCTGGCCGGGTGGGTGATCTTCTTGGTGAAGGCGCGGACGTTGCCCTTGAGCGCCGGCGCCCGCTCCGCGATCGTCTTGATCGGATCGAACGTGTACCGGGCCTGCTTCTCGTTCGTCGCCGCCGCATACACCTGCGCGCCCGGCTCCGAGTCGGCCGCCATCAGGTACACCGCGATGCCACCCGACAGCGTCGTCTTCCCGTTACGGCGGGGCACGTCCACATACAGCTTGCGGACGATCCGCACGTAGCCCTCAGCCTCGTCCTCCCACCTCACCCAGCCGAAGACGGGCGCGATGATGTACGCCACCTGCCACGGATCCGGATCCAGCGGCTTACCCGCCCACTTGCCCTGCGTGTGCCGCAGGAGATGGAAACTCCGCAGTATCCGATCCACCCGGCCCGGGTCGAACACCGCGCCAGGCGCTTCCCCCGGGTTCGGCGTCTGCACCTTCGGCGGGCAGTCCGGCAGCGGGATACCCCGCTCCTTCAAGTACCAGGCGACCTCGGCACTGATCCCCGGATCAGCCGGAGCCGGCGAACGGGTTCGCTTCGTCGCCACCGTCCGCCTCCTGCCGGCCGACCCTCGACTCCGCCGACGGAGTCAGACCGAACTCGCCGGCCCACGACCGCAACTCCTTCGACGCCGCCTCGATCACCGCGACCGCCGGATGCCGCACACGGCCCTGCGAGTTGCTCGCCAGCACCGACCCGTCCTCCTGCATCTCCCGCTGCGCCTGCACCAGCCGGTCCCACGTCAGGCAGTACGCCGTCAACGCCGACCGGTCCACCGGCTTCAGCAGATCCATACGTGCAAGCTCCGGGACCACCCGCTCCCACTCCGCCAGCGCTTCATCCGGCAGCCACTCCGGAGGCTCTGGAGGGACCCGCTTGAAGGCCAGCGGCTCGGGCACCTTGCGGCCACCCGAATCGCGGCCAGGAGAACGGCCCTCGACGAGCTTCAGACCGGCAGGCCGCGGCTTGGGGGAGGGCACGAGACACCCCCTTGAGGGCATCTTTGCAGGTCAGAGGCATAATCGCAGGTCAGGGGGGGTATGGGCTTGAGCATGCGCCCTCCTCTCTGGCCGCAGCGGTCCCCTGATGATCTTCGGCCGTGATCACGACTCCCCTCCCCGCCGCCGGGCGCGAGCACGTTCGGTGCCTTCGACTGCTTCGCGAGCGGTCTTTATCCGGTGGCAGGGATCGGAGTGGATCAGTCCGAGGTTGCCGAGGTCGCGGGTTGCGCCGCCTTGGCCGACGGGGGTGATGTGCTCCAGTTCGTCGGCGTCTTCGCCGCCGCAGACGTAGCAGCATCCGTTGTCGCGCTGGGTGACCTTGCGTTTGAGGGCGCGCATGGTGCCACTGCTCATGCCGTAACGCTCTTGAGGGGAAGGCCGGTTGCGCCACGGTTCGGGCTGGCAGTCGTCGCATCGTCCGCGGCGGGTGGCGATGTTGGTGCAGTCGACGCGTCCGCATCGGGTGGGTGGTGCGGTGGGCATGGTTCGCCTCCTGCTTGGTCACAGTTGGGTGACTCAGCCCTATTGATCACTTGTGAGTGGTCACATCAGGGGGCCACGCGCAGGGGTGCGTGTGACGCTAGGGGGTTCGTGGTGGCTGCTGGTTGTCGTGACTGCACGACGTGTACGAAGCCCGGTGTAGTGCGGTGGGCGCAGGACTGGACGGTGGGCTTCCTGCACCTGTGCACGGTCGGCATCAGTCTGGTGGTGAAGCGGGGGACGCGCAGGCACTGCCCGCAGTGCAAGCACCTGCTCGGCAATCACCTGCGGCGCGCGGACGGCTCGTTCAGGGACTAGAGCAGCCTGCTCCGGAACTCGCGCTCCGCCTTGCCGATCTCGTCCTGCACCTGCTCACGGAACTTCTCGAACTCGCCCTCGACGCGGACCTTGAGCGGGAGCGGGCTGCCGTCCTTGTCGAGAGGCACGTCGTTGGCGGGGATGTCGATGGTCGCGGCGAAGCAGATGACGTGTCGTGCGCCGAGGCGCTGCGAGATGTCGTCGGGCCAGCGGGCGATGTCCTTCGCCGTGTCCTCATCGACTTGGTCGACGATGAGGACGAACGGTGGCCTGTCGTCGCCGCTGCCTTCGGGGAGTTCGAGGATCTGGATGCGGGCCATTGCGGGGCTCAGATCCGCACCGCGCTGAGGGTGAGTTCGGCGTGCGCGACGTCGAAGGTCAGCGTGGTGCCGTAGTCGTTGGGGTCGAAGGGGCCGAAAAGCTGGCTCTCGCCTGCGGGGAGGGTTTCGACGCGGCTGGTGACGGCGAGCCCGTCGACGGTCCGCGTCAGCACGAACGTGATCGCCCGTGCCGTCGACCCGGTGTTCTTGACGATCAAGGCGACGCGTCCGTCGTTGACGAGCGCGTGCCCGTTCGTGGCGTCGCCGGGGACGGCGGCGGGCAGGGTGGTACCCGCGCGCGACGCCTGCGTGGCGGTCAGGGCGGTGCGTGCCATGGGGGCTCCTCAGTAGACCGTGAGCCGACCGGCTCGGTAGACGGGCGTCTCGGCGCCCGCAGCGAAAGTGATCCACGTCCAGTACGCGCCCGGCGCGAGGGTGAGCGCTCCGCTTGCGGGGCCGACGAGGAGCCGCGCGGTGGTCCCGTGCCATTCGGCGGTGCGCCAGTCGCCCGCCGTGGGGTTGGCTTCGGTGGCGAGGAACGCGACCTTCGGCGGAGTGCTGGGGGTGAGGGGGCTGCCGTTGAGGGCGACCATCACGGGCACGTGAACGTACTCGGTGGACGACGCTGCTAGGTCCACGGTGCCCCCACTCTGAAGCCACTCGCGGGCGGCCGGACGGTGACGTCGACGTCGGCGAGGTCCGCTCCGTCCGAGGAGGCGGTGAAGGTGCTCCCGAAGGCCGCCGCGGCGGTGGCGGTGGCGGTGAGGCGGGTGCCGGTGCTCATGTTGCTCTGCATCGTGTGCGGGGCGGTGCCGACGGCGGTGCGGGTGCCTGCGGCGGCCATCGCGCCCTGCGCGCCGAAGGCCGTGGCGCATTCGACGACGGCGGCGTTGGAGAGGGTGTTGACGCGGTCGAACTCGGCGAAGTCGACGGTGCCGGCGTCGCGGTGGGCGGACAGGTCGAGGGCACAGGTGCTGATGCCGGTGGTGACCCAGCCGGGTGTGGCGAGGGTGCGGCGGTTCGTCCACGCCGTGCCGTCGGGGCTGGTGTCCCAGAGGACGTTGCCGCCGGTCTCGCTGATCCGCAGCCACAGGTGTGCCGTGCCGGAGTAGGGGATCTCCATGGCGGTGGGGTCGAAGTACGCGGCGTCGGACTGCATGCGGAGGACGCCCGCGACGACGTTGATCGTGAAGCCGATGCGTGTGCCGTCGGTCCCGCTGTTGACCATGAACTGGCAGTACGCCTCCGCCGCGGTGCTCGCTGCCGGGCGGGTGGGGACCTGCACGTACACGGCGGATCCGGTGAGCGTCCACTGGTATGCCGACTGGTACCCGGCGAACCCGGCCCCGCACGGAACACGGGCGCGGCCCCCGACCTCGGACACCCCGCCATAGAAGTTCCCCCACTCGGGGCCGACGACGCTGTCGTTGAAGTTGTCAACCAGTCCGCTGATCAGACCCATGGGAACCTCCGGTCAGGAGAGCGTCCACGAAGCCGCAGCAGCCGGGATCTTGAAGTCGTCGCCGACCGCCACCGTGCGGGACGCGGTGAGCGGTGCGTAGGCCCACCGCACCGGGACCGTCGCGGAGTCCCACAGCTCCGCGCCGACGACCGTGCACGCAGGCATCCCCGCCCACACGAGATCGGCGCTGTTGGCGACGGCCCCGCTGGCGGCCGCGGCAACGGTGATGGTCTTGCGGCTGTAGGAGCCGCCGGTGACCTCCGTACCCGCCGTCGCATCGTCCCCAGTGGCTGTGACGAGGGCGATCTTCATGGGGAGGACGGGGGCGGTCGTCGCCGTCCCGAACAGCCAGTCCAGCATGCGGTTCTCGCCGCTGTTGGTCAGGTTGTCGGCCACGGGCGCCTCCTTCGGTCAGGCCGCGGTGCGGCCGGCGGGCAGGGGCGGCGGGTCGCCGAGCAGCAGCTCGCCAGTGTGGTCGTCGCGGGCGGCGTGCGGGAGTTCGTCGAGGTCGTAGCGAACGGTGCGGCCGGCGCCGTGGCGGGTGATGCGGCCTTCGGATGCCCACCGCCAGATGGTGCCGATGCTGCGGCCGGTGTAGAGGGCGGCTTCGGCGGTGGTGATGAGGAGGGGCATGTCACCTCCTGCATACGAAAGGCCACCCGGTCGGGGCGGCCTCGGAGCGCAATATCACTAGTTGAACAGATCATGGCTTCGGTGCATGTGGCGTGTCAAGCGGGACAGGCGAGGTTCGACGATCCGGCCCCGCCGCCCACCAGCGCCGTCACGCTGGGCGCATGAGCGAGGTCTACATCGTGATGGGCGACTCGGAAGCGGCCGTCGCGGCGGGAGTTGACCGCATGTGCACGGCGCTGGGGCTGGTGCCGCTCGGGCGGGTCATGCCGATCGCGGGCCGCGATCGGTGGATGGGCCGGGCCACCGCCGCAGGGACGCCCCCGACGAACGCGCACGGCCGGGGGCGCTCTGGCAGAGAGTGACCGTCAGGCGTGAGCGATGACCACGGCGGTGGCGTCGTCGCGGTACCCGTCGGTGTCGGCCTCGGCGGCGGCGACGATGGCGTCGGCCAGCGCCTGCGGGTTGTCGTGATGGTCGCACACGAGCGCTTCCAGGCAGCCGTGGTCGATCTGGTCGTGCACCCCGTCGCTGGCGAGGATCACCAGCCGCCCGGGGATGACGACTTCGCAGACGGTGGCGACCACAGCATCGGCGAGGTCCGTCGTAATCCAGTTGTCGTGGGCTTCGGCCACCTCCACGGCGACGCCACCGTTACGGCGTAGCTGCTCGCCCATGGTGTGGAGGGTGGTGTAGCGCTTGAGGCTCTTGCCGTCCCATCCGTAGGCGACGCAGTCCCCTACCCAGTCGACCACCGTGTCGCCGCCGGTCCGGGCTTCGGCCACGACGGCCACGGCGTTGGGGCCGTCCCCGTCCGGCCCTCCGTCCGCTACGAGCTGCGCGGCGGACAGCAAGCCCGCCAGGGGCCCGCGCTGGGCGGCGACACGGGCGGCGACTTCGGCGAGGACGGGGGCGATGTCGGAGGTGCCGGGGCTGTGGCCGATGCCGTCGATGACGGCCGCACCTACCGTCCCGTCGGCGGCCGTGTAGGACATCGCGGCGTCGGCGTTGTCGGCATCAGTGCCCGCGCGGGTGGCTGAGCCGATGGCGATGCTTGGCATCAGTGTGCTCCTATCGGTGGGTGTGGGTGGGGCGTCACCCCGCTGTCCAGGCAGGGTGGCGCCCCGGTTGCTGTGGTCAGCCCTTGGTGTCCAGGCTCATGTGTCGGCGGTGCCGGTCAGGCCGCCGCGCCGCCACCCCGACGCCGCCGTCGAGGACGGGGGCGGGGGCGGGGGCCGACCATGTCGCGGTACTCCTGCGTCATGTCCCAGACGACCGAGTAGAGAAGGTCGTCGGCCCGGCGCAGGAAGACAGTGCGGTCGGTCACGTCTGCGGCGTTGCGGGCTTCGCCGAGGTAGGCGACGGCGGTCTCCAAGCCCTCGTGTCCGTTGATGCCGGCCATGCCGTAGCGCGAGGCGGCAGTGTCGAGCTGGTCGATGAACCCGTCGAGGTCGGTCGACGGGGGCTTCTCGGCGACGTAGGCGATGTCGGCGGCGTAGCGTCGGATGATGCCGTCGGCGGTGATCGTGGTGGTGGGCATGGGCCGTCCTCCTACCGCTTCGTGATCTCTTCGGGGTAGACGCCTGTCAGTGAGCCGTCGCGGTCTTCCTGGATCTGTACGACCTGAGTTCCGCAGACACTGCCGGTGCTGACGACGATGCCGGTCTCGCCGCCCTGGTGGCCGGTGGGCTGCTCGGGGTTGGTCACGATGATCTCGTCACCGGGCTTGTAGCTGACCATGGGGTTCTCCTATCGCCAGGCGGGGCCGTCGTACTCGACAGCGGCGATCCGGGCATTGGGGTGCTCCTGCTGGGTGCGCAGGACGTCGGTGACGAGCGAGTCCAAGCTGTTGGTGGAGTTGAAGCTGAGGAGCTGGCCGGTCCGCGCGTCGTAGAGCCGGTAGTTGATCGTCGTGTGGGCCACGCCGCGCTCCGGCAGCGGCCTGCCGTTCCAGACGTCGGTCACCGCGCCGCCTCCCTCGGCCCCCGCTGGGCCATGGGGATGGACACCCAGGTGACGGGGATGGCGCCGTGCGCCCCCTTCTGGGCGGGATGGACGTGGCGCTGTTCGTAGCCCGTGCCCAGTTCCGTGTCATCGGAGGACGCGCAGGTGCACAGGTCGTAGTCCTCCTCAAAGTCGAGGGGTCCGGGTTCCTCGTCGTCGCCGGTGACCAGGTAGCAGTCGTCGGCGTGTGCGGTGAACTGGGTCCAGGTGTGGCGGATGCTGGCGGCATCAACGGCGTGGGGAACCTGACTGCGATGTTCGGGGTAGACCGCGTAGTAGAGGTCAGTGATCTGATCGGCGGCGAGGTGGCCGTTGAAGAAGTAGTCGGTGCCTTCGGGCCCGAGGTTGGACCGGAAGTCGTTGATGTTGAAGACTTCCTCGACAGGCATCGGAGTCTGGCGCGTGCCGACGACGACGCTGGGCGCGCCCGGGGCCTGGGTCACGGCGTCACCCCGACGGCGTTGTCGTTCTGCTTCGCGGCGGCTTCCCGGCGGTACTCGTCGGCCTCCTCCCGGGCCGAGACGCCGCGGCCGTCACCCTCGTAGTCGATGCGCGGCTCGTAGTCGTGGAGCTGACTGCTGAGGATGTAGATCGCGAACCGGATGTCGGCCTCGTCGGCGAACTCGCCCAGCAGGACTCCGGCTGCCACGGCCTCGTCGATGGCAGCCTGCAGCTTCTCGTGGATCGGACGCGTGGAGGCGCCCGCCCGCTCGACCTTGGCCATCTCCACCATCAGGTACACGGCCCGATTCTTCAGCTCGGCCCTGACGGCTTCGGCTGCCTCGCCGGCCTCGTCCGGCCCGGTGCAGGTGTCGGCGTGCTCGACCGCCCACGTGCGTGCCTTGCCCGTCTGACGGGCGGCGCCCGAGGCGTCCGGGACGCTGTAGGTCACGTTGTGGCCGTGGGGGCACTGGGCGACGGCGAGGAGCGCGACAGCGACGGTGGTGCGCTGGCCCTCGTACTCGGTGCCGTCGCCCGGGATGGGCATCATGGGGGTGCCTTTCGGGGTGGCCGGGCCAGGGGTGATGAGGTTCTTGTTCACGGCGGTCTCCTCTGTGGGGCGGGTCAGAGCTGGTTGGGTCCGAGGGAGAAGTGCAGGACGCTGATCGGGCTGCCGTACTCGTCAGTGAACTGCTTGAGCAGGCGCTGGAAGCACGCGGCGCGGGTGAACCCCGCAGGGACGGACACGACGCCGTCGCGGGTGTTGTACATGCCGCCGGCCGTCAGCACGGTGGTCACGTAGTGGTAGTCGGTGGTCTGCGGCACGGTGGTACTGGGCTGTTCGGTCTGGGCAGTCACGCGGTTCTCCTTCACATATGGGTGGAGCTGGAGCCCCACCACCGGTTGTTGTTCGTGACGTGCTGGGTGACGTGGTACGTGTCGCCGCCTCGTCCGCCGCCGACACGGGCGGCCAGCCACAGCAGGGCAAGGACGAGGAGGGCGCTGGAGCCGCCGACCGCGGCGACGCCCGCGGCGGCCTGGCCGAAGCCCCAGCCGATGCCCGCGCCGGCCGCTCCGGCTCCGATGCCGCCGCCGAGCATGCGCTGCGCCTGCCGGTCGAGAAGCGGTTGCGGGGTGAGGTCACGCGGCTGGGTGGCCACCGGCGCGGCTGCGGGCAGGTGCTCCCGGAGGACCGGCACCATCTGCCCGTCCGGGCCCGGCACCCACACCACCGCAGGCCGCTCAGCGGCGAGCTCCACCGGACCCGACACGGGCCGCTGGTAGTCGTCGAGCGTCGGCCAGCCCGGCATCGGGCACGGACGCGGCTCGGGCAGATGGGACACGGAGTCCTCTCTCAGATCGCAGTCGTCAGCGGGACTTCTTCGGCGTGACGTTGGGGCAGCCGTGGCGCATGTGGTCCACGCACGGTCCGCAGTCCTCCGTCGACGGCTCGTAGCCGGAGGACCAGACGTTGTGCAGCACATGCGCGTGGTGCCAGCACTGGGGGCACTCGCCGGGCGGGCACTGCCGGTTCATTGCGGGTCAGCCTCGCTTGCGGTCGAGTTGGTCCTTGAGATAGTTGGCCTCGGCTTGGAAATTCTCGGCGCGGGCGGCCCATCCGTCTTCGCTGATGCCGTAGACGGACTCGCCCGTAGCGGCGGCCTCGGCCTCGTTCTCCTTGCACATATCGGCCGCCTCGGCCTCGTTGCGCATGATCTGCTCGGGGCTACTCCTGCGGCGGAACAAGCCCATGGCGGGCTCCTTTCTGCGTGGCGGGCGGGGACGGACTGTCCCGGCTCCCCTCACCGCCCGTGCGAGACAGGCGGATCGGGCAACCGTCAGGCCGCCAGCCCCGGACGCCCGTGCCACGGAGCCGCACCCCGCTGCCCGGCCTGCCACGCCTCCAGCCGCCGCGCATCCACCAGCTCAACCCCGACGCGCTGGGCGAAGGCGGCGGCAGCCGGGGTGAAGTGGCTGCTGGTGACGATCGACGCGTGGGCGCAGCCGTGGGCGTCCCGGTACGTGCCGTTGACCATCTGCACGTGCTCACTGCCGACGCTGTTGCCTGCCCGATAGCGCTTCGCCTGGATCAGCCCCCGCCGCCCCGACGGATCCACGTACAGGACATCGGCCGCCAGGTCCCCGGCCCCGCCGACGACCCGCACCTGCGTGCACCCGTCCCGACGGCACAGATCCGCCAGATGCACCTCGAAGCCCTCGGGCGTCATCGCGTGCACATCCGCTGCGTACAAGGCGCCGCGGGCACGGGACCGCCAGGCTCGCCCGAGCCGACGGCGGACGAACCACGCCGCGGCCGCGAGGGCTAGGAGGGCGGCCACGACGGCGACGGCTACCGCGGGGTGCTCGGCGGCCTGACGCGCCACCGTCAGCACGAGCACCGCGATGACGACAACAGCAGCACCCGACATGCGACGGCGGCGTACCGCGCGACGGCGGGGGCGGCGAAGGAAGACGGCCACCGGTCAGCCCTCCGGAGTGGAGCCGGCGCTCACAACGGTGTCGGCCGCGCGCTTGTCGTTGATCCGCTCGACGACAGGCGTCAGGTCGAGCCTGATCTCCAGGCGCAGCGGCGACAGACGCTTGGCGTCCCACTGGCCGCTCGCATCGGGCTCAAGGGTGTCCATGTGCGCCTGGATCAAAGCCCCTGCAGCGGCAAGGACCTTCTCCGCGTCGTAGGCGTTGGCAACGGTCCACTCGTAGCGGGGCGGTTCGAAGCGCATAACAGCATCCTTCGGTTTGTAGGGGTTTGCCCTGACTGACAGCAGGGCGGTGTCAGGAGCGGGTGTCAGCTCGCGCGCGCACACGCATTGACCTAAGGCGGGGAGGGGTGTCAGCGGCGCTGACACCCCCACTGACACCTTGATCCGCTGTCAGCGGGTGTCAGCCCGGTATCACCGCAGATCAAGCCGGTGTCAGCGACGGATACAACAGCTTGTACACCCCCGCCTCCTCGGTCTCCTCCACGTGCACGCCCTCATCCGCAAGGTCGGTGAGCTTGACGGAGATCCAGGCCCGCGAACGGCCGATACGGGAGCCCTTGCCGAACGGAGCGAAGTCCTTGGGCCCGACGAACGTCCGTCCCCCGGTACGCCACTCCTGGAGCATCAGGTGGAGCTCGGCGACAGCCTCCTCCGGGGTGTGCTCAACGTGCTGCACGGCCGGTATCGGGAACCGCCACTCCGAGTTGACCGGAACGGGCTGGATCTCCTCGTCGGGGTCCACGTCCGGTTCGGGCCCGTCGCCGTCGTCGCCGACGAGTTCATTGACGTCGCGCAGCACCTGGCGCTCCAGCAGGGCCTCTTCCTCCCGCGCCTCGCCTTCCTTGGTCATCACGGTCTCCTTGGCATCGATGCTGGTCAGAGACTGGCCGGGCAGGTAGATCCGGCGGTTGGCATACGCCTCACCCGCGGCGGTCGTCGTCGTCGCACCGCCCGGAGTGGGCGTGTAACACCGCTCCAGCACGGCGCGGATCTCGTCGTCCGGGATCGGGTTCCAGGTGCGGGCCTTCATGGCGTACCGCTCCTCGTCCACACCCGGCGCGCAGAGGTAGTTGTAGCCGGGCTTGCGGTTCTCCCACGCTTCGGGCCTGGCTCCTGCATCACGCACGTCGTCGGGCAGCGCCATGTCGGCGGTCGTGGAGCCCTTCACTCCGAAGCAGAGGGCTCCGCCGAGTTGCTCCCGCACGTCGGTGGGCATGGAGGTGGCGGAGGGTCGCTGCTGGCTGACGATGACGCTGCCGCCTGCGGAGCGGAGCGCTTCGACGACGGCTTCGAGTTCGGCGCCGTCGCGGAAGAACTTCGCCGACTCCTCGATCCACACGATCAGATAGGGCATGCCGAGCTTCTCGAACGCCTCGGGCGTCCAGTTCTTGAAGCCGTGGCGGCCAAGCTCGTCAGCGCGGGCGGTGATGACCTGCGGCAGCGCATCGATCATCGAGTTGCCGCCGGGCATCGTCATCTCGACCCAGTCCAGGTAGGGCAGCAGCGGGCCGAGGGTCTGCATGCCCTTCGCGGCGTCGATCGCCCACACGATGGCGTCACGCCTCGTCAGGGCCTCGATGATGGCCCACGTCATGCCGGTGGACTTGGCGGAGCCGTTCATCCCGGTGACGGAGAAGTGCGTGGCGTTGCGGCGCTCTTCCTCGGAGGCGGGGAACCAGAACTGCTCGGTCTCGCCGTCTTCGTAGATGCCGACCTGGACCGGTTCGGTGATGGAGGCACCGGGTGCTGACGGGCCTGGGTAGGGGGCGCCGTCGGTGAGCATGTCCTTGGGCACGAACACGAACTCACCGGACGCGGCGTTCTCCGGGTCGGCGACGATGCGGATGCTGTTCGGAGAAATCCCCAGCTCGCCAGCGATGTTGTTGATGCGGTTGCCGAGGTCCGAGTTGGTT
This sequence comes from Streptomyces sp. NPDC044033, assembly GCF_056434425.1. NCBI lineage: Bacteria > Bacillati > Actinomycetota > Actinomycetes > Kitasatosporales > Streptomycetaceae > Streptomyces > Streptomyces sp. NPDC044033. The sequence goes on along the minus strand of NZ_JBWKFF010000005.1, from coordinate 224,232 downwards.
ATCTCGCCGCCGGCCAGCTTGTACGGAGCAGTGACCTTGTTCGGCTCTACCTTCGGCTCCCCGCGCAGAGCGGCCTTCGCCTTGCCCAGCGACTTCACCAGCAGGCCCGTCTGGTCCGCCTGCTGCTCCCCCGTCTTCGCGTCCGGATTGACGCGCATGATCTGCCGCATGTTCCAGCCCCCGGCCGCGACCATCCCACCGATCGCCCACGTCGACGCGAGCATCGGGTCGAACGGGTCGGTCACAGTGGCAATGACCATGTAGGTGGTACCGGCCGCCGTCGACAGCGTGGCGTGCAGGCGACGCGGCTTCGTCGTACCGTCGCCGGCCCACCAAGCCGTCGCCGTCAGGATGCCCGCAGCGACAGTGAGGCCAGCTCCGGCGATGGGCGAGCCGCCCCATAGGGCATGCATTCCGACAGCTGCAGGCATGGAGGCGGCCGTGGCCAGCCAGGGCCGGATGCGGGAGTGCTTCACGGCCTTCCAAAACTCGGCTTTGGGACTGTCAACCACGGCGTTCACCTCGGTGTCAGTGCAGATGGGAGGGGTGTCAGCGGAACTGGGCGGCGATCACCAGGTAGACCAGGCAGAGGACGGAGGCGGCCACGAGCGCGTCGCGGGCCAGGACGCCGTACTCGTCACGCAGCCACCACGCGAACAGGGCCGCGATCACGGCCGCCACCACGAAACCGGTCACCACTGTTTCCACACCGACGCGTTGCGCCGCCGGGGAGGCGTCCGCGGGTCGCCGTGCCGCCGCCCGCTGCTGATCTGCGCCAGCTCGGCCTCAAACTCGCGGGTGAACACGGCCCACAGCGTTGACGCCTGCTTGGCGATCAGCTTCTCGGCGGCGGCAATCTTCTTGAGGTGGCGGCTGACGCGGCGGGCCCGGGCCCGCGACCCCGACATGGACCCGTGCACGTCGGGGATGCTGCGCAGTGCCGACTCCAGCACCTCCGAGTCGAGGGCCCGCTCGACCGCTCGTGGCCGCGATTCCTTGCGCAGCGCCTCACAGTAGGCGCGGATGTCCTCGTCGCTGGTGAACCCCGAACCGGGTGTCGCCTTCCGGCCGGCCCCTCCCGCGCCGCTGGTGCCCTGCACGACGGTGGTTTTGTTGTAGCTGAACGTCAGCGGAGGCAGGGACACGTCGGGGGCCAGGTTCACCTTGCCGATCTCGACCTTCGTGCCCTTGCGCTGCTTCGCGGGCGGCGGACCGACGGGCCTCTTCGCCGCAGCCCTTCCAGCGGCCCGCAGCTGGGCGGCGGGCGACGGTGCTCCGTTTGACGGCGGGTAGTTGGGCGGGGATGGCCACGCAGCCCAGCCGTTGTTCGCAGATCCGCTGCCGAATATCGATCCGCTGTCGGACGCCGATCCGCTGTCGGACACTGATCCGTGATTGGACCCTGATCCGTGGTCGGACGCCGATCCGCTGTCGGACACCGATCCGTGGTCTGACATTCAGTTCCCCTCCCTGGGGGCGGTGCGCGCGGCGACGCACCGCGGTGACTGTGGGCTAGCTGGGGATGGCGGGGCGGCGTTCATGCGTAGCCGCCGCCGCCCTGCCCCACGCCGTCCGGGGGCGCGGGGTCCTTGTCGATGACGCGGTCGAAGGTGCGGCGGACCGTGTCCGGATTCGTGTCCGGACCCAGCAGGTCACAGGTGACGAACACGACCTCGGCCCGGTCCGTCACTCCGCGGCGCACCAGCTGCCGGACAGCGTCGGCGATGTTGTCCGGGCGCTGTCCGGACAACATGTCCGCCCTGGTCAGTTCCGTCTGCGGGTCCAGCTCAACACCCGGCTCGACGGCCGTGTCCGGGGGTGTCCGGACAGTGTCCGGATCCCGGGTCACCACCGTCTCCGCACGGTGCCCCCGCAGCGCGAGCGCCACCTGCACGGCGTCGACGACCACCCCGTAGCCGACGAGCAGCGACGCCAGCTCGGGCGGCGTCAGTGCGGGCTGCGACTCGTGCACGATCCGGATGGCCTCCGCCGGGTCGAGGGTCGCGAAGTGCTCCCGCAGCCGGTCTGTGGCACTGAATGTCCGGACACTGTCCGGACCGTGTCCGTGTCCGGCGCCGTTGATGTGGTCGACGGCACGGGCCTTGACGGTCCGCCCGGCACGGGTTGGGGCCAGCAGCCACGCCCAGCCACCGAACGCCGGGAACCGGAAGGGGCGTTCGCCGAGCTGCGCACGGGCTTCGGCCCGCGGGCCCGCCCACTCCATCTCGGAGACCGCCAGCAGCACCAGGGTGGGCGCGGCGAACAGCAGGGTCGCACCGAGTCCCCCGCCGATCAGGGAGGCGTGGAACCGGTTCAGGTACACGCTGCCCCCGGCGATGGCCAGGGCCGCGAGCCGCGCGGACACGGCGGACCGTCCGGCTGTGGACGCCTCCGACGCGAGGTGCTGGCAGGCGTAGGCGGCGCCGTCGAACACGGCGACGACCGCCACCGCGACGGGGGCCGGTGCACCGTAGTGGCGGGCCACCGCGAACAGGGACCAGCCGACGGTGAGGAACGCGGCCACCGAAATGACGGCGCGAACAGCCCTCCAGGCGGGGCGGGTACCGGTCAGGGCGGGGGATGCGGTCATCGCGCCCACCGCCCTCGCACGCCGTGGGTGCCGGTGGGCCGGGCGACGCACCACACGACGGTGACGGCCAGCGCCGCGCCGAGAACAACCGGCTGGGACAGCGACCAGGCGGCAGCCGCCAGGGTGACAGCCAGGACCTGCGGGCACGCCACCACCAGGGCGACAGCCAGCACCGCGGCCAGGACATGCGCGGGACGAGTGCCCATCAGGAACCCCTCAACTCAGGTGAAGATCCGTGGATGTGGGCCGCGGCGGCGTGCCGCAGCTCCCGGTGCGCCTTGCGGGCTCGCTCCCCCGCCGCCTGCGCCTCCGCGTCCGTCCGATCAACCGCGTCGCCGAGCCCGAACGCCCCGTCCACCGCGTCCTGCGCCGCATCCAGCACCGCAGGATCGGCGACCAGCACGAAAAGCCGGTCCACCGCGTCCGTCACCGCTCCGCGCGCATCCCAGCGGGGATCACGGGTCTCCTCGGTCTCCGGGACACCCGCCTGCAAGCGGACGAACTTGCGCCAGTACTCCCCGCGCACCGTGGCCAGCGCGCACAGCAGGGCAGCCAGACCGTCAGCCGCCGCCGAGCGGCGCTGCTCGGCGAGCTCCACGCGACGGGCCCGCGCAACCGTCAAGTACTGCATCACCTGCGCGACAACCACACCCAGCAGCGCCGCGGCAGCAGCAACGATCGCCGACATCACCGGACACCACCCCCGCACGCAGGCCCGTCGAAACGCACCACCCGCAACACCACATCCGGGAACTCGCCACGGACCGCGAGGACATCGGCAGCCACCTCGTCGAGGCTCGGCGTCGACCCGACCGACAACACCCGGCCGGCCACGTCGTAGATCCGGTAGTGGATGACCGCCATCACCGCCCCACGGCTCGGGAGGACGTCGCCATCCCACACATCCATAGGGCTCGCCACATGACGAGACGCCATCCACGACGGCAAAGACATGACAGAACTCCAATCAGAAGAAGGAGATTGGGCAGTCACCGGGCACCCCCGCGGCGCACGGCACGGATACGACGGACCGACGCGGCCAGCGACACCTCCGACGCCCCAGCCGCCAACACGGCGCCGAGCACGGCCAGGGCCTGCGCCCACGGCGCACCATCAGCCGCCAACCACAAGGCGCGGAGAACCGTCAGACCCACAGCCAGAGCGGCCAGGACCACGAGGACCGGGACGGCAGGACGAGAGGAAGCGCGCGGCTGAGACGGCATCAGGCCACCTCGGCGTCGGCCGAACCAGAGCCCTGCGGGCCGAGGTACGCCTCGACGGAGGTCTCCCAGATGCGCAGACCGCGCGGCCGGACCTCACCCTTCCCCGAGCGGTGGCTTCGGAGATCGTCGCTTCGCACGAGGCGGTACACGGTCGTGAGCGATACACGCATTCGCGCTGCGACCTCTGCGGCGGACAGCAGCCTGTCCCTCGTGGACTGGACAGGGGCTTGCTCACTCATGAACGACTCCCAGACATGGCGGTGGAGTTGCTCCACAGACAGAAGCTGTCCCTAACAAGTTAGCGCGCCTAGGTGACTCTGACTAGCAGTCTGTTCTATACAGCTTGGCCGGACATGAAAGAACCCCCGCCGGGGAAGGGCGGGGGGTTCGGCGTTCGCGCAGGTCAGGAAGTGAAGTCGTACTCCAGGACGTAGCTATTCGCGTCGAGCATCATCTTGTTCACCTCTACTGGCTGCCCGTCGGCGTCGAAGGCTGTGCGCGCGATCAATAGAACCGGCGTACTCAGAGTGATGCCTAGCACCTGCGCTTCATCCGGCAGAGGGAGGCGCGTTCTGATCTCTTCGCGGAAGCGCACCGGCGCGCGCCCAATGTCCGCCAGCCGGGCATAGCTCCCGCCCGCACCGGTGTCCCGCCTGGTGATGGCTGTGCCCGCGACGAGATCCGCAGGGTAGTACGCCTGCGATTGCTGAACGACACGCCCTTCAGCTCTGTACAGTCGGCTGCGCCGTAGGACTTTGCCGCCGGGCGGCAGCCCGAAGGTCGAGCGGATGCGGTCCGGCGCGGCGATCTCCGCGATGTGGACGTCCTCTTGTCGGGACCGGCCGTTGAGGTCTTCATCCCAGATGGCGCGCCCGGCACCCCAAACACTGCGCGAAAGCCGCTGAGCGGCATTGCGCCTGAGCCTATTGAAGGTCCGCAGGTACACACCGGACCCCTTCCTGGCTTCAGTCCGGTCTTCAGCATGCAAGATCGCTATGGCGTCGCGGACGGTGTTGCGTGCGACCCCGAACCGACTCGCCAACTGAGCTTCACTGGGAAGGCGCTTCTGGTCGTCGTATGCGCCGGCATCGATCTCCGCGCGCAGCTCGTCCGCGATCTGCTGATAACGCGTCTTCCCTGCCTGAGCTTCGTCAGCCACGGCGCAGCCCTCCTTGGCATTCATCTGTAGCAGTAACCGTACCTGTCCATGCACAGATGATCACATGCCCTGAACAGGTCATCCGTAACTCAGGCGACCCAGGCTGTTGACAGCACTGAACAGGAAGCGCAACCTCTCCTATACAGATAACGGAGCCGACGGAAGGCCCGTCATGACTGACCCCAGTGGCCATCGCATCGCTCTCTACCGCCTCCACGACGCCCACGGCTTCCTGCTGTACGTCGGCATCACCAACGACCTGAACCGACGCTGGAAGCACCACGCCTCGAACAAGCCCTGGTGGCCCACGGTGACCAGCAGAAAAGTCGAGTGGTACCCGGACCGGTTGATCGCGGGAAGCATCGAGCGAGTGGTAATCCAGAGCGAAGCACCGCTCTTCAACCTCAGCATGACGCCCTCGTTCAACTGGTCGCTGTACGGGCGCATCCTCCAGGCACGGCACAAGCGCAGGCCGTCGCGCCGCGCTCCGGGCGCCGCTCTCGGCTGATGGCTCCTGTCCGGCCGTCTTCCGTCACCCGCTCGGGTGGTGGTGGCTTTCAGCCCCTGTGGGGGGAGGTGAGTTCTGTGATTCTTCGCAACGACTGTGACCACGAGTGGGTGCAGTGGAGTGGTGCGGCACGTTGCCGTAAGTGCGGCGCGACGCAGTAGTGGCGGCTGAATGATGGTGGGGGCCGCGTCTCGCGGTCTCCACCATCGGGAGAGGCGTTGATGGCATTGCGTATCGAGTGGCAGGAACTCCCGGTGGTGACGCGTAGGGCTGTTGAGGCGCGCGTTGGCCCTGTGCTGGACGTGGACACGGTTACCGATGGGTTGACGTGTGCTGTGGCGGCGCGCCTGACGACGGCCGCGGGGCCGGTGTTCGTGAAGGGTGTGCCGGTCGAGGACGAGGGCGGCCGGGCTGCGCAGGGCTGGGAGGTGGCGGTCAACCCGCTGGTGCGTGCCGCGAGTCCGCAGTTGTTCTGGCAGGTCGTGGCCGGGGGGTGGGATGTGCTGGGGTTCGGGTTCGTCGACGGGCGGCATGCGGATCTGTCGTGGGGGTCGCCGGATGTGCGGCTGGTCGGCGATGTGCTGCGGGCCGTGCAGGGTGCCGGGGTCGTGTCGGGTGGCGGGGTGCCGCGGTTCGCGGACCGGTTCGCCGATGTCCTCGACTCCACGCAGCTCGGCTTGCTGGCCGGGGAGCAGCTGCTGCACACGGATACCAATCCGCACAATCTGATGGTCGCCGCCGGGCGGGCGTACTTGGTTGATTGGGCGATGCCGGCGGCCGGCCCGGGGTGGGTGGATGTGGCGTATACGGCGGTGCGGTTGATGGAGGCCGGCTGTTCGGCGGGGGTGGCGCGCGGTTGGGCGGCGGGGTTCCCGTCGTGGCGGGAGGCGGATCCGGCCGGGGTGGAGGCGTTCGTGACGGGGGTGTGCCGCCAGTGGGAGGCCCGTGTCGGCGCGGTCGGTGCCCGGCCGTCCAACGCCCGGTTCGCCGCGCTCCTCGGGGACCCGGCGCCCCGTTCCGGAGGCCAGACGGATTCAGCGACGCGAACGGCCCGGCTGGAGTTCGGCAACGAGGCGCGCACGGAGCGGACGGCCGGGCTACTGGCGGCGCCGAAGCGCCTGGACGGGGCGTGATCGGCATGGCTCGCGGGCGCTGGTGGCGTGTCCTCCGGCGGGCGCGAACTGCCCCTACGGCAAGTAGTGGGGTGCCAATTCCGGCCATATGCAAAATGACAGACGCGCAGGTGAGATATGGTTCACAATTGTTGACATCTGTCAAGTCTGCTTTTCACGGGAGTGCCGTGACTGGCTATCGCCCTTGATCACCATGGCCCGATCCGATCACGACTAAGTTCCCTGCACAGCAAGAACGGCCGGGCAACGCATCGCCACCCGGCCGCCCCAACCGGCGAGTTCCGAGCTCGTCGGCCAATGAACCCGCAACCCTGTGAGATTGGAGCTCGCTATGAGCTTATCCGTTTCCCCGCCTGCCAGCCGCCCGCCCCTCACCCCGGGGCAGTTGCTCGCCACTCCGCTCCCCCGGCTGCTCGCCGAGTTGGGCGTCGACGTCGTGGATCCGGGCATCGCCGACGACCGGTTCTTCGGCGGGGTGGTGGTGCGTCGGGACGGCCGGGTTGTGCTGGCGTTGCCGTCGGGTCAGGATCCGGTGTTGCGCCGGTGCGTGGCCGTCTCCCTGCTCGGCGAGGTGCTGGGGGCTCCCCTGTCGCCGTTGCCGGCGCCGCTGGAGATGACCGAGATCTGAGCGCAGGGCGTGTGGGCGGCAGCTGGCCTGTCAGTCGGCTGCCGCCTCTGCCGCGTCCGGGCGAGTCCGTGGAGCGCGGCCTCCGCGGCTCCCATTCCGGCCAGCGCCCTCCCCTTCTACCTGATGATCCCGCCCGGTTCGGGCTGGTTGCCTTCACTGGGGTCCCGGCTGTGGGTGCCGGGGCAGACTGGGCGGCCCATGGCGCCGCCCGCACCGTCCGTCACGATTCTGGAGGTTTCCATGAGTGCACGATCCGCCGATGTCCCCCGCGACGGGGCGCTGTTGGAGATGCCGCCGTTGACGGCGGGGGCGTTGAGGGAGGCTGTGAACAGGCTCGATCCGCAGGCTGCGGCCCGGTTCGAGGAGGAGTTTCATGCCGTACAGGAGGAGGCCGCTCGCACGGACGCGGCCGGGCTGCGCACGTTCCTGCATCGGTGGGGGACGTGGGTGGCACTGCGCCGGTTCCCGGTGCGGGCGGCGCGGCTGGCCGAGCTGGAGGGCGCAGTCGGACGGGCGGTGACGGCAGAGGAGGCGGGTGTGCACGCAGCCGAGATTTCGGACCTCGTGGACGTCGCGTCGAAGGAAGTTCCCGATCCGTGAGCGGCTGGCGGTGGGAGCTGGACGGCAACGCCGTCGATCAGATGCGGGCGTTGGCTCCGCAGCTGCAGGCAGAGGCTCGGCGGATCGCCGACGGTCTCGTCGCGGCGGCGGCCGGCAAGTACGCCGGGGATCTGCCTGCAGTGGAGGAGTCGGGGATATCTGGCCTGGACACGTGGGCGCGGGGGCCCTGGCTGTGGTGGTTCCTGGAGCAGCGCGTTCACCGCGTCGTCCTCATCACCAACATCCGGCACGACGAGGTGGGCGCGCCGCCCTGACCCTGCTGGCAACTCCCTTGCACTCCCGCCCCGCACGTGCGGGGATGATCCCGAGCCGGAGGCGCACGGCAGTCCCGGCGCCCCTTGGTCCCCGCGTGGCTCGCCAGGCCGTGTCCTGCGAGCTCGTTGCGGGGTTGTCGGTGTATGACGGAGCTGAACCTGTGGGACTTCCTCGACGATGACGGCGGTCCGCGGCTGCCTCTGCTGTCGGCGGGGGAGGCGCGGGCCGCGGTCGTACTGCTGCGGCGCTTGGGCGAGGCGGGCGGCGAAGACGCCGATGTGGCCCGGGATTTGGCGGGGGCTTTGGCGCGCCGGCTGCCCGCGGAGTATGCCGATCCGGCGTAGCGGGCAGCCTGCGTGTCGAACCGTCGATCGGTCAGTCGCCGAGGGCTCGGCGTTCCGCCCCATATGCGTCTGTGATCTTGTGTCGGATTTCAGGCCCCTCGGGGGCCTGCCAGGACTGGATCAGGTGCTCTTCGACGGGCTCTTCATCGAGGTCGAGGTCGAGGACTTCGGCACCACGGTCGCGGCCGCGGGCGTGGACGCGGATGCGGTACCAGCCGGGGCCCGCGCCGGAAATCGGCATCACTGGGGGGTCTTCGTCGGAGGTTCCGCCGAGGCTCTCGATGTCGGCTTCGTCGGTCTCGAACGGGACGGAGACCTCGACGATCTCGTCCCAGTCCTCCAGTTGGAGGGGCGGCTCGGAGTCCCGGGGGTCGACGGTGACGCGAATGGGGCCGTCCTCCAGCCCCGAGGAGATCGTGGCGGTTCCCTGGCCGGGCCAGACCAGACCGTTGCCTCCGGAACTGCTGTCGGTGACGGAGTCTGTTGCCGGTTCGGTGATCCAGTAGCCGTGGTGGGTGACGCAGAGGAGCACGGTGGAGAGAGCCATCGCCCTAGTTCACCTTGACCCAGAAAGCGTCTCCACCCATGATCCGGTTGTCTTTGTGAAAGTTATTCAAAATGTCCCTCTGCGTGTTCTGCTCACTGACTGGCACCCATGCCCAGCCCCAGTCGCCCGGCTTGCCTTTCGCGTTGGCGGCCCCCTGCTCAGTGACGTCCGGCGATCCGGTCGAGTTCGGCGTCGAGGACAGCAAGGTCCGGGTGGTCTCGTAGTTGCTGCTCGCGCGCCCAATCAGCGAGGTCGGCTTTGTGGGCGACCCGCACGACGTCGATGGTGGTGCCGGTGGCGATCGCGAGCAGGACCAGGTCCTCGTCGCTCATGCCGTGGTAGCGGTTGGCGGGGGCGTACATCGAGGCCATGTCAGCAGCGCAGCCGCTGCCAGCCTCGGTGAGCTTCTCGAACAGCCACCGCCGGAACGGGGTGTCCAGGTCTTTCCATGCGGGGTCGTAGGCGTCGTTCTCGGGATCGTCGGGGCCGGGGCCGATGATGGCCATGGGCAGGTTCCTTCCGAAGGCGTCGGGCGTCGGGCGATCACGCGGCGCTTCTCTCCGCCAGCGGCAGCCGCCGGAGTTCCGTGAACCCGTATTGGGCTCCGCAGCCTGCGCAGCGGCGTCCGGGGGTGGTGAGGGTGATGGCGAGGACCGTCCCGCAGGGGCAGGTGACGCGGATGTGTCGTTCGGGTCGGTCGTGGCCGGTGTGGGCGCGGCAGGCGGCTGTGAGGTTGCGGACCTCGTCGGCGAACTCGCTGAAGGCGGGGTGCTCGGCCGCGGCCCATCCGAGGTTGGTTCTCAGATCGCAAACGGCGGCGTCCAGTTGCTGCTGCAATCCGCCGGTCCATCTCGGGTGCCGCCAGCCCAGCGTCTCGTGCCAGTCGATCAGCCAGGTCTGGAGGACGGTGACGACGCCGCCGCGGGCGGCGAGCGACAGCGGCCCGAGACGGACCGGGAGGGGCGCTGTGCGGGACCCGGACACCGCCGGGCCTCCCCCGCCCGCCCCGGGCGCCAGTGCGTCCGTGAGGGCGGCGTACAGGCCGTCCGGCCCGGCGAGAGCGGCGAGGTGGCCGTCGGTGCGCTCCACGCAGATCCGGCAGACGGCCGCCTCGGCGGCACGCAGGGGTCTCGCGCAGGTGGCGCAGTGCCGGGAAAGGTCGCTGTGGTCGCTCACGGCCGCGCCGCCGAGGACGCCCCGGCCGTGGCGACGGCCGCCGCGATAGCGATCCAGCCCTTGTGCCATGCCTGATCGAAGCGGTACGGGGCTTGAGGGTCCCTGCTCAGCCAGCCGCCCTTGCCGATGCGGTGGGCGAAGCAGACCATGCGGGTGGTCTGCTGCTCGTCCGGGTTCTCGGCCCACCGGCCGGCGGACCGGTCGGCGGCGTAGTGGGTGGCGGCGGACAGGGCGAGGCCGACGCCGGCGGCGCGAGGGTTCAGGCCGAGTTTCAGGGCGCGGTCGGCCGCGTAGAGCGCGAGGGCTTGGGTGGCTGCATACGAGGCGACATGCCGGAGGCAGGCGGCGGTTCCCTCGCGGCCGGGACGCCCCTTGGCGACGGCGTCGGTGTCGCGCTGCACGATGTGGTCGGCCACCTCGTGGGCGGCGGTGAAGGTGGCGTAGGCGGCGGCGAAACGGGCGGCGGGGCTGGTGGTCATCGGGTCTCCTTGGCGGGGAGGGTGGCCGCGGACGACCACCAGGTCGGCTGCGTCTCGGGGTTGTCCGGGGCGGGTCGGCGGGAGAAGTCGCGGGTGGCGCGGACGAGGTACTCGTAGGTGCCGTCGGGCCAGGGGCCCTTCACGTCGCGGATGGTCGCGGTGCCGGTGCGGGCGGCGGGCCATTGCTGGCCGTAGTGCCGTACTCGGGTGCCGGTCGGCAGCGGGTGCTGGGTCACTGGTCTTTGCCCTTCTCCGTGGGTGGCGCGGCCGTTGGGGGCGGCTCGGTGGCGGTTGCGCGTCCGGCGAGGCTCTGTGTGCCCGCCTGAGGGACTGGCGCACCCCTGGCCGCCACCCGGTTCCCAACGGGCGGGTCCGAGGGCCCCTGAGGGCCGCCCAGGGCCCTCCGCGGGGGCCGCGCCGGGCCCGGTGGACTGCCGGGGCGTCATACGACTATCCGATCCACCGCCGAGCAGCCCCTGCTGGAACGCCAGGGCGACCGCATGCGCCCGGTTGCGGGCCCCCCGGGCCTGCCGAAGCAGCCGGGCGTGGGTGCTCACGCTGTTCACGGTCAGGTACAGCTCGCGGCCGATCTGCCGGTACGTCAGCCCCCGCGCCCAGCCGTCGAGGACCTGCAGTCGGCGCGCCGTCATGCGGGCCGGAGGGCGCGGCTCGGGAGCGAGGCGGGCCAGGATCCCGGCGCGGTATCCGCAGGCCACCGCGGCGGCGCTGTCGCGCACGTCGAGGTCGCGGAGGGTCCGCTGGACGTGCGAGAGCACGGTCATCTCGCCCAGCCCGAGGAGGGCGGCGATCTCGCGGCGGGTCCGGCCCCGGGCGAGATGCGCCAGGACCTGACGCTGGCGGGCCGTGAGCGGCGTACCCCGGTGGGGCAGGTCAGCGAACACCAGCGCCTCCGGCCTGGGCGGGCGGGTTGGCGATGTCCAGCAGCACCGCGGCGTGGCAGTGATCCGGCTCGCCCGGGTCCGGCAGCGGACACCAGCACATGAGATCCCGGCCCGCCAGCGCGGCGCGGGCGGCCTCCACCTCCTCCGGGCGTTTCTCCAGCCAGCGGCGGTACAGCTCGACGACCTGCCCCGGGGTGGCGTCCTCGACCCGGTGCCAGGTGATCGCGCCGCCGGGGTGCACGAACGCGTGCCGCTCACCTGAGGTCTTGCCGAGGCGCCCCTCCTGCTCCCACTCGCTGCCGTCGAGCGCGGGCCTGCGGACCTGAGTGGACACGAGCGGGTAGACGTTGCCCCACCGGGTCCCCCGGCCCACGTACACGGCTCCTTCGGAAGCCCGCCAGCCCTTCGTGCGGCGGCGCTGGAGTCGCTGCGGCATCAGGCGGCCCTCCCCGCCTGCTGCTGATCGGTGAGGAGCGCGGCGTACACGGCCGCAGCCCGTTCGATATCCCGGCACACCCAGTCGCAGCGCTGCCCGTTGTAGGGCTGGCGGATGTCGGATCCGGTCCGCTGGAGCTGGATTCGGTGCTCGTGGTCGTGGAGTTCCTCGGCCGTCGTCCACGGGACGTCGGCCGGGGTGCGGTGGGGGCTTTGCGTGCAGCCGCGGAACACCCGCTGGGCCAGGAGGGTAACGCGATTGCCGCGGCGCGAGCGCCGCGGCGCCTGGGCGTGGAGCCAGCGGGCGAACGTGGGCTCCAGCCGGGCGACGGGCTGATGGCCATCTCCGGGGCAGCCGTGGGCATACAGGGCGCCGGAGTTACGGATGCGGATCTCGCCTTCGCAGACCGGGCACAGGCCCAGGCGTGGCAGCGGCCGGGTGGTCATGTCGTCTCCTTGCGGACGGTGCGGGTGCGGTGGGCGGCAAGCTGCTCGTACAGCGCGGACGCCAGGCGGCGGACGGGCACCGGCTCGTCACCGGACGGCCGCGGCGGCGGGGGCTGGCCGGCGTCCAGCGACCAGGCGCACGTCCACCCGTGGCCGCAGCAGGGGCACCGGTAGGCGGCGAGGAGCCCGCCGTCGCCGTCGGGTATCGCCATCAGCGGGCGCACCGCCGGGCTGGCGGCGGCCAGGCACTGCTCGCAGGTGTCGGCGTAGGCCGTCATCGGGTGCTCCCGCCCGGCGAGTAGCCGCTGTACGGGTCGGTGTCGGTGGGCTGGTAACTGGTCCAGGGCCAGTCGGTGCCCTGCTTGAGGTGGGTGGGCCAGTCGCGTTCGTCACGGGCGCCGCGCCAGGGGGTGAGCACCCGGGCCCGCTCCTCCTTCGCCGACGCCTCGTCGTCGACGGGCCGCAGGCCGTAGCCGAACTCGGGCCACCGCTTCCACAGCGACGACCCGGCCGGGCGGAGGTCGCGGTGCTTGCCGAAGCCGTTGTGGTGCGGGGCGTGGGCCTCCATCAGCAGGGCGCAGCCTGCGGTGGCGCGGGCCTCGTCGAGGACGACGGTGACCTTGCGGGCGAGCTCCTCGTCGTTGGGGTTGCCGGCGTGCAGCCGGTACACCGGCCCGACAATCAGCATCTGTGGCTGGAGTTTCTCGACGCGGCGCATCAGCCACGCCCGGTCGGCGGGCCGGGTGAGGTCCACGCCGGCGGGCTGGCATTCGATGTGCAGTTGGCCGCGGGCGACGGGCCGCTGGTAGCGGGCGGCCTGGGCGGCGAGCGGTTCGAGGTGGCGGCGGGTGGCGGCTTCGCCGTTCTCGCAGTCGAGGATCAGCACCCGTACCGGGTCGAGGGGCTTCTGGGTGAACGGGTGCAGGCCGGCGGCGCCGCAGAGGGCGATCTGCCGCATCAGCGTGGACTTCCCGCCGCCTTCGGACGCGGTGAGGATCAGCCGGTCGCCGCGTTCCAGGAGGCCGGGGATCAGCCAGTCGTAGGCGTGGTCGGCGGCGAGGAAGTCGTGCAGGTCGAGGGTGGGGAGGTCGTCGGCGGCCATGCCGCGGTCGCGGATGTCGCGGGCCATGGCGACGGCGTGTTCGACGAGGCCGGGGGTGTCGCCGTCCGGGGAGTAGCCCATCTGGACGAGCCGGGTGCCGAGTTCGATCAGGGCGCGGCGCAGGGCCCGGTCGGCGACGATGTCGGCGTAGTAGCCGGCGTTGGCGGCGGTGGGCACGGCCCGGACCAGGGTGTGCAGGTAGGCGGCGCCGCCGATGCGGGCGAGGTCCCCGGCGTCGGCGAGGTGCTTGGTGAGGGTGATCGGGTCGATGGGGTGGCCGGTGGCGTGCATGCGCCCGACGGCGTTGAGGATCACGGTGTGGGCGGGCCGGTAGAACGCGGTCGGGTCGAGCCGGTCGAGGATTTCTGCGCAGGCAGCGGCGTTGAGCAGGCAGGCGCCGAGGGCGGACATCTCGGCTTCGAGGTCCTGGGGCGGGGTGCGGTCGAAGTCGGGCGGTATGGGTTCGGGGGTGAACTCGGTCATCAGAAGATCCCTCGTTCCTCGGGGGTGCCGACGGCGCGCAGGTGGGCGGGGCGTTGCTGGCGTTCGGAGGCGTACTGGGCGGAGCGGCGCAGCCATTTCTGCCAGGCGTCGGGCCAGGATTTTTTACGGACGCCTTCGGCGCGGAAGTGCGAGACGAACTGCCGGGTTTCGTGGTCGACGTCGATTCCGGGGCCGAGGGTTTTCAGCGACCAGCGGCGCATGGCGTCGGTGAGGGCGAAGTCGTCAGGGAGGGGGTGGAGGCCATCACCGGATGTGACGGTGTGTGGGCGACGGCGGGTCGGCGCGCGTTCGCTCCCCCTCCCCCTCCCTTCCTTTCCCTTCCCTTCCGGCAGTGAATTGGTCAGTGAATGGTTCACTGAACGATTCACTGAATAATTGTCACCCTCCGTGGAGGAGTCGGAGATTCCGGTGACTTCGGGTTCACTTTTCTTCACTGAATCGTTCAGTGAATCGTTCACGGAGTCATTCACGGAACCGTTCACGTCCTTCTCAGTGACCGGTTCAGTGAAGTCACCGTCAGTGACATTCGGGCCGTCTTCGCCGCACCTACGGTGCGCGGCGCGGACGTTCGACGGATGATCCGTACCGCCCTCGGAGAGGGGCACCAGCCGCCCCACCGACACCCCCTCGGCCGCCGGCGGCGCCTCCGGACGGATCGGCTCGCGGCACCGGTAGCAGGACCACCCGTCCCGCCGCGCGTACATCTCCCGCACCGCGCGGTCGCCCAGCGGAGGCGGCGGCAGTTTGCTCGCCCCCGCGCGGTTGATCTTCTGGTGTTTGCGGAAGTTCACGACCGCCGCCATCTGCTGCCGCGCCGCGCCCCCGGCGTAGGGGAACAGCAGCCCCGCGTCGGCCAGCTGCCCCATCAGCGCGGCGACCTCCCGTACACCCAGGTCGTCGTCGTACATGAACACGGACGCCTTGAGATACGCCGGCGTCCACCGCAGCAGCCCCTCGTCGTCGGCCAGGTTGAAGGTGGCGATGAACAGCAGACGGGCGTCGCGCGACAGGATGCCGACGACCTCGTCCTCCCAGAACTCGGGCTTGATCGAACGGATGCGCATGACGGCGGTCTTCCTCCGGGCAGTACGGACGGGGGCCTGCAGGGTGCCGGACGCCCCTGACATATGGGGCACCTAGCTCCGGTCACGGCCCGGCGCGGGCCGGCGGGCGACCCCTCACGCCGCGGCCCGGAAGGTGGCGGGCAGCGACGTGCCGGTGGCCGCGGCGAGGATGTGCAGGGCGAGGGCCCGGATCCCTTCGGACCAGCCGCCGGGACCCGCGAAGCTGTCGACGATCATGCGGCGGCCCAGTAGTGGTCCTGGCTGGCCTGGTGGCGCCCGTAGATGCGGAAGACGGTGCGCTGGGCGCAGCCGACGCGGGCGGCAATCTGGTTGGCGGACAAGCCCTGTTGCCGCAGCAGCAGGACGGCCTGTTCGCGTTCGGCGGGGGTGAGGCCCTCGGGCGGATCGCCCGCGAGGGCACGCTGGACGGCCATGGTGTCGATGTCGTGGTCGCCGCGGCGGCACGTGACGCACATGCGGCGTCCGTGCGCGGTGATGACGACGGTGTGGCCGCTGTGGCGGGCCGTGAAGGCGTCGCCCGGCAGAGGCTTGTGCCGGTTGGCGCAGGCCCGGCAGTACCGCCAGCCCTGCCGGGTGTAGCCGAGGTACTGCGCGAAGGGGTGGCCGTTGCGGCAGTACAGGGAGTCGGCGGTGGTGCGGTAGGAAGGGATGCCGAGGAGCACGCGGATGCGGCGGACGGTCTTGCGGCACACGTGGAGGTCCCGGGCGACCGCGTAGTCGCTGGCTCCGCGGTCGAGGAGTGCGCGGATGGCGTCCTGCTTCGGGTGGGCTGTCATGCCGCCTCCGTGGTCCGGTTGCGGGCGGTGCGGCGCTTCATGGAGCTGCGTTCGCCCTCGGTCCGTCCGCCCCAGACGCCGGAGTCCTGGCCGGACTCCAGCGCCCACCGGAGGCACTGCTTGATGACGGGGCAGCGGTGGCAGACGGCCTTGGCTTCCTCGATCTGCAGCAGCGCAGGATCGGCGTTGCCGATCACGAAGAACAGCTCCGGGTCTTCGCCGCGGCATGCGGCGTGGTGCCGCCAGTCGCCCATCACGCGGCCCTCCCCGCCACGGCGCTGCCCACAGCGCAGGCGCTGAGGGCGCGTTCGAGGTGTCGCCCGGTGACACCGAGACGGTGGGCGGCCTGCTTCCGCGTGTAGCCGTGGGTGTCGATGAGCCAGCGGGCATCTTCGGCAATGGCCACGTACCGGTCGGGCTGCTCACCGAGATCGGGTGCGGCGGCGGGGCTGTCGATGTAGTCGTCGTCCCAGGCCGCCGGGGGCGCCCAGCCCTCGGCGGCAGCGAGTTGGCGGGCCTGGTCGATGTAGCGCGGCCGCACTCCCCGGGTGGCGGGGTCGACGTTCCACAGCGCGTCGTACAAGGCCCGGATCTTCCTCGCCGAGTCGGCTTCGACGCGGGTACTGCGGATCTGCTGCCACACGATGGTCTTGTCGACGTCGAGGTGATCCGCGAGGCGCAGTTGGGGCCAGCCGACGGCGACGAGGGCCTGGAGGCGGCGGCGGGTGCCGGTGCCGTCGATGCAGACTGACGGCGCGAGGTTCTCGAAGGCCGGTTTGACGGCGCACAGCTTGTCGGCGGTGGCGGTGCGGACGCGTTTGTTGGGCCCGTAGCCGCGGCCGTAGGTGCCGTACAGGAGGCGGCTGACGCCGCCGTTGGAGACGCCGGCCAGTCGGGCGGTGCGCTGCCAGCCGATGCCGAAACTCATGAGCATCCGCACGTGGGCGCGGACGGGTTCGGCGTCGACGAAGGGCTGCCACTGGCCGTAGGCCATGAGGCGGTAGCGGGTGCGGGTGTAGTCGTTGTCACGCCGCAGGCACAGGTTGCATCCGCAGCCGTAGGTCTTGCGCCGGTGCAGGGTGCCGTGGTCGGGGAGGTCCCGGGGCGTGGTGGTCATGGTGCCTCCTTGCGCAGGTGGTCGTAGATGGCGGCGAGGTCGTCGTCGCCGAGGAGGAAGTCGTGCTCGGGTGGCGGGGGTTGGGTGGCGAGGAACGCGGCCTCGTGCGGCGTCCGTGCGGCGTGGGCGGCGAGGACCCGCCCGGCGCGGCGGCCGCGGTGGAGGTCGCGGGCCGACCAGCACAGGAGGACCAGGCCGAGGGTGGCCATGGCGCCGATGGCGATCCCGGCATGCAGCGGGCCCATCACGCGGCCCTCCCCCGCCAGGTGCGGCAGATGGACCCGTGGACCGTGGCGCGCTTCGACGGCGCATACCCGACGGCCTCGATGACCCCAGCGCGCGCGGCAGCCTGGAACCTCGCTCCCCACCGGGCGTGGTGGTCGGGTTCGTCGACGAGCCCTTCGGCGATGAGGTCGGCGGCCTGGAAGGGCTCGCCGCGGGCGGCCAGCACGGCTATCGCCGCGTCGCACGCGTCGGCCCACGACGGGGCAGTGTGGGCGGCTGCCCGCGCCATACCGGAGGTCTTCGCCGCCTCCCCCGCCGCCGCGTCGACGATGCCGAGGACGGACAGCGGGAACTGCAGCTGGCCCGTCACTCCTCTCCACCGCCTTCGGGCAGTTCCCTGGCTATGCCGTCGAGTCCGAGCTGCCCTGACCGCCAGGCAGCGCCGATCGCATCCCGCCCGGCCTTCGTGAACCGCACACTGTGCGACCGCGCCCGCGTAGCCCGGACCTCTACACCGGGCACGCTCTCCACGACCCCCGTCTCCCGATCGGCGATCTCCACGACGCCAGCCGCCGTCATCTCGTTGAGCAGGTGCGCCTTGTACGCATCGCGGACCTCGGTCACCAGGCGGCGCTGGATCTCCGACGGGGCGTTCTTCAGGACCCAGTCGCGGAAGGCGTCGGCGTCGGTGATGACGGCTTCGGGCTTGGGATCAGACAGGGAAATCTTGGCGACCTCGGTGCCGTCGGGCAGGGCCGCGGACACCTGCCGTACCCCGCCCGTCGCGTCCAGCGCGGCCTGCATATCGGCGCGCACCGCCTTGAGACGGTCGCCCACCAGGTCGGCGAGGGCCCGCAGGGTCGCTTCGGCGGAGGCGAGCTTCGTCAGATCAGCGAGTTCCATCAGGCAGCCCCCTCGTCGATCAGGTCGGCCATCTCGCTGAGCTGGGCGGCGCCAGCCTCTGCGATACGGAGTCCGTAGGAGGCTTCGAACTCTTCGTCGATGTTGACGAGTCCGGCTTTGGCTGCGACGGCGCGCAGTCGCTGCTCCGCGATGCCCGCGGCGTCGACGACTTCGGCTTCCACGGCTTCGGCCTGTCCTGCGGCAGCGTTTTCGGGGAGCGCCTTGCCGACGCGTCCGAGGTAGTCCCGCAGCAGGTCCCACTTGTTCGTGTCCGGGGCCTTCATCACGGCGTCGAGGAGACCCAGGTTGTGGGCTTCGGCCCACCGTTCCTTCGCGTCGTCGCGGTCGACGGCCTCGGCTGCCGCGTCGGCGACCCGCTGGGCTTCCGGGTGCGTCACGACTGCCGACTCGCGGACCATCGCGTTGCCGAGCCGGATCATGTTGTCTTGGGGCTCGTCCTGCTGGGTCTGGGCGGCTGGCGCACGAGTCGCCCAAGGGTCGTCCGACCCGGGGTTCACGCGGTGCAGTTGCTGCACATCCGCGTCGATCGGGATGCCCTCGGCGTCGACGTTCACACCGAGTTCCTCCGGTGTGTAGTGCAGGCCGAACAGCACCTCCTCACAGGCGTCGCGGGCAACCTCGGAGATGGCGCGGGCCTTCAGCATCGCCTGCGGGTACTTCTTCCACACGTCCTTGTTCGCCAGCCCCGCGCCCTGAGCTCGCTCCATGTCCCATTCGGCGCGGAACTCGAAGTCGGGATCGTCGGAGCGGACGATGGTGGCGACCGCACGGGTGCCCTCCATGCGGACGCGCAGCTTGTGGCCCGCGCGCCGGACGAGGCCGGAGATGAGGGCGGCGGACGCGGACGGCTTGCCCTCGATGACGTGGATGCCGGTGATGGCGGCCAGCGGGGTGATTGCCAGGGTGCGGCCGTATTCCATTGCGTAGAGGACGTTCGCGGGCTTCTGCCGGTACTGCGCGGGCAGGAGGTTGGCGTTGGCCAGGTGCTCGGCGTAGCGGACCATGTCGGGCAGCGAGGCTTCGGGTGCGCTGCGCTGGACGATGTCGGCGGTCATCGGTGTGCGCCTTCCGGGGCGGCGCGGTCTGCTGCGCAGGGTTCACAGGCGCGGAGTCCGCAGTCGCGTCCGGCTCGGTGTTCGGCGGCTTGGGTCCAGGCGTGGCCGTGGTGGAGGACGACGGCGTACATGACGGGCGTGTGGGGGCTGCTGTCGCGCATCCACAGGTCAGTGAAGATCGCGTTGTGTTCGGCAGCGGAGACGAGCGCGTCCTCGACGGTGTCCTGCTCGTAGATGTCGTCAGGCCCGAGTATCCAGACGGACCAGGTGATGGATTCATAGCCGGGCCGGATGCGGTCAGGGCCGAAAAGAGTGGTCGTCATGGGGTCTGCTTTCGATGTGAGGTCAGGCCGAGGGCGTGGTTCGTCAGGCTGCCCCTCCAAAAAGGGAAGGCTGCTGGGCAAGGGCAACGAGCCAGCTGTGGAGTCGGGCGAGGTTCTTGTCCGGTCCGTAGGCGAGGTAAGTGCCGTCGGCGGTGTCGCAGCCGAACCACTCGGCTATGCCGAGGCGCCGCGCACTGTTGACGCGGCCCATGTGCACCCACTTGCCGCGCTCGCGGGCCTCACGGGCCAGGCGTTCCGCGATGGGGCCGACCTTCCACTCGGTCGAACCAGCCAGGAACAGGACGTCGAAGCTGTCCCACGGCACGCCGAGCAGATCGCAGCCGTCCTGCGCGGCGAACGCGGCAGGGACATCCAACTCGCGGATGCGGGCCAGCCACGGCAGGGACTCCGTGAGGGTCCCGGCGGAGTCGAACGGGACGTCTGGAGCGACGGCCCACAGGCACTGGTCGGCGCCGTACCGCTCGACGGTGCGCGTCAGCCAGTCGAACCAGGCGTCTGAACCAGGCCAGCCCTTGCCGAACTTGCCATTGTCGCAGGCGTACACGGCGCCGGGCGGGATCACGTTGCCTTGGGCGGGGGTCGTCATGCAGCCGATCAGTCCGGCGCTCATTGCGGCCCGCACGTCAGGCCCCGAGGGGGTGGCGAGATACAGCACGGCGTGCTGCCCCGCAGTTGGAGGGGATGGTCATGATGCGTTCCTGCTTTCGGGTGTGGGGTCCGGCCGCCGCCGTGGGGGTCGGCGGCGGCGGCCGGTGGTTCGCGGGGTGTGCCTGCACCCGGGGGTCGCGAACCGGAAGGGTGGTCTAGCGGGCGAAGAAGCTGACGGCGACGTCGACGAGGTCGGCGATGAGGTCGCCGAGCCAGGACCGTCGGCGGCGGGTCACCGGGCGGGCCGGGAGGATCGCTTGCGGCGGTTGGCGGCGGGGTCCCGGTCGGCGACGATCTGCGCGAGACGGGGGCTGGTACGCCAGCGGACGACCGTGGTCGCCGGGGCGACCACGTGCTCCCCACTGTGCGGACGGTAGGACTTGCGGGCAGGCAGTCGGCGCGTCCGCAGGGTCCCGAAGTTGCTGATCGCTACGTGGTGGCCGCCGGCGAGGGTGCGGGTGATGACGTCGAGGACGGCGTGGACGGCGGCTTCAGCAGTGCGGACGGGGACGCCGAGTTCGACGGCAACCGCTCGGCTGAGGTCGGTCTGGTTGAGGGGCCCGGTGATCGAGGTGGTCTGGGTCATGGCGGGTGTCTCCTGCGGTGGTTGGTCGTCGGGCGGGCTGGTCGCGGCACAGCCAGCCCGACGGGTCGCGGGGCTAGGCGTCTGGTCCGGGCACGGCCCACGTGGGGGCGCGCCTTCCGGCGGCCCGCTGGTCTTCGAGGAGCCCGGAGACACGGATCGCGGCCTCATCGAGCTGCTGCTCGACGAGAGCGAGTTGGTCCTTGAGGCGGGCCGCTGCGGTGCGGAGCCTCCGCACCTCCGCCCGTGCGGAGTCGCGTTCGTGGATGAGGTGGGCGCGAGTACGGCGGCGAAGCCCGGTACCCCGCTGCGACGCGGTGACCATCAGCGCGGCGGCCACCAGCAGGACGAGGCCCCACCCGACGGCGGTCACGAAGTCACCGCCGGGAACTCGTCCCAGGTGCGGCCGTCCAGCTCTCGGCCGGCGGTCTTCTTGCCGACGCGGTGGCAGGTCGCCGCCCCGTTGCGGGCGCCGAAGTTCGCCGGGCGGTCACCGCCGTCGAGATCGGCGTACCGGGCGGTCCTAGCCGTGTGCTCGGTGATGACCTGGGCACCCTCGGTCTCGGGAATCCACTCGCCCCACTGTTTGAAGAAGAACGGCGTGCCGGCTTCTGCGCACTGGTCGCGGAGATTTCGGGCCCACTGCGGGTGCATGGGCCGCGCACCCGGGCCGGACTCGCCGCCGACGATGACCCAGTCGAGCCGGGGGCCGGTGGTGAAGGGCGCCATCGTGACGCCGCTGCCGGTGGTGTACGCGCGGGCAGTGTCCGGACCGGGCCGGCCGGTGAGCCAGTACGTCAGCGTGGGCCGGCCACGCCCGGGGACGATTGGCCCGTGCAGGTCGATCGGGCCGAGCAGCGGTTCGCAGGACAGGAACCGCACGGCGGCCGGGGTCTCCAGCAGTGCGGGGATGCGGAGGTCGGCGCGCCGCTGGTCTTCGACGCTGACGCCGAGCCAGGTGTGCGGAAGAGGCCACGGGCCCGGCGCGTTCCAGTGGGCTACGCGCCGGCGCACGTCGTCGCGCACGAGCCTGGCAAGCGGAGCGGCCTCGTCGGCCGACAGCCGCTCCATCTCGCCCCAGACAGCGTCGACGAACGGCCGGGAGCCCAGCAGGGACCGCATGCGGCCGTGCCGCTTGGTGAGGATCTGGTACGTGTGCTGCGGCGTCAGCGCCATCGTCGCGAAGACGCGGGCGATGTACTCGTCGGGCACGTCCGTGTGGAACAGGTCGGACATCGAATTGACGAAGACGCGGCGGGGCTTGCGCCAACGCAGCGGCGCGGTGAGCCGGTCCTCCAGCAGGTTGACGCGTCCGGACCAGTCGATGCCCGGCCCGGTGCGCACGGTGGTGCCCGCGAATGCGGCGGCGATCTTCGGGTTCGGGTTGCCCTCCCGGATGCGCGCGGTGCCGATCGCATAGCAATGGTCACAGCCTGGGGACACCCGGTCGCAGCCGATGATCGGCGACCAGGTCTTGTCCGCCCACTCGATGCTCGTGTCCGTCGCCATCAGCTGTGCCCCCCGCGCTCGGTGGTCCGGGTGTGCTGGCAGTCGGCGAAGCGCCCGCAGTCCGGGCAGCCTCCGGCAGTCCGGAGGGCTTTCACCCACTCTGGGAACCGCGCCAGCGGACCGGCGGCAAGCGTGGCGTCGACGGTGGCATCGACGGCCTCCTGGATTCCGGCGAGACGGGCGCAGAGCCGGTCGATCTCGGCGAGGAGGAACGGGATGTCGTCGCGGGCGTGGGCGATGAATGCGCCGTTCCCCTGGAGTTCGTCGTCGTCTGTCTGCCACACGTCCGCGATGACGCTCCCGCGCAAGGTGGTCACCTCGGCCACGCTGTTGAACTGCCACGTCCCGCGGGTGGCGGCGGCTTCGCGGTCCCGGATCTCGTCCAGCCGGGCGGCGATCATGATCCGGCCCCGTTCTGTGCGGCGGGGTCAACCTCGGGATGCGTGAAGCGAACAGGCTTGCCCAGCAGTCGGGCGTAAACAATCTCCGCGCGGGTGGAGTCGCCGATGTAGTCGCCGACGACGAGGACCTCATGAGCCAGCCGGATCTTCGCGCGGTGCAGGGCGTCCAGGCGGTCCTTCACCGCCGGATCGGTGTCGTAGCCCGTCCCAGGCCGCTGCGGGTCGACGTCCGGGCGGACGACAATGCGACCCCGCAGCGCCAGCGCCCCAGCAGCGGCACCCATCATCCCGTCGAAGCGCATCGATCCGCAGATCACGACGATCGTCGGGGCGTTGAGACGCTCCTGCCCGTCGTCGGGACGCTGCCCGTCGAGTGCCTTGCGGACCGCGTCGACCCACTCCGGCACCGGCTGGCCCGTCTGCCTGGCAGCGACCTCCGTGCGGTGGCAGAGGTCATCGACGGCATTGAGACAGTCGTGGACGTATCGAAGCTCCTCGGCGACCGTCGGCTCCGCGTCGACGTACTGCGCGAGGTCGGCGGTCAGCCGGGCGTTCTCGTTCTCCAGAGCGACGGCGATGGCGCGAGCCTGATCGCGCTGTTCGTGGAGTTGGGTGGTGTCCATCACGCCTCCCTGCGGTGCCGGTGCACGAGTTGACCTTGAAGGTCCCGGATCTGCTGCTGGTGCTCGTCGACCGTGTCCCGAGCCGCATTCCGCTGGAACCGCAGGTCCTCGTTGACCAGGCGGAGGGCGGCGATGCGTCCCTCCACCTCGGCGACCTGGGACCGCAGCGACGCCAGTTCCACGACCGTCGCCAGCGTCAGCAGCAGCGAGAAGCCGTATGCCTCTGTGACCTTCACCGGGCCACCGCCCCACGCCACGCCCGCAGCACCCGGTCCGCCCCTTCGCGGCGGCAGTGCACACACCGGCAGTTGCACGCGTGGGGCGGCATCTGCTCCAGCCGTTTCGCGGCGAGGCCGGTCAGATAGCCGGCGGCCGCAGCGGTGTCGTCCTGGGCGAGGAGCGACCGCAGGTAGCCGTCCGTGTCCTCGCCGGGACCGGCACCGTGCCCAATGTGGAATGCCGATATCCACATCGTCGGGTCCGCTGATTCGATCCGACGCTCGCCGATCAGCACGTAGCCGCTCACGCCGCCGCCCCCTCGACCTCGGGCGGGCAGTACGGGGCGTTGACGTCGAGCGAGTTGGCGTCCGCGGTCCACACGAGCGGCAGATCCCACCGGGCACGGGGGAACGCACCCTGCAGCAGGGCGACGATGGCCGGTGTCGTGCCCGGGGGCTTCTTCAGGTATGTGCCGCCGGGCCCGTACACCGACACGACGTACACGATTTCCGTGGCGGCGTCGGGCCGGGCGGCTGTCCACTCGACCGGTACGACCGTCACCCGCTCGGCACCGGGCACGATCTGCCGGATGCGGAAGGGGAGCCGCTTGATGTGGCTGCGGCGGCTGCCCGCCGATGCTTTGCGCGGGTGACGCGGAAGATACTCGCTGGTGGTCATGCTGCCACCTGCCCGTCGGCCAGGGCGGGGGCCCAGATCTGCACCCACGCCACCGGAGTCGGCACCTTGATCGCGTGGGGTGGGGTGGTGTCCCAGCCGACGAGGTCCGCGAAGCCCGGCTCCGGCCAGGCCCATTCGACGGTGGTCCGCGCGGGGTCGCCGACGGCCAGCCGCCGGTACGAGGTGCGCTGCCCGATCGCCTTGAGGACGTCGTGGATGCGCTGCGGGTCGCGGAGGCCGAGTTCACCACAGATCAGCGGCAGCCCGTCGGCGGTGCAGCCGATCTCCCAATACACGGTGGCCGGGAACCGTTCGGCAAGCGTCAGCTCCCGGACGATCGCGGCGGCTTCGAGGTCACGGATCAGGTCGCTCATGCCGCCACCGCCTCAGGGACGGCGGACGGCAGCAGCGGGCCGAAGGCGGTCAGGTCGATCGTGGTGCCGCACAGCGCGCCCGTGGCCTTCAGGACCAGTGTCGCGTTGTAGGCGTTGCAGTCGACCGCATCCGGGCTGATCCGCAGCGCCACCCGCCACGTCTCGAAGTCCGCGAACGTCGAAGCGTCCGCGTGCAGGGCCAGGTGCACCTGGCCCGGGTACACGGTGGACAGGTGCACGTCCACCGCCACGAGGCCCGCGAACCGGTCGCTGAGGAGCGCGCTGAGGGCGTCGAGCACTGCGGCGTGGTCGGCCATCGTCGTCTTCGCGTTCATGAGGCACCTCCGGGGCGCCAGTCGGGGTAGTCGGCGTCGCAGGAGCACGCCTCGGGGTGGTCGGTGGCGCAGTGCTGGTACTGGTCGTCGGCCGCGTCGAGGAGGTGGGTCAGCTCGCAAGGAGGCGTCCCGCCTGCGGTGGCCGTGCTGGGGGCCGGAGTCGTCATCACCGCTCGCCCCCGCCCTCAGCGGGCGCGAGGAGACCGCGCAGCCGGGCGGCGGGGTCGGCGACCGCATCGCTGTGCTCCGACGCCCTCATCCACCGGCCGTATGTGACGGAGCGCTCGACGAGCACGGTCTCCTGCCACACGCCCCGCCACCGGTCCAGGCAGCGCTCCGCTTCCCCGCGCTCCGATGTCAGGTCACCGACGACGCCGCAGGGGATGCGGGTGCCGTACTGGACAGCCCGCCCGGTGCGTGCAGTCAGTGCCCGCAGCCGGTCGAGCTCGGCGAGCAGTTCCGGTACGGCTTCGCGAGCATCCGCGATCCACAGGGCGATCCCTCCCGCCCAGTCCGGCAGAGTCGCCAACACAGCCCCGGAGTCGTGGTGAACGACCTGCCACGTGCCGGGCGCCTCACCGGTCCCGTCGATCTCCCGGATCGTCCACGGCGGCCGGTACCAGTCGCCGAGCTGAACCTGACGGATCTCGGTCTCGCGCCCCGACGACAGCGGCTCAAGCATCGCGGCCACCGCCCACCGACAGCTCGGCCGCGAGGCCCGCCAGCAGGCCCGGGTTGTACGCGGCCAGGACCTTGCGGGCCGCGGCGAGGGACTGCAAGGGGTGGCGCATCCGCTCGGGCTGCCCGCCGGGCAGGAGCAGGACGCGCTCGGCGTCGGCCGCCGCCAGCACTGCCTCGCGGACGCGGGACGGCATCTGCCTGACGATCAGATCGGCCACGGCGTCCGGCACAGGAAGGCCGGACGACTCGGTAATGTTCATGGACACGGGGTCCTCATCTCTCGTGCACTTCGGATGCATGTAGAGGAGTGGTGCTCGTAGGGCCCGCTGCCGGTTTCTGCCAGGTCACCAGCGGTGGGCCCGCATGCCGCTCTAGGCGGCGGACGACTTACGCGGGCGGCGTCGCCACTGGGCGGGCACGCGGCTCATGGCGCGGATCTCGGCCCGGTCCTGAGCACTGAAGCGCAGGAACTTTCCGAGCCGGTGGTGAGGGAAGCCTCGGTGGTTAGCGCCCTCGCGCAGCCACCGCTCACCGCAGCCAATCTCTTTGGCAGCCGCCTTCGGGTCCATGAGGTCGCCGGGAGCGGATGCCGTCTCGGGTGCCGTCTCGTTCGTGGTGGTCATGTCACCTCTTCTCTGTGTGCTCCTCCGGTGCGAGGAGCTGGTCGTCAGTGGCGTGGAGCGCTGTGCGCAGTGCCGTGTAGGTCCCGGGTCTCATGCGGCCGGAGGCGGCGCCGGTTTCGAGTCGCACGAGGTAGCTGCGGCTGATCCCGGCGGCCTCGGCGGTCTCTCGCATTCCGAGTCCTTGGCGCATGCGGGTCCTGCGGAGGTGCGCCCCGCTCACCTGGTAGGTGGCTGGGGGGTGGTCCATGACGAGAAGCTAGCCCTAGAGACAGGTAGAAACAAGTAGTACCACGAAGTAATAAGTAGAAGCAGGCAGAAACCGATACTGACGGAGGGCAGGAGTGCGCTGGTGCAGGTAGTTTCAGGGCAAGCTTTCGCCTGTTCCTAGCTGTTCCTGACTGGTCCTGCGATGATGTGGCCCATGGCCGCCAGCAGCGATGATGAGCTCCAGCGACTCTCCACGCTCGTCAAGCAGCGTCGAGTGGATCTCGGCATGCACAAAGCCGACGTGGCTGCAGCCGCCGAGATCACGGTGAAGACGTACAGCAAGATCGAAGACGCGCTGCCGGTCCGCGACGTGACCTACCGGAAGATCGAAACGGTCTTCGGCTGGGCTCCCGGCTCCTGCCGGGACATCCTCGGCGGCGCTACGGCCGCCACCCTCGTCGAGGGAACACCCGTCCCCGGAGTCGTGGTCTCGCCCGTCACACCCGACGACCTGGAGGCGGACGTCGCCCAGGCCGTCCAGGACGCCGCCATCGCCGTCACCGACGGACTGACATCGAGCGAGATCAAAAAGCTGAAGCTCGAAGTCGTCGAACGACTTCGCCGGCTCGGCCGACTCCCCGAGATCGACAGGGATTGAGTACCACCCCCGTACAACCTTTTAGTTTTTCGGCCACCTTCGGTCACAAATCTCATTGAACGTGCCACGATTACTGGTCACTTGGGAGGTCCCTCGATCCCGAAAGGGGGACTTGTGCACGAGATGCTCATGGCCGATCTGGGCCCCGACTTCTACGCATGGCGAGGCCGATCGGATGGGACAATCGTGTGTCTGGTGACGCCCAGAGTCGAGCACGACGAGTCCGCGCGACTCGTCGTGAAGGATCTGGTACGGCGTCAAGGAGGTGACTGCGCACGCTGCGATGCCTGCCTTATCGGGCGGCACGAATAGCGCGCAGTCCACGCGGGGCGGGGCGGCAGGGGTGCCCGCCAAGCCACCGCACAGCGGACCCAAGGGGTGACGGTATGCCATATGTCGAATGGCGCGGGAACAAGTGCCGGGTGAAGTGGTGGGCCGGCGAGTACCTGGAGAACGGCCGGAAGAAGTGGGAGAGCCAGGGCGGCTTCACCGACGAAGAGGCCGCTCACAATCACGGGCTGGACCGCGAGTACGACGTGCGGCACGGCAGTCACATCACCCACGATCGCGGTGCCACGCCGATGGATGGCTATGCCCGCATGTGGCTGAAGGCGCAGGACCTGCGGTGGGGGTCGACGAAGACCTACAAGTCGGTCATCAATAGTCGCATCGTCCCGTACTGGAGCGGGCACACGGTCGGCGGCATTACGGCGTGGGAGTACGACGCGTGGAAGAAGACGGTGAAGGAATCCGCGTCACCCGACTATGCCAAGGCCGTGCTCAGCGTTTTCGGAATGCTGATGCAAGATGCAGTGACGAAGTACAGGTTGCGCACGGACTCACCGATCATCACCCAGAAGCGCAGGGGCCGGTACGTAAAGACCGCCCGCGCTAAGAAGCGGCCTTTGCAGGTGTCCGTCGTGCACCGGCTCGCCTCGAACGCCTGGGCAGTATGGGGCTACACGGGGTGGGCGTATATCTGGACTGCGGCATTCACTGCGATGCGCCCGGGGGAGATGTACGGGCTTCAGCGAACCTTCGCATCGCCGTACTGGCCTGCCGCGGATCCGGACCGCGACCGCCGCGACGACGCCCTTGAGCGTTATACCGACATGCCCGCACTGCGGGTCCAGTACCAGTACCAGTACACCGAGGCCGGCAAAACTCTCGTCGATCCGAAGTACGACTCCCACCGGACGCTGGTCGTACCGCCATTCCTCCACCAGATGCATGCGGTGCTGCTGGCTTCTCACGGATCGCGGTGGGTCTTCCCTTCCCTGCGCGGCAGGAACCTCCTGGGGACGAATTTCGAGCGGGACTACTGGCACCCGATCCGGGACGGGGCGCCGGAACGCTGCCGCGGGGACGCCGTGACGCGTGTCGCACTGCCGCCGGTGGAGGCGATGGCAGGCAAGAGGATCTATCTGCTCCGTCACGGCCACAAGGAGTGGCTGGACGAAGACGGCACCCCGGCGGTCGCGGCCGAGGCCAGGATGGGGCACGAGCTGCCCGGGGTGCAGGGCGTGTACAGCAATGTAACGCCGGTCATGGAGCAGCGGATCGCCGCCGCGTTGCAGAGGCGGTGGCTGCGCTTCGTGGGCCAGCCGGGAGGCGTGTGGATGCCGCCGGTTCCCGCCCGTCTCCCAGATGGGCTCTCTGTGGCTGCTTAGGTGCAGGTCAGGGTGACTGCGGCCTGCATTGCACGTTAATACTCAACCTTTTCCACCGCGTTAACTGATGCTTTGCGCATCCATAGCCAAAGCTGTCGGAAGCGCGGTGACATCGATGTCATGAACGCGATGCCCCGGACGGGAACGCCGCCGGGCGCCGGGTGGGAACGTCACGGAGCGGCCCAGGGACGAGCCTCGGGCCGCCGGTATGGAGCGTGCGGGTCGCGTACAGGGTTACGTGCCGTGCCCGGCCTCCGGCGCGGGGTCCTTGCGGCGGGGCAGCCACCCGGCGGTGGTCCGGTCGCCGGTCGCCGCGCCGATCGCGCCCTTGAGGACGGACAGGGCGGCGGGCAGGGCGGCGACCGCCGCGGCCCTGACGGCGGAGAGGCTGGTGAGGTCGAAGCCGTCGGCGAGGAGAAGACCGAGGAGCGTCGTCACATAGGCGGCGATGGTGCGCTCGGCGATGTCGAGGAGCAGTCGGGGCATGGGGAACTCACTTCCAGTAGAGCCCGCGGGCGCGGGCGGTGAGCAGCAGGGCGTGGGAGGTGTCCTCGGCGGCGTCCGGGCCGTAGCTGGCTTCGAAACGGACCGTCTCGCCGCTGCTGATGGAGCCGGCGTGGGTGAAGTCGACGAACGACAGGCCCGGCGTGGTGAGCCGCTCGATGATCGGGCCGTCCCAGCGGGAGCCGTTCTTGCGGCGGTGGTAGAAGCGGCCTTGGATGGTGGCCCCGGCGGGCGCTTCGAGGGTCAGATACACGGTGGCCGTGTACGAACCGGCGCCGGCTATGAGGTCGGTTCTGCCGATGTTCAGGGTCTTCCAGGCGTTGGGTACCAGTTCCTGGCCCTGGTTGCTGATCTCGCCCAGGGTGTAGGGCACTTCTTCCTCCTACGGTGTGGTGGTGGCCGCTTCCTGCGGGGTGGTCGCCGTTCCGTCGGCGCGCGCGAGGATCGCCGCCATCGGAAACAGCCCGGGGTCGCCGTGGTCGTTCTCGGGTACGTGCTGGTGGCCGCAGTGCCCGCGGAAGCCGTTCCACTTCGCGGCCCCCATGCGCACGCCGTTGGCTCCGTACGAGGCGGGGTACGCCTTGAACGCCACGTCGCTGGTCAGCGGCACTCCGTGCTGGTCGTGGGCCCATTTCGCGAAGGCGGCGAGGTCGCGTAAGGCCCAGTCGGGCAGTTCGGGGGTGTAGAGGTGGCGCGCGGTCCACTTCTGGTGGGCGGCCGGGTCGCAGGTGCCGACGAGCTCGACCTGGCAGACGTTGAGGGTGTTGGTCTCCACGCCGCCCGGCTTGTTGACGAGCCCGCGCGACGAGGTGTCGAAGTCGAAGTGCTGGTACCAGCTCAGGCGCTGCGCGTCGAAGTCGGGGAGAGCGGTGAAGTTGGGCGCCACCGAACCGCCCGCGTAGTCCGGCAGGCCGGTGCCCTCGGTGGAGTGCCAGACGATGGTGTTGACCTGCATGGAGTCGCCGCCCCACGTGGACTGCCACCAGTGGGCGACGGACGCCCCCGGGTATTTCTGTGGTCCTGCCGACATGGCGGCCCCTTCATTTGCGCTGAATTCGGGCATGGCTGTGACGCGGCTGGCGCCGACGGGGGTCGGCGCGGGCGCGAGGATGGGTGCGGGACGGTGGGGCCGGGGCTGTGCGGAGCCGGCTGGTCATGCCCGCATCAGTGTCATACCCGCCTCGGGGGCCGCTCCACCGTCCGGCCGCTGGTCAGGTAGCGGTCGGTCTCTCGCGCCCGGGAAGCGCGGACTCCCGCGGAGCCTGGAGCGGTTGCCGGGGCACGGGGGGCCGGAGCACGGGCCGGCGCCGCAGCGGGGCCGGGGCGGGGCGGCGGCGTCGGTGAGTCCGGGGCGGGGCGGCATCGCCGGTCGCGGCAGAGGGGCGGGGCTGGGCTCCGGCATGGGCGCCCGTGGGCCGCGGAGGCCGCCGCCGGGGACGGCTGCTCGCGCGCCCTCGCGTCCGTTCGCCGGAACACGCTGTTCTTTAATCGCCCTTGACGGATCGCGGCGAACACTAAATCCTCATGTCCGCATCAATTGCTCCGCACCACCCCCCACTTCAGTTACGGAGCCCACTGTGTTCACTTCTTCACCCCTGCGCCGCGCCACCCTCGCCGCCGGTGCCTGCACCGCGCTGGCCGCCGCCCTGCTCGGTTCGGCCGCCGGAGCCCAGGCGTCGGCCCCCTCCCCCACCCCCCTCGCCGCCCCCGACATCGACGGCGCGGCCGTCAAGGCCGACCTCGGCGAGCTGCAGAAGATAGCCGACGCCAACGGCGGCACCCGGGCCCACGGCACCGCCGGCTACAAGGCGTCGGTGGACTTCATCAAGGCCAAGCTCGACGCGGCCGGGTTCACCACCAAGCTCCAGGAGTTCGACAGCGGCGGCGCCAAGGGCTACAACGTCATCGCGGACTGGCCGGGAGGCGACTCCGGCAAGGTGGTCATGGCGGGCGCGCACCTGGACTCGGTCGACGCCGGGCCGGGCATCAACGACAACGGGTCCGGCTCGGCCGGGATACTCGAAGTCGCGCTCGCCGTAGCCAAGGCGGACCTCAAGCCCGGCAAGCATCTGCGGTTCGCGTGGTGGGGCGACGAGGAGGCCGGCATGGTCGGCTCCTCGCACTACGTCGACGCCCTCGGCGCGGACGGCCTGTCGAAGATCGACGGCTATCTCAACTTCGACATGATCGGCTCGCCCAACCCCGGCTACTTCGTGTACGACGACGACTCGCGGCTGGAGAAGGTCTTCACCGACTGGTTCGCGGCCAAGAAGATCGCGACCGAGCCGGAGACCGAGGGCGACGGCCGCTCCGACCACGCGCCGTTCAAGGACAAGGGCGTGAAGGTGGGCGGGCTGTACTCCGGCGGCGAGCGGACCAAGACGCAGAAGCAGGCCGCCCAGTGGGGCGGCACCGCGGGCGAGGAGTTCGACGCCTGCTACCACCGCTCCTGCGACACCCTGAAGAACATCGACGACAAGGCGCTCGACACCAACACGGACGCGATCGCGAACGCCGTCTGGGAGCTCAGTTCCTGACGCTCCCCCAGCGCGCCGTCACCTCTCGCGGCCCGGATGCCGGTCACCGGCGTCCGGGCCGCGATGCTCTGCCGCGATACCGAAGCGCCGCCGTTCGCCCGGAGCGGACGCCGATGGGCGCATCGTCGACACCGTGCTGATCACCTCGTCCTCCGCCGCCGTCTCCTCCTGCTCAAGTCGTTGCAGGTCAGCGGCGGAAACGAGGGCGATCAGGGGTTTGCCGTGGCGGGTCACGACCACGCGTTCGCCGCCGTAGACAACTCGGTTGATCAGTTCGGCGAGCTCTGCACGGGCTTGCGTCACCGGAATCTCGTAGGCCATGCTCCCATCATAACGGGACGTACATCCTGTACATTTTTTACAGAGGTGGCGCGCTGCCCGCAGGTGCGCGGAGAGCGCAGACGAGAGGTGCACCGATGAACCGACCCATCGCCCGCCATGTCCTGCCCGAATTCACCGAGCACACCAGCTCCGGCAAGCGGACCATGGACCCCTACTCCAAGCTCCTGTCGGAGCGGATCGTCTTCCTGGGCACCCAGATCGACGACACCTCGGCCAACGATGTGATCGCGCAGTTCATGTACCTCGAACACGACGCGCCCGACCGGGACATCGCGCTCTACATCAACTCCCCCGGCGGCTCGTTCTCCGCCATGACCTCCATCTACGACACGATGCGCTACATCTCGTGCGACATCGAGACGGGCTGCCTGGGCCAGGCGGCGTCCAGCGCCGCCGTGCTGCTGGCCGCGGGCACCCCCGGCAAGCGGTTCGCGCTGCCGAACGCGCGCGTCCTGATCCATCAGCCGTCCTTCAGCGAGCCGGTCCAGGGGCAGACCTCCGACCTCCAGATCCACGCCAAGGAGATGCTGCGCACGCGCGAGCAGCTGGAGGAGATGCTCGTACGGCACACCGGGCAGAGCGCCCCGCGCATCAGCGCGGACATCGAGCGCGACAAGATCTTCGACGCCGCCGGCGCCGTCGCGTACGGGCTGGTGGACCACCTGGTCAGCAGCCGCAAGACCGGCCCCGCCTCGCCCGGCACCCGGTGAACCCCGGTGCTTCCGCCGGAGCTGCCACCGCTTCCGTCGCTGACGCGGGCGGAGAGCGAACTCATCGACCGCTATCTGGAGGCGGCCGACCTGCTGGGCCGCGTCAACCCGGCGCGCGGCCACGACACTTACGGCGCCCTGCGGGCCGCGCAGGCCCTGGTGGCCAAGGCGGCCGGGCTGCGTGACGCGCTGGCCTCGATGCACGAGCGCGGCGAGAGCGACCTGCACGCGACCACGCTGGCGCGTGCGATGCGGGTGCTGGACGGGGAGCGGCGGTCCTCCCGGGTCTCGATGCCACCGGGCCCGCTGAGTTGATCCGCAGGCAGCTCAACGCGTTGGTCCGCAGGTAGCTCAACGCATATCCCTCGAAAGGCGTATGCGGTCCTGGACGGTTCGCGGTGATCAACTTGCGCGATGCGCGCGGGTATCGGTCGGGCGGCGGTACCGCACCGCTGGTGCGGGGCTGCGCACGCTTCGGGACGCGGGACGGGATCCGCGCATGTCCACCCGAACAGGTCAGGGGTGATCAGCCTCACACAAGGCCGTGTCGGCTCGGTATTCGTACCAGGGATGCGTCAAGATCCCTGAGACGACAAGCCCCCGCCTCCGCGGGGCGGTCCGGGCGGACGCCGAGTCCTGCCGCCGTACCGGACGTCTGGTCGACAAGAGTGCATCGGCAGGAGTGGAGGACCCGAGCACGGCGGGGGCCACCGGACCGACGAGGTCCGACGAGGTGGCCCCCTCGGGGTGAAGCCGCGGTCGCGGCCGGGCAACTTCGCCAGCCCGAACCCGACAGGTCACCCTTCACAGGCGGTTGACGAAGGGTCGCGCATGACAGCGCACACACGCCCCCGACTGCTGTCCAGGACCGGTGCCGCCTCCGTACTCACTCTGGTCGCCTTCGGCGCCACGAACCTCCTGCCGAGCGGCGCCCATGAGGCCGAGGCCGCCACGGCATCCGTCAAGGCGCTGCGCGTGGCGGCGTCGAAGAAGGGCGCCCCTTACCGATACGGGGCCACCGGCCCCTACCGCTTCGACTGCTCGGGCCTGACCCTCTACTCGTTCAAGCGCGCCGGCAAGCGGCTGCCGCGCACCGCGGCCGGGCAGTACAACCGCGCCCGGCATGTCCCGGCCTCCTCCCGCAAGGGCGGCGACCTGGTCTTCTTCCATTCCCGCGGTGGCGTCTACCACGTGGGCATCTACGCCGGGAGGGGCCGGATCTGGCACGCGCCGAAGAGCGGGACGGTGGTGCGCCTGGAGAAGATCTGGACACGGAGCGTCAGTTACGGGCGCATGGGCTGACCACCCGCCGGTGTCGGTGACCGAGGGTGGTTCGAGCGCGGCAGGACAGCGCCCGCCCGGCCCTTGAGGAGTCACCTGCCCTTTCACGGTCCGGCGGTGGGACGGCCCCGCACTCGCCTCGTCGCTCACCGACGTGGCGAAGGGGCCTTCCCGCCGCTGACGGCCGTGTCGACGCAGTGCGGCCCCTAGAAACCGCCGTGACGCGGGGGCCCTTTCGCTGACGGGCCGCGCCGTGGCCCTCGCCGAAGCCGACTGGGTACGCGTCCCGCTGCCTCCGGGCGGCCTCCGCGCCCCGCTCGACCCGCCCTTTCCGAGCGCCCGGTGTGCCCTGTCCCCGCACCGGCCGGGTGGTGAACGGCATCGGCCCGCTCACGGTCGCCGAAGCGCTCCCGGGCCCACCCCCGCTCACGCTCGCCCCGACACGGGACCACGGGCACCCGCGCGTCGTACGTGCGCTACGCCGCCGTGATGACGCACGCGTGTGGACACCGTCCCGGCGGCGCGGCACTGGTCGGCCGCGGGTCCGCCGGGCGCCGGGAAACGGCCGTAGAGGTGGAACCGCGCGCCCGAGGCGCCGGCCTCGGGCAGCGGCTCGCGACGGCCGCACGCCATCCGGTGCCGCCCGGTGAGCCCTTACAGGCCCAGGCAGCGCGGCGGGCGTACGGACCCTGCTCGCGGCCGGGTTCACGCCCGTGGGCACGGGGACGCCCCCGGCGGCGGGACGGTCAGGGGGCGGCAGCCGCCGCCCGGCCGACTGGCTCCCGTGCAGGCCCCGGAACAGCGGGCGGCAGGCGGTACGTGCTCGACGCCGCGGGCAACCGCACCCCGGCGAGCCGCAGTTGCGTCACCCGGCTGTGGAAGGCACCGCCGCGCAGCAGCTGTCCGGCGATGGCGGTGACCCGGCGCTGTTCCGGCCGCGCCAGCAGACTGCCCGCGGTCCAGTCGTTGAACGCGCCCATCGCCGGGCCGCACCAGATCTGCCAGTCGCCTCGGCGCTCGGCGTCCCCGGCCATGGCCCAGCGCGAGCCCATCGCCAGATACCAGCGGAAGACCATCGCCATCCGGTATTTGGGGTCCCGCTCGGCGCGCCGCAGCCCTTCGGGGTGACGGTCCCTCAGAAAGTCGGCGGTGTCCTTCCAGACCGCGTCCAGCGGACGGCGCAGGATGCGCTCCTCCACGTAGGCGCGTTCGGCGGCCGGCAGCTCCGCCAGGCCGCCGTGGTCACGGTAGAGGCGGTGGAGGCGGTCGGAGTGGCCCGCGAACATCGTGCCGCGGCCCAGCACCTGTACCCGCACCCCCTGCTCGAACATGTCCGCCGCCGGGGCCATGACGCAGTCGGCCGTACCGGCGTCGGCCAGCAGCCGCTTGACGGCGAGCGAGGTGCCCGCCTCCGTGGCGGCCTGGTTGACCGAGCCGGTGACGACGTACGCCGCGCCCATGGCGAAGGCGGCCACCACCGCTTCCGGGGTGCCGATCCCGCCGGCCGCGCCGATGCGTACCGGTGCGGCGTACGCGCGCTCGCGGGCGATGCGGTCCCGCAACCGGATGACGGCGGGCAGGGCGACGGTGAGCGGGCGGCGGTCGGTGTGGCCGCCGGAGTCGGCCTCGACGGTGATGTCGTCGGCCATCGGGACCGAGCGGGCCAGCTCGGCCTGTTCCGCGGAGATCAGGCCGCGGGCCAGGAGGTCCGCCGTGAGGGCTTCGGGCGCCGGGCGCAGGAACAGCTCGGCGATCTCGGGGCGGGAGACCTTGGCGATGAGGCGGTGCCCGGCCAGGATGCCGGTCGCGCCGGGGTCGCGGCGCAGCCCGGCGAGCCGGTAGCGCACGAGGTCGGGGGTCAGCTGGACGAAGGCCGACGCCTCCACGCACCGCACGGCGTGGCGCAGGCACGCCTCGACGCAGGCGCGCTCCCGGTCCGGCGCCATGGGGCTGTGGATGAGGTTGCACGCGTACGGCGCCTGGTCGCGGCCCAGCTCGTGCTCCAGCCGCGTCAGGGCCTGTTCGACGCGGTCCTCGGACAGCCCGGCGGCGCCGAAGGAGGCGAGGTATCCGCCGCGCGCCATCGCGATGACCAGTTCCTCCGAGGAGATGGCGCCGGCCATCGCCCCGGCCATATAGGCGTAGCGCACCCCGTGGTGGCGCCGGAACTCCGCGGAGCCGAGTCCTTCGGGGTGCTGGGGAGCGGCGGCCGCCAGGATGGCGATGCCGCTGCCCGGGGCGGGCGCGTCGTGGGTGGCGCCCACCCGGCCTCCGCTGCCGACGATGTAGCAGGGCCGGTCGAGTCCGGCCAGTACGGTGTGGACGCCGTCCGGGTCGTGCCGCACGGTGTTCGGGGTCATCGGCCGTCCTCCGTGGAACGCTGCTCGGCGGGCCGGATCTCGACCGCGATGTTGTTCACCTCGTAGATGCGCAGGTCGTCGCGCCAGACGCTGCCGTCGGCGCGGAGGAAGACGCCCGCGTCGTCCCGGCGCACCTCGCGGATGTGCACCTCGCCGCGTACCCGCCGGTGCTCGCGCAGGATCTGGCCCCGGTAGGACCAGCTCAGTTCCTCGCCGACGGCGACGGAGCAGCGGGGGTCCCGCAGGTGGTCGGCCAGGCCCGTGTACAGCGCGTAGGCGTGTACGGCCTGGTAGAGCATCTGCACGCCGGCGGAGCCCGGCATCACCGGGTCCCCGAGGAAGTGCTGGTCGAAGAACCAGTCGTCGGGGCGGACCGGCTTCGTCCCCAGCAGGTAGCCGCGGCCGTGGTCGCCGCCGTCCGGCACGAGGACCGCTTCCGCCGGCGGCGCGAGCCGGCCGCTGCCCAGCCGGCCGTCCTCCCGTAGATCCAGCTTCCGGATGCCGGCGGGCGTCCGGGGCCGGCGGTCCAGCCACGGCGGGACGTGGTCGCCGTCGTCGAGGCCCTGCTGACGGGCCAGCAGATCCGAGGTGAGGTAGCCATGGACGGCCTCGCCGGTGTAGAAGGGCTCGCCGCCGGTGCGCAGTTCGAACCCGTAGCGGTGCAGGATGCCGCCCGGCACGGCGGAGTGCGAACGCAACGTGATGTGCTGTTCGACGGTGGCTCCGGCCGGCTCGGCCGCGCGGAGCAGGCGGGCCCTGCCGTCGAGGTTGCGGCAGCTCAGATTCCGGTCGGGGTACTCCCCTCCGACGCCGAACGACACGCCGAACAGGCCCGCCGGCTGCAGGGCGGTCTCGATGAGCGCCAGTGGTGGCACCGTGCCGCCGTTCTCCCGCACGTACCAGGGGTCTTCCGGCACGTCGTACTCCGCGACCCCCCGGCTGCCGGTCCGGTATTCGCCCCAGGCGCCTTCCAGCAGAACGGTACGGTCCAGCATGCGCATGTCCCCGCGCGGCAGCCGTGGACGGACCGGAGCGGTGATGTGCGGGCCGGCGACAGCATCGGGCAGCTGGACGCGGTCTCCCTCGGCGAACGCCGCCGAGAGCAGTTCGTCGAAGAGCACCCGTCCTCCGCCCAGGGCCCTACGGTAGCTCCCCTGGCCCGGGGGTCCGATGTCCGGGCCCTCGCGGAGCACGAGGCCCACGTCGCGCAGCAGGGCGAGGGGCCGGCCGGCCGCGGAGACCCGGCAGTCGGCGGTCAGGTGCGGCCGGGGGGCCATTCCGGCCCCGGTCACCTCGACGTCCAGGAGCAGTTCGGCGCCGGGCGGCGCCGCACCGTCGAACACCTCCACGAGGACGGGGCGTTCGGTCGGCACAGTGGCGCGGGCCCCGGGAAGACAGAGGTGGAGCCCGCTGTGGAAGGCGTGGACGCGAAGGACCTCCAGGGCCGCCCCCACCAGTCGGGGCCAGGTTTCCGCGGCCTCCTCTCCCTCGTGGGCGGGCAGGTGTGCCGTGGCAAGCAGGCGGCCCTGCCCGTACCGGCCGCCGCGGGGCTCGATGGCGGTGACCTCGTCGAGCAGCCGGGCGGGCCAGCGGGCCGGCAGCGCCTCGGCCGGCACGTCGTGCTGGTCGAAGGCGGGGCCGAGGACCCGGGCGATGTCACCGGCGGCGAGCGCGTCCAGATCGGCGGCGGTCAGCCGGGCCACCGTGGTACGGGCCAGGGGGCGGGGGTCGGGCAGGTAGCGGGGCACGGGGCGTCGGGGCCATGCGCGGCTCACCTCACCGGAGTGCGCGGGCCCGGCGGCGGTGAGCGCGGCGACGGCCCGTTCGCCGTCGAGGATGCGCCACTCGTCGCCCTCCTTCTCGACGCGCGGCACCGCGGGCCCGTGCGGCGCGTCGCCGTGCCAGACCACGACGACGCTGCCCGGGGCCGGGCTCGCGCCGTCGGCCGCCAGCGCCGCGGCGGCGGTCCGCAGGACGGCGGCCACGCCGTCCTCGGCCGACGGCGGCACGGGGAACGGCGTGCACGGCGCCGTCGCTCGCGCCATCTGCCAGGCGATGACGGCCTGATGGGCTTCGAGTACGGACGCGTGCGCGCGCTGCATCCGCTGGGCCAACCGCACGGCCGGCGCCGATGGCGCCGGTCCGGGCGTCCTGTCGTCCCGGGGCACGGGCACGGGCACGGGCACGGTGGACGGCTCGGCGAGCGGCACGCCCTCGAAGACGAGCTCTTCCGTGTTTCCTCCCGCGCTCACAGCCGGCCGCCGTCGCCGGATCCGGCCTGCTCGGCGATGCTCCGGGCGAGGACGACCGGGTCCAGCCACAGCATCCGTACACCGCTCCACCGTTGGAGGACCCGCCCGTCCGGTGTGCACGCCGTGACCGTGAACTCCGAGAAGACCGGTTCGGGCGACTCGTCGGCGTGGGCGTCGGCCGAGATGACGAATCCCCCGTCGTCGGGCAGCGGCGCGAACAGCTCCACGTGCGCTACGGCCACGGGCATCGGGAGATCGCTCCGCCCGGCCCGCGACAGCACCGCCAGCGCGCCGGTCTGCAACAGCAGGTCGGCCAGGGCCGGGCTGAACAGCCGCCCCGCGTACGCGCCCCCGGCCAGTCCGGGGTCGGGCAGCCGCGCGGCGACCACCAGCCGGCCGGGCCCCTCCAGCAGGACGTTCCGCAGCCCTCTCAGAGACGGCCCGTGGAAGAGCAGTCCGTCGCGGTAGCCGGGATGCGGCTCGTCGCCGAGCACATACGGCGGCAGCTCCGCGCGTGGCTGCTCGGAAGCCGCGTCGGCCTGTTGGAAACGGCCCTCGTAGCGCAGTCCTCCGTGCTGACCGGCGTCGTGGACGGTGACGCGCGTGGCGGCGGGGCCCGGGCCGGGCTCCGGGGTCAGCCGGACACGGAACAGTTCCTCGTGGCCGCTGGGGAAGAAGACTCCGTGCGCGATACGGAAGTCGTGGCACTCGACCACCGGCCGGCTGCCGCCGTGGGCGCGTTCGACGGCGTTCAGCGCCCAGCCCACGGCGGCCGTCATCGGCAGCACCGGCGTTCCGTCGAAGCAGTGGTCCCCGACCACCGGCTCGGTGCCGAGGCCGGTCAGCGTGCGGTGCGCGGTGCGCCCCATGCCGGGAAGCCGGTCGACCCGGTGGTACAGCGGGCCGGTCGGGCCGATGACGACGACCCCGCACGCCTCCTTGCCCTGGGCCATCTGCGCGAGGAAGTACTCGCACCCCTCCTCGCGGGAGAGCACCGGCACCCCGGCGTCCGTGAACAGCTGCTGTACGGCGGTCGCCATGCCGCCGGTCCATGGCCCCCAGGCGAGGGGCAGCACACGGCAGCGGGGGTGGGCGGCCTGGAAGGCACAGCCGAATCGGTTCAACCCTTCGTTGGCGAGCGCGTAGTCGGCCTGCCGCAGATTGCCCCAGATGCCCGCGACGGAGGAGAAGAGCACCAGGTGGCGCAGGCGTTCGGTGTCCAGCGCGGCGAGCACATGGTGCAGCCCGCTCAGTTTGGTGTCGACCACGGCGGCGACCGATTCCGCGGTCACCTCCGCCAGCGGACGGTCCCGCAGGCTGCCCGCGCCGTGCAGCACACCGGTGATGCGCGCGGCGTACGGCGCCAGGACCGTGGCCACCGACCGCGCGTCGCGGACGTCGGCCGCCACGTACTCGGCCTCCACGCCGTGGGAGCGCAGCGTGGCGAGGGTGGACCGGATGCCGCGCTGCTGGACGACGCGTCGGCCGTGCCGCTCGATGCGCGCGTGGACCAGCGGTTCGCCGGGGTCCTCGCCGGATTGCCGCGCCCGTTCCTCCAGGGCGCTGTGGAGTTCTTCGGCGCTCTCCAGGCCGGTGGCCCAGTCCGGCTCGTCCTCCAGTGGTGTGCGGCCCAGCAGCACGTATCCGCAGGGGTGTTCGCGGGCCAGTGCCTCGACGCACCAGGCCGTGATGCCGCCCGCGCCGCCGGTGACGAGCAGGAGATCGTCCGCGGTGAGTTCCGTGGCCCCTTCCGGGGCCGGAGCGTGCGGTGCGGGGGTGTCGGCCATCTCAGGCGTGCGGCGTCCCGCGCCGTCCACGCCGATCTCCCGTACGTCGGTGGCCAGGTCGGCGACCTCGGCGGCGAACGCCTTGCCGACCGTCTCGGCGGTGAGGCCGGGCGCGAAGTCCACGGCGCGGCAGAACAGCGTCGTCGCCTCCAGTGCGACGGCCTTGACCAGTCCGCCGAGCCCGCCCGCGAGGGCGGCCACCGGGTCGGCGCCCGCGCCGCCGTAGCCGAGCGAGCCATCGAGCTGAGTGACCGTCACCAGACCGGCACGGGTGCCCGTGCCGGCCGCCGTCTTCAGGAGGGGAACGGCATGCTTGGCGACGAGGACCGCGTGCCGCAGCCGTGCGACGGCCTCCTGGGCGTCCCCGTCCCGG
This sequence comes from Streptomyces sp. NPDC044033, assembly GCF_056434425.1. Lineage (NCBI taxonomy): Bacteria > Bacillati > Actinomycetota > Actinomycetes > Kitasatosporales > Streptomycetaceae > Streptomyces > Streptomyces sp. NPDC044033. The sequence continues at coordinate 183,298 of NZ_JBWKFF010000005.1, read as the reverse complement.
TCGCGGCTCACGGGCAGGACGCACAGGTCGAGGCGGGGTTCGTCGGCGAGGAGTTCGGTGAGGCGCGCGGACAGCGCTTCCTCGCCCCAGTTCTCCAGTCGCCGGCCGTCGGCGTCGCCGTCGGGTGCGGCCCCGGGCAGCGGCAGGCGGCTGACGCGCCAGCCGCGAGCGGACAGGGCCGCGGTGAGCGCGGCGGGCAGCTCTCCGCCGTCGTCGAGCAGCAGGGCCCGCGGCCGCTCGGCGTACGCGTCGGTGCACACGTCGGCCGGGGGCAACTCCTTCAGGGCGACGAAGGCGCGGCCGGCCCGGGTGCCCAGCACGGCGGGCAGCAGTTGGGGGCCGTTGTCGGTGAGGGCCGCGAGGATCAGTTCCATCAGCTCGCGAACGGTCCTGGCCTCACTGAACCGGTACATGTCGCTGCGGGCGATCGCCGGATAGCGCCGCATCAGCTCCGCGCCGATCTCCACCTGTTTGAGCGAGTCGATGCCCAGGTCGGTCTGGATGTACATGTCGGGTTCGATCATGTCGACGTCGTAACCGGTCTTCTCCGCCACCACGGCGCGGAAGACCCGCTCCAGCTCCTCGGGGTCCAGCGCCCCGGCGTCCACGGGGCGCTGTGCCACCGTGCCGTCGCCCTGGCCGGCGGCCCACAGCTCGGCCAGCGCCGACTTCGGCGCGGTCGCGGCGTCCCGCGCCGCGGCGGACTCGGCCGGGGAGGGTCCGTTCTGCTGCGGGAGCAGCGGGACCACGGCAGTCGCCGCCGGTTCGGTGTCCGCGCGCGGTACGTCCCCCTGCCATGGCTCCTGTCTGCCGTCCGGTAGCCGCAGCAGTCCGCTGACGGCCTCCCCGGCCCTGGCGTGCGCCTCCCCCAGCGCGAGACTGTGTTCGGTCACCGTGTTGACCACCGCGATCAGGGACTCGTCCAGCGGTCCGCGCGCACGGCCCTCCCGCAGCAGTTCCGTCAGCTGCTCGGCCGTACGGACCTGGCTGTCCAGGTAGCGGGTGTGCGCGGCCAGGTGCTCGGCGGCCGCGCGCGACAGCGGGTCGCTCGCCTCGGCCCGCGCGGCGGGTACGGGCAGCTCCCGCGGCGGCTCCGGCTCCGCGTGCCGCACGGTATCCGCCTTCGCTGCCAGCATCTCCTCGTACGCGGGCCGCAGGTTCTCCATCGCGAAGAAGGGCCCCTCCAGGGCGCGGGCCACCCGGGACGGCTCGGGGCGCTCCGGCCGCGGCGGCGGCGCGTACCGGTCGGCCAGGGACAGCGGCAGCCCCAGTACGGCCAGCTGTACAGCGGCCTGCTTCAGCGCCGCGCAACTGTCCGTACCGGCGCCCGCGTCGCAGGCCACCGTGTGCGCGCCGCGCTCGCCGAGGGTCCGTTCCACCAGCTGGGTCAGTACGCGGCCGGGGCCGAACTCGACGAAGACGCGGATGCCGTCGGCGTACATCTCCTCCAGCCGGGCGGCGAAGTCCACGGGTTCGCGCAGCTGCTGGACCAGGGTGCGGCGGTTGGCCGCCGCGTCGGCGCCGTACGCCGCGCCGGCGGTGTCGGCGTACACGGGCAGCGTGGGGGCGTGGAACTCCTCCTCGGCGCAGGCCGTCGCGAACGCCTCGGCGGCGTGGTGCACGCGGGGGGTGTGGAAGGCGGCGGCGACCGGCAGCCGCCGCGCCGGCAGGTCATGGGAGGCGCACCAGTCCACGAAGCGCAGGACGGCGGGGGTGGGGCCGCCGACGGTGTGCTCATCGGGGGCGTTGCGGTTGCACACCGTCAGCTCGGTGTGCTCGGCCAGCGCGTCCTCCAGCGTGCCGCTCGGCATGCGGACGGCCGCCATCGCGCCGGGGTCGCGACCCTGGCCGGGGGGCTGTTCCATCGCCTGCCCGCGGGCGCGTGCCAAAGCCGTGAACGCCTCGTCGTCCAGCACGCCCGCGGCCCAGAGCGCGGACAGCTCCCCGAAACTGTGGCCGAGCAGCCCGTGCGGGGTGAAGCCCAGCTCCCGCAGATACCGGTACTGGCCCATGGAGAGCGCGCCGATCGCGGACTGCGCGTAGGCGGTGCGGCGCAGCCGCTCGCCGTGGGTTGCCGGGTCGCCGCCGCCCGGCGGTGGGAAGACCGTACGGGCCAGGCTGTCCCCGGCGGGGAAGCGGGCGTTGGCGGCGTCGAGGGCGGCGCGCACCGGGGGCAGGGCCATGGCGCCGTGCAGCCCCATCTGGACGTACTGGCTCCCCTGGCCCGCGAAGAGCGCCCCGACTCCGGTGCCGGTCGGCAGCGCGGCGCTGCGGTAGTGGATGCCGCGGGGGTGGCTCCAGCTCTCCCTGCCCGGTCCGTCCCGCAGTCGCTCCACGGCGAGGGCGAGCAGTTCGGCGTGGTCGCGCGGCCCGGTGGAGACGAAGCCGACGCGGGCGTGCGCGGGCGGGACGGGCCCTTCGTGCGGGGCGGCGCCGTCCTCCAGGAGCCGGCACAGCTCGTCGGCGTCGGCCGCGTGCCACAGGCAGGCCCGGGGAGTGGTGTGCAGCGCGTACTCCCGACGCTCCGCTCCGCCGGGCGCGTACTCCTCCAGCACCGCGTGGTAGTTCACGCCGCCGAAGCCGAACGCCGACACTCCGGCCCGGCGCACGGTCCGGGCCGGGTCGCGTACCCAGGGGCGGGCGGCGGTGTTCACGTAGAGGGCGCTGTCCTCGCGCGCGGCCTGGGGGTGCGGGATGTCCACGTTGATGGTGGGCGGGAGCACCTTGTGGTGCAGGGCCAGCGCCGCCTTGATGAGCCCGGCCGCGCCGGCCGCCGCCTTGGTGTGGCCGATCTGCGACTTCACGCTGCCGACGGCCGCGTAGTGGTGGTCCTCTGGGGCCGCCAGGAGTTCGTTGAGGGCGGTGAGCTCGACCGCGTCGCCGGTCAGGGTTCCGGTGCCGTGCGCCTCGATCAGCTCGACGGAGCGCGGCGCGCAGTCCGCGTCGTCGTAGGCGCGCCGCAGCGCCCTCAGTTGGCCCGCGCCGCACGGCGCGTAGATGCTCTGGGCGTTGCCGTCGCTGGAGCTGCCGAGTCCCCGCAGGACCGCGTAGATCCGGTCGCCGTGCCGCTGCGCGTCTCCGAGGCGCTTGAGCGCCAGCATGCCGATGCCCTCGCCCACCAGCGTTCCGTCGGCTTCGGCGGCGAAGGGGCGGACCTGGCCGGTCGGTGAGAGCGCCGGGGTCTTGCTGAAGCACATGAACGACACGAGCGAGTTGTCCGCGTCGCATCCGCCGGTGAGCATCAGATCGGCGCGCCGGCTGACGAGTTCGTCGACGGCGGAGCGCACGGCGGCCAGCGAACTGGCGCACGCCGCGTCGACGGTGTGGTTGGCGGCGCCCAGGTTCAGCCGGTTGGCGATCCGGCCGGAGACGATATTGCCGAGGATGCCGGGGAAGGAGTCCTCGGTCCACGGGGGCAGCGCCGCCAGGCGCGTGCGGACGGCCTCGTCCGCCGTTTCCCGCGGCACTCCGACGGCGACCATGGCCTCGATCATCTGCGGCAGGTAGAGCCGGCTGGCGAGCGGGATCAGCGTGGAGTTGGTACCGCACACGCCGAGCACCACGCCGGTACGGGCCGGGTCGTACCAGTCGTCCCTGCCGAGGCCCGCGTCCCGCAGCAGCTCCTTGGCCACCACCAGGCCCAGCAGCTGGACCAGGCCCGTCGAGTCCACCGTGTTCGGCGGCATCCCGAACTCCAGGGGGTCGAACACCTCCGGGGTCAGGAAGCCGCCGCGGCGGCAGTATGTCTTGTCCTCGGCGAAGGGGTTCGGGTCATAGTGCAGTGCGGTCTTCCACCAGCTCTCCGGTACTACGTCCGAACAGTCGCGGGCCGACATGATGTTGTCCCAGAATTCCCTCACGTCCTCCGCCTTGGGGAATTTGCCGGCCAGTCCCACGATCGCGACGGGGTCGCGGGCGAGACGGCGGTCGATGTCTTCACAAGCCGGGACGTGGGGCTGCACCGGGGTACCTCACTCATTCGGCGACAGGAATACGGCGGTCGACGCGGCGGCGGCTTCCCTGCGGCTTCGGGCGGCCTGCGCGTACGTTCTGGCCCAACGGCGTTCGCCGCGCGCGGTAACGCGGCCGATCCGGTGAATTCCGCCGACGCCCGCGAGCGCGACCGGGGCGGTTGCCGAGTCTCTTGCCGCGTCCGGTGGACGCTTCCGTCCCGCTTGACCGGCCGTGTGCGGTCAAGCGCGCGGCAGGCCCGCGCGGCGGCCTCCGCGAGCGGGGCGGGGGCTCAGCCCGGCGCCGTCCTCGGCGCATTGCCGGCCGGACGGCCGGACACGGCGAGCGCTTTCCGACGCTCGGCCCTCGCGAGGGCGACGGAGCGGACTCACGCGCGGCTCACGGCTCGCAGCTCGCGACGGCATGGGACCGGGCCGGCCGCCGCCCACCGGTCACAGAAGCCTTGGCCGGCCCACCGCGTTCACAGCGCTCCGGGCCCGGTCCACGGCAGGGCGATCCATACGGTCTTGCCGCCCTCGTCCGTCGGGGTGACGGTGAGGTCGCCGCCGAGTTCCTTGGTGAGCGTGCGGATGATGACCATGCCGCGGCCGTTGTCCTGCTGGACGGCGGCCGGGAGCCGCTTGGGCCAGCGCGGGTGGCTGTCGGTGACCCCGACGCGCATCCGCTCGCCCCGGTCGAGCTGGACGACCACCGTGAAGAAGGGCGACCGCCCCAGGGTGTGCTGCACCACATTGGTGGCGAGCTCGGAAACGATCAACCGTACGATGCCGACCGCCTCGGTCCGTTCCGGCATTCCCCACTCGGCGAGCACGTTCGTCACATAAGCCCGTGCCGCGGAGACCGAGGCGGGCGAACTCGGCAGAGAGACGGATGCTTCCTGCAGATCTGCCATGGCGACGTTGTCCCTTTCCCACCGGGCCGGTTCCCGAGGCGCTGCGCAGTGAAATGGGGGGCCTCGGGCGGCTCTTCGCGACAGAGTGCCATCGATGGTGTCGGCCACGCGGCAATCCCGCCGGATATGCATATATCTGTCGCCCGAAGCGGTGAACTCTGCGACGGGAGACCGTATTTGCCCGGCAGACTGACGCATTGGCACCGGGTGAAGGGAGTCATCATGCGGAACGGGCCTGCGGTGCGCCGCCGCAAACTGGGCGCGGAACTGCGGCGGCAACGCGAGACGGCCGGGCTCACCAGCCGCCAGGCCGCGACGGCGGTGGGCTGGCACCAGTCGAAAGTCAGCCGTATCGAGACCGGTCGCAGTGGCGTGAAACCCACCGACGTGGTGCGGCTGCTGGACGCGTACGAGGTAGTGGACGCCGAACGGCGCACCCTGCTGACGGCACTGTGCAGCCCGGGCCCCGCGGACCGGCAGGGGGCGCGGGGCAGGTGGTGGTACGCGTACGGCGAGCTGTTGCCCGTCGGGTACCGGGACTTCATCTCGCTGGAGTCGGCGGCCTCGCGGGCGCGCACGCTGGAGACGACCGTGGTGCCGGGGCTGCTCCAGACGCCCGCGTACGCGCGTGCGGTGACCCGGGCGGCGCTGGGCGACCCGCCGGACGAGCAGGTCGAGGAGTTGGTGGCGGTGCGGATGACCCGGCAGTCGGTACTGCGCGGGCCGGCGCCGCTGCGGCTCTGCGCGGTGATCGACGAGGCGGTGCTGCGGCGCTCCGTGGGCGGACCGGAGGTGATGGCGGGGCAATTGCGGCGGCTGATGGAGTTCGGCTCGTTGCCCCACGTGAGCCTTCACGTGATGCCGTTTACTCGTGGTGGGCACATTGGCATGACCGGGCCTTTCGTAATCTTCTCCTTTTCGCCCATGGCTGATCTGGATGTGGTCGTTCTCGACCATTTGACGAGCAGCATCTACCTTGAGCGAAAGGAGGACCTCCAGGCGTACGACACCGCGTTCGAAACTCTGCGGGCCCGCGCCCTGCCGCACGACGACTCATTGGATTTCATCGCCGAGATCAACGTCGGCGCGTAAGGAGGCACCATGTCCGCAACACCGTGCCCGCTGTCCGGTGATGCGCCGCTGCTCGGCGCCGTCTGGCACCGCAGCAGCCACAGCACCGGTATGAACAACTGCGTGGAGGCCGCCGCCGTCGGATCCGGCCTGCTCGCGCTGCGCGACTCGAAGGCCCCGGCCGGCCCCGTCCTGCTGCTCTCCCCCGCCGCTTGGACCTCCTTCGTCGGGGCTGTCAGCGACGGCTCGCTCTGACGGTCTGACAGGTCCGGCAGGTCTGACAGGTCTGACAGGTCTGACAGGTCCGGTGTCCCCCACGGCTCCGATGCCGTGCGCTCAAGCGGGCGGCGCGGTCGCCACGATCACGGCGACCGCGCGGTCCACCTCCTGCTCCGTCAGATCCGCCCGCGCGGTCAGCCGCAGCCGCGACACGCCGTCGGGCACCGACGGCGGCCGGAAGCACCCCACGGCGAGCCCCGCGCCGCGGCAGTCCGCCGCCCACCGCACCGCCGCCTCGGGCGAGGGAGCCCGTACGGACACGACCGCGGCCGCCGGCCGCGGCACCGCGAGCCCCGCCGCCGTCAGCCGCGCGTGCAGCTCACGCGCGACCGTACGCGCCCGGTCCGCGCGCCCGGGCTCCGCGGCCAGCAGCTCCAGGCCGGCCAGCGCCGCGCCCGCGGCGGCCGGGGCGAGGCCGGTGTCGAAGATGAACGTGCGGGCCGCGTTGACCAGTTGGTCGATGACCTTGGCCGGGCCCAGCACCGCGCCGCCTTGGCTGCCCAGCGACTTGGACAGCGTGACGGTGGCGACCACGTCGCGGGCGCCCGCCAGCCCGGCCGCGTACGGGGCGCCGCGCCCTCCCTCGCCGAGCACGCCCAGCCCGTGGGCGTCGTCGACGAGCAGGGCCGCGCCGCTCGCGCGGCACGCCGCGGCCGTCTCGGGCAGCGGCGCCGCGTCGCCGTCCACGGAGAAGACGGAGTCGGTGACGGCCAGCGCCGGGCCGCCGTGCGCCGCGAGCGCCGCGCGGACTGCCTCGGGGGCCGCGTGCGCGACGACCGCCGTCTCGGCCCGGGAGAGCCGGCAGCCGTCGATGAGCGAGGCGTGGTTGCCGGCGTCGGAGACGATGAGGGTGCCGGGGCGGGTGAGGGCGGTGACGGCGGCGAGGTTCGCGGCGTAGCCGCAGGAGAAGACGAGCGCGGCCTCGAATCCGCAGAACGCCCGCAGCCGCTCTTCGAGCCGGGCGTGCAGCTCGGTGGTGCCCGTGACGAGCCGGGAACCGGTCGCTCCCGCACCCCAGCGCCGCGCGGCGGCGGCAGCGGCCCCGGTGACCTCGGGGTGCCTCGCCAGCCCGAGGTAGTCGTTTCCGGCCAGGTCGATGAGCGGGCAGTCGGCGGGGCGCGGTCGCAGGGTCCGTACGAGCCCGGCTCGTCGTCGCCGGCCGCGCTGCGCGTCGATCCATTCGAACGGGTCCTGGTGCATCGGCCGTCCTTCATCATTCTGTGGGGTTCGCATAGAACGTAGCCCCCGTGACGCGGGGTCAAGGTGCGGCAATACACACACCTCGCTCGATGGCTGTTGTATCAATCCTCCATAGTCCGAGAGGCAGGCGTGGGCGAGGATCGGCACCATGGATCTTCTGCGCACACTGGTGGACAAGGGGCTGCGGCGGGAGCTGCCGACCCGCGAGGAAGCCCTCGCCGTCCTGGCGGCCACCGACGACGAACTCCTCGACGTGGTGGCCGCGGCGGGCCGGGTGCGCCGCCACTGGTTCGGCCGGCGGGTGAAGCTCAACTACCTCGTCAACCTCAAGTCGGGGCTCTGCCCCGAGGACTGCACGTACTGCTCGCAGCGGCTCGGCTCCCGTGCCGACATCCTCAAGTACAGCTGGCTGAAGCCCGACGAGGCGTCGAAGGCCGCTGCCGCCGGGGTGGCGGGCGGCGCGAAGCGGGTCTGCCTGGTGGCCAGCGGGCGCGGGCCGACCGACCGGGACGTGGACCGCGTCTCGCGGACGATCGAGACCATCAAGGAGCGGCACGAGGGCGTCGAGGTGTGCGCGTGCCTCGGGCTGCTCTCGCAGGGGCAGGCCGAACGGCTCCGCGCCGCCGGCGCGGACGCGTACAACCACAACCTCAACACCTCCGAGGCGGTCTACGGCGACATCTGCACCACGCATGACTTCTCCGACCGGGTCTCCACGGTCCGGCAGGCTCAGGCGGCGGGGATGTCGGCCTGCTCCGGGCTGATCGCGGGCATGGGCGAGAGCGATACGGACCTGGTGGACGTGGTCTTCGCGCTCCGCGAGCTGGACCCCGACTCGGTTCCGGTCAACTTCCTCATCCCGATGGAGGGGACGCCGCTCGCCGGGGAGTGGAACCTCACGCCGCAGCGCGCGCTGCGGGTGCTCGCCATGGTGCGGTTCGTCTGCCCGGACGCGGAGGTGCGGCTGGCCGGCGGGCGCGAGGTGCATCTGCGGAGTCTCCAGCCGCTCGCGCTGCACCTGGTCAACTCGATCTTCCTGGGCGACTACCTGACCAGCGAGGGCCAGGAGGGCGGCGCGGACCTGGCGATGATCGCGGACGCCGGGTTCGAGGTGGAGGGCGCGGACACCACGACGCTGCCCGCGCACCGGGCGGACGCGCTCGCCGCCGTCGGCGGGTCCGCGTGCGGATCGCACGGCGCGGGCGGCGGTCGGGGCCCGTGCGGTGCGGCCGATGGGGGCGAGCGGGCGGACGGGGCCGAGGCGGGGACCGGGCGCGCGGCCGGAGAGGCGGACGGCGCCGAGCGAAATGCGGCAGCCGCGGCCCGTGGCGCCCGTACGGATCTGGTCGCGGTGCGCCGCCGGGGCGCGGGCACGGAGCTGCCGCCCAATGCCTGAGCCGCTCGCCCCCGACCGGCTGCTGGCCCTGGACCGGCGGCACGTCTGGCATCCGTACGGTCCGATGCCGGGCCGTCAGGAACCGCTGATCGTCGAGTCCGCGGCCGGGGTGCGGCTGCGGCTCGCCGAACCGGCCTGGGGCGCCGACGAGCTGATCGACGGGATGTCGTCGTGGTGGTCCGCGATCCACGGCTACCAGCACCCCGTGCTCGACGCGGCGGCGCACGGCCAGTTGGAGCGGATGAGCCATGTGATGTTCGGCGGGCTCACGCACGAGCCCGCCGTGGCGCTCGCCGCCCGGCTCGTGGAGATCACCCCCGCCGGGCTGGAACACGTCTTCCTCGCCGACTCCGGATCGGTGTCGGTCGAGGTCGCCGTGAAGATGTGCCTCCAGTACTGGCGCTCGGTGGGCAGACCCCGCAAGCGGCGGCTGCTGACCTGGCGCGGCGGCTACCACGGCGACACCTGGCAGCCGATGTCGGTCTGCGATCCGGACGGCGGCATGCACGGGCTGTGGCAAGGGGCGCTGCCCCGGCAGGTCTTCGCGGACGCGCCCCCGGCGGGCTTCGACGCGGAGCCGGACGCCGGGTACGCGGACCATCTGCGGGGGCTGGTCGCGCGCCACGCCGACGAGCTGGCGGCGGTGATCGTCGAGCCGGTGGTGCAGGGGGCGGGCGGCATGCGCTTCCACTCCCCCGCGTATCTGCGGGTGCTGCGCGAGGCGTGCGACCGGCACGGCGTGCTGCTGGTGCTGGACGAGATCGCGACCGGGTTCGGCCGTACGGGCCGGCTGTTCGCGGCGGAGCACGCGGGGATCACGCCCGATGTGCTCTGTCTCGGCAAGGCGCTGACCGGCGGCTATCTGACGATGGCGGCGACGCTCTGCACGGCGCGCGTCGCGGAAGGCATCTCGCGGGGCGAGGTCCCGGTGCTCGCCCACGGGCCGACGTTCATGGCCAACCCGCTGGCCGCGGCCGTGGCCCGCGCCTCCGTCGACCTGCTGCTCGCACAGGACTGGCGGCTCGCGGTGGAGCGGATCGAGGCGGGGCTGCGCGAGGGGCTGGCCCCGGCCGCGGAGCTGCCGGGCGTACGGGACGTGCGGGTGCTCGGCGCGATCGGCGTGGTCCAGCTCGACCACGAGGTGGACATGGCGGCCGCCACCCGGGCGGCGGCCCGGGAGGGGGTGTGGCTGCGGCCGTTCCGGGACCTGCTCTACACCATGCCGCCCTACATCACCGACGGGCGGGACCTGGCCCGCATCGGCGCCGCGGTGTGCGCCGCCGCGCGTGCCGCCTGACCGGAGAGCCGCCCGAACGGGCGTAAGGCAATGGAGAGTCGAGACATGACGGTGCTGATCGTCACGGGGACGGGCACGGAGATCGGAAAGACGGTCACCACCGCGGCGGTGGCCGCCGCGGCGCGGGCGCGGGGCCGGTCGGTCGCCGTGCTCAAGCCCGCACAGACGGGTGTGGCGGCGGACGAGCCCGGGGACGTCGCGGAGGTCCGGCGCCTGGCCGGTCCGGTGACGGGGGTGGAACTCGCCCGCTTCCCCGAGCCGTTGGCCCCGGCGACCGCCGCGCGCCGGGCGGGGCTGCGGCCCGTACGGCCCGACGAGATCGAGCGGGCGGCCCGGGAACTGGCCGCGGAGCACGATCTGGTGCTGGTCGAGGGCGCGGGCGGGCTGCTCGTGCGGCTCGATGCGGCGGGGTCCACGCTCGCCGACGCGGCGCGACTGCTGGACGCGCCGGTCCTGGTCGTGGCGGCGGCCGGCCTCGGGACGCTCAACGCGACCGCGCTGACGGCCGAGGCGCTGCGGTCGCGCGGCCTCGCGTGCGCCGGGGTGGTGATCGGCAGCTGGCCCGGCGCACCGGACCTGGCCGCCCGCTGCAACCTGGCCGATTTCCCGGAGTCGGCCGGCGCGCCGCTGCGGGGAGCCCTGCCGGAGCGAGCGGGCGCCCTCCCCCCGGCGGACTTCCGCGCTGCGGCGGCCGGCTGGCTCTCGCCGGAGCTGGGCGGGACGTGGGACGCGGGGCGGTTCGGGGCGGAGCAGGGCTGACGGGGCGGGTGCTTCCGGGGCTCTGACGGTACGGGCGTGCCGCCGGGGGCCGGCCCGGTACGGGCGGGCCCCCGCGACCGTCTCGCCCGCCCCGACCGCCCAGCCCCGCCCGCAGGGCCTCCCGCCTGCCGGCCCGTCGGCGGCTGGAAGGGCCGTGGCGCGGGCAGGATCCTCGTACTGACGCACCTACGGGGAAGGGCCATCGCCATGACGGGGCGTACCAGGAAAGTTCCACGTGATGCCGTGCATCACCCGCTCTTCGCACGCTTCTACGAGAAGGTCGGGCCGATCGCCGACGAGCGTGCCGGAGTGGGCGCGCGGCGGCGGGAGCTGTTGTCGGGCGTGTCCGGGCGGGTGATCGAGGTCGGGGCGGGCAGCGGTCTGAACTTCGCGCACTTTCCGGGGGCCGTCTGCGAGGTGGTGGCGATCGAGCCGGAGCGCCGGCTCCGGCAGGCCGCGTTGCAGGCCGGGCGGCGGGCCGGGGTCCCGGTGGACGTGGTGCCGGGTACGGCGGAGGCGCTGCCGGTCAAGAGCGAGGCGTTCGACGCGGCGGTCGCCTCGCTGGTGCTGTGCTCGGTCCGGGACGTGGAACGGTCCCTCGCCGAGCTGTTTCGGGTGCTGCGGCCGGGTGGGGAGCTGCGGTTCTTCGAGCACGGCCTGGCGCCGGGGCGGGTGCAGGCGGCGGTGCAGCGCGCGGTGGACCGTACGGTGTGGCCCCTGCTGTTCGGCGGATGCCACACGTCGCGGGACGTGGTGGCGTCGATCGAGGCGGCGGGGTTCGAGGTCGTCTCGTACCGTCGGCTGCGGGTTCCGGAGGGCAGTACGCGGGTTCCCTCCTCCCCCTGTGTGCTGGGGACGGCCAGGCGTCCGCCCGTTGGGGGCTGAACTCTCCCCGGTGCGGGCGCTGCTGGGCCGCGTGCCGTCCGGCCGCACGGGGTGCCCCCTCGGCCGGTCCTCGCAGGCCGTTCGGCGGCCAGCCACGACCGAGGGGGACCGCGGCGGGGCCTCGCGATCGGTTCGACCGCGCGGCCCGCCCGGTGGTGGGATACCGGCATGAGCGATCTTCGAATACGGGCCGCGGGCCCCACCGACCTCGATGACGTGCTGGCCTTCTGGAAGGAGGCCGCCGAGGGTACGAGCATCAGCGACGACCGGGACGGAGTGGCCCGGCTGGTGGCCCGCGACGGCGAGTCGCTGCTGCTGGCCGAGGTCGGCGGCGAGCTGGCGGGCACCGTCATCGCGGGTTTCGACGGCTGGCGGTGTTCGCTGTACCGGCTGGCCGTCCACCCCGACGCCCGCAGACAGGGAGTCGCCACCGCTCTGCTGGAGGCCGCCGAGCGGCGGTTCGTGGAGCTCGGCGGGCGGCGGGGCGACGCGATGGTCCTGGAGGACAACGTGGTGGCGCAGCGCGCCTGGGGCGCGGCGGGGTACGCGCGTGAGCGGCAGTGGCGGCGCTGGACGAAGCCGCTGGGCGGATGAGGCGCCGGACCACCGCGAGCGGGGCGCTGCGGAGCGGGGCGCAAGGGCGCTTGCGCACCCTCGCGCGCTTTGCTCGTCCTTTACCATGGATGATTCACCCGTTGTCATCCTCTTGTGAAAGGTGTGAGCGTCCGTCCATGGGCGAGCCTCCCAGTAGTCGACATCGCGCGTTCCGTCCCCCCTTGCCCGATCATGGGACGGAGGTGAACCGATGACCGAAGTGATCCTCCTGGTGGTCGCCCTGCTGCTCACCCTCGCGTGCGCGCTCTTCGTGGCGGCCGAGTTCTCCCTGACCACGGTGGAGCGCAGCGAGCTGGAGCGGGCGGCCGAGCGCGGCGACCGCGGCGCCGACAGCGCGCTGAAGGCCGTGCGCGGCCTCACCTTCCAGCTCTCCGGCGCGCAGCTCGGCATCACCGTCACCGGCCTGATCATCGGCATGATCTCCAAGCCGTCCATCTCCGCCCTGCTCACCGGCCCGATGAAGGCGGCCGGGCTGCCGGCCTCCGCCGCCGCCTCCACCGCGCTGGTGCTGGGCACCGTGCTCTCCACGGTGGTCCTGATGGTGGTCGGCGAGCTGGTGCCGAAGAACTGGGCGATCTCCCGGCCGCTGCCGGTCGCCCGGCGGGTCGCGGGGGCGCAGCGCGCCTTCAGCTCCGTCTTCCGGCCGCTGATCAGGCACCTCAACAACACCGCCAACCGCGTGCTGCACCGGATGGGCCTGGAGCCCGCCGAGGAGCTGGCCACCGCGCGCGGCCCGCGGGAGCTCATCGCGCTCGCCCGCCACTCCGCCAAGGAGGGCGCGCTGGAGGCGGACACCGCGGAGCTGTTCGTACGGACGCTGAACCTCGCCGATCTCACGGCGGAGAACGTCATGACGCCGCGCGTCCAGGTCACGGCGCTCGACATCCAGGCCACGGCCGAGGACGTCGCCGACGCGACCCGGGCCACCGGTCTGTCCCGCTTCCCGGTGTACCGGGGCAGCCTGGACACGGTCGTGGGCGTCGCCCACATCAAGGACGTCCTGGCGGTACCCGCCGAGCGGCGGCCCCGCCACCCGGTGGCCTCGCTGCTGCGGGAACCGCTGCTCGTACCGGAGTCGCTGACGGTGGACCGGCTGCTGGACCGGTTCTCCGGGAAGCGGAGCATGGCGGTCGTCATCGACGAGTACGGCGGTACGGCGGGCGTCGTCACGCTGGAGGACATCGTCGAGGAGGTCGTGGGCGAGGTCCGCGACGAGCACGACCCCGACGAGACCCCCGACCTGGCCCCGGCGGGCACGGACGCCGAGGGGCGCGAGCTGTACGACGCGGACGGCGCGGCCCGTACCGACCAGCTCCAGGCGATCGGGCTGCGCGCGCCGGACGGCCCGTACGAGACCCTCGCCGGGCTGGTGGCCACGGAGCTGGGCCGCATCCCGGCGGACGGCGACACCGTCGAAGCGGCGGGCTGGCGGATCGAGGTCGTGGACGCCACGGGCCGCCGGGCGGCCCGGGTGCGGCTGTCGGCGCCGGTGCCCGGCGCCGACGGCGAGAGCGATGAGGAGGCCGGCCGGTGACCGCGGTCCAACTGCTGATCGGCCTGGCGACCCTGGTCGTCAACGCCTTCTTCGTCGGGGCCGAGTTCGCGATGATCTCGGTGCGGCGCAGCCAGATCGAGCCGCACGCCGAGGACGGCGACCGGCGGGCCGGCAGCGTCCTGTGGGGGCTGCGGCACGTATCGGCGCTGATGGCGGCGGCGCAGCTCGGCATCACCCTGTGCACGCTGATCCTCGGTGTGGTCGCCGAGCCGGCCATCGCACACCTGCTGGAGCCGGTCTTCCACGCCGTCGGCGTGCCGGACGGGCTGACGCATCCGATCTCCTTCGTCATCGCGCTGGCCGTGGCGACGTATCTGCACATGCTCTTCGGCGAGATGGTGCCGAAGAACATCGCGCTCGCGGAGCCGGTGCGCACGGCGCTGCTGCTCGGGCCGCCGCTGGTGGCCCTGGCGCGCGCCCTGCGCCCGGTGATCTTCGCGGTCAACGCCTTCGCGAACGGGCTGCTCAAGCTGTTGCGCGTGGAGCCGAAGGGCGAGGTGTCGGCCACCTTCTCGGACGACGAACTGGCCCGTATGGTCGCCGACTCCAGTGAGGCGGGGCTGTTGGACGACCGGGCCACCGAACGGCTGCGGGACGCGCTGGAGCTGGGCCGCCGCCCGGTCAAGGACGTGGTGCTGCCGGTGGAGCGGGTGGTGTCCGCGCGGATCGGGGTGACGCCCGAGGGGCTGGAGCGGCTGTCGGCCGAGTCGGGCTTCTCGCGGTTCCCGGTGGTCGACGCGGGCGGCCGGATCCTGGGCTATCTGCATGTGAAGGACGCCCTCGACGCGAAGCCGCGCGACCTGCCGCTGCCCGCCGAGCGGGTGCGCCCCATCGCGCGGGTGCGGGCCGCCACGCCGCTGGACGATGTGATCACGGCGATGAGCAGCACGGGCACGCATATCGCCGCCGTCATCGGCGAGGAGGGGCGGCTGGCCGGTCTCGTCACGATGGAGGACGTCCTGCGCGAGCTGGTCGGCCGGCCACCGGCCGCCTGACGGCGGGCCGGGCGGGTGCCGGAGCTCGATGAGCTCGGCCCCGCCCGGCGTTGATCGAAATTCGCGTGCTCGGGGGCCATACGGACTGGCATGCTCCGCGCTATGACGACCGAACACGCCCCGCGTCCGGCCCTGACCGTCGGCGGCCTCGACACCGAACTCAGCGACCGCCTGGACGAGGGACTCAACGCCTACAACAAGGCCGCCGCCGGCGCGGACGCCGCCGCCACGCTGTCGGTGAAGGTGACCGACGCGGACGGGCGGTTGGCCGGCGGACTGACCGGGTGGACCTGGGGCGGGCTGTTCGGCATCGAGATGCTGTGGATACGCGAGGACTACCGCGCGGACGGCTGGGGCAGCAGGATCCTGGCGGAGGCCGAGGCGGAGGCGCTGCGCCGCGGCTGCGACCGGGCGGCCGTCTCGTCCTTCACCTTCCAGGCGCCCGGCTTCTACGAGCGGCAGGGCTACACCGAGTTCGGCCGCAACGCGGGCATCCCGGGCGGGCACGCGAAGGTGCACCTCCGCAAGACTCTTACGAGCTGAGGCGGACTCTTGATGCACGGCATCCACGGCATCCACTGCGTCCATGGCGTCCATGGCGTCCATGGCGTCCATGGCATCGAACCGTGAGCCGCCCCGTCATCGAAGTGCCGCCTGTCGTACGGGAGAAGGCCCGGCGGCTCGGCAGGCGCGGGCAGGAGTGGCTGGCCGGCCTGCCGGACCTCGTCGCGGAGCTGGAACAGCGGTGGTCGGTCACGGCCGGCGAACCGCTGGACCGGGCGACGAGCGGGTACGTCGTGCGGGTACGGACCGGGGACGGCCGTCCCGCCGTGCTCAAACTCGCCGTCCCCGAAGCCGCCCGCGACCCGCAGTCCCCCGGCGCGCTGCGAACTCTTCAACGTGCCGAAGGACACGGGTACGTCGGCGTGCTGGCTCATGACGCCCAGCGGCACGCGATCCTCCTGGAGGCGCTCGGAGCGCCGCTCGACCGGCTGGGGCTCCCCGTACACCGGCAGATCGACATCCTGTGCGCCACGCTGCGGCGCGCCTGGCGCGTGCCGCGTCCCGAGAACGCCGCCGCTGTTCCGGAGCCGGAGAAGGCCCGGGCGCTGGCCGCGATGGTCGAGCAGCTGTGGGAGCGCCTCGGCCGCCCCTGCTCGGAGCGCGCCGTCGACCGGGCGCTGGAGTGCGCCGGGCGCCGGGCCGCGGCCTTCGAGCCCAGCCGGTGCGTCGTCGTCCACGGCGACCCGCACCCGGGCAACGCGCTCCGCGCCATCGCCCCTCGGCCCGGCGCGGAAACCGGCTTCGTCTTCGTCGACCCCGACGGGTTCCTCGACGAACCCGCCTACGACCTCGGCGTCGTGCTGCGCGGCTGGTGTGCCGAACTGCTGGCCGGCGACGCGGTCCGGCTGGCCCGCTCGTACTGCTCGCTGCTGGCCGAGCACACGGGCACGGACGCCGGGGCGGTCTGGGAATGGGGTTTCCTGGAGCGCGTGTCCACCGGTCTGTATCTGCTCGACCATGGTGCGCAGGAGCTGGCGCGGCCGTACCTGGACACGGCCGAGCTCCTGACCGAGGCGACGGCCCCGGCCGTCGGCTGACTCCGCGTTCCCGTTCGCCCGCCGACTCGCCGGTCCTGGGGACAGCCCCCCGTACGCCCCTCCTGCCTGCCGGATTCCAGGAGCCGGGCGACGTCTCTAGCGTTTCGCCGGAAGGAACCGGCACCTGACTGAACACCTATACGGGGAGGCTGATCTCATGCGTCGCTTCCGACGCGGGGCGAACGCGGGCATGGTCGTGCTCGCCCTCACTGCGACGCTCGCGGCGGTGGCCGCCGCGCCGGCACCGGAGGCGGGGGCGCGGAACGGCACCGGGCGAACACGCCTGGACGGCGTCTGGCGCACCGACGGCTACGGCAGCGTGCTCCGGATCGAGCACGGACACCTGCGTACCTGGCAGACCACCTCGATCAGCTGCCTGCCCGACGCGGCGACCGCCACCGCCACCGGCGGGCCCGGCGCGGACGGCTCGGTGCGGTTCGAGCAGGATGACGCGAGCGGACTGACCGTACGTCCTGACGGGCCCGGCCGGGCCCGGCTGAGCTACGACGGCAGTGTGGGCGACCGGGAGCTGCGCCGGGTGGACGCGCTGCCGTCCCCTTGCGGCGACCCGGTACCGAAGGACCCGCGGGCTGTCTTCGACGTGTTCTGGCAGACGTATGCGGAGAACTATCCGTTCTTCGCGTTGCACGGCGTGGACTGGGACGCGCAGCGGGACCGCTATCGGCCTCGGATCACCGCGCACACCACCCCCGAGCGGTTGTTCACCGTGCTGCGCGACATGATCCAGCCGCTCCACGACGCGCACACCTCGCTCGTCATGGACGAACAGCACCGCTACGGCGGCCGCCGTCCCGGCACCCCGGACGACTTCAAAGCCTTCAAGAGGCGGGTGGACGCGGCGCTGGCCCGCGAGCTGCCGCCGGTGCGGACCTGGGCGCGGGGGCATGTGGCCTACGCCGAGCTGCCGGGCCGTATCGGCTACCTGCGGATCGACGGGTTCGACGGCTACAGCGACAAGCCGGGTTACGCCGCGGAACTGGCCGAGCTGGACAGGGCCCTGGACTCGGTGTTCTCGGCGGCGAACACGAGCGGGCCGAACCGGATGCGGGGGCTGGTGCTCGACGTACGGCTCAACGGCGGCGGGGACGACGCGCTCGGCCTGCGTATCGCCTCACGGCTGACCGACCGCCCGTATCCGGCGTACTCCAAGCGGGCCCGCGACGACGCGGACGACCCGGCGCGCTTCACCCGGCCGCAGCCAATCACGGTTCATCCCGCGAAAGGGCCGCGCTTCACCGGGCCGGTGGCAGAGCTGACCGGCATCACCTCCGTCAGCGCCGCCGAGACGTTCACCCAGGCGCTCATGGGCCGCACGCCGCATGTCACGCGCATCGGCGAGAACACCCAGGGCGTCTTCTCCGACACCATGGACCGCGCGCTGCCCAACGGCTGGCAGTTCAGCCTGCCGAACGAGCAGTTCACCACCGCGCCGGACAGCGAGCGCGGCTTCGACGCGACCGGCATCCCGCCGGACATCCGTACGCCCGTGTTCACCGACTCCGAGCTGGAGCACGGCCCGGACTCGGCCCTGGACCGCGCCCGCACCCTGCTGACGGCGCACGCCCCGCGCTGAGATCCCGTGGAGCGGGTCCGGGCGGCCCCGGAGTAGGATCGCCGCGCCATGCACATGAATGCCACCTACACCAGTTTCGCCGCGGTCGGCGACTCCTTCACCGAGGGCATGTCGGACGCCCTGCCGGACGGCTCGTACCGCGGCTGGGCCGATCTGCTGGCCGCCCGCCTGGCGGCCCGTACGCCCGGCTTCCGGTACGCGAACCTCGCCGTGCGCGGAAAGCTCATCGCCCAGATCGCCGACGAGCAGGCGGGGCCCGCCGCCGCGATGGGCGCCGAGCTGGTGACGCTGGTCGGCGGCCTCAACGACGTACTGCGGCCGGGGTGCGACGTGGACGCGGTGTGCGCGCGGCTGCGGGAGGCGGTCGAGACGCTCGCGCCGAGCTGCAAGCAGCTGGTGCTGATGCGCAGCCCCGGTCGGCGCGGGCCGGTGCTGGAGCGGTTCCGGCCGCGGATGGAGCAGCTGTTCTCCTTCATCGACGGGCTGGCCGAGGAGCACGGCGCGCTGGTCGTGGACCTGTTCGGCGCCGAGGCGCTGGGCGACCGCCGACTGTGGGCCGACGACCGGCTGCATCTGAACGCCGAGGGCCACCGGCGGGTGGCCGAGGCGGTGTGGCAGGCCCTGGGGAACGAGGCGGAGTCGGACTGGAACGCGGCGCTGGGGCCGTACGTACGGCCCGGGTGGGCGGCGCGGCGCGGCGCGGATCTGCGGTTCGCGCGCGAGCACCTGGCGCCGTGGGTCGGCAGGCGGCTCACGGGCCGCTCGTCCGGGGACGGCCGGCCGGCCAAGCGCGCGGAACTGCTCCCGTACGAGGCGCCGGCCGCCCACTGGGACTCGTAGCAACCCACAACTCGGGCCGGGGCGCCGGCCTGCGTAATCCGCCAGTAGACTGGTCTCTTGTGACTGCCAAGCCCCGCATCCCGAATGTCCTGGCCGGCCGCTACGCCTCCGCGGAGCTCGCCGTCCTGTGGTCCCCCGAGTACAAGGTGACGCTGGAGCGGCGGCTGTGGCTCGCCGTGCTGCGCGCCCAGAAGGACCTCGGGATCGAGGTGCCGGACGCCGCGCTCGCCGACTACGAGCGCGTCCTCGACCAGGTGGACCTGGCCTCGATCGCCGAGCGCGAGAAGGTCACCCGCCATGATGTGAAGGCCCGCATCGAGGAGTTCAACGCCCTCGCCGGCCATGAGCACGTGCACAAGGGCATGACCTCCCGCGACCTGACCGAGAACGTGGAGCAGCTGCAGATCCGGCTCTCCCTGGAGCTCGTACGGGACCGGAGCGTCGCGGTCCTGGCGCGGCTCGGGAAGCTGGCGGGCGAGTACGCCGAGCTGGTGATGGCGGGCCGGTCGCACAATGTGGCGGCCCAGGCGACGACCCTCGGCAAGCGTTTCGCGACCGCCGCCGACGAGCTGCTGGTCGCGTACGGGCGCGTGGACGACCTGCTGTCCCGCTATCCGCTGCGCGGCATCAAGGGCCCGGTGGGCACGGCGCAGGACATGCTGGACCTGCTGGGCGGCGACGCCGCGAACCTCGCCGAGCTGGAGCAGCGGATCGCCGCTCACCTCGGCTTCGGGCACGCCTTCACCTCGGTCGGCCAGGTCTACCCGCGCTCGCTGGACTACGACGTGGTGACCTCGCTGGTGCAGCTCGCCGCCGCGCCGTCCTCGCTCGCCAAGACGATCCGGCTGATGGCCGGGCACGAGCTGGTGACGGAGGGCTTCAAGCCGGGCCAGGTGGGCTCGTCCGCGATGCCGCACAAGATGAACACCCGCTCCTGCGAGCGCGTGAACGGCCTGATGGTGGTCCTGCGCGGCTACGCCTCGATGACCGGCGAGCTCTCCGGCGACCAGTGGAACGAGGGCGACGTGTCCTGCTCGGTGGTGCGCCGCGTCGCGCTGCCGGACGCGTTCTTCGCTCTCGACGGGCTGCTGGAGACGTTCCTGACCGTCCTCGACGAGTTCGGCGCGTTCCCGGCGGTGGTCGCCCGCGAGCTGGACCGCTACCTCCCGTTCCTCGCCACGACGAAGGTGCTGATGGGGGCCGTACGGGCCGGGGTCGGCCGGGAGGCCGCGCACGAGGTCATCAAGGAGCACGCGGTCGCCTCCGCGCTGGCCATGCGCGAGCAGGGCGCCGAGCGCAACGAGCTGCTGGAGAAGCTGGCCGCGGACGAGCGGATTCCGCTGGACCGGGCGCGGCTGGACGAGCTGATGGCGGACAAGCTGTCCTTCACCGGGGCCGCGGCCGACCAGGTGGCGGCGGTGGTGTCGCGGATCGAGGAGATCGCCAAGCAGCACCCGGAGGCGGCGGCGTACACGCCGGGCTCCATCCTCTGACATGCGCCTCACCCCCGAAGAGCTCGAAGCCGCTCGCGACCGCCTCGTCCCGGACGTGGCCGCGAGCGGCCTTCGGGTCCTCTTCTGCGGCATCAACCCCGGCCTCATGTCGGCGGCCACGGGCCACCACTTCGCCCGTCCGGGCAACCGCTTCTGGCCCGTCCTGCTTCTCTGCACTTCACCCGTTCGGGTGTGACGTCGTCCGCACTGACTCCCCGGCCAAGGGCGCTGAATCACATGGACCCTCGCTCGGCGACTGTGATCCACTTCGCCCATGAGTTTGTCAGTGGATGTCTTCGTCGTTGGCGCGGACGGCAAGAGGCAGGTCCTGGACGTTCCGGAGGAATGCTCTGATCTGGCTGGGTTCGAAAGTTGGCGTTCCACCGTGTGGGGATCTGAGGTGGTCCGTTCACTGGGAGCTCGGTTCTTTCCGGTCCTGGCCGACACCGACTTGCAGGTCGAGGCCGGCCAGGTGCCAGAGTTCCGCCGTGAGTGTGCCGCACTCCGCGAGAACCTGGAGGAGATCGTTGCGGGTGGTTCCCCGGTAAGGACGGTCGAGGAACTCCGGCGCCAGATCTCTGAGAGGTTGGCGAACATCGAGGATGCTGCCAGGCGCGCGGAGGGGATGGGTGGGGGCGTTCTCATCTGGTGAGGTGCCTGCCGGCTTCCCTCTGCTTCGCCTTCACGGGGATGCGGGGGTATGTGACTCGTCAAGGTGCCTCCGGGGTTGAGGGGATGATTCGGGGCTTGGGGATGCCCAGGTCAACGGATGGGCGCCGCGTCCGACGTTGGGTTTCCTCGCGCTTGGAGCGGAGGAAGGTGAGCGTGAGGTTGATGCCTTCGACCTCGCCGAGCCAGTTCTCCTCTTCGGCCCGCCTCAGGCGAGCCAAGAGGTCGGCTTCGAGTTCTTCCAGGCGGTCGAGCATCTTCGGGTTGACGTGCAGCACCGGGCAGCGAATGCAGGCGTGTTCGTGCTGGCAAGGGGTGCCGTAGGGGCGTCCGCAGGAACCGAGCTCGACCTTGCGCCGGTCGAAGTGCTCCTCGAACTCAGACCACTCCTCGTTCGTCGCGTCGCGGTACTCGCCGCCGGGTCGGATCTGGCGACGGTGCTGCAAGTGTTCCTGGTAGTGGCGGACGACGTCCTCGTCGAAGACCGCGACGTAACCGCGGGTGGTCTGGATATTGAGGTGGCCCAGCAGGGCTGCGCCGATGTGGATCGGCAGGCCGCTGTTGACAAGTTCCGTGGCGAAGATCCTGCGAAAGTCGTGCGGCGTGAACTTCAGCCCGCGGAACTCGTGGTGCGTCTCAGCGAGCTGTTCGCAGAGCCTCGCGAGCATGACCTGAAAGGTCGCGCTGCTGAAGACCATGGGGGTGGTGCCGTTCTGCCGCTGGAAGAGGAACGGCATCGGCGCACTCCACAACTTGTCGTGGTAGTCGAACCGGCTGACCAGCGGGATCGGGCGGCCAGTGCGGGTGTGCCGACGGACGACCGAGGCGATGACGTGGAAGAGCTCGGCAGACATCGGGATGACCCGTTCGCGGTCGGTCTTCGAGGGAGCGATGACCAGCAGCGCGATGACCTCGCCGTCCGCCCTCTGATACTGGCGAATGCTCAGGTGCGTCAGCTCGCAGAGCTCTTCGATGCGAACGCCGGAATGGCGCAACGTCTCGACGGTGGCCCACTCCCAGAAGGCAGCTTCCTCCTCGGTGCCGATGTGGACGATCCGGCCGCTGGTGACCTCTTGGACGCGGGTCGGAACCGCATCGCCATGGCGAAGCAGTTTGCGGTCGGCCTCGGTGCGGATGCGCCGGTACTCGCTGCCCTCGTGGGTGAATACCTCGCCTTCGGCGACCTTGTTGGCCCGTTCCACGAGGAGGCGGGCACGGTCGTAGCGGGTTTCGACGTGGTTGACCAGGAACGGCAGCAGCGGCTGGCGCTGCCGGGTGCGGTCGGCGGAGCGTTCGTTGATGCGCCGGCGCCGCGCGCCCAGGCCGCGTAGTTCGGCGGGCGGGACCGGGCAGGGGGCGACCCAGGCCGCCCAGCGTTCGGGTTCCTGCGCGGCCCAGGTGTGCAGGTCGTAGTAGAAGCTGCGCAGCGCGATGACGATGCTGTCCTGGCCGACGCGGGGCTTGCCGTCGTCCTTGACCGTGATCATCTGGCGCCAGGCCGTGTAGTCCTCGGGCGAGATCCGCAGGTCCGCCTGATCCGGGTTGATCGTCTCGATGTTCTTCCAGAAGTGGCGGGTGAGCTTGCAGATGAGGTCCTTGAGGGTGGCGTAGTCGGTGTCGGCCTTGCGACGGGTGAAGTATTCGATGAGCAGGCCGCGCACGGGCCGGCTGGAGATCTCGTACTGGTCGACGAGTTCCTCGATGCTGCGCTGCCCACGGAGCAGTGCGGCCCGCATCGACTCGGGCGTGGACGGCGGGAAGTGCCCCATCGCGTGCAGGACGTTCCAGACCCCTCGGCCGATCAGGCGGTTGGACGCCTGACTGCCTGGTTGCAGGATGCAGCGAGCCTTCCGGTTCTCGTGGGTGAAGTGCAGCAACGCGGCGGGCGTGACGTCGCTGAGGGCGACGCCTTGGACGGTCAGCAGCATGCACAACTCGTTGATGGCGTCTCGGCGGTGCACCTGGCGAAACTGATGGGCGCGCACCTGCTCGGCGTACTCGTTCAGGAGCTGATCCTCCTGGGCGGCGATGAACATCGCCCCGTAGTTGGGCAGCGGGTTGCGCCCGAAGGCGAGCGGGGTCGGCTGGACGACGCGCAGGCAGTAGAGAGCCCGGATCCCGGCGATCACGCCGATGCCCGTGGTCCGGCGCGATCCCACTTCGTCGGCAGTGATCTGTCCCTGGCCGAGAGGACTGGCGTCCCATCGCTCCTGCCACGTCTCCCCGCAGAAGTCGAGAAGGTATTCCAGCAGCACGCGGGTGGAGTTCTTCCAGTTCAGACGGGTTGCGCGAGGCGTGTCAGGCCAGATCACGGAGGAGCCGGCAACCTGCGAAAGGAACGAGACGGAGGCCGTGGCGAACTCCCCATGCGGCCGAGGCAAGGTGGCCGCGACGGCAGGTCCGGGCGTGATGGGGCCGCCGACGAAGCGACTGGGGAACTGGAGGCCCTCGGCGACCGGGCCGTGGCGACGGCTCTGGCCGGTGGTACGGAGCTGCGTCTCAGGCACCGAACACCGCCGCGATGTCGTCGGCGTCGTAGCCGGTGGGGTAACTCCGCTCAACACGTGGGGTGTTGTAGTGCTCGGTGATCTTGTCGAAGATCTCCTCGACACGCACCGCCAGGTAGCGGCTGGTGGTCTGGATGTTGGCGTGACGCAGGACGGCCTGCACTTCCGGCAGGGTCAGCTTGCCGCCATTGGCCATGCGGCTGGCTGCGGTGTGCCGCAGGTCGTGCAGGGTCCAGTTGGTGCCCAGGGCCTCGTTCGCGCGCTGGAGAATGCGGCGCATCGCCCAGTAGGACATCGGCCGGTCAGCCCCGCGCCGGGTTCGCCACAGCGGCTCGTCCGCCGGCGGGGTGCCGATCTCGTCGAGGTAGCGGGCCAGGCGCACGAACGCCTGCGGTGAGGCCGGGATGGGCTGGCGTTCGCGTGTGCCCTTGGAGGTCACGTAGATCTTCTGGCCTGCCCAGTCGAGGTCGCCGATGCCAACGCCGAGCAGTTCCTCGGCTCGGGCCCCGCTGGAGACGTAGAACTCCAGCAGGGCTCGGTCCCGTTCGCAGCCCATGTGCTCGAACAGCTCGTCCCACAGTTGGTCAGGGATCGACCGGGGCGGCCGGTCGGCGACCTTCTGCCGCAGCCGGGCCCGGCCGAGCACCGGCTTGGGCTCCAGCGGACTGCGGTGAGCCAACGCACGACGCCGCTGCGGCGAGACGGGAACGGGATTGGTGACCGGACCGTTGCCCTGGTGGGCGTGGAACTCGTAGAACCCGCTGACCACCGACAGGGCGTGGTTGATCGTCCGTGGCGCGTACCCGGCTCGTAGGACCGGCTTGCCGGTGCGCAGGTTCACCGAGCCTGGGGCAGCCGCTCCGGCCGACTTCCGCTGGCGCTGAGGATTCGCTGCCGACCGCAGCAACCCGGCCAGCACCGCAGTCTCCGCTTCGGTCGCCTTCTCCCAGACCACGCCGAGCAGCCACAGCAGCCGGAACCAGCGCAGCAGCCCGTACCCGTAACTGCGGACCGTCAGCGGGCTGCTGTCATTCAGAGCCAGGTCGCGCAGGTACGCGGTGACCGGCTCGATCTCGTCGTCGTACCCATTGACGACGATGTATGGAGGATGGATGCCCCGCGCCGGGAGCACCGCCCCGACGCGGGGAAGTTCCGCCCGCCCCTCCATCAGTTCATGTCGTAGATCCACTTCGCTCTCCTCGTTGGTCTCGGGAACCGTCACCGAGACCAACGAGCAAAGATGGTGCAGATAACTGTGCACCGCTCCGGTTTCACGCCGCGGCAGCTGCGCCCGGACGAGGAGGCGGAGCTGCTGTCGTACGGGCTCGGCATCACCAATGTGGTGGCGCGGGCGAGCGCGCGGGCCGATGAGCTGAGCGCCGAGGAGTACCGCGAGGGCGGTCGCGTCCTCGCGGCGAAGGTCGAGCGGCTGCGCCCGCAGTGGCTGGCCGTCGTCGGGGTCACCGCGTACCGCGTCGCCTTCGACGACAAGCGCGCGAAGATCGGCCCGCAGGAGCGCACCATCGGCTCCACCCGGATCTGGGCGCTGCCCAACCCCAGCGGCCTCAACGCCCATTGGTCCCCGGAAGCGATGGCAGAGGAGTACGGACGGCTGCGCTCCGCCGTCGTACTCTGATGGGGTGACGCGAGGGGCGCAGGAGACGCGGCCTGCGGCGGACGGCCCGGTGCCGCTGCATCGACTTGACGTGCCCATGCCTGGAATTCTGCCGTTCGCCGTGGGGTCCTTCGACACCATCGGGCCGATGTCGCGGGCCGACTTCCCGCACCGGCACACCTTCTACGAGATCGCGTACGTGACCGGGGGCACCGGCCACCACGTCGTCGACCTCGTCCGGCTGCCGCTGGTGCCCCCGCACCTGTGCCTCATCTCCCCCGGCCAGGTGCACTACTGGGAGCGGGCGACAGGGCTGCGCGGGTGGGTGATCCTGTTCACCGACGACTTCCTGCTCGGCCACGGCGGGGACCGGCAGCTGCTGCGCAGGCTCGGCGAGCGCCCCTGGCTCTGCCTCGGCGGCGAGGAGGCGAACCGGCTGACGGCGCTGGTGCTGGACATGCGGCGGGAGTTCGGCCAGCGGGCGGAGGGGTTCATCTCGGTCCTCCAGGCGCATCTGCACGTACTGCTCACCCGGGCGGTGCGGCTCTCCGGGGAGCGGCTGCCGGAGACGGAGACGGGCCGGGCGTCGATGGTGTCGCAGGAATTCACACAACTGCTGTCGCTGCCCGGAGCCGCCGAGCAGTCCGTGGGCGCCCTCGCCGGGCAACTGGGCGTATCCGTCGGCTATTTGAACGAGGCGGTCAAGCAGAGCACCGGACTGACCCCGGGCCGGCTGATCAGAGCCGCCCGCACCCTGGAGGCCAAACGGCTGCTGGCCAGCACGGATTTGACGGTCGGTCAGGTAGCGCGCCAGGTGGGGTTCGCGGACCCCGCCTATTTCTGCCGGTTCTTCCGCCGCGAGACCGGCGTCAGCCCCGGCGACTTCCGCCGCGAGGCACATGGGAATCACCACGTTCGCCGCATCGAGTCCATCGACCCCGCCGGGCTGCCCGCATAACTTCGTTGCCGGAACGGCCATGAGCGACGAGGAGGGCCCGATGGACGACGACCAGGTACAGCAGGACGGGCAGGACGGACAGCGGGAGCAGTCGGCGGGCATCAGCCGCAAGAAACTGCTCAAGGTCGCCTTGGCGGCCGTGCCGTTACCGATGGTGCTCGGCGGGGTGGCCCTGGCACGCGACGCGAAGACGACACAGGAACCCCTGGTACCCACGCCCTACTGCGACGACGGCGACGACCCGACGCCGCAGCAGACCGAGGGCCCCTACTTCAAGCCCAACTCCCCGCTGCGGACGTCGCTGCTGGAGCCCGGCACACAGGGCACCCGGCTCACGGTCAGCGGCTATGTCTTCGGCCTCGCCTGCCGGCCCATCGCCAACGCCCTGCTCGACTTCTGGCAGGCGGACGTGAACGGCGCGTACGACAACACCGGCTTCCGCTTCCGCGGGCACCAGTTCACCGACGCGCGCGGCGCGTTCAAACTGGAGACGATCGTGCCGGGCCTGTATCCGGGCCGCACCCGGCACATCCACGTCAAGGTCCAGGCCCCCAACCAGCGGATCCTCACCACCCAGCTGTACTTCCCCAACGAGCCGCGCAACCAGACCGACTCGATCTTCAACCCGGCGCTGCTGATGAACGTGCGCCAGGTCGGCTCGGCCAAGGAAGGCACGTACGACTTCGTCCTCAACGTCCGGCAGCAGCCGTCGCCGACCGGGCAGCCCACCGGCAACCCGACCACCGGGCCGAGCGAGCCGGGCGGCACCTGGACCGCGGGCACCAACTACAAGGCCGGGGACCAGGTCACCTATGGAGGCACCAGCTACCGGTGCATCCAGCCCCACACGGCCCGCGCGGGGTGGGAGCCGCCGGCGGTGCCGGCGCTCTGGCAGCGGGTCTGACCGCGCCGGGCGGCGCTCCCTCGCCTTCCCCGTGTGACGAGGGGGCGCCGCCCTGTCAGGTCGGACGGCCGGTGCCGCGGGCCGTACGGGCAACACCGGCGCCCGCCGCCGTGGGCCGTGGGCGTGGGCCGTGGGCGTGGGCCGTGCCGACAGCTATCGCCCCGGTGCCACCGTCCGTACGGGCAGCCCCGTCGGACGGTGGCACCGGGTGTACGGACCGACCGCCGGTCTCACACGTCGCGCCGCTCCACCGCGCGCCACCCCGCGAGGGCGGCCAGCGCCGCCCACCCGGCCAGTACCGCCAGGCCCGCCCACGGCCCGATTCCGTCTACGGCGACCGTGTGCAGCACTTCCTGGCCCGCCCGGTCGGGCAGGTACCGGCTCACGCCGCCGGGCAGGTCGCCGAGGACCGGGGAGACGACGCAGACGACGGGGATCAGGACGCTGAGCGAGAGCACCGGGCCGCGCAGCAGCGCCGCGCAGCCCGCCGCGAGGACGGCCAGCAGTGCGAAGTAGACGCCGCAGCCCAGCACGGCCCGCAGCGCGCCCGCCGCTCCCAGGCCGACGCCGCGCTCTCCCAGCGTGGCCTGGCCGCCGAGGAAGGAGGCGAGGGCGGTGACGAGCCCGACGGCGAGGGAGAGAGCGGCCGCGACGGCGAGCTTGCAGGCGTAGAACAGGCCGCGGCGCGGCACCGCCGCGAGGGAGTTGCCGAGCGCCGCGCCCCGGAACTCCGCCGAGACCACGAGGACGCCGAAGCAGAGCGCCGCCATCTGCCCGAAGGTGATGCCGAAGAAGGACGTGAAGACCGGGTCGAACTCCTTGCCGTCGAGCGAGTCCCCGTGGGAGGTCGCGCAGACGAGCAGAGTGACGCCGGTGGTGACGAGCAGCACGCCGGCGAGCGCGCCGAGAATCGAGCGCAGCGAGCGGATCTTGACCCACTCCGAGTGCAGTACCGCGGTGACCGACATGCTCAGCCCTCCTTCGACGCGCTGTGGGCGGCGGCGAACTCGGCCGAGTCCGCGGTGAGCCGCAGATAGGCTTCCTCCAGCGAGGCTTGTGCGTCGCCGAGTTCGAACAGCGGCACCCCGTCGCGCGCGGCGAGCGCCCCGATGTGGGCGGCGCTCGCACCGTCGACGGACCAGCGGCCGTCCCCGTCGCCCTCCCCCGCCAGCCCCGCCCGGTCCAGGAGATCGCGCAGCCGTTCCGGCTCGGTGGTCCGTACGTACACCCGCTGCCGGCTGTGGCCCGCGATGAAGTCGTCCATCGGGGTGTCGGCGAGCAGCCGCCCGCGGCCGAGGACCACGAGGTGATCGGCGGTCAGCGCGGTCTCGCTCATCAGGTGGCTGGAGATCAGGACCGTACGCCCCTCGTCCGCGAGCCGCCGGGTCAGCCGCCGGATCCAGATGATGCCTTCGGGATCGAGCCCGTTGGTGGGCTCGTCGAGCATGACGACCTCCGGGTCGCCGAGCAGCGCGGCGGCGATGCCCAGCCGCTGGCGCATGCCGAGGGAGAGGGTCCGCACCCGCCGGGTCGCGGCCTGCGCCAGACCCGCCTCCTCCAGGACCTCGTCGGCCCTGGCGGCGGGGATGCGGTTGCTGAGCGCCAGCGTCAGCAGGTGGTCGCGGGCGGTGCGGGCCGGGTGCGCGGCGCCCGCGTCGAGCAGCGCGCCGATGTGCCGCAGCGGTTCGTCGAGACCGCGGTACCGGCGCCCCGCGACGGTCGCCGAGCCCGAGGTGGGCCGGTCCAGGCCGAGCACGATGCGCATGGTGGTGGACTTTCCGGCGCCGTTGGGGCCGAGGAAGCCGGTGACGCGACCCGGCCGGACACAGACGGTCAGCCCGTCCAGAGCGCGCGTCGGACCGTACTCCTTGGTCAGTTCCTGTACGTCGATCGAGGTCATGGCTCCACGCTGCCGCGTACGGCCCCTGCCCGGCTTCCCCGATACGGGGGCCGGCCCTCCCCCGGCCGGGGGAGGCGGCGCCGCGGAACGCGCTGGCAGGATGACGTCATGCCGCTGCCCGCGCCGTTGCGCCCGCTGACCCGTACGGTCACCTACACCCGATGGCTGCATCTGTTCAGCAGTACGGTCCTCTTCGGGATCTTCGTCCTGGTCTTTCCGGACCGGCCGCTGCTGGTGCTGGGCTGCTCGCTGTCGCTGCTGATGGCGGCCGCGCTGGTGCCGGCGATGCGGACGGCCGAAGGGTTGCAGGCGCGGCTGCTCCTCACAGGCGACCGGCACGGGGCGTACGGGCACGGCACGTACGGGCAGGACCCGCTCCACCGCCGGGGGTCCGCGGCGGACTCCGGCATCTCCGCGGCGCCGTCCGCCTCCTGGCGGGACCGCCGCCGCACCGCCCTGTGGCTGGTGATCAGGCTGGCGCTCGGAGGCGTCGTCGGGTCCTGCTCCGTCCAGTTGCCGGCGCTCTCCTTCGACCTGGTGCGCGGCACCGGGGTGAGCCTGCTGGGGCCGGGCGGCGCGGGGCCCCACTGGCTGGCGCTGCTGGCCCCGCTGCCGCTGATCGCGCTGTACTCCATGGTGGTGCTCGGGGGGAACGCGGCGGCGGCCGCCGCGCGGTGGCTGCTGGGGCCCTCGGCGGCGGAGCGCATCGCCGCACTGGAGGCGCGTACGGACCGGCTCCTGGAGCACAACCGGCTGGCTCGGGAGCTGCACGATTCGATCGGGCACGCGCTGACGGTCGCGGTGGTGCAGGCGGGGGCGGCACGCGCCGCGGGTTCCGCGGAGTTCACGGAGCAGGCGCTGGCGGCGATCGAGGACACCGGGCGGCACGCGCTGGAGGATCTGGAGCGGGTCCTCGCGGTGCTGCGCGAGGACGCGCCGCACCCGGCCGGGCGTCCGGCGCTCACCGACGCGGAGCGGCTGCTGTCGGCGGCGCGCGGTTCCGGTGCCGAGGTGAGCACGGACATCGACGGCGCGCTCGACGCGGTGCCGGGGCCGGTGTCGCGGGAGGGGTACCGCATCCTTCAGGAGGCGCTGACCAATGTGCTGCGGCACGCGGGCCCGGTGCCGGTCACCGTGCGGATCGCGGTCGCCGGGAACGTACTGGAGCTGGACGTGCGCAACCCTCTGGGCCGGGCGGGCGCGCACGGCGGTGGCGGCGGGAGCGGGCTGCGCGGCATCCGCGAGCGGGCCGCCCTGCTCGGCGGGCGCGCCGACACCGGCCGGCACGAGGGCGGTTGGCGGGTCCATGTGCGGCTGCCGCTCGACGGTCTGGGGCCCGTCGCCGAACTCTCCTCACCCGCCCGAGGGCCGGGCCGCGCAGGCTCTCGCACGGCGGAGGGGCGTCCCCGAACCGGGCCGTACGCGTCAGGAGTGCCCGTCAAGGGGCGGGAGTTCGACAGAGGGGCCTAGGGTGACCGTGTGCCGATATCCGTGCTGCTGGTGGACGACGAACCGCTCGTACGGGCCGGGCTGCGGGCGATCCTCGCGACTCAGCCGGACATCGAGGTGACGGGAGAGGCGGCCGACGGGGCCGCGGTGCTGCCGCTGGTGCGGTCGCTGCGGCCGGACGTGGTGGCGATGGACGTGCGGATGCCGCTGCTGGACGGCATCGAGGCGACGCGGCTCGTACTGCGCTCGGTCGACCGGCCGCCGAAGATCCTGGTCGTGACGACCTTCGAGAACGACGCCTATGTCTACGACGCGCTGCGCGCGGGGGCGGACGGCTTCCTGCTGAAGCGCGCCCATCCGTCGGAGATCGTGCACGCCGTGCGGCTGGTGGCGGCGGGCGAATCGCTGCTGTTCCCGGCCGCGCTGCGCGCGCTCGCCGCCTCGTACGGCAACGAGCGGGCCCGCGCGGCGATGGAACGGGCGGCGCTCACCGGCCGGGAGGCGGACGTGCTGCGGCTGATGGCGCGCGGAATGTCCAACTCGGAGATCGCGCAGAGCCTGATGCTGGGCACCGAGACCGTGAAGTCGCATGTCAGCGCGGTGCTGGCGAAGCTCGGGGCGCGGGACCGCACGCAGGCGGTGATCGCCGCCTACGAGTCGGGATTCGTGGCACCCGGGTGACATCAGACGCTCGCCGCGCCGTCCTGAGCCGGATAGCATCCGGCTCACATGTACATCCGGTCGAACAGACGGTTGATCACGTGTGCGACGGGGGAGACGAAGGAGGCGGTACGTGGGGCGGCTCACCGGTGGGGACCCGTCTTTGCTGCGGCGGATCAACTCCGCGGTCGTGCTGCACGCGCTGCGCGCGGCCGAGGCGGCGACGCTCACCGATCTCGTCCAGGCGACGGGCCTGTCCAGGCCGACCGTGGAGGGCGTCGTCGAGGGGCTGATCGACACCGGCCTGGTGGCCGAGGCGTCGGCCGAGGAGGGCGGTGCGCGCCGTCAGGGGCGGCCGGCCCGGCGCTTCAGGTTCCGGGTCGAGGCCGGGCATCTGCTGGGCGTGGAGATCGGGGCGCACCGTGCGTCGGCGCTCCTGTCCGACCTGAGCGGGCGGGTCCTGGACTCGGTCTCGCTGGACGTCCGGGTGGCCGCGCCGGCGGACGAGCGGCTGGAGCGGGTGGGCAGCGCGGTCGCCGATGTGCTGCGCCGCTCGTCGGTGGCGCGCGGTTCGCTGCGGGCGGTCGGGGTGGCGAGCCCCGGCATCGTGGAGGCCGACGGGACCGTGCGGCTGTGCACGGCGCTGCCGGAGTGGACGGGGCTGCCGCTCGGTGAGCGGCTGCGGAGCTGGTTCACCTGTCCGGTGCTGCTGGAGAACGACGCCAACGCGGCGGCGGTGGCGGAGCACTGGTCGGGCGCCGCGACCTGTTCGGACGACATCGTGTTCGTACGCGCCGGGCTGAGCCCGGGGGCGGGCTCGCTGATCGGCGGGCGGCTGCACCGCGGCTTCGGCGGCGCGGCCGGGGAGATCGGCGCGCTGCATCTGCTGGGCCGGGAGGCCACCCCGGAGGTGGTGCTGTCCACGACCGGGGAGCCGCTGCACCCGCTCGACGACACGCAGGTGGCGCGGGTGTTCGCGATGGCGAGCGAGGGCGACGCCGGGGCGCGGGCGGCCCAGGACCGCTATATGCGGCGGCTGGTGCACGACGTGGCGGCGCTGGTGCTGGCGCTCGACCCCCAGCTGGTGGTGGTGGGCGGCTGGGCCGCCGGGCTGGACGGGGTGCTGGAGCCGCTGCGGTCGGAGCTGGAGCGCTACTGCCTGCGGCCGCCGCAGGTGGTCCAGTCGGCGCTGGGCGAGGCCGCGGTGGCGACGGGCGCGCTGCGCCTGGCCCTCGACCACGTGGAGGAACAGCTCTTCGCGGTCGAGAGCACCGTCACGACGCGCCGCTGAGCCGGGCGCACGTCATAGCGGGCGGGACTCCTCAGCCGGCGAGGAGCTCCATGCCGTTGTCGTCGAAGGTGAGCCGGCAGGTGTCGGCCCGGTAGGTGGCCACGGCGACGGCGGCGGTACGGCCGTCCGCGACGAAGCGGGTGGTGACGACGAGCACGGGCGCGCCGGGCAGCCGGTCGAGCTGCTTGGCGTCGTCCGCGGGGGCGGAGCCCAGCTCCACGGACCGGTCCTGGCCGGCGAGTTCGAGCCGCTGGAGCTCGCGCAGCACGGCGCGGGCGCGGGCCGGTCCGGTGGGCGCGTCGATCGCGGTGAGGGCGGGGACGGTGGCCACCGGCACGTACAGCATCTCGGCGGCGACCGGCTGACCGTGCGTCACACGGGTGCGGCGGACGGCGTACGCCTCCTCGTCGACGGGGAGGCCGAGGAGCCGGGCGACGGCGGCGGGCGGCCGGCGCAGCGTGCTCTCCACGGGCTGCCAGGCGTCGCCGCCGGCGCCCGGCCAGGCGTGCGGGGCCTCGCCGACGGCCACGCCGACGCGGGGCGGGGCGACGGTGGTGCCCACGCCGCGGCGGCGCTGGAGCCTGCCTTCGAGTTCGAGCTGTTCCAGCGCCTGGCGCAGAGTGGCCCTGGCGACGCCGAACCGGGCCGCCAGTTCACGCTCGTTGGGGAGGATCTCCCCCACCGCGAACTCCGAGTCGAGTGCGTTGCTGAGCACGGTCTTCAGGTGCCAGTACTTCGGCTCCGGCAGCGTTTCGAGTTGCGTGGTCCCCACCCTGTCCTCCGCCCCGACGGCACTTATGCGCGCTTCTTTATTAAAGGTTGTTGCAGTATGACTCGGACAATAGGACGGCACGCCACCTTGGTCAAGACCAATCCTCGTTCCGTCACGCACCGCGCACAAGTGGTCCCTCAGAGCGTTCACGCGATGTTGGCGCTCGACCTGCCGGGATGACGCTCCGTCGCCTCGGGTAGCGTCGCGATCCGCCGGGGCGGCGTTCCGCGTTCCCGGTGGGCGGCGGACAGCGAGGAGTACGGGGATGCGGCAGGTCACGGTGGTCACGGGCGGCAGTCGGGGCATCGGTGCGGCGGTGGCCGTGCGGTTGGCGCGCGCCGGGCACGGCGTCGGCATCGGGTACGTGCGGGCACGGGACGCCGCGGAGCGGACGGCCGAGGCGGTACGGGCCGAGGGCGCGCCATGCGTGGCCGTCCAGGTCGACACCGGTGTCGAGGCCGAGGTGGACGCGTTGTTCGACACGGTGAAGGAGGCCCTCGGGCCGATCACCGGGCTGGTCAACAACGCCGGGGTCACGGGTCCGTTGGGACGGTTCACCGAGACGCCGTTGGCGGAGATGCGGCGGGTCGTGGACGTCAATGTGATGGGCGCGATGATGTGCGCGCGGCGGGCGGCGCTGGAGCTGTCGACGCGCCACGGAGGCCAGGGCGGCGCGATAGTGAACATCTCCTCGGCGGGCGCCACGACCGGCAGCCCCGGTGACTACGTGCATTACGCGGCGAGCAAGGCGGCAGTCGACGCCCTCACGCTGGGGTTGGCCAAGGAGCTGGCGACGGAGGGGGTGCGGGTCAACTCGGTGCAGCCGGGGATGATCCTGACCGACATCCACGCCACGATGGGCGACCCCGAGCGGCCGTGGCGCACCGAGGGCCGGGTGCCGGTGGGCCGCCCCGGCGAGGCGGACGAGGTCGCGGGGGCGGTCGCCTGGCTGCTCTCGCCGGAGGCGTCGTACACGACGGGCGCGGTGCTGCGGGTGGCGGGCGGAATGTGATGCGGCGGGCCTTGAGCCTGGGTCGCATCGCCGGCTCCTACCGGCCGAGGCCGGTGAGCTTGTCGGGGTTGCGCACGAGGTAGATGGCCGCGATTCTGCCGTCGGCCACGCCGACGGAGACGACCGTGTCGGGACGGCCCTCGGCCAGGATGAGCAGCGCCGGGGCGCCGTTGATCTCGGTGAAGCGGTGCTCCAGTGCCGCGAGGGACTCCTGGGTGACGGCGGCGAGGAAGCGGCCGACCTTGTCGGCGCTGTGCATCACCCGCAGCGGGGCCTTGGCCTTGCCGCCACTGTCGCTGATGAGCCGGACGTCGGGGGCGAGGAGCGCGAGGAGCCCCTCAAGGTCGCCGCGGGTGGCGGCGGCGAGGAAGCGCTCGGTCAGATCACGCTGCTGGGCCGGGTCCACGTCGTAGCGCGGCTTGCGCTCCTCGACATGGCGGCGGGCCCGGCCGGCGAGCTGCCGCACCGCGGCCTCCGTCCGGTCGAGGGTGGTGGCGATCTCCGCGTGCGGGAAGCCGAACGCCTCGCGCAGGACGAACACCGCGCGCTCCAGCGGGGAGAGCGACTCCAGGACGATGAGCAGGGCGAGGGACACGGAGTCGGCGAGCACGGCCCGTTCGGCGGCGTCGGGGACGGTGGCCGCGGAGCCCGTGCGGTCGGTGTAGTGGGTGGCGATCGGCTCGGGCAGCCAGGGCCCGACGTATGACTCGCGCCGGGACTGGACCTGCCGCAGCCGGTCGATGGCGAGCCGGGTGGTGATCCGCACGAGATAGGCGCGCGGCTCGCGGACCTCGCCGCGATCGGCGGCGGACCAGCGCAGCCACGCCTCCTGGACGACGTCCTCGGCGTCGGCGACGCGACCGAGCATGCGGTAGGCGACGCCGGTCAGTACGGGCCGGTGCGCCTCGAAGGCGTCGAGCATCGCTTCGCCGGTGGTCACCGCTCCATCCCACCCGACGCCGCGGTGGCTTGTCCACGTGAACCCGCTCTCATCGGAGCCGCGCAGCGGCAGCCGGACAGCGGGCGCTACGGGGCCCGCCCCGGGGTCTACCCAGCGGTAACCGTTGCTGACATCCTGTCTCGGAAAGCCGACCGCGGAGGCCGAGGAGCTGCCCCATGACCGAGACCATCTCCTACCCCGTCGAGACGTCGGCCGGCCGGCGCACGGTCGAGGTCGCGTACGAACGGACCGGCGGCGGGGACCCCGTCGTCCTGCTGCACGGCATCGGCCACCACCTGCAGGCATGGCACCCGGTCAGCGGCATACTGGCCGCCGAGCGCGATGTCATAGCCGTCGACCTGCCGGGGTTCGGCGCGTCCCCCGCCCTGCCGGACGGGGTCCCGTACGACCTGGCGGGCGTGGCCCCCGCGCTCGGCGCCCTCTTCGCGGCGCTCGGCGTGGACCGCCCGCATGTGGTGGGCAATTCGCTCGGCGGGCTGCTCGCCCTGGAACTGGGCCGTCTCCATCTCGTACGGTCCGTCACCGCGCTCTCCCCCGGCGGGTTCTGGTCACCGGCCGAGCGGCGGTACGCGTTCGGGGTGCTGCTCGGCATGCGGCGCGGCGCGCGGATGCTGCCCGATGCGGCCGTCGCCCGCCTGGCCCGTACGGCGGTGGGCCGGGCGGCGCTGGTCAGCCCCATATACGCGCGGCCCGGACGGCGTTCGCCGGACGCCGTGGTCGCCGAGACCAGGGCGCTGCGCGCGGCCACCGGCTTCGACGCGACGCTCGCCGCCGGGCGTTCCGTCGTCTTCCGCGACGACGTGCCCGACGTGCCGGTCACCATAGGCTGGGGCAGCGGTGACCGGCTGCTCCCGCCCCGCCAGGGCCTCCGCGCGAAGCGGGCCGTACCGGGGGCCCGGCTCGTGCGGCTGCCCGGCTGCGGGCACGTCCCGATGAACGACGATCCGGCCCTGGTCGCCCGCGTCATCCTCGACGCGACCCGCCCGGCTCCGGACCGCTCAGTTCCGGGTCGCGAGCCGGCCACAGCGGAGGCGGCCGGCCTCGAATCCGGCGGCTGACTCCGGCGTCCGGCGCCCCGGCCTCGCCGGAGGCCCGGCGGGACGGGGGCCGAGCAGGTGCCGCCCACCGGATGGCCGGGACCGATCGGCCCGTGACCGCCCGCGGGCGGCCCGGCGCGTCGTCCGGCTGGCCCGGCGCGCCCGTACGCACCAAGGTGGGGGCGTAACCCGAATGCGGGTCCCGAGGGCGAGAGGTGCGGTGCAATGGCCGAGCAGGTGGATGTCGTCGTGATCGGTATGGGGCCGGGCGGCGAGCACGTGGCGGGGACGCTCGCCGACGCCGGGCTGAGCGTCGTGGGCGTGGAGGCGGAACTGGTCGGCGGCGAGTGCCCGTACTGGGGGTGCGTGCCGAGCAAGATGATGATCCGCGCCGGGAATCTGCTGGCCGAGGCGGGCCGGGTGCCCGGTATGGCGGGGGCCGCGCAGGTCTCACCCGACTGGGGGCCGGTGGCCGCGCGGATCCGCGACGAGGCCACGGACGACTGGAACGACCAGGTGGCGGCCGACCGTTTCACGGGCAAGGGCGGCAGGCTGGTGCGCGGGCGGGGCAAGCTGGCGGGCCACGGGAAGGTGGCGGCGGGCGGCGAGGTGTTCGAGGCGCGGCGCGGGGTGGTGATCGCGACGGGGACCCGGCCGCAGATCCCGCCGGTGCCGGGGCTGGCCGATGTGCCGTACTGGACGAACCGGGACGCGGTCGCCGCCAAGGAGCCGCCCAGGACGCTGATCGTGCTCGGCGGCGGGGCGATCGGGGCCGAACTGGCCCAGGTCTTCGCCCGGTTCGGCTCGCGGGTCACGATCGTCGAGGCGCTGGACGGCCTGATCGCGAACGAGGAGCCGGAGGCCGGGCGGCTGCTGGCCGGTGTGATGGAGTCGGCGGGGGTCACCGTGCGGACGGGGGCGCGCGCCACGGAGGTCCGGCACAGCGGCGACCGGTTCACGGTGGTGCTGGAGGGGGGCGAGGAGGTCACCGGCGATCAGCTGCTGGTCGCCACCGGACGGCGGACGGACCTTTCGGAGCTGGGGCTGGAGACCGTGGGCCTCGATCCCCAGGCGCGTGCGCTGGCCGTCGACGATCAGTTGCTGGCCGCGCCGGGGCTGTGGGGCGTGGGCGATGTGACGGGGCGCGGCGCGTTCACGCATGTCGCGATGTACCAGGCGGCGATCGCGATCCGCGGAGTTCTCGGCAAGCCGGGACCGGACGCCGACTACCGGGCGCTGCCGCGGGTGACCTTCTGCGATCCGGAGATCGGCGCGGTGGGGCTGACCGAGAGCCAGGCCCGCGAGCAGGGGTTGCGGGTGCGTACGGGCCTGTCCCAGGTGCCGTCGACGGCGCGCGGCTGGATCCACAAGGCGGGCAACGAGGGCCTGGTGAAGCTGGTCGAGGACGTGGACCGCGGGGTGCTGGTGGGGGCGACGTCGGCGGGGCCGATGGGCGGCGAGGTGCTGTACGGCCTGGCGGTGGCCGTGCACGCGGAGGTGCCGGTCGACCGGCTGCGGCACATGATCTACGCGTATCCGACGTTCCACCGGGGCGTGGAGGACGCGCTCACCGATCTCCGCTCGGCGACGAAGGGCCACAGCGAAAAGGGCGAATAGAGGGC
Source organism: Streptomyces sp. NPDC044033 (assembly GCF_056434425.1). Lineage (NCBI taxonomy): Bacteria > Bacillati > Actinomycetota > Actinomycetes > Kitasatosporales > Streptomycetaceae > Streptomyces > Streptomyces sp. NPDC044033. The sequence goes on along the minus strand of NZ_JBWKFF010000005.1, from coordinate 145,497 downwards.
GGTTAAGGGATGAGCGTGATCCTTTACCCATCGGTCACAGGACGTTCGCGATCACGCAACACCTCTCCGCCAGTGTGGGTGGCATGAGTGATACGACACCCGCGCGAAATGCCCGGCGCCGCCACCACTGGCGGCGCGATGCGGTCGAGCTGGCCGCCCTGTTCACGGCGGTGGCGGTCGCCGACTGCGCCGCCAACATGATCGCCCATGGCCCCGAGGGGCCGGTGCTGCTGGTCTCCTCGGCGGCGGCGCTGCTGGGCACCGCCGGGTTCCACATCTGGTTCTCCCGGCGCCGCGGCCATTCCCCGCCGACGGACGAGGCGGGTGATACCGGCGGGGACGGCCGGCGCGCCGGTGCCACAGGGGCCTCCAGGCCCGGCGCACCGGCCGTCCCCGCCCCCGGCGACGTCGGCGATCTCGCCCTGTGGCGGATGCGTACGACCGTACGAGACGAGCCCGGAACCCTCGCGGCGCTGTGCCTGGCGCTGGCCCACCGCCGCGTCGACATCCTGACCCTCCAGACCCACCCGCTGGCCGCCGGCACCGTCGACGAGCTGCTGGTGCGCGCCCCGGCCGCCCTGCTGCCCGCCGACCTGACGCGGGCGGCCGCCGCCGGGGGCGGCAGCGGTACCTGGGTGGAGCGGGCCGACGCGCACGATCTGGTGGACGCCCCGACCCGGGTCCTGGGGCTCGCGACGCGCACCGCGCTGGACGCAGCGGAACTGCCGCTCGCGCTGCGCCAGTTGCTCGGCCGGTGCACGATCCGCTCACTGCCCGAGCGCCGGACGGACCCTCCGCCGCCCGCCGAGGGCGTGCTGGAGGAGACGGCGATGCGGCTGCGCGACCCGTCCGGCGGGACGATCACCGTGGAGCGCCCGTACCTGCCGTTCACACCGGCCGAGTTCGCCCGCGCACACGCTCTGGTCGGGCTCGACGCCCGGCTCGGGCCCCGGGTGCCGCACCGCCAGGACGTGCTCACCCTGCCGGAGGGCAATGAGATCACGGTGCGCCGGGCGGGCGCCGAGGACATCGAGGCGGCGCGCGAGATGCACGCCCGGTGCACGCCCGCGACGCTGGCGATGCGCTACCACGGCCCGGCCGGCGACGCCGACCGCTATCTCGCCCATCTGCTGAGCCCGCGGCACGGCCGCACCCTGGCCGCGTACACCGCGTCGGGACGGCTGGTGGCGCTCGGCCATCTGCTGTGGGACGGCGACGAGACCGAGGTCGCGCTGCTCGTCGAGGATGCCTGGCAGCGGCGCGGCGTCGGCACGAAGCTGCTGGGGCGGCTGGTCGCCCTGGCGGAGGACGCGGGGTGCGAGAGCGTCTACGCCGTCACCCGGGCGGCCAACACGGGGATGGTCGCGGCCATGCGCGGCCTGGACCTTCCGCTGGACTACCAGGTCGAGGAGGGCACGCTGGTCGTCACCGCGCGGCTGGCGGCCCGGCCCGCGCCGCCGGCTGCGGCGCTCGCGCCCGTACCCACCGTGCGGCAGGCGCCCCCCGCCCCGGGCCACTGAGCACACCGCCCCGGCCGGCGCCGCCGGAACAGCGCGGAAGGCGGCGTCGGGTGTGACCGGCGCATCAGGTGTGTGACGGGCCATGGCAGTGACGAGGCGGACCCTTCCGTACGAGGATGGGCCCCATGGTCCAGAACACTGACAGTCCGCTGCCCCGTCAGGTCGCCGACGCCTATGTCGACGCGCTCATCGAAATCGACCCGATCACCGGGACCTATCTGGGTGTGCCCGAGAGCGCCCGGCTCCTGCCCGACTACTCCCCCGGCGGGCAGGAGGCGCTCGCCGCCCTCGCCCGTACGACCCTCGACCGGCTGACCGAGGCCGAGGCGCTGCCCGGCGCGGACAGCGACGCCGAGCGGCGCTGCGCCCGGCTGCTGCGCGAGCGGCTCACCGCCGAACTCGCCGTCCACGAGGCCCGGGAACCGCTGCGCGCCGTCAGCAACCTGCACTCCCCCGTCCACTCGGTGCGCCAGATCTTCACGCTGATGCCGACCGGGACCCCCGAGGAGTGGGCGTCGATCGCGGCCCGACTGCGCGCCGTCCGGGGTTCGCTGTCCGGCTATCGCGCGTCGCTCGCCGAGGGCCTCGACCGCAAGCTGCCCGCCGGCCCACGCCAAGTGTCCACCTTCATCGGCCAGTTGGGTGAGTGGATCGGCACCGACGGCGGCTGGTTCGCGGAGTTCGCGGCCCAGGGGACCGAGGCGCTGCGCGGCGAGCTGGACGAGGCCGCGGCCGACGCGACCGCCGCGGTCGCCGAACTGCGCGACTGGCTGCGCGAGGTGTACCAGCCCGCCGTCGAGGGGTCGCCCGAGGTCGTCGGCCGCGAGCGGTACGCGCGCTGGGCCCGGTACTGGAACGGCACGGACCTCGACCTCGACGAGGCGTACGCCTATGGCTGGTCGGAGTACCACCGCATCCACGCCGAGATGCGCGCCGAGGCCGCGAAGATCCTCCCCGACGCCACCCCCTGGGAGGCGCTGCGCCACCTGGACACGCACGGCGAGGCGATCGAGGGCGTCGAGGAGACCCGCGTCTGGTTGCAGGCGCTGATGGACGAGGCGATCGAGGCGCTGGACGGCACGCACTTCGATCTGGCGGACCGCGTCAAGCGCGTCGAGTCGATGATCGCGCCGCCGGGCAGCGCCGCGGCCCCGTACTACACGGAGCCGTCGGTGGACTTCTCCCGGCCGGGCCGCACCTGGCTGCCGACGATGGGCGAGACCCGCTTCCCCGTGTACGACCTGGTCTCCACCTGGTACCACGAGGGCGTGCCGGGCCACCACCTCCAGCTCGCCCAGTGGACGCACGTGATCGACCAGCTCTCCCGCTACCAGGCCACGATCGGCATGGTCAGCGCCAACGCGGAGGGCTGGGCACTCTACGCGGAGCGGCTGATGGACGAACTGGGCTTCCTCACCGACACCGAGCGCCGGCTGGGCTACCTCGACGCGCAGATGATGCGCTCGCTGCGGGTGATCGTCGACATCGGCATGCATCTGGAGCTGGAGATCCCCGACCACTCGCCCTTCCACCCGGGCGAGACATGGACCCCCGAGCTGGCGCGCGAGTTCTTCGGCATGCACAGCGGGCGTCCGGCGGACTTCGTCGACAGCGAGCTGGTGCGCTACCTGGGCATGCCGGGGCAGGCCATCGGCTACAAGCTCGGCGAACGGGCGTGGCTGACGGGGCGGGAGGCGGCCCGCGCGGCGCACGGCGACGCGTTCGACGCCAAGGCGTGGCACATGGCGGCGCTCTCCCAGGGGTCGCTCGGCCTGGACGACCTGGTGGCGGAGCTCTCCGCGCTGTGACCTCGGCGCCCGGCGCGGGCGGGGCGGCTTCGGCCGCCTGTCCGCGCCGGGCGGAGCAGTGGGACGCTCGGCGCCGGTGTCACCGCCCTGGCCGGATCGGCGCGCGGCGTGCGATCGCAAGGCGCCGGAAGGTCCTGGCAGCGGAGGAGCCACCAGGGCGTTTCGGCAACGCCGCGAGCGTGCGTGCCAGGCGTCGCGCGACCGGCCAGGGGTATGGCCCCGGCGCTCAGCCCGCGGCGCCCGCCACCCGGTGCCGGACCGCCGAGCCTGCCCGGTCCTTGACGATCTGCAACTGGGCGGGGATGCGCTGCCGCAGGTCGCCGACGTGGCTGACGATGCCGACGGCGCGGTCCCGCTCGCGCAGTGAGTCGAGCACGTCCAGGACCTCGTCGAGGGTCTGCTCGTCCAGGCTGCCGAACCCCTCGTCGATGAAGAGGGTGTCCAGGCGCGCGCCGCCCGCCTCGTCGGTGACGACGTCGGCGAGGCCGAGGGCGAGGGCGAGGGAGGCGAAGAACGTCTCGCCGCCGGAGAGCGTCGCGGTGTCGCGCTCGCGGCCGGTCCAGGCGTCGATGACGTGCAGGCCGAGGCCGGAGCGGCCGCGGCCGCCGGTCCGCGCGTCGGAGTGGACGAGGGTGTAGCGGCCCGAGGACATGCGGCTCAGCCGGGCGGTGGCGGCCGCGGCGACCTGTTCGAGGCGGGCGGCGAGCACATACGACTCCAGCCGCATCTTCCGCTCGTTGTCCGCGGCGGTCCCCGCGGCGAGCGCGGCGAGGCGGGCGAGGCGGTCGTGATCCTCACGGAGCGGGGCGAGCGCCCGGGCGTCGGCGACGGCGCCCCGGGACAGCTCGTCGAGCTGCCCGCAGCGGGCGCGCGCCGCGGCGTCCTCGGCGGAGGCTTCGCGGAGGCGGCGGGTGGCGGCTTCGGCGGCGGCCTGCGCGGCCGCCACGTCGGCGGCGGGGAGCTGGGCCGCGGCGGCGGCCTGTTCGTCGGCCAGCTCGGCGGCGACCGCGCTCTCCTCGGTCTGCCGCTGGTCGAGGCGGTGTTGCAGGCGCTGGTGCTCGTCCTTGGCCAGGCGGGCCCGCGCCGCGTGCCCGGGGGTGTCGAAGCCGGCGCGGTAGGCGGCGTCGGCGAGCCGCGCGTCCGCTTCCTTGAGGCGATCCGCCCCGTCCCGGGCGGCGCGTACGGCCTCGGCGGCGGCGGCGAGCGTGGTCAGTCGCCGTTCCAGCAGTTCGGCGCGGCGGGCGACCGTGGCCGCGCCGCCGCGGGCGCGCGCCACTTCCTCGGCCAGCTCGGCGTGTTGACGGTCGAGGGCTTCTCTGCGGGACGTACGGGCGGCGGTGCGGCGCTCCGCTTCCTGCTGTTCGGCGCGCCGGCGCTCGTACTCCCGTTCCGCGCGGCCGAGGGCTTCCCGGGCGGCGTGCACGTCCGCGCCGGCGCTGCGGGCCGCCTCGTACGAACTCCGCAGGTCGGCGAGGGTCTCGTTGAGTTCGGCGACGGTGGCGCCGCCCGCGGCGGCCGCGGCGCCGGCCAGGGTCTCGCGCAGCGCCTGCGCCTGCCGGTCCGCCTCGTCCCGCGCGGTGTCCGCCCGCTGGGAGGCGGCCAGCGCCGCCTCCTCGGCGGCCCGGTCGACCTGGCCGGCCTCCGCGCGGGCCGGTGCGGGGTGCTCGGTCGCGCCGCACACCTTGCACGCCTCGCCCGGGGTCAGCTCGGCGGCGAGTTCCGCGGCGATGCCGAGGAGCCGCCGTTCCTTGAGGTCGAGCCAGCCCTCGCGGGCGGCCGACGCGCCGTCGCGGGCGGCCCGCAGGCGCTCGGCGGCGGCGTCCGCCTGGGCGGCGAGGCCGTCGCGGCGCTGGGCGGCGGCGAGTTGTCCGCGGGCCGGGTCGATGCGGCCGCCGAGCTGTTCGGCGTGGGCGGCGGCCTCCTGAGCGGCGTCGATGCGCCGCTGATGGCCGAGGCGCGCGGCCTCCCACCCGGCGATCCACTCGGCGGCGTCGGCGGCGATGTCCTCGTCGGCCCGCGCCTCGCGGTCCAGCGCGGCGCGTTCGGCGACGACGGCGGCCGCGCGCTGCTCGGCCCGGCGGGCGGCGGCCAGCGACCCCAGGTCCTCGCGGAACTGCCGCTCCAGCGCGGCGAGCCGGTCGGCGCCCTCGTCGGCGTAGGCGGGGTCCAGGCCGTCGCGGCCGCGGCGTTCGGCGTCGCCGGCCGCGCGCCAGGCGCGCTCCGCGTCGTCGCGCAGGGCGAGGGCGGGGGCGACGGACTCGGCCGCCCGGGCGTTCTCCAGCCGCCGCCTGGTCTCCTCGTACTCCTCGCGGCCGCGCTCCAGGTCTGCGGCGCGCCCGCGCGCGTGGGCGTGCCGCTGTTGGAGGCGTGCCAGTTCGCGGGCGGCGTCGGCGTGTTCCCGGGCGGCGCGGTGGGCGTCTTCTGCGGCGAGGACGGCGGCCGCCGCGACGGCCTCGCGCTCGCGTGCGCTCGTACGGGCCAGGGCGGCCCACGCGAGGACGGCGGCGGCGAGTCCGGGTTCGCCGGGCGCGAGGTCGGGCAGCGGGTTCTCCAGCAGTTCCGTGCTGTGGCCGGCGGCCTGCGCCATCCGGTGGGCGGCGGCCAGCAGCCGCTCGTCCCCGCCGCGCACCCGCTCCTCCGCCGCGCGCCGCAGCTCGGCGAGCCGGTCCTCGACGGCGGCGAACCGGCCGGTGTCGAAGAGCCGGCCGAGGAGCTTGCCGCGGGCGGTGTCCTCGGCGTGCAGGAAGCGCGCGAAGTCGCCTTGCGGGAGGAGGACGACCTGGCAGAACTGCTCCCGGCTCATGCCCAGCAGCTGGCTGATCTCCTCGCCGATCTCCTGGTGGGAACGGCTCAGCGCCTTCCACTGGGCGCTCTCGGCGCCCTGTTCGCGCAGCGCGCAGTACGCCTTCTCCTTGGTGGAGCCGCTGCCCCGCTTCTTGGGTCGGAGCTGTTCGGGCCGCCGGGTGAGCTCCAACCGCCGTCCTCCGGCGGTGAGTTCGAGTATGACCTCGGTCGGCGTCAGCGGCTGCGCGTGGTCGCTGCGCAGCGTCAGGCCCGGGCTCTGGCGGGCGCCTGGCACACCTCCGTACAGGGCGTAGCAGACCGCGTCCAGGACGGAGGTCTTGCCCGCGCCGGTCGGGCCGTGCAGCAGGAAGAGCCCGGCGGCGGACAGTTCGTCGAAGTCGATGTGCTGGGTGGCGCCGAACGGGCCGAAGGCGGTGAGGGTGAGCCGGTGGAGCCTCATCGCGCCACCTCGCCCGCGCTCTCCGCGGCCCGCACCGAGTCGAGCGCGTCGGTCAGCACGCCGCGCTCCACCGGGTCGGGGCCGCGGCCGGCCCGCACATGGGCCACGAAGTCCTCGGCGATCTGCTGGTCGCTGCGGCCGCGCAGCCGCCGCGCGTACGAGGCGAGCGGGTCCTCGGGGGCCCGGTCGGGCTCGAAGACCAGGCTCAGGACGTGCGGGAAGCGCTTGGTGAGGCGGGCCATCGGCTCATCGGGACGGTGCGCGTCGGTGAGCGTCGCCTCCACATAGGCGTCTTCGTGCCGGTCCAGGGTCGGATCGCCGAGGAGCTCGTCGAGGGGGCCGCGGATACGGGCCAGGGCGCGCGGGACGGGGCAGTCGAGCCGTTCGGCGCTCAGCTCGGCGCCGGTGCCGGTGCCGGTGCCGTCGTCGGGGCCGAGGTCCACGAGCCACATCGACTTGCGGTGGCCGGCCTCGGAGAAGGAGTACGCGAGGGGGGAGCCCGAGTAGCGGACCCGTTCGGTGATGCGCTGGCAGCGGTGCAGGTGGCCGAGGGCGACGTAGTCGATGCCGTCGAAGATCTCCGCGGGGACCGCGGAGACGCCGCCGACGGTGATGTCGCGTTCGCTGTCGCTGGTCGCGCCGCCGGTGACGAAGGCGTGCGCGAGGACGACGGAGCGGGTGCCGGGCGGGCGGGTGGCGAGGTCGGCCCGTACCCGCTCCATGGCGGCGCCGAGGACTGCCGTGTGGTTGGCCTTCGGGGCGGCCAGTTCGTCGCGGACCAGCGCGGGTTCGAGGTAGGGCAGGCCGTAGCAGGCGATGTCGCCGTGCTCGTCGGTGAGCAGGACGGGGTCGGCGCAGCCGGCCGGGTCGGTGCGCAGGTGGATGCCGGCGCGCTCGATCAGCCCGGCGCCGACGCCGAGGCGGCGGGCCGAGTCGTGGTTGCCGGAGATCATGACGGTGGGAACGCCGAGGCCGGCGAGGCGGTGCAGGGCGTCGTCGAAGAGTTCGACGGCGGCGAGCGGCGGCACCGCCCGGTCGTACACGTCGCCCGCGACGAGCACGGCGTCGACGCGCCGCTCCCGTACGGTCTCGACGAGGTGGTCGAGGAACCGGCGCTGCGCGTCCAGCATGCTCACCCGATGGAAGGAACGCCCCACATGCCAGTCGGACGTGTGCAGAATTCTCAAGAAACCGCTCCGACCTGCATGTTTTCCCCTTCTCCGCCCCTGTGGCCAGTCCGGGCCCGCGCGGGGTCGCACCATGGCCGTCAACAACGCTAACGCCCTGGTGTATCTGGTCCACCACAGACCTCGGTTTTCGACCGGTCCACCGGGCACGGGCGGGCAGGCTCGATAGCGAGGGCGGGCGCGGTGCCGCTCGGGTGATTTAGCCGGATAGGGGTGAGAGCACTGCTTTGTGGGGAAAGGCTGCGGCTATGAGCGCTGAACCCGGATCTGTGAATCCTCATCGCAATGTGGTCCGCACTCGGCGGGGCCGTGCGGCGGGCGTCCTGTGCGGCGTCGTCGTCTCGGCGGCCCTGGTGAGCGGGTGCGGGGACGACGGCGGGGGCGGCTCGTCCTCCTCCGACTCGTCCGCCTCATCCGGCTCTTCCGCTTCTTCCGGCTCATCCGCTTCTTCCGGATCCTCCGGCTCGTCCGCCCCGGCCTCCGGTTCGGCATCGGCGGGGACCTCCGGGCTCACCGAGGACCAGGCCGAGCGGAAGACCCTGCTGCCGACCGCCAAGGTCGGCTATGAGCGGGCGGCACGGACCGCGGCGGCGGCCGTGCCGGACGGCAAGGTCGCCGAGATCGAGCTGAAGCGGACCGCCGGCGGCGGGTCGGAGTGGCGGTCCAAGGTCGCGGCGCGCGACGGCACGGAGCATGACGTCCGCGTGGACGCGGGCTCCGGCAAGGTGACCCGGTCGCGGACGGAGCCCGACCAGGACAGCGACGACAAGCGCAAGCTCGCCGACCTGCTGAAGAAGGCGAAGGTCTCCGCACAGCAGGCGGTACGCACCTCCTCCGAGCGCAAGCCCGGCACGACCACCGCCGTGGAGATCGACGACAGGGACGACGGCACCACGATCTGGTCCGTGGACCTGGTGAACACCGACAACTGGAACAAGACAACGTTCGACGTGGACGCGGCCAACGGGAAGGTCCTGCGCGAGCACGTGGACCGCGACTGAGGTGACGACGGCGACAGCCGTCACGGCGGGGGCGCGGATCGTTGCGGACGCCGGCGCGGCCCCCCGCCGCCTACGGCGTCTCGCGGCTGCGGAGCGCCTCCATGTCGCGGCGTTCACGCTTCGTCGGACGCCCGGCGCCGCGGTCGCGCTGGGCGACCGGCAAGACGGCCTCGCGGGGCGGCGGGGGCGGGCTGTTGTCGACGAAGCATTCGGCGGCGACGGGGGCGCCGACCCGCTTCCGCACGAGGCGCGAAACGACGACGATCTTCTCGAACCCGGCCTGACGCAGCCGCACCTCGTCCCCGGACCGCAGTGGCTGGGCCGGTTTGGCACGCTCGCCATTGACGCGGACATGCCCGGCGCGGCAAGCGGCGGCGGCCAGCGCGCGTGTCTTCGTGAGCCGTACGGACCAGATCCAGCTGTCGACCCGCACGGTCCCCTCGTCTGAAGCCATGCCACGACTCTATAGCCAGGGTCCGACAGCACCGGCTCTACGGCCAAGGTCCGACAGCACCGGCGCGAACGGGGCCGAGCACGGTGGCGGGCGAGCGCGGCCGGATACGGGCAAGTGCAAGTAGACCCCACGAGCCCTGTAGGCAACCCAGAGCGCATGGGTCTCACTGAGCGGCTTGATTCGCCCCCTTAACGCCACGAGCGCGTTCAGGCCATAATCCGACGGCCAGTGATCGACGGTCCGAGATGCGACGGCCCGTCAGCCGATCGACGAGGGGACGGATACATGAGCGTGGACCGGCGCGGATTCCTGAGGGGCGCGGCGGCGCTGTCGGCCACCGGACTGCTGGGGTACGCGGGCGAAGCCCGTGCCTCGGCCGCGCCCCTCGCGCCCGGGCGCGCTCCGGCCCGTACCCGCTCCGGCCAGGACTGGCTGTCCGGGATCGCGGACAGCACCCCCGTACAGCGCCTCACGCTGCCGGGCACGCACGACTCGGGCGCGCGATTCGGCGGCGCGTACGTGGCATGCCAGACCCTGACCATCGCGGAGCAACTGAACGCGGGCATCCGGTTCCTGGACGTCCGCTGCCGCGCCGTGGACGGCGTCTTCGCCATCCACCACGCCGCGTTCTACCAGCAGCTGATGTTCGGCGACGTCCTCGGCGCCTGCCGGGACTTCCTGCACGCGCATCCCTCGGAGACCGTCCTGATGCGGGTCAAGCAGGAGTACTCGGAGGTCGGCGACGCGGAGTTCCGCAAGATCTTCGACATCTACCTCGACGACAAGGGCTGGCGCCCGCTGTTCCGGCTGGACGGCACGCTCCCGACGCTGGGCGAGGCCCGGGGGAAGGTCGTACTGCTCGGCGACAACGGCGGTCTGCCCGGAGTGCGCTACGGCGACGGGCGGCTCTTCGACATCCAGGACGACTACATGGCGGAGCCCTTCGCCAAGTACCCCAAGATCGAGGCCCAGTTCCGCAAGGCCGCGCACGAGCCCGGCAAGCTCTACATGAACTATGTGAGCACCGCGGCCCTGATGCCGCCCCAGTGGAACGCGAACCGCCTCAACCCCCAGGTCCTGAAGTTCCTGGGCGGCGCCGAGGCCCGAGGCTGGACCGGACTCGGCCTCGTCCCCCTGGACTTCCCGACCGCCACGTCCGGCCTGATAGAAGCAGCGATCAAGCACAATCCGACGTAACACGGGCCCGCCCTCCGGGGCGCTCCCCCAGGCCGCTCACGCGTCCATGTACGTCTCGCCGCCGAGTTCGAAGCCCGCCGTCCCGGCGGTGGTGTTGGCGAGCCAGGCCCGGAAGGGTTCGATGTCGGCCTCCGGGAGGCCGATCTCGATGCGCACGTCGGTGCCGTAACCGACGTCGCGCACCGTGCGGCCGGTGGCGCGCAGGTCGTTCTCCAGCCTCCCGGCCCGTTGGTGGTCGACGACCACCGTCGCCAGCCGGAACCGTTGCCGGGTGGTCGTGCCCAGGGTGTCGAGGGCCTCGCCGACCACCCCTCCGTACGCGCGGATGAGCCCGCCCGCGCCGAGCTTGACGCCGCCGAAGTAGCGGGTGACGACGGCGACCGCGTACCGGATCTCGCGCCGTACGAGCATCTGGAGCATCGGCACCCCGGCGGTTCCGCCCGGTTCGCCGTCGTCGCTCGCCTTCTGGACGCCGCCGTCGGCCCCGATGACGTACGCGAAGCAGTGGTGCCGGGCCGTGGGGTGCTCCTTGCGGACGCGCGCGATGAACCCCTGCGCCTCCTCCTCCGTGGCGGCGGGCGCGAGCGCGCAGATGAAGCGCGACTTGTTGATCTCGATCTCGTGGACGCCTTCGCGTGCCACCGTCCGGTACTGCTCCTGCATCCCGACACCCTATGCCGAACCCCGTCGCTCATCCCGCACGGGCCGAGCTGCGGGAATGCTCCGTCGCGGCCTTTCGTTGAGCGGGCATGTACGCAGACGACGCGACGCTCCGCAAGATCCTGACCTCGGCAGGCGACACCTGGGCCGTGGTCGGCCTGTCCACCAACGAGCAGCGCGCCGCCTACCGCGTGGCCGCGGTGCTCCAGCGCTACGGCAAGCGCGTCGTGCCCGTACATCCCAAGGCCGAGACGGTGCACGGGGAGCGCGGCTACGCGTCCCTGTCGGAGATCGACTTCCCCGTCGACGTGGTGGATGTGTTCGTGAACAGCGACCTGGCCGGCGCGGTCGCCGACGAGGCCGTGGCGATCGGCGCGAACGCCGTCTGGTTCCAGCTGGGCGTGGTCGACGAGGCGGCGTACGAGCGGACGCGCGCGGCGGGCGTCGAGATGGTCATGGACCGCTGCCCCGCGATCGAGATCCCGCGGCTGGGCTGACGGGCCCGCGGCCGCCGCCGTGATAGCGGGGGCCGTACCGCCACGGGGGCGGCCACGCCCGGCGGGGCGTGCGTTAGCGTCGGCCCATGATCGAGATACGTGCCGCGCTCCCCTCCGACGCGCCGGAACTGGTCCGATTGCGCCGTCTGATGTTCGGCGCCATGAGCGGTCAGGACGCCGCGGGCGCGTGGGAGGCCGACGCCGTGGAGATGGCCCGCGCACAGCTGTCCGCGCCCCGGCCTCGCCTCGGGGCGTTCGTCGTGGACGGCGCGGCCGAAGACGGACAGCCACGGCTCGCCGCGTGTGCCGTGGGCAGTGTCGAGGAGCGGCTGCCGGCGCCCCGCCGTTCGTCGGGGCTCTTCGGGTTCATCTTCAACGTGTGCACCGATCCGCGGTACCAGGGGCGCGGCTACGCCCGCGCGACGACCGAGGCGCTGCTCGACTGGTTCGCGGAGCAGGGGGTGTCACGCGTCGATCTGCACGCCAGTGAGGAGGCCGAGCCGCTCTACCGGAGCCTCGGTTTCCACGAGCACTCGACCGCGCTGTCCCTCGATCTCTCCCGGCGCGACCGGTAACGGCCGGGCCGAGTCGGCTCCCGTTCAGACGCCGAGCCCGTCGAGCACGGTGGCGCCGGGGAGTTCGGCGAGCGCACGGCCGGGGACGATCAGCTTGCCGCGGCGGCGGCCGCTGCCGATGAGGACGTACGGGCTGTCGGCGACGGCGGTGTCCACCAGCACCGGCCAGTCGGCGGGCAGCCCGATCGGTGTGACGCCGCCGTACTCCATGCCGGTGGCGCCGAGCGCGGTGTCCATGGCGGCGAACGACGCCTTGCGGGCGCCGAGGTGGCGGCGTGCGACGCCGTTGACGTCGGCGCGGGCGCGGCCGAGGACCAGCGGGGGGGGGAGGGTGGCACTGGCGCTGCTCTTGGAGGCTAGCGAAGCAGAAGTCCCCTAATTTTCTCCCCCCTCCCAGACACCGCCCCCCCCAAAGACCGCTAT
>NZ_JBWKFF010000005.1:0-132921 GCF_056434425.1 Streptomyces sp. NPDC044033 | reverse complement strand
TGTGGGGGGGGGGGGAAAGGGGCGGGGGGGGGGTGGGGGGGGTGGTGTGTACCGTCTTTGATTGGGGCGGGGGCGGGGGGGGGGGGGGGGGGGGGGGCTCCCCCCCCCCCCCCGCTTGGCGGCGATGACGACGCAGTTCGCGGACTGCTCCAGCAGCCACGGACCGTAGCTCTCCACGAAGACCGCGGTGTCGGCCTTCTCGGGGTCGGTGTCCACGTACAGCAGCTGCTCGGCGGGGACGGTGCCGCGCCATCCGCGCACGGCGTCGGCGACCGGCTCGGTCAGCAGGTCGAGGCACTCCGCCGCGGGGCGGACCTCGTCGAATGCGTCCATCGGCGTACTCATGGGCGTCAAGCTAACAGCCTCCGCGCGGTCCGCTCCGACCGGTCCGGGCCGTCTCAGTGCGCGGGCGGCACGGACACCGTCATCATCATCTCGACGGGCTCGTCGCCGTCGTTGCGGTAGGTGTGCGGGACGTTCGCCTCGAAGGAGGCGGAGGCGCCGGCCGGTACGGTGTGCGCCGCCCCGTCGACGACGAGGGTGAGTTCGCCGGACGCCACGTGGATCAGCTCGGTGGCGCCGGCCGGGTGCGGGTCGGAGTCGCTGCCGTCGCCCGGCTCGATCCGCCATCCCCACATCTCCAGCGGCCCGTGCGCCTCGGTGCCCACGAGCAGCGTGCTGTGGCTGCCGGCCGCGGTGGTCCACATCCGGACGGCCCGCGCCGCCGGTACGACGCGCACCCGCGCGTCCTGGTCGTGGTCGAGGAGCCTGGTGATGCTGACGGCGAGGGCGTCGGCGAGCTTCACGGCCGTGCCGACGCTGGGGTTGGTACGGGCCTGCTCGATCTGGATGATCATGCCTCGGCTGACTCCCGCCCGGGCCGCGAGAGCGTCGAGGGTGAAGCCGCGTTCACCGCGCCAGCGCTTGAGATTGCGGGCGAGCGACTGGGTGAGCTGATCGAGATCCGTCATAGCCCGTCCAATATATTCAATGTCATAGTTCACTTCATTGCACTACGGTCTGCTGGACCACGCCGTCCACCACACTGTACTTCGAGGTCCCGCATGACCGTGCTCTTCGCCCTGGCCACCAGCTTCCTCTGGGGGCTCGCCGACTTCGGCGGCGGCCTGCTCACCCGCCGTATGCCCGCCCTCACCGTAGTCGTCGTCTCCCAGTCCCTGGCCGTGGTGGTGCTCGGCGCGATCGTCGTCGCCACCGGCGGCTGGACCGAGGCCGGGCCGCGGTTGTGGTTCGCGGCCGCGGCCGGGGTGGTGGGGCCGGCCGCGATGCTCTGCTTCTACCGGGCGCTGGCCCTCGGCCCGATGGGCGTCGTCTCGCCGATCGGGGCGCTGGGCGGCGTCGCGGTACCGCTCGGCGTCGGGCTGGTGCTCGGCGAGCGGCCGGGGCTGCTCCAGTTCTCCGGCATCGCGGTCGCCGTGGCGGGCGTCGTGCTCGCCAGCGGGCCGCGGCTGGGCGGTGCGCCCGTGGCGCGGCAGACGCTGGTGCTCACGCTGGTCGCGGCGTTCGGCTTCGGTTCGGTGATGGCGCTGATCGCGGCGGCGTCCCACACGCTGACCGGGCTCTTCCTCGCCCTGTTCGTGCAGCGCGTGTGCAATGTGGCGGTCGGCGGCACCGCGCTGTACGCGTCCGTGCGGCGGGGCGCCCCGGCGCTGCCGGAGGGCGGAGCGCGCGCGGTGCGCGCGGCGCTCCCCGCGCTGGCGTTCGTCGGCCTCGCCGATGTGGCGGCCAACGGTACGTACAACCTGGCCGCGCACAGCGGTCCGGTGACGGTCGCGGCGGTGCTCGCCTCGCTCTACCCGGTGGTGACGGCGCTCGCCGCGCGCGGCCTCCTCAACGAGCGGCTGCGCGTCGTACAGGCGGCGGGCGCGGGCCTCGCGCTGGTGGGGACGGTGCTGCTGGCCTCCGGATGACTCGGGCCGCCGAGCGGGGCCGGCGGTCCCGGTTCAGCGGTCCCCGGAGAGGGCCGACGCCCCGGAGCCGTCCGGCTCCGGCCCCGACTCCGCCAGCGCCAGGAGCTGTTCGGGGGTGACCCCTTCCGGGATCGGCACCGGTGGCGGCGTGCGCAGCGGCGGCTGCCAGCCCGCCTCCGGGTCCCAGCGCCGTACGACCCGCGCCGGGGCCCCGGCGACCACCGCGTGGTCGGGCACCTCGCCGCGCACCACCGCCCCCGCCGCGACCACCACGTTGCGGCCGAGCCGGGCGCCCGGCAGGATCACCGCGCCCGCGCCGAGCCAGCTGCCGGACCCGATCTCCACGGGAGCGGAGCGCGGCCACTGCTTCCCCACGGGCTGCGCCGGGTCGTCGTAGGAGTGGTTGTCGCTGGTGACGTAGGTGTACGGGCCGCAGAACACGTCGTTCCCGAACGTCACCGGCCGCGAGGCCACCACATGGCTGCCCCGGCCGAGCACCACCCCGTCGCCGAGCCGCAGTACGGGGTCGGGGCCGAGGTCGAGGCCGGGCATCATTCCGGCGGTGAGGGTGACCTGTTCGCCGATGACGCAGTGGTCGCCGAGTTCGATCCAGCGCTCGCCGAAGACCGTGCCGAGGGGGAACGCGAGCCGCGTGCCGTGGCCGATGGCGCCGAAGCGGTACGGGCCGGGGCGCTCGGCGGTGACGGATCCGGCCTGCTGGACCCAGCGCCAGCCGTGGTGCACGGCGCGCGACACGGTCCGCCGCCGCCAGGCTCCGAGCGAGGCCGCCGCGTTGAATGAGAACGTGTTCCGGTCGTTCGGCACCTGCTCACGGTAATCGGCCGCGTCTCGGGGGATCAGGCCCGTGAGCTGTGATCTTCACCCCACCCGCCCCTGTGCCGCCCGTGCTTGCCCTTTGTGGTCCGGGGCCGATTTCGGCCCCGGACCGCGAAGGACGAGCTCAGCCGTGGAGCGCCAGGTAGGGGGCGACCGCCAGCAGCGCCGCGACGAGGGCGTACTTCAGGGTTCGGGTGGGCAGTGCCCGCGCGATCTTCCAGCCGATGAGGACGCCCGCGATCTCCGGGACGCCGACCAGGGCGGCCAGCGGCCAGTCGACGGCGCCATGGGCCACGTACCCCAGCGTGCCGATACTCGCGATGACCACCGACTGGACCTGGGCCGCCGCCAGCGATTCCAGCATGGGGACGCCGGCGGCGACCAGCAGCGGGACGGTCAGCATCGGTCCGCCGATGCCGACGACCCCGCTCGCCGTGGCCACCGCGAACCCCAGCACGGCGATCCACGGCGCCGCCGGGTGCTCCGTGCCTCCGGCGGGGTCGCCGTGGCGTTCGCGGTACCAGACGAGCACGGCGACCAGGGCGGCGAACGCCCCGAGCACCATCCCGAACGCCCCTTTGGAGACCATGGTGTTGATCAGCACGCCAAGGGGCGTGCCGATGACGGCGGTGCCGGCCAGGATCAGCGCGGTGCGGCGGGTAGCGGGCTCGCGCAGCTGCCCGGAGCGCGTATAGGCGGCGGTGGCCAGAGCGCCGGTGGCGATATGGGTGACGATGGCGGTGCCCGCCACCTCGGCCGGGGCCAGCCCGGTCAGGGCGAACAGCCCGATGGTGGGCAGTACGCCGCCGGGCCCGAGCGCGGTGATGCCGATTCCGCCGGCGAGCCCGAAGAGGGCCAGCAGGACGAGGGTCCAGGTGTTCAGATCAGCCACATCGGTCACAGCACAGCCTCCGGGTGAGCAGGGCATACGGACGGGACGCGCGTGCGGGGCGCACGGCGTTCGTGAGGGGGAGGTACGTACGCGGGGCGCCGCGCACAGGTATGGGGCGGGCCCGCCGAGCCGGCCCCGTCGTCAGCCGGGGGTCGAGGCGCCCCGGTGCAAGGTGGCGTGCAGGGTGAGCCGGTCGGCGCGGATGTGCAGGGACTCCGCGTCGACGGGGCGGCCGTCGGCCAGGTGTGTGAGCCGGTCGATGGCGAACACCGCCGCTCCCACGGGGACGTCCAGCAGCGCGGCGACGTCCGGACCGGCCGTGACGGCGTGCACCGCCACCTCCGCGCGGCCCAGCGGGCGGCCCGTCGTCTCCTCGATCAGCGCGAAGAGGTCGCGGCCGGCGAGATCCAGGTCCAGCAGCGGCAGTCCGATGTCGGCGGCGAGATAGGTCGCGTCCAGGGACAGCGGGAGCCCGCCCATGCGCCGTACGCGCTCGATGTACACCGCCCCCGCGCCGGGGGCGAGGCCGAGCCGCTCCGCGACGGCCGCCGGCGGACGCGTCACCGGGTGGGCGGCGCGCACCTCGTTGGCGAGCGGGCCGTACCCCGTCAGGGTCTCGGCCAGCCCGGCCAGCCGGTCCAGCCCGTGCCCGTACTTGGGCATCAGGACGGTGGTGCCGACGCCTTGGCGACGGGCGATCAGCCCCTCGTCGCGCAGGATCCCCAGCGCCTCGCGGATCGCGTTGCGCGAGGCGTGGAACTGCGTGCCCAGGGCGCGTTCGTCGGGCAGGACTCCGTTGTCGAAGGCGCCGCCGGTGATCTGCTGGCGCAGGACGTCCGCCACCTGCCGGGCCCGTCGCGCCCGGGGCTGCGACGACCCCCATCGGGAGGGGCCGCCCTCATCGGCTTCGTCCGGTGTCCTTCCGCTCATGCGTCCTCCATCGCGCCTGCCGCCAGTGGTGCGTGCCAGGTCGATGACGTTAGCCGAGCGGCATTACGCCAGAGTTACGCCACCCAGGATGACCTGCGCAAACGCGCTACCAGCAGGTTCGTGGAGGACGGCTGCGGTTCCGCCGGGGGAACGGGCGGGAGGCGCCGGTACGAGCGGGGGCGGGGGCCCGCCCGCCGGGCGGTTCAGTCGTCGAGCGCCGCGCGGTGCGCCTTGGCGAGTTCCAGGTACATCGTCGCGTTGAGCCTGATGTGTTCGCGCTCCTCCGCGGTCAGCTCCCGCTTGACCTTGGCGGGCACTCCGGCGACGAGCGAGCCGGGCGGCACCCGCATCCCCTGCGGGACCAGGGACTGCGCCGCGATCAGCGAACCCGCCCCGATGTGCGCTCCGTTGAGGACCGTGGCCCCCATGCCGACCAGCACCTCGTCCTCGACGGTGCAGCCGTGCAGCACCGCGTTGTGGCCCACCGAGACGCGCTCGCCGACCGTGACCGGGAAGCCCGGGTCCACATGCACGGTGCAGTTGTCCTGGATGTTGCTGTCGGCGCCGAGGACGATGGGGCCGCAGTCGGCGCGCAGGACGGCGTGGTACCAGAGGCTGGCGCCCGCGGCCATCGTGACGTCGCCGGCCACGACGGACGTCGGCGCCGTGAACGCCTGCGGATCGACCCTCGGCTCCGCGCCGCCCACTCCTGTGATCAGTGCCCGCTCCGCCATCGCCCGCTCCTCGCTTCCACGCCGTCGTCCGGTGCCCTCCCCCGCTTGCGCCAGGGGGAACGGATCAGTCGACGACCGCGGCCTCCGGCGCGGTCTTGGCACCGGCCGCCGCCTCCTCGGCCTCCTCGGCCTCTTCGGCCTCTTCGGCCTTCTTCGCCCGCTTCTTCACCACCAGCATCGAGCCGAGACCGAAGAGCAGGGCGAGGACCAGACCCACCCAGGCGAAGTTGCTGAGCCACTTCTCGGCGACCTTGCCCACGGAGTAGATGACCGCGACCGTGCCGCCCGCCCAGACGATGCCGCCGAGCACGTTGGCGATCAGGAACTTCCAGTACGGCATCTTGAGCACGCCCGCGAGCGGACCGGCGAAGATCCGCAGCAGCGCGATGAACCGGCCGATGAAGACGGCCCACATGCCCCACTTGTGGAACTGCCGCTCGGCGGTGGCCACATGCTTGGGCCCGAAGTGCTTGGGGAATTTGCGACCGAGCCACTCCAGCAGCGGCTTGCCGCCCTTGCGGCCGATCAGATACCCGATGGAGTCGCCGATGATGGCGCCCGCGACCGCGCACGCGCCGAGCACGTACGGGTTGATGTGGTCCTGGGTGGCCGCCATCAGCGTGGCGCTGACGAGCACGATCTCGCCGGGCAGCGGAATGCCCAGGCTCTCCAGTCCGATGACTCCGCCGACCAGCAGGTACACGGCGACCGCCGGTACCGTCTCTAGCAGCCCGTCGATATGCAACGCCCGTTCCTCCCAGAATGTCCCACGTGATGCCCGGCGCGCGCCGCGGAGCGTACGCCGGGAAGCCTACTGGAGTAGGGGACTCACTCCGCCGGCCTTTGGTTGAGCGTGGGACGGGAGTGGTTACGCGTTGGGACGCAGGGTCCACACGATGGTCATCTCGCCGGTGACGGCCCCGTCCTCCCGGGTGATCGCGACATTCACCGGGAATTCGGGGCGCTGTCCGGCGTCGAGCTCGGCGACCACGTCGGCGACGGGGCGGCCTATCTCAGCCGTCGCGGTGACCGGCCCCATGGCGAGCTTGCGGTAGCCGATCTCGGCCCGTACGGCCAGCGGCACGGCGCGCGAGAGCTGGTCGCCGAAGGCCGCGAGGACGATCGCGCCGCTCGCGGACTCGCCGAGGGTGAACATGGCGCCCGCGTGCGGGCCCGCGACGTGATTGTGGAATTCCGCCTGGTCGGGCAGGCGGACCACGGCGCGCTCGGGGGTGGTCTCGGCGAATTCGAGGTTGAGGGTGCGGGCCATGGGCACGGTGGCCGCGAGCATGTCGCCGATCGAGGGCGGGGTTTCAGACATACCGCGAAGTTACCAGCCGGTAGTAAAACCCGGAAGGGGACGGCCGTAGCAGCGGCCCCACCCGCCATCTATCGTTATCGGCCATGTGGCCAGGACAGCAGCCGCCCGGGGGCGAGCAGAACCAGCAGGACCCGAATCAGAACCCGTACCAGCAGCCGGGGTACCAGCAGCCCAACCCTTATCAGCAGCCGGGCTACCAGCAGCCGAATCCGTACCAGCAGCCCGGCGGCCCGCAGCCGGGCTATCAGCAGTGGGCCGCGCCGGTGCCCCCCGGCGGCCCGCGGCCGCCGGACGGCAAGCGCAAGCGCACCACCGTCGCGATCGTCACGGCCGTCGCCGTGGTCGCCGCCGCCGTGGTCACCGGGGTCTTCGTGCTCCGGGACGGCGGCGAGAAGAAGGACGGGGCGAAGAACGGGCAGGACTCCTCGCCGACCGCCGCCCCCTCCCCTTCCGCCTCCGCCTCGCAGCGCGAGAGCGCGGAGGACCCGGCCGACAATCCGCGCGGCGGCAGCGCCGACGTCAAGCCGGTGATCGCGGGCTGGAAGCCGGTCGCCAATCCGCTGCGCCACGACGCGTTCGACGTCCCGCCGGACTGGCACGTGGCCTCTCCGGGGCTGACCACGGGGTTCCAGGACGACAAGGGCCAGGGGGGCGTGGGGATGACCGCGCCCGCCTTCTACAAGCCGGACGCCTGCGCCAAGAACACCCGCCAGGGCGGAGCGGGCACGAAGGGCGCGCAGAGCGCGAAGAGCCCGGCCCAGGCAGCGGAGGTCGAGGCGCTCAACTGGGTCTACTACGCCTACGACACCAAGAAGACGGGCCACCTGTCGGGCACCAAGTCGCAGCCCTTCAAGAGCGACCACGGGCTGACCGGATTCTGGTCGTCGGCCAAGGCGACCGGCGTGAAGAAGACCGACAAGTGCTCCACGGACGGCAAGGCGTTCACCGTGTCCTACAAGGACACCGCGGGTGACCTCGCGACCTGGGTGCTCTACACCGACGTCGGCGTGAAGGACGAGCTGCCGGACGCCACCATCAAGAAGATCATGAGCACGCTGCGGCCGCTGCCGGTGTCCTGACCGCACGGACCGGTCTCCTGACGGCGGCGGACCCGTGTCCTGACCGCACGGACCGGTCTCCCGACCGTACGAGCCCGTGTCCTGCCCGTACCGACTCACGCCTTGACCGTACGGGCTCGGATCCGGACCGTATCCGAGTTGGCATCCGGGCACGCGCCCAGGGATAGTCCACCCGGTGACCGATCCCGCCGCCACCGACCGCAGCCCCGGCTGGGCGGGCCGCAACTACTCCCTGCTGACCGCCGCCGCCGTGGTCTCGGGCCTCGGAAACTCCGGCGCCCTGATCGCGGCGGCCTTCGCGGTACTGCAGGCGGGTGGCGACGGCACGGACGCGGGACTGGTCGCCGCGGCCCGTACGGTCCCGCTCGTCCTTTTCCTGCTGATCGGCGGGGCGGTAGCCGACCGGCTGCCGCGGCACCGGGTGATGGTCGCGGCCAACACCCTGAACTGCCTCTCCCAGGCGGCCTTCGCCGTGCTCGTACTCGCGGGCGAGCCGCATCTGTGGCAGATGGCGCTGCTCGCCGCGCTCGGCGGCACGGGCCAGGCGTTCTTCGCCCCGGCGGCCGAGGGCATGCTGATGTCGACGGTCACCGGCGAGCAGGCGTCCAGGGCGTTCGCGTTCTTCCGGATGGGCACCAACGGCGCCCAGATCGGCGGCGCGGCTCTCGGCGGCGCGCTCGTCGCCGCATTCGGGGCGGGCTGGGTCCTCGCCGTGGACGCCGCCGCCTTCGCGGTCGCGGGCTGCCTGCGCGCCTTCCTCGACGTCAGCCACATCCCGGACCGCGCGCCGGGCGGCGGCATGCTGGCCGATCTGCGCGAGGGGTGGCGGGAGTTCGCCGGGCGGCCGTGGCTGTGGACCATCGTCGTGCAGTTCGCGGTGGTCAACGCCGTGGTGGGGGCGGGCGAATCGGTGTACGGGCCGCTGGTCGCCCAGGACGAGCTGGGCGGGGCCCGGCCCTGGGGCCTGGCGCTGGCCGCGTTCGGCGTCGGCACGATCGGCGGCGGCCTCCTGATGACTCGGTGGCGGCCGCGCCGGCTGCTGCTGGCCGGCACTCTGTGCGTCTTCCCGCTCGCCCTGCCGTCCGCCGCGCTCGCGGTCCCGCTGTCCGTACCGGCGCTGATCGTGATCATGTTCGCGGTGGGCGTCGCGCTGGAGGTGTTCGGCGTCTCCTGGATGACGGCGCTGCACCAGGAGATCCCGGAGGACAAGCTCTCGCGCGTCTCGGCGTACGACTGGTTCGGCTCGGTGGCGATGCTGCCGCTGGCCACCGCCCTGGCCGGTCCCGTCGCGGACCTCGTCGGCCGGTCGGCGGCGCTGTGGGGGTGCTCGGCGCTGATCGCGCTGCTGACGGCGGCGGTGCTCGCGGTGCCGCAGGTGCGCGGCCTCGTGCGGCGGCCGGCGAGCCTGCCGGTGGCGGCGGAGGAGGCAGACCGGGCATCGGGACAGCGGGCCGAGGAGCGCGCGGGCGAGTTCCTGCGCTGAGTCTGATCCCCCGAGCGGGCCGGGCGACCGGCCGGGCCTCAGCCGATGCTGAACGACCCGTCCGGCGGCCTCGGCGACGGCACCGCGTCGGTGTCGTGCACGGCCTTCGCCCCCGCGATGAACCGCGCCAGCGCGTCCCCGTACTCCACGCGCGCCGGAAAGGCGTCGGCCGCGGTCCGCCGGGCCAGCGTCGCCACCGGGATCGGGGCGTGCGAGGCGACGACGACGGCGTTGCCGAACCGGCGCCCGCGCAGCACCGAGGGCTCCGCGATCAGACACAGCTCCTCGAAGGCCGTGGCGAGAGTGGCCAGTTGGGAGCGGAGGAAGCCGAACGGGGCGCTGTCGGCGAGGTTGGCCAGGTAGCAGCCGCCCGGGCGCAGCACTCGGGCCGCCGAACGCGCGTACTCGACGGAGGTGAGGTGCGCCGGCACCCGGGAACCGCCGTAGACATCGGCGATGATCGCGTCCGCCGAGGCGTCCGGTGCCTCCTCCAGGGCGGTACGCGCGTCCGCCGCCCGTACCTCGATGTCCGTACCGTGCGGCAGCGGCAGGTGCTCGGTGACCAGGTCGAGCAGCCCGCGGTCCGCCTCGATCACCAGCTGCCGGGAGCCGGGGCGCGCGGCGGCGAGGTAGCGGGGCAGGGTGAGCGCGCCGCCGCCGAGGTGCAGTACGTCGAGCGGGCGGCCCGGTTCGCCGGCCGCGTCCAGGACGTGGGCGAGCCTGCGGGCGTACTCGAATTCGAGGTGGCCGGGGTCGTCCAGGTCGACGTACGACTGGGGTGCGCCGTCCACCGTGAGCAGCCAGGCGCGCGGCCGGTCCACGTCCGGCATCAGCTTGGCGGTGCCATGGTCCACTTCGCGGGTCACGGGTATCGGCTCGTCCACTCCCCCATTGTGCCGGGCCGGGTCGGGCCGGGGTGCGGAGGGCGGCCTCGCGGGACGGCGGCCGGCGCTCACCCCGCCCACACGCCGGCGACCGTCTCGGCGTGCGCCGCCGCCTGGGCGCGGCCCGCGCGGGCGGCGGCGGCGCGGCGGGCCGGGTCGAGAGGGTTGCGCCCGAAGGACGCGCGGGAGGCGCGGTCCGGCATGAGGACGGTGACGCGGGCGCCGGCGGCGGTGAGGGCCGCGGTCTGGGCGCGGACGGTGGGGATCGGGCCGCCGCCCGCCGAGACCGGGGCGAGGACGACGATCCGGCCGCAGCCGTCGGCGAGGTCGGCGTTGGTGGCGGACCGCACGCCGCCGTCGATGTAGCGCTTCTCGCCGATGGTCACCGGCGGCCAGACGCCCGGCACGGCGCAGCTGGCCGCGACGGCGTCGACGATCCCGACACCGCTCGCCGCGTCGAAGGCCGTGAACTCCCCCGTGGTGGCGTCGACGGCCGTGACGACGAGGCGCTTGGCGGGCCAGTCGTGGGAGAGGAGCCGCCGCTCGACGACCGTGCGGCGGTCGCTCTCCGGGACGGTGCGGGCGGCGAGCGCCATCCGGCCCATGCGCGCGCCGAACGTCCGCGAGTCTCGGGAGCGCAGGGCGCTCCAGACGAAACGGGAGGTCAGGGTGGTGCTGATGTGAACGGCTATCTCGTCTTTGGGGTCGGCGAGTTGACGCTCGTACAGCGTGTCGAGGTCGAGCAGGCCGCAGGACAGCTGCGCGCCGACTATGGAACCGGCCGAGGTGCCGATGACCGTGTGGGCGGTGGTCAGATCCACGCCCGCGGCCGCGAGCCCCGCGAGCATGCCGCTCTCCCAGCCGATGCCGGTGATCCCGCCCCCGCCGAGTACCAGTGCCGTGTCCGCCATCGCGACCGCCTCTCAGCTCCGCCCGTCGGCCCGCCCCTGTCCCCCTGGGTGCCGCACGGCTGTAGGCGCGCAGTGTCGCATCCGGCGCGCGGCAGTGACACCGCACTACGCGTAGGGGGCCGTGCGCGCCCGCGCACGGCCCCCGGCAGCGGGGCTCGCCACTGCAACGTGTCCCCGAGCCACAGGGGAACGGTTACGCACCCCTGTGTCGCGAGTCCCCGCGCCGCTGGTCAGGTTACGGGGCGACGGCGGTTACCGTACCCGCGCCGACCGTATGGCCGCCCTCCCGGACGGCGAATCCGAGGCCGACTTCGAGCGGTACGTCCCGGCCGAGCGCGACCGTCATGGTGACGGTCTCACCGGGCCGGGCCACGCCCCGGACGCCGAGATCGACCTCGCCCACGACGTCGGCGGTGCGCAGGTAGAACTGCGGCCGGTAGCCCGTGGCGAGGGGGGTGCGCCGCCCGCCCTCCGCCGCCGTCAGTACGTACACGCGCGCGGTGAAGTGCCGCAGCGGGGCGATGCTGCCCGGGGCGGCGACCACGTCGCCGCGGCGGACGTCCGCCCGCTGCACGCCGCGCAGCAGCATCGCCACGCTGTCCCCCGCCTCGGCGGATTCCATCGGCTTGCCGAACGTCTCCACTCCGGTGACGTGCGTGACCCGCGGCCCGCCGGCCGGGCCGAGCAGCTCGACCCGGTCGCCGACGCGCACTCTGCCGCGCTCGACGGCCCCGGTCACCACGGTGCCGCGGCCGGTGATGGTCAGGGCGTTCTCCACGGACAGCAGGAACGGCGCGTCCGTGTACCGCATGGGGGTGGGCACATAGGTGTCGACGGCGTCGAGCAGCGCCTCGATGGACCCCGCCCAGCGCGGATCGCCTTCGAGGGCGCGCAGCCCCGAGACCCGGACGACCGGGACGTGGTCGCCGTCGTAGCCGTGCGCGGTCAGCAGTTCGCGCACCTCCAGCTCGACGAGGTCGATGAGGTCGCCGTCGCCCGCGTCGGCCTTGTTGAGCGCGACGACGATGTGCCCCACCCCGACCCGGCGGGCGAGCAGCACGTGTTCGGTGGTCTGCGGCATGACCCCGTCCAGCGCGGAGACGACGAGAATCGCCCCGTCGAGCTGCGCCGCCCCGGTGATCATGTTCTTGACGAAGTCGGCATGGCCGGGCATGTCGACGTGGGCGTAGTGCCGGGTGTCGGTCTCGTACTCGACGTGCGCGATGTTGATGGTGATGCCGCGGGCGGCCTCTTCAGGCGTCCGGTCGATACGGTCGAAGGGCACGAAGACACCGGTACCGCGCGCGCTGAGCACTTTCGTGATGGCGGCGGTGAGCGTGGTCTTGCCGTGGTCGACGTGGCCCATGGTGCCGATGTTGAGATGCGGCTTGGTGCGTACGTATGCCTGCTTGGACATAGCTGATTCCCTCGGTTCCGACAAAAGCTGCGGAAGGACACGAGGACCCCGATGGCCGACCGACCCTCCCCCTACGGGGTCCGCCGGACTATCCGGGAAGGGTCAGCGTCGGGTGCGGTGAGCTGTGGCGACCGCCGTGACGGGGGTCGACATGAGGAAATCGACGGCAGCCTTCAGCGCGTCCGCGACAGCGGACGTGAGCGCGGAGAAGGCGAACCGGATCATGAGTCAATGGTCGCGTACGGCCCCTGGCGCGTCGAATGGTTTTCCGCTCCGGGGTGTTGGGGGCAGAGGGCCGTATCAGCCGCGCTCCGGGAAGCGGCTCGGCGACATGAGATGAGCTCTGCGCGGCGGCGGCTCGCGGGGACGACGCTTTCGTCTCGCCGCTGCTGACCCTCGGAGCGGCAGGCGGCGTCCTGATGTCGGCGCACCTGGCCCCGGAGCGGTTCGTGGAGCTGGCCGCCGCATGGCGTCGCGGTGACGTGATGCGGGCACGGGACCTGGGGCATGCCTTGGCCGCACTGTCGGCGGCCGTGTTCGCCGAGCCTGACCCCACCAGGCCGCGGTCAGGTCCTCCGGTAACAGATGGTGTAGGAACGGTCCGGGAATTCGCTCGATCTCCAGGTGGCCCAGCCGTAGGAACCGCAGGAGGACGCGTCGCGGTATACGGCGGTGCGGCCGGTGACCACCACGTTGGCACCGCCGCACGAGGCGGCCTGGAAATGCGGCTGCTGCGCGGAGCCGGTCATGTACAGGCAGGAACCGGCCCGGGCCCGCCCGGCCGCGTCCGGGTAGTTCATCGAGAGGCAGAACGCGACATCGAGCTGGCTCCATCGCGTCGAGACCTTGAGGCCCTCGTCGACATCGGCGTACGCGCGACAGCGTGACGTGTCGTCCGTACCGGTCAGGCGCGCTTTCACGGTGAAGTTGCCCGTCCGGCAGGCGGTCTTGCCCCAGTTACTGCCGGCGGCGTTGGGGCCGAATACGCACTCGCCGGCCCGTGCGTGGTATCCGGTGCCGTACTGGTAGCTGAGGCAGAGAGCGCGGTGGTACCGGGAGTTGCTCACGCTGTAGTCGGTGTCCGGTGTGCCGCCGCACCCGCTGGTGTCCGAGGTGCCCTCAAGTACCCGTACGACTTTGAAGGCGCGGTTTTTGCAGTCGGTCGCCCGAAGGTCCGGCTTCTGATACGTCCCGTCGTTGGCCAAGCAGTCGCCGACCTCCGCCGCCTGGATCGCGCTGGTCGCGCTGGGGGTCGGGCTCGGCGTGTCGGCCGGGTCGGTCGTAGAGTCCGCCAGTGTGCTCTCCGTGGACGTGGGCGGATCGGTGCTCGGGTCCGTATCCGGCGTCGACGGCTCATAGCTGTGCGAGCTGCTTCCGGGTTTTCCGGAACTCTTGGCGCTATCGGAGTCGTCACCGGGCAGGTGGCCCGGCAGCCATATCAGGGCCAGGGCGCACAGCAGAGCGAACACGGTGACCACGCCGCGTACGGCCGGCTTGGCGGGTGGCCGGGGCGCGGGCGCCCCGGCCTTCGCTTCGGTCTTCGCCTCGCTCCTCGCCTCGGTTTCCGCTTCGGCCTGCGGCTCGGCCTTCGCCTTGCCCTTCGGCTCGGTCTTCGGCTCGGTCTTCGCGTCCGGTGAGGGCCCGGCCGATGGTGCGGAGGAGGGCTTCTCCTCACCGTCGGCGGCCGGTTCCCGTCCAAGTGCGGTGAGGGCGCGCAGGGCTCTGGCCCGTGCCCGGATCGCGGGGCCGGCTTCGGCGATGTACGGAGGGGCCCCGGGCGTGACGGGCCCGATCACGGCCGAGCAGAGTTCGATCACGTGCGCGGGGGTCGGCCGGGCGTCAGGAGCCTTGGCCATGCATGCCTGGACCAGGCCGCGGACGTCCTCGTCCAAGGCGCTCAGATCGGGTGTCTCATGTGCGATGAGGTTGATGAGGCCGAGCGGGTCCTCGGCCGTGAACGCGTCCTTCCCGGTGGCGAGGTAGTAGATCGTGGCGCCCAGCGTGAAGACGTCCGACGCGGAGGTGACCGGCTGCGTTCCCGTCGCCTGCTCGGGGGATTTATAGGCCGGCGTGCCCAGTTGCATGTTCGTACGGGTCATCAGGGTGGCCGTCACGGACTTGGCGATCCCGAAGTCGATGACCTGCGGGCCCGCTTCGTCCAGCATGACGTTGGCGGGCTTCAGGTCGCGGTGCACGGCGCCGGCCGCGTGGATGACCTCCAGCGCCTGGGCGATCCCGACGGTGATCAAGAGGACGTCCCGGCTCGGCAGCGGGCCTGTCTCCGCGACGAGTTCGAGCAGGGACGGTCCGCAGACGTAGGCGCTGGCGAGCCACGGTTCGGCCGCCTCCGGGTCGGCGTCGAGCAGGTGCGCGACGTGACCGCTGCGAATGCTCCGGGCCACGTCGATCTCCCGGGCGAAACGCCGGGCGAACTCCGGGTCCCGGCCCAGTTCCGGTTTCAGGAGCTTGACGGCGATCGGCCGGCCTTCGGACGTGATGGCCAGAAAGACCCTGCCGATGCCGCCGGCACCGAGGCGCGCCCGGAACTCGTAAGGACCCGCCTTGCTGGGGTCGCCGTCCTTCAGCGGCTCAAAGCTGAATTCGGAAGCACGGGGCGCGGCGGCCCGACCGCGTACGAAGAGGAATTGGTCGGGCCGGCCGCTGTAATGCAGGTCCGGTAATGGCTGGATGGCCGCGTTCGGAATGCTCGCCTCGCGCAGCCGACGTCTGACCTCGTCGTGGAGATTGGCGACGGTCGCTCCGGGCGACTGCCCGTCGTGCGCTTCGCGGACGGCTTCGACCAGGAATTTGGTGAAGTAGGTCAGCCCACTGTCCGTCGCCTCGAAGAACGTCTCCTGCGAGTGTCCGCAGGCGGTCCAGATGTAGGTGCCCGCGCCGCGCAGCGGGGTGGCGCTCTCGGCATGGGCCGTGATGTTGGCGGCGGGTTCGGCGTACTTGGTGGCGATGCCCGAACAGCAGCAGTCCAGGATGAGTATCTTGACGCGCGCTCTGCTGTTGCGCTCCATCTGCTCGCGGAGGTCGCGGAGCCGGAGCGAGGTCAGGAAGCGCTGTGAGGGGTCGTCGCCCGTGTCGGTCAGGGCCAGTCCCAAGTCGTACCGGCCGTTCTCGGGGAGCGGCAGGCCATGGCCGACGTAGTAGAAGAGCAGCACGTCATCGACGTCGCGGATCAGCGTGGTGATGGTTCGCAGCAGCTTGCCGCTGTCCCGTTCGTTCGGGAGTTCGCTGATGCGCTCCTTGGGCCATTCGCATGGCCCGGTCAGCACCCCTCGCATTTCCGCGAGGCTCTTGAGGGCTGCCGGCATGGGTCTGCGCCCCTCAAAACCGGCTGTGTACTCCGAGTTCCCCAGCAGGATCGCCCGCGACCGACCGAAGTCGATGTCGTCACGCGGGTTCATCCGGGACCTCCGGCGGCTCCGACGCCGCTTGCAGGGCCTGAGCCGCGGCGAGGACCTGCGGCAGCACGGTTCCGGCGTTTCGGCTCGTCACTTTGATGCGCCGGTCACCGGCTTCGACCTCAATCGCCGTTACCTGCGCCTCGATCCACAGCTGCAGCGCCCGCACCGCGGCCACAACCGGGCCGCCGGTCGCGCACACCACCGACAAGAAGTCCCACACCGTGCCCTGGCTGTTGGGTTCCGGCGCCCGCGCCACGGGCCGCACCTCGACCCCCGGGTGCCCGCCCATCCACTCGCGCAGGTCTTCCAGTTGTCCGCCGTCACTCACATGTACGCGCAGTTCAACGGTCATCGTGCAGCAACACCACAGCTTCCCCCGGCATCCCTACTGGTCGCCGTCCTCGTTGTTGGTGGTGGTGGTCGGTGGTGAATCCCGGACAGTAGGCGCAGTCGGAGATTAGCAGCGATGCAAACGTCTCAGGCATGGCTCAGGACCATTCCGATCCCACCAGTCCCGGCCCTTTCGCCATGAGTCCGCGCACCCCGCCGTGAGGACGGCAGCGCCGGCGGCTGTCAGATGATCCCGAACGGAATCGTTTTCTCGACCGCTTCGGACAGGCCGGTGAACAGGCCGAAATCTCCGTCAAGGACGGTCTTCTTGGGCAGTGTCACCTCTACCCACGCCTCTCGCTTGGAAGTCGTACAACGAATACTTCCGTCGGGCTGTTGTTCGGGCAGCCATTCGACGCCCTTGATTTCCACCGTGTCCGCATTCGGGTTGTAGTGCTTGTAGCCGGGCGTCACAACCAGCGGACGGTTCACACCGCAGCGCAGCACGATCGAGGGATCACCCCAGGCGGCGGTGAAGTCCGAGACCGGGTCCGTGGTGCGCCGCTTCATCCCGTTCACCGTCGGGGGCAGCCTCTTGTGCAGCGCCCGGCAGAGACCTGCCTGGTCCCCCGAGGGCGCAGGCGCCGGGATGGCTCTGCCATCGGCGGACGAGCAGCCGCTGACGGCAGCGGACAGCACCGCGGCTACGAGCAGCAAGGACGGCGGGCCGGCCGGAGTCTTCACCGGTTGAGCATAGAGAGCCCCGCTGCCCCACGGTCATGGCGCACTCGGCCCGGCCGGTCCCGCGCTCCCCGTTCGCCATTCGCCGCTCGCCGCTCGCCGCTCGCCGTTCCCCGTTCGCCGTTCGCCGTTCAGCCTCGCGACGGTCCGGACAGAAACGGCGCGGTCTCCTGGGTCGCGGCCCAAGAAGCGAGCAGGCGAAGGCCCTCTTCGGACGGCGAACCGGGTTCGGCCGCGTAAATGGTGAGGACGAGGCCGGGTTCGGCGGTCATTTCCAGGCCCTCGTAGGCGAGGGTGAGGTCGCCGACGGCCGGGTGGTGGAAGCGCTTGGTGCCGGTGCCGTGGTTGCGGACGTTGTGGGCGCCCCAGCGGATGCGGAACTCCTCGCTGCGGGTGGAGAGTTCGCCGATCAGGTCGTGGAGGTCCTTGTCGTACGGATCGCGGCCGGCCTCGGTGCGCAGGATGGCGACGCAGGTGTCGGCGACGCGGTCCCAGTCGGGGTAGAAGCGCCGGGACGCGGGGTCGAGGAAGTTGAAGCGGGCGAGGTTCGGCTGCTTCTGGGGGCCGGTGCCGAGGTCGGAGTAGAAGGCGCGGGCGAGTGGGTTGGCCGCCAGGAAGTCCATGCGGCCGTTGCGGACGAAGGCGGGCCCGGCGGTGATCGCGTCCAGGGTCCATTGCAGGCTGCGGTGCGGCGTCCACTGCGGAGTGGGGCGGCGGCGGGAGCGCGCGAGGGTGTCGGAACCGTCGGCGGCCTGGGCCAGACGGAGCAAGTGGGCCCGTTCGGCGTCATCGAGCTGGAGGGCGCGGGCGACAGCTTCGAGTACGCCCGGTGAGACGCCGGCGAGACTGCCGCGCTCCAGCTTCGCGTAGTACTCGACGCTGACGTCCGCCAGTGCGGCGACCTCACTCCTGCGCAGCCCCGGCACACGGCGCCTGGGCCCCGCGGGCAGCCCGGCCCGTTCCGGGGTGATCTTGGCTCGCCGCGAGGTGAGGAACTCGCGGACCTCTTGACGGTTGTCCACCCCTCGACCGTACGTCCCGTGCCCCGCGTGAGGGGTGTACCGCTGGTACACCCCTCACCGGTGACTCGCTGCCCGTCCGGAGAGCGGGTTACCTGGACGACGTGGCACTCCCCCGGTCCGGGACGCGACGGCGTCGCCGGGGAAGCGCCCGATGACCCGGCCTGGTGTGCGGACGGACCGCTGTGCCACTATCCGTGCGCACCACCCGGCACATTGGCCCCCCGTGTCCGTCCGAGGACGGGCGCGGGGCCCGGCCGCGGCAGCGGCCGGCACAGCACGTAATGGAGTAACCCCTATGCGCGGTGTCGTGATGCACGCGCCCGGCGACGTCCGGGTGGAGCAGCGTGAGAACCCGAAGATCATCCACCCGACCGACGCGGTCATCCGGGTGTCGGCGACCTGTGTGTGCGGGTCCGACCTGTGGCCGTACCGCGGGGTCGAGGCGGTCGAGGGCCCGGCCCCGATGGGCCACGAGTACGTGGGCGTCGTGGAAGAGGTCGGCGGCGAGGTGACCTCGGTACGGCCGGGCCAGTTCGTGGTCGGCTCGTTCTTCGCCTCGGACAACACCTGCGAGATCTGCCGCTCCGGCTACCAGTCCTCCTGCGTCCACCGCGTCGCCATGGGCGCGCTCGGCACCCAGGCCGAGCGGCTGCGCGTCCCCCTCGCCGACGGCACCCTGGTCGCCACCCCCGGCATGCCCGACGACGACCTGATCCCCAGCCTCCTGGCCGCCTCCGACGTGCTGGGCACCGGCTGGTTCGGCGCCGTGGCCGCCCAGGCCGGTCCGGGCAAGACCGTCGCCGTCGTCGGTGACGGGGCGGTCGGCCTGCTCTCGGTGCTGGCCGCCCGGCAGCTCGGCGCCGAGCGGATCATCGCGATGAGCCGCCATGAGCCGCGGCAGCGGCTCGCGTACGAGTTCGGGGCCACCGACATCGTCACCGAGCGCGGCGACGAGGGCGCGGCCAGGATCAAGGAGCTGACCGGCGGGCTGGGCGCCCACTCGGTGATCGAGGCGGTCGGCACCCAGGAGTCGATGATGCAGGCCATCCGCTCGACCCGCCCCGGCGGACACATCGGCTACGTCGGCGTCTCCCACGGCGTCGCGCTGGAGGGCCGGGAGCTGTTCTTCTCCCACGTCCACCTGCACGGCGGCCCGGCCCCCGTGCGCCAGTACCTGCCCGAGTTGATCGACCTGATCCTGAACCGCCGGATCGACCCCGGCAAGGTCTTCGACCTCACCCTGCCGCTCGACCAGGCCGCCGAGGCGTACCGGGCGATGGACGAGCGCCGCGCCATCAAGGTCCTGCTGCGCGGGTGAGACGGGCGTACGGCACGCGTGCCCCACACGTGAGCCCCGCCCCGGAAGATCCAGCAGATCCAGCAGCCCCAGCAGCCCCGGAAGGAGTACAGCCGTGGAACACATCACCGAGTCCCCCACCCTCAAGGCCCCAGCCGAGCGCTTCACCGGCGACGTCTACCTCAACATGATCGAGACCCCGGCCGAGCCGGCCCGCCTGGCCGCCGCCCTGGTGCGCTTCACCCCCGCCGCCCGCACGAACTGGCACTCGCACGCGCTGGGGCAAGTCCTGCACATCACCGACGGCGTCGGCCTCGTCGGCACCCGCGGCGGCGAGGTCGTCCGCGTGAGCGCCGGTGAGACCATCAGGTGCCCGGCCGGCGAAGAGCACTGGCACGGCGCGACCGACACCACGCTCATGGCCCATATCGCCCTCGTGGTCGGCGACGGCAACGGTGACGGAACCGTCTGGCTGGAGCCGGTCACCGACGACCAGTACGCCACCGCCCTCGCCGGCGTCAGCGGCTGACGGTCCATGGCCGCCGCGAGCATCAAGGCGGCGGGCGACCGGCCGGTGCCGTCGAGGCGGCCGGCAGGTGAGCACGGGAAGGCGCCCGGAGGACACTTCGGCGTGCCGCCCGCTCCCCGTGCACGTCGCGGGCGCCCCGCCGTGCCGTCGGTTAGGCTCCAGCGATGCTCGAACTCGCCGCGCCCTCCCCCGGCCTGGCCGCGCGCTGCGCCCGCGCGCTGCTCTCCCCGTGGTCCCGGCTGGCCCTGCTCCTCGCGCTGCTCGGCGGCGGAGCCGCGGCCG
This sequence comes from Streptomyces sp. NPDC044033, assembly GCF_056434425.1. Classification (NCBI taxonomy): domain Bacteria; kingdom Bacillati; phylum Actinomycetota; class Actinomycetes; order Kitasatosporales; family Streptomycetaceae; genus Streptomyces; species Streptomyces sp. NPDC044033. The sequence goes on along the minus strand of NZ_JBWKFF010000005.1, from coordinate 112,885 downwards.
TGCTGATGGCCCAGCCGCAGCGGCTGCTCGCCGAGGGCTGGCCGCCGCAGTTGGCGGGCGGGGCGGCCGTGGTGCTGTTCGGTGTGGCGTACGGGCTGTGCACCGCGGCGTTCGTACCGCGCCCGTTCCTCAATCTGGCGGCAGGCGCGCTGTTCGGTGCGCAGGCCGGGACCGCCTCGGCGCTGGCGGGCACGGTGCTGGGCTCGGGCATCGCCTTCGGCCTGGGCCGGCTCCTGGGGCAGAGCGCGCTGCGGCCACTGGTGCGCGGGCGGTGGCTGACCGGGGCGGACCGGCTGCTGAGCCGGCACGGGTTCCGGTCGATGCTGGCGCTCCGGCTGTTCCCGGGAGTGCCTTTCGCCGCCGCGAACTACTGCGCGGCGGTCTCCCGGATGGGCTGGTTCCCGTTCCTGCTGGCGACAGCCCTGGGCAGCATCCCGAATACGGCCGCGTACGTCATCGCGGGCAGCACCGCGGCGGAGCCGGGCTCACCCGTCTTCCTCGCCTCGATGGGCTTCATCGCGCTGAGCGCGCTCGGCGCGATGGTCGTCGCCTGGCGGAAGCGGGCGCGGCTGCGGGCGTCGGCCGGCGAACACCCGAAAGTGCGACCCTGGCCCGTGCGCCCGGTGCCCGGGGAAGGCCGCCGCGGCATCGCGATTCGGCACGTGAGAAGCCCGGCGGCGCCCCTCGGGCCCGATGAGGAAGGCGAGACCGACCGATCCCCCGGGAATTCGGTCGGCTGACGCCGTTCGCGCCTCCCCTACACTGACTGCCATTTGATGCAGCCCTCCCACACCCCAGCTCCGGCTCAGCTCGCCGAACTGCTCCTGTCCGTGGCGGATTGGGCCAAGAGCCAGGCCCACGCACGCCTCGCACGGCACGGCCTGACGCCCGCGCGCGGCAGGATCCTGACGATCCTGGCCGACCGCGGCCCGACGCGCGTGACGGCGCTCGCCCAAACGCTCGGGATCACCGCCCGCAGCGTGACGGAATCACTCGACACCCTGGAACTGGACGGTCTGATCAGCCGCGTGACGGACCGCACGGACGGCCGGGCGGTGCTCGTGGATCTGACGGACCGCGGAAGCGCGCTCATCACCGGCGGCTCCCACTCCAAGGAACAGGCGCTCCACGCGATCTTCGAAGTCCTCGACGACGCCGAGCGCAGGGAGTTCCACCGGATACTCGCGAAGATCGACGGCTCGTCCCGCGCGGGCACGGTGCCCGGTTGAGAGCCTGTGCCCGTACGGACGGGAGGGCCGCGCTCCACGCACGGGCAGCCGTGCCCGTGCGAGCGCGAGAGCCGTGTCCGTACAGCCGCGCCGCGCCCCCGGCCGTACGGACCGCGCCGCCCCCAGTGGCATCGGCCCGGTGCGCCGGAGGCTCCCGCGGCCCCACCGCGGGCTCGGACTAGGGTTCGGCTTCAAAGTCGTCGACACCGACTGGGAGGCAGGACATGCACGACGTGCGCCCGGCCCGTACGGCCGACTACCCCACGCTCGTGGGGTGCGTACAGCGGTGGTGGGGCGACTCCCGCACCCCCGAGCAGGCGCGGGAGCTCTCGCTGCTGCTGCCCCGGCTGTTCCTCCAGCATTTCGCGGACACCAGTCTGGTGCTGGAGGACGAGACGGGGATCCGCGCGTTCCTGGTGGGCTTCGACTCCGCCGACCGCGCGCACGAGGCGTACATCCACTTCGTCGGCGTGGACCCGGAGCTGCGCGAGCGGGGAGTGGCCCGCCGGCTCTACACCGCCTTCTTCGAGCGCGCGGCGGCGGCCGGCCGCACCGAGGTGCGCGCCATCACGTCACCGGGGAACACCGGATCCATCGCCTTCCACCGGGCCATGGGCTTCGTGCTGGACGAGGGGGACCGCGAGGCGAACGGCCTCCCGGTGCACAGCGACTACGACGGACCGGGCCAGGACCGGGTCGCGTTCCGCAGGAAGCTCGGCGCGCCGGAGGTCCGTACGCTGGAGCCCTTCACGACGCGCGCGGCGGTGCCGCGGGACTTCGACACCGTCGTCGCGGTGGTCGACGAGTGGTGGGGCCGCCCCGCCTCCCGTGACCTGACCCGGGTGTTCGTGAACCACTTCTACGACACCAGCCTGATCGCCGAGCGCGACGGCGAGTTGGCGGGCTTCGTCGTCGGCTTCCTCTCCCCCGCCAATCCGCGGGAGGCGTACATCCACTTCAGCGGGGTTTCCCCCGCCTGGCGCCGCAGCGGCCTGGGCCGTTCCCTGTACGAGCGGTTCTTTGACATGGCGCGGGCGGACGGCCGCAGCGTCGTCAAGGCGATCACCTCGCCGCAGAACGACCGCTCCATCGCCTTCCACAGCGCCCTCGGCTTCGTCCCCTCGGCCCCGGTCGCGGACTATGACGGGCCTTCGCTGGACCGGGTCGCCTTCCGGCTCGACCTCTGAGCCGGCCCCCGGCGGCGAGCGGGGCCGCGGCTCCCGTGCCCGTTCCCTGTGTCTCCCCTCAACCCCCGTATGAGGAGAAGACACGGGGAACGGGTACGGGAGCCCGAAGGAAACCCCCGTGCCGTTAATGCGCACAGACACGCGTTAAGCTCTGTGGGACACTATCCGGACTGACCGCGTCTCGCAATGCAGGGCGATGAACGACAGATCACACTCCCCAGGTTCGGTCCGCCCCGGCGGGCGCACGGCCCGTACGCGCGAGGCCGTACTCAGCGCCACCCTGGACCAGATCGCGGAGGGCGGCTACGCCGCGCTCTCCGTGGAGAGCGTCGCCCAGCGCTCCGGCATCCATCCGGCGACGATCCGGCGGCGCTGGCGCACCGTCGAGGGCATCATGTGCGACGCGATGATCCAGGAGGGGGCGGCGAAGGTCGTGATCCCCGACACCGGCAGCCTCCAGCAGGACATGCGCCTTCTCGCCCAGGCCATCGGCGGCTTCTACGAGGTCGCGCGCAACCATGCCTTCCTCGAAGGGATCGTCTCCGCCGCCTCCCGTGAGGCGTTCGCCGGGAACGCCCTGCGCGACACCATCTCCGAGCGCCTGCGACTCGCCTCCGCGGTCATCCACCGCGCGGTCGAACGCGGCGAACTCCCCCCGGACACCGATGCGGAGGAGGTCATAGCGGCGATGTCGGCACCGTTCTACTACCGGATGCTCGTCTCCCGCCGTCCGCTCGATCCGGAGCTGCCCCGGATCTCCGCCGAAGCGGCGTACCACGCGGCTCGCGCCGGGGCGTTCTCGGCCTCCGGGGCCGCCGCCGAGCCGGACCCTGTCTGACGAACTGTCAGGTCTATCGGTGCACCGTTTCCGCGGACGCGGGCACCGCCCGTCCACGCGCCCGCCGATACGGCGCTCTCGTGCCCGCGGATGCGACGGGGCCGCGCCCGCCAACCACGGTGATGGTTGCGCTTGCGAATCCCGATGTCTTCTCGGTGCCCTCTCCGGCACAGACTTCACCCGCGACGCCGACTCCGGAGATTCACCAAAACGTTCACCCCACGACGCTAGGCTGACTTTCGCCCGGTGGATCATCGCCCGCGACCGCCGTACCGCGCCGGCCAGGAATCGGGAAGTCCGCCCGACCGCGCCATCGCCGGTCTGGCCATGATCATTAATTGGATGGCACAAGCCTCATGTCGTGGTTCGAATCCTTCGTCCTCGGGCTCGTCCAGGGGCTGACCGAGTTCCTGCCGATCTCCTCCAGCGCCCATCTGCGGCTCACCGCCGCTTTCGCCGACTGGAAAGATCCGGGCGCGGCCTTTACCGCGATCACGCAGATCGGCACCGAGACCGCCGTTCTCCTCTATTTCCGCAAGGACATCGCGCGGATCGTCTCGGCCTGGTTCCGGTCGGTCGTCGGAAAGGGCGCCCGGGACGACAGCGACGCGCGAATGGGCTGGCTCGTCATCATCGGCTCGGTCCCCATCGGCGTACTCGGTCTGCTGCTCAAGGACGCCATCGAGGGCCCGTTCCGCGATCTGCGGCTGATCGCCACCACTCTGGTGGTGATGGGCGTCGTGCTGGGCTTCGCCGATCGGCGGGCCGCGCGCGACGAGGGCGGCGGGCGGCACCGGGCCGCGGCCCAGCGCAAGGAGCTGACGGACCTCGACGTCAAGGACGGGCTGATCTACGGCGCGTGCCAGGCGCTGGCGCTGGTCCCCGGGGTCTCCCGGTCGGGCGCGACGATCAGCGGCGGGCTGCTGCTGGGCTACACGCGCGAATCCGCCGCCCGGTACTCCTTCCTGCTGGCGGTGCCCGCGGTGCTGGCCTCCGGCGTCTTCGAGCTCAAGGACGCGGGCGACGGGCATACGGCGTGGGGGCCGACGGTCTTCGCCACGGTGATCGCCTTCGCGGTCGGCTACGCGGTGATCGCGTGGTTCATGAAGTTCATCTCGTCCAGGAGCTTCATGCCGTTCGTGATCTACCGAATCCTGCTCGGTCTGCTCCTGTTCGCGCTGGTCGGGTCTGACGCACTGAGCCCGCACTCGGGCGAGAGCGCGGGCTGAACGGGGCTCGGCGGCCAAGCCTGCCGGCGCACTCGACGGCGCGACCAGCAGCGCACTCGGCGGCACTTTCGGCGGCACGGAAGGTGGGCCCTGCCGGACAGCGCGGGCGGGGCCCTCCTCACTCACCCCGACACGGGCTCGCCCTCAGGCGGCGCCTCGTCGGCATCGGCCGCCGCGCTCGGCGCCCCGGCCCAGGATCGCAGCGCGTCCATGTCGGCGAAATTCGCTACGTCCCGGTCCAGATTGCCCGCGGAACTGTACTGGTGGAAGGTCCACGGGTGTTTGACCGCGGGGTGCCCGGCCGCGTGTTCCGGGTCCGCGATCCACAGCCCGTCGCCGGCCTCGCTGGTGGTGTCCCGGTGCAGCCAGTAATCGCGGTTGCAGTAGAGAACGACCTTGTGCCCGGGCGCCTTGCGCTTCACATGGGAGAGCCAGGCGTCCTTTTCCGCGCACGTGACGCTGGTGCTCTCCCAGTCGAAAGCCAGGATGTCCCCGGCCCTCAGCTTGATTTTTCCGAGGAAGTAATCTCCCTGAGCGGACATGGAGCCCGCGCTGCCGAAGTGGTAATAGCCGACGACGAGCCCGGCCTTACGGGCCCGGTCGCGCTGAACCACCCACTTCGGGTTCGTGTACGAGGTGCCCTCGGTCACCTTGACGAACGCGAAGTCGATGTCGTCTACCGGGTATTTCTCGCTCTGGTAACTGCTGACGTCAATGCCGTGAAGCATGCCGGTCTCCTCCAAGGTTGCGGACAGCGACAACTCGCTATCGCAGTATCGGTGTTGGCCCCGCGCCAGAGCGAGAGCACTGTCCCTCGTACGAGGGACAGCATCAAAGGTTTCGCAAGACGTACTCGGGATAAAGGCGGATACGCCTCGAAGGCCCGGCCGTGCTCCTCTTCTTGTGGGCGCTCTCGCAGCGCCCGCGCGCCCCTCGCGTGCTCTTCTTGTTGTTCCCTGACAGCTCCCCGGCCAATCTCTTATGGCCATTTGCTTCCGATGCTCATTAAAGTTCGGCAGATGACAGATTCGATGATGAATCCGGGCACACCTGACCGCCGTAGCGCCGGCCGGTACCTGTGGTGGCTGGTCGCCAGCCAGCGTCATCGGGTCGCCGCGGGTGCGCTGTTGGGCAGCCTTTGGATGGTCTGCCTGACGCTGCCGCCGTACGTCCTCTCCCGCGCGATCGACGACGGGCTGCGGCCGGGCCGGGCCGACGTACTGGCCGGCTGGGCGGCCGCGCTGCTGGGCGTGGGGGTCCTGAACGCCTGGCTGGCCATCATGCGGCACCGCACCATGACCAGGATCCGGATGGACGCCGCCTTCCGCACCGTGCAGGTCGTGGCGCTCCAGACGACGCGGCTGGGCGCCTCCCTGCCCCGCCGGATGACCGCCGGAGAGATCCTCACCATCGGGATGGGCGACGTCCAGGGCATCAGCCAGACCCTGACCATCACCGGTCCGGGCGTCGGCGCGGTCCTCGCGTACATCGTCGTCGCCGCGCTGCTGCTGTCCGTCTCCTGGCTGCTCGCCATCGTGGTGCTGCTCGGCGTGCCGCTGCTCGCGGTGGTGCTCGGTCCGCTGCTGGAACGGCTGCAGGGCACGGAGGCCGCGTACCGGGAGCACCAGGGCGCCCTCGCCGCCCGCTTCGTGGATCTCGCCGGGGGCCTGCGGGTCCTGAACGGCCTCGGCGGCAAGGAGGTCTTCGCCGGGCGCTACCGGCAGGGCTCACGGGCGCTCCAGGCCGAGGGGTACCGGGTCGGGTCGGTGACGAGCTGGATCCAGGCCCTCGGCATCGGGCTGCCGACGCTGTTCCTCGCCGCCGTGACCTGGCTCGCGGCTCGGATGGCCGCTCAGGGCACGATCAGCGTGGGCGAACTCGTGGCGGTCTACGGCTATGCCGCGGTCCTGGTGGTGCCGGTGTCGTCCTTCATCGAGGGCGGTTACGACCTCAGCCGCGGGCTGGTCGCGGCCCGGCGCGTCATCCGCCTCCTGGACATGGAGCCCGATTCCGCGGGCAGCGGGGCCGCGGTGGACGGTCCCGGGGCGCCGTCCGTGCTGCGTGATCCCGACTCCGGTGTCGACGTGGCGCCCGGGAGGCTGACCGCGCTGGTCAGCACCAGGCCGTCGGAGTCCGCGGCCGTGGTCGAACGCCTCGGCCGGTTCGCCGATTCGGCGGCGGTCTGGGGGGACGTACGCCTCGGGGACGTCGACCTGCCACAGGTCCGCGCGCGGATCCTGGTGGCGGACAACGAGGCCGATCTGTTCGCGGGAACGCTGCGCGAGGTCGTCGCGGGCCGAGCGGACCCCGCCGCATCCGGTGAACCTGACGCACCCGGTGAGGGCGACGGGCCCCACGCACTCGACAGGACGGCCGTCGGCCGGGCCCTGCGCGCCGCCGCCGCACAGGACATCGTCCTCGGCCTGCCGAAAGGGCTCGACTCGCACATCGACGCGCAGGGCCGCAACCTCTCCGGCGGCCAGCGGCAGCGCGTCCGGCTGGCCCGCGCGCTGCTGGCCGAACCCGAGGTACTGATGGCCGTCGAACCGACTTCCGCGGTCGACGCGCACACCGAGGCGGCCGTCGCCGACGGGCTGCGCGCGTTCCGCGCCGGCCGGACCACGGTCGTCACCGGCACCTCCCCGCTCCTGCTGGACCGGGCGGACACCGTGTACTACCTGGAGGACGGCCGCGTCGCCGCCGTCGGCACCCATGGGGAGCTGCTGCGCGAGAACGCGGGCTACCGCTCGCTGGTCGGGCGGGGCGGAGGCTTCCCGGACCCCGCGCCCGGCCCGGACGGGACGGGCGGCGCGGACCGCGCAGGCGGCGCGGACCGCGCCGACGCCAGGGCCGCCCAAGGCGGCGACAGCCGTACGGACACAGATCACGGATCATCCGCCCCTCGGTCGCAGGAGGCCGCTCGATGACGACCGCCCCCGCCACACCGGCCGGCCCCGACCCGACGGACGGGCCGCCCGGCCAACTGCCCGTCGCCGAACCGGCCCAGGTGCGCCGGTCCGCGTTCCGGCTGATCAAGGTGGACAGGCGGGCCTTCGCCGCCATGCTCGCCCTCAACGCGCTGGCCGCTGCCGCCGGGCTCGTCGGCCCATGGCTGCTCGGCCGCATCGTCAACGCGGTCGGTGCCGGTGAGGGGGTGCGGACCGTGGACCGGTACGCGCTCGCCATCCTGGTCTTCGCCCTGGCCCAGCTCGTCCTGGCGCGCTACGCCCGCCGCGTCGGGCACCGCTTCGGCGAACGGACCTCGGCGCGCGTCCGCGAGCGGTTCGTCGACCGGGCGCTCGCGCTGCCCGCCTCGGTCGTGGAGCGGGCCGGAACGGGCGACCTGACGGCCCGTGGCACCACCGACGTCGCGGGCGTCGGCACCGCCATGCGTGACGCCGCGCCCGAGGTGTTCGTCGCCGCGGCCGAGGCGCTGTTCATCCTCGGCGCGGTCTTCGTCCTCGAACCCGTCCTCGGCGTGTGCGGGGTGCTCGCGCTGATCGGCATCCGGTTCGCCACCCGCTGGTATCTGCGCCGGGCGCGCTCCGCCTATCTCGATGAGGGCGCGGCCAACTCGGCGCTGGCGGAGGTGCTCGCGGCCACCGCCTCGGGCGCGCGTACGGTCGAGGCCCTCGGCTTGCGGGAGCGTCGGCTGATCGCGTGCCAGGAGGCCATCGAGCGGTGCCGTGCCACCCGGACCCGGACGCTGGCCCTGCGCACGGTGCTCCTCCCCGCCGTGGACGTCTCGTACGTGCTTCCCCCGGTCGGCGTCCTGCTGATCGGCGGCGTGCTGCACGCTCACGGCGCGGTGAATCTGGGCACGGTCGTCGCCTCGGCGCTGTACTTGCGGCAGTTGTCCACGCCGCTGGACACGGTCCTGCTGTGGGTGGAGCAGCTGCAGAGCAGCGGTGCCTCCTTCGCCAGGGTCGAGGGCCTGGCCCGGGCCCCGCGACCGGCGCAGGACGCCTCCCCCGCCCCCGCCGACGACCGGATCCAGGTGACCGGCGCGCGCTACGCCTATGACGGCGGCGGCGATATCCTGCGCGGGGTCGATCTGACGGTGCGGCCCGGCGAGCGGTTGGCGCTGGTCGGCCCCTCCGGGGCGGGGAAGTCGACGCTGGGCAAACTGCTGGCGGGCGTGGAGGCGCCGGGCGCCGGGACCGTGACGGTGGGCGGCGTCCCGATCGCCGGACTGGCCCCCGGCCGGCTGCGCGAGCACGTCATGCTCGTCACCCAGGAACACCACGTCTTCATCGGCTCGGTACGGGACAATCTGCTGATCGCCGCGGACCGCGCCACCGACGCGGAGCTGCACGCGGCGCTCGCCGCCGTCGGCGCCGAGTGGGCGGCGGAGCTGCCGGACGGTCTGGACACGGACTTGGGCGCCGGCGGGAACCGGCCGGACGGGGCGCGGTCCCAGCAGCTGGCCCTGGCCCGCGTCGTCCTGGCCGATCCGCACACGCTCGTACTCGACGAGGCCACCGCCCTGCTGGATCCGACGGTGGCGCGCCATACGGAACGGGCGCTGGCCGCCGTGCTCGAAGGCCGGACCGTCATCAGCATCGCGCACCGGCTGCATACGGCCCATGACGCGGACCGCGTGGCCGTGATGGACGAGGGGCGGCTGACCGAGCTGGGGACGCATGACGATCTGGTGGCGGGCGGTGGCGCGTACGCCGCCCTGTGGCACTCGTGGCACGGCGAGCCGGTGGACGAGTCGCCCTCACGGCCTCCGGCGTGAGCGGTCCGGGGCTGGGCTCGTCCGTCCCCTCCCCCGGTTCCGGAGGCGCACACTCCATTGACTAAGGTCAGGCTTACCTAAGCCAATGGAGTGCCCGTGCGCGTCAACCGTCTGCTCCCCCTGCCCGTCCTGCTCCTCGCCGTCGGCGGAGCCACCGCCCTGACCGGCTGCTCCGCCGACGGCTCCGGGGCCACCGGCGCGGCGCGGGGCTCGTCGCGGGCGGACGGCGCGTTCCCGCGAACCGTCACGCACTTCCAGGGCGGGACCACGATCAAGTCCCGGCCCAAGCGCGTAGCCGCCCTCAGCACCGGGCAGCTCGACGACCTCCTGACGCTCGGCGTGGTGCCGGTGGCCACCACCCGGGCCGATCACGCCGGTCTCGTCCCCGACTATCTGCGCCGCGCGTTCCCCAAGCAGTCGGACGCCCTCGGCACGATGGCCGATGTCGGCACCCGCAGCTCTCCGAACCTCGAAAAGCTCGCCGCCGCCAAGCCCGACCTGATCCTCATCAACAACACCCAGGGCGCGCTCTACCCCACCCTCGCCAAAATCGCCCCGACCGTGGTCACCAAGGGGCGGGGCGTCAATTGGAAAGACGACCTGCGCACCGTCGGGGACAGTGTCGGCAAGCGGTCCGAGGCGGAAAGGGACCTCTCCGACTTCGAGGGCGATGCCGCGCGTCAGGGGAAGAAACTGGGCGGCAGGAACGTGGCCGTCTCGATGGTGCGCTTCAACCCGGACCGCGTCCGCATGTTCGGCGCATCCTCCTTCACCAATACCGTCACCGACGACATGGGACTCGGCCGCGCCGCGGCCCAGCGCTTCGACGGCATCTCCCAGGACCTCAGCGGCGAGCGGATTCCGGAGATGGACGGGGACTGGATCTTCTATTCGATCCAAGGGCAGCGCGACAGGACACACGCCAACGCCTATCTGTCCAACCCGCTGTGGAAGAATCTGAAAGCGGTGAAGGCGGGGCACGCGATACAGGTGGATGACGATCCGTGGTACCTCAACGCCGGTCCGACCGCGGCCCGTACGGTCCTCTCGGACATCGCCCGGCGCGTACGGCCCTGACCACCGCGCGGCGCTCCCCCTTCGAGTGAGGGCACCGTGACGTCTCCGGGGCGGCCCGGGAATCCGAGGGCCGCCGAATTCCGGCGCATTCCGCGCCGTACGGTCAGCGTTCCTCGTACGGGCCTTGCGCCATCCCGGATTCGGCGACGATTCTGCGTTTCGCGTGCCGCACATGAGAGCGGACAACGGTCTCGTCCACGTTCAGGAGAGCACCGATCCGGTCGTCCGAATAACCGATCACAAACCGCAGCACCACCACGTCACATTGCCGCTCGGGAAGCCGGGAGAGCGCACTGTCCGAGCCCCCGCGACCTTCCAGCAGAACGAGTTGCTGCCCGTACTTCCGCAGCAGCGCGTGAGTGACGGCCGCGAGGGCGGCGGCCTGCGCCGCGGCCGTGCTGCGGCCGCTGTTCAGGAACCACTCGGCGATGTGCTCCTTGAACACCGTCCAGGCATAGGAGTCCACCGAGGGCTGGAGCAGGACATGCGCCCATTGGTCGGCCAGTTGCCGGTAGACGGCCTGGGTGAGTTTCTCCGCGACGAGTGCGTCACCGGTATGCAGACGGGCGTATTCCAGCCATTTGCGGGCGTGGAATTCGTGGAACGCCTCAAAGGAGATCTCCAGTCGTCGGCTGGGCCGCCGCGACGGCACACCGCCGGCCGCGGGCAGGTCGACATCACCGGTCACGGCCGTCCCTCGGTGCCGTCCGGGCCGCCCGCACGGACCGCGCGGCACCCGACCGTACGGGCCCCGACCAGCCGTTCTCCGGCGCTCGACCGCCGGAGCGTGGGCCTCCGTATGCCGTCGGCGGCAGACCGCGCCACAGTACAGAGCGAGAGGGAACGGACCCGGTCCGCGGTCACGAGGCACCTCGTTCCATGTCACCGCCGCTCTGCGCCCTTGAACAGACGTTGACGTCAGCGGGAGAGCGCGGGACTCCCGTCCCCAATGAACCTGATTTCAGGGCTCGTTGGGGCATGAATCCGAGAATTCCCCCGCGCTCCTTCGGCATATGACCACGGAATGCCAGGTGGCAGGGGCTTGGTCAATCCGTTCGAAGGGGTAAGTACCGTCCTGGCCGGAATTCCTATGGACCGGACGGTCACTCCGTGGTGGCGGGGAGCCGGCCCTCGGGCGTCAGGTCGGCCGGGTCCGTATTGGCGCCGCAGAGGATGACGGCGACGGTCTCACCGGCGGCCGGGGTATATCCCCGGGGCGCGCCGAGGGCGGCGAGGGCGGTGGCCGCGGCGTGTTCGACGGCGAGCCGCCGGCCGTCCCAGAGGGCCTGGCGGGCGCGGACGATTTCGGCGTCGGGCACGAGCACCGAGCGCACGTCGCCGCCCCGGGCGGCATCGAGGGCCGTCTGGGAGGCGCGCCGGGCCCCCAGGGAGTCCGAGGCGACCGAGTCCACGTCGACGTCGACGATCCGCCCGGCCTCCAGGGCCGCGTTCAGGGCGCGGCAGCGTTCGGGTTCGACGGCGACGGTGCGCAGCCCATGGTGCTCGGCGGCGGAGGCGACGCCGGAGAACAGCCCGCCGCCGCCGACCGCGACCACCACGGTGTCCAGGCCGGGTATCCGGTGGTGGATCTCATCGAGGAGCGTGCCGGCTCCGGCGGCGATCAGCGGGTGGTCGTAGGCGTGCGAGAGGAGCGCCCCCGTGGTGGCGGCGAACTCCTGGCAGGCTTCGGCGGCCTCCGCGTACTGGGTCCCGACGAGTCGCACATCGGCCTGGTAGCCGCGGAGCCTGGCGACCTTGACCGCCGGGGCGGTCTCGGGCAGGAAGACGGTGGCCCGTACGCCGTACCGCTGGGCCGCCCAGGCGCAGGCGAGCCCTGCGTTGCCGCCGGAGGCTATGGTGACGCCCGCGTCGGGGAGGGTGCCGGCCTCCCGGTGCGCCGCGAGGAAGTTGGCGGCGCCCCGCGCCTTGAACGACCCTGTGTGCTGCATGAATTCGAGGGCGAGCCACAGCCGGAAGGGCTCGCCGGCGGGTGCGCCACAGGCGTCGGCACGCGCGACGGTGACGGGCCGGATGTGCCCCGCGACACGGTCGGCGGCCTGCTTGACGTCACTGTAGGTGAGCTGCACGAGGGTTCCTTGAGAGTGGTCGGCGGCGGGCGGCGGGCCCCCGCCGGGGCCGGGGCGCCGGCTGGTGCGCGGGTCGGCGGGTCACCCGCGTACCGGCGCGGGTACCTGCCCATGATCCCACGGCGCCGTGGCAGCCACGAGAAATGCGGAATGGCCGATTACGCACCGTAAAGGTTGGCGCATTTGGCGCGGGTCCGTCGGAGCGGCCCCATGCCAAGATCTCGTCGACTTCAGCGCGCCACTCGACCGAAGGAACCTCCATGCAGACCCCTCGTCGTCTCGCCGCCACCGCCGTATCACTCGTCGTCGCAGCCGGCGGACTCGTCGTCATCAGCGCGCCGGCGTCCTCCGCCCGCGCGCTGAGCTGCGGAGTTTCCCGCATCGATGGGAGCGCGGGGCACAAGGGCGCCTACGCCAGCTGCGACGCGATGGGCAGCAAGTGGAGGATCTCCATCAAGTGCTTCGGCAATGGCAACCACTACACGCACTTGGGCAATGTCATCAAGGCCAACAAGTCCGGCGTCTCCACCGCGTGGTGCGACACCAACGGCGAGATCGAGGACGACGGCATCTCCATCGTCCCTGCCTGACAGGTCTTGGCGGGTCTTGATGGGTCTTGACGGGTCGTCTCCCGGCGCTCCGCTGAGGGGGACGCCCGCGCGGGCGAGCAGACCGAGCAGCGGTGGCAGGGGCCCGGCGCGACAGCCGCCGGGCCCGGGCCCTGCCTCCGGGCGCTCGCGCTCCGTACCGGTCAGGTGTGCTGAACACGCTGCGACCGCGCGCCCTACGCGGCTCGGCGCTCCTCGTCCGGCGCCTCGTCGTGGGCGGCGTCGTGGGCGTTCTCTCCGGCCAGGAGGGTGTACAGCGCCCCCGGCGTGACATAGCCCGACCAGCGCCGGTCGGCGAACAGGTGCGCTCCGGCGTCCTGATAGCACTGGTCGACGAGCTGGGAGCAGATCATGTGCTTCGTGCTGGCCACGTAACGGCGCAGCCCGGGAACCGGCAGATGGACGCGGTGCGTGGCGATGGCCAGGAAGTCGAGGAAGCTGTACTCCACTCCGACGTACCGGCCGCTCGCCTCGCACACGGCCCCGCGCTGCTCTTCGGTCAGGTCCGCGGGGCAGGTGTACACGACGGTCGAACTGTCGTACTCCGAGAGGGGCTTGATGCGGGCGCCGCCGGGTTCGGCTTCCAGCAGCCGTTCGTCGGGCAGGACGAGGAAGGCGTGTTCGTAGTCGGCGAATCCGTTGCCGTTCAGCCACTGGCCGAAGCGGATCAGCTTCCCGGTGGTACCGGATATCCGGGTGAGCCCGATGTCTCCGGGCATGGGCGTAGCGTGGATCACGTACTGCTCCTGTGTCGTGGGGGGAGGAGGACGGGCGGCGCAGGTGGCCGGCGGTGCGCGATGACGCCTCGTCACTCAGGTGATGCCCCCCGGGACCCCGGCAATAACACGCACAGGGGCGCGGACATGCCAGGTTTACGACGCTTACGACCGCGTGCCCTGCCGACGCCCCCGCTCTACGCTGAGCGCATGTGCCGCAGCATCAAAACCCTCCGCCCGCCCATCACCCCGGATGTCAGCGACGAGGACATCCGGGCGGCGGCGTTGCAGTACGTACGTAAGGTCTCCGGGTTCCGCGCGCCCGCCGCTCACAATCGGGGCGTGTTCGACGAGGCCGTCGACGCGGTGGCCGAGGCGACTCGGAAGCTGCTGGACGGACTGGAGGTCCGGCGGGCCGGGGGCCGGGGCGGCGGCAAGCCGACCTGATCCGCCGCCGCCATCGCCGCGGACCCTGCTGCCACCGGCCCCGGTGCCGCTGTTGCCGAGTGGGCGCCCTGGCCGGATCATGGTCATGACCTCGGGGAACGAGGTCCGACGGGGCGGCATGCCTGGTGGCCGGCACGCCGACGACGCGGTGAGCGGGTGAGCGATGGAGCCGGTGGAGGCGCTGGACCGTATCGCGTTCCTGCTGGAGCGCGCGCAGGCCCCCACGTACCGGGTACAGGCGTTCCGTACGGCGTCAGAAGTCATCGCCGCACTGCCGTCAGGGGAGCCGGCGGAGCGTGCCGCGTCCGGGACGCTGACCGAGCTGACGGGCATCGGTCCCAAGACCGCGCGGGTGGTGGCCGAGGCGCTCGCGGGTGACGTACCGGAGTATCTGGCCCGGCTGGAGGAAGAGGCCGAGGCGCCGCTCGCGGAGGGCGGCACCGCCCTGCGAGGCGCGCTGCGCGGCGACTGCCATCTGCACTCGGACTGGTCGGACGGCGGCAGCCCCATCGAGGCGATGGCCCGTGGCGCGAGGTCGGTGGGCCACCAGTGGGCCGTGCTGACCGACCACTCCCCCAGGCTGCGGATCGCGAACGGGCTGACCTCCGAGCGGTTGCGGGAACAGGTCGAGGCCGTGCACGAGGTCGACCGGCGGCTCGGCAAGGGCTTTCGGCTGCTGACCGGCATCGAGTGCGACATCCTCGCCGACGGCTCCCTGGACCAGGAGTCAGACCTCCTGGACCGCTTGGACGTGGTCGTGGCCTCCGCGCATTCCAAGCTCCGGATGGAGGAGGAGGCGATGACGCGGCGGCTGGTGGCGGCCGTCGCCAGCCCGCTGGTGGACGTACTCGGGCACTGCACCGGGCGGCTCGTGGCCGGCAAGGGGCGTCCCGAGTCGCGGTTCGACGCGGCGATGGTGTTCGCGGCCTGCGCCAGATTCGGCACCGCGGTCGAGATCAACAGCCGGCCGGACCGTCTCGATCCGCCGCTGCGTCTGATCCGCCAGGCCCTGGACGCCGGGGTCCTGTTCGCGATCGACAGCGACGCCCACGCGCCGGGCCAGCTGGACTGGCAGATCCTCGGCTGCGCCCGGGCCGAGGCGTGCGGTATCCCCGCCGAGCGCGTCATCAACACCTGGACCGCCCGCCAACTCCTGGACTGGACCCGTAACCGGCGGACACCATGACCGTCCCGCGTCGCCTTCGGTGAACGGCTTCGGTGAACGGCCTGCCGGACGGCGCGCGGCGGCGCTGCCCGTATCGGGTTCCGCGGGCGAGTGGGACAGTGAGGTCATGGATCGCGTCCCCCTCTTTCACCACGAGGCCCTGGCGTTCGAGGCCGCCGCCCGCCGGGCGGCCGGTATGGGTACGTCGCCCCTGGTAGCGGCCTGTCCCGGCTGGTCGGTGGCGGATCTGGTCCTGCATCTGGGGTAAGTGCACCGGCTGGTCATCCGTATCGTCGGTGAGCGGCTGAAGCACCTGCCGGACACCTCGGACCTCACCTTGTTCGGCCTCCCCGCAGATACCGAGGGCTGGCCGATGCCGGAGAACGCGCCGAGCCGGGCCGCGCCGCCGCGACAGCGTCCGCATGACAGCGCGTGTCACTCCTGGGCCACCGCCATCGCCGTACGACGCATCCGGCCGGCGGTGCGCTCCGGCCCGCCGCTACCCTCTCCCCCATGCACTCGGACGACGACAAAGCCTTCGCGGAACGCCTCACCGACCAGTTCGCGAGCCTGCCCGGCGTGCGGGCGGTCGCTCTGGGAGGGTCGCGGGCCACCGGTACCCACCGGCCCGACAGCGACTGGGACTTCGCCGTCTACTACCGGGAAGAGTTCTCGCCCGAGAGCCTGCGCGCGCTCGGCTGGCCCGGAGAGGTCTCCGAGATCGGCGAGTGGGGCGGCGGGGTGTTCAACGGCGGCGCCTGGCTCAAGATCGGCGAACGCGACGTGGACGTGCACTACCGCGATCTCGACGATGTCGAGCATCAGTTGGCCGAGGCCCGCGAGGGGCGGTTCGGCATCGAGCGGCTCATGTTCCATCTCGCCGGAATCCCGACGTACTTGGTCGTCGCCGAACTGGCCGTCAACAAGGTGCTCCACGGAGAGCTGCCCCGCCCCGAATACCCCGCGGCCCTGCGGCGCCAGGCCACCGAGCGCTGGTGGGGCACGGCTCAGCTGACCCTCGCGTACGCCCGTTCCGCCCATGCCGAGCACGGCCGCCTCACCGATTGCGCGGGCGCCATCGCCACCGCCGCCTGCCAGGCGGCGCACGCGGTGCTGGCGGCGCGGGGCGAGTGGGTCACCAACGAGAAGACACTGCTGGACCGGGCGGGGCTGCGCGGCGTCGACCGGATCCTGGCCGCCCTGGTCCCGGAGTCGAAGGCGCTCACGGCCGCCATCGACGAGACAGACGACGTGCTGAGGGCCGCGATCGAATCGCCGTGACGGTACGCGCGTACGTACGCCGCCGTCCGTACGCCGCCGTGCGGACCAGAGCAGGAGCAGGAAGCGCACGGCGGGTAGTCGGCAGTCGGCCCGCCCGGACTCCGCCGGAGATCAGCCGATGTCCTCGGGCGTCAGCCGATGTCCTCAGGAGCCAGATCGGGCCGCATCCGATGCCATGACGGATGCCGCAGGAGCCCGGCGCGGGTGCGGGTCGCGTACCCGATCTCGCCGACCAGGCGCGGCAACACCCATCGGGCGCCGGCCACCGGCGGCACGGTGTCGAAGGGGCAGTCGTCGATCGCGGAGATCCGCAGCAGGTCGGCGATGGCGGCGCGTTCGCGCTCGCTCCACCCGGTTCCCACGCTGCCCAGATAGCGCAGCGCGCCGCCGTCCTGGCGCTGTCCTACGAGCAGCGCCCCCGGGAGCCCGGCCAGCCGACCCCGGCCCGGCACCCATCCGCCGACGATCGCGTCCAGTGTGCGCACGTGCCGGATCTTGATCCACGCGCGCGAGCGGACCCCGGGCTCGTACCCGGAGTCGGTCCGTTTGAGCACCACGCCCTCCAGGCCGCGTTCGCGGGTGGCGTCCAGCGCCTGTTGGGCGTGGCCGACGACCGCGGCCGGCGTCGACCAGTGCGGACCCCGCAGGTCCAGCCGCTCCAGCAGCCGGCGGCGCTCGGCGTACGGGAGCCTCGTCAGGTCGCGGCCGTCGAGGAACATGACGTCGAAGAGGATCAGCTGAACCGGGACGTCCCGCGCCAGCCGAGCGGCCTTGGCCGGCGATCCGGACAGCGCCATCCGGGGCTGCAGCCGCTCGAAGTCCGGGCGGCCCCGGCCGTCGAGCGCGACGATCTCCCCGTCCAGTACGGCGGGGACGTCTCCGAGAGCGCCGCCCAGGGCGCCCAGCTCCGGGTAGGCGCCGGTGATGTCGGCGCCGGAGCGGGCCCTCAGCTCCACCGAGCCGTCCCCCGGCAGATACAGAACGCTCCGCTGACCGTCGTACTTCGTTTCCGCCGCCCACCGCTCCACCGCCCCCGGGACCGGCAAGTGCCCCGCCGTCGCGAGCATGGGGGCGATCCGGGGCAGGGGCGGGGACTGGCTGGCCATGGCCGAGATCTCGCCCGGTCCGGTACGGTTCACACGCGGTTGGCGGCCTTGTCCCCCGAACGGCGTATGGCCTGGTCAGCACAGGTCCGACGGCCTCACGGCAGCTCAGGGACAGCTCACGGCAGCCGTCCCCGCACCCCCTCGTCGGTAAGCGGCGCCAGCAGGTCGCCGCGGTCGGCCACCCGGTCCAGCACCTGTTCCGGCGTGAAGGCGAGATCCTGCGGCGCGCGGCAGTTCTCGACCTCGTCCCAGTCGACCGGCGTCGCGATGTGCGGGTGGTCGCGCAGCCGCAGCGTGTACGGCGCGGCCGTCGTCTTCGCCGTGGTGTTCTGCGACCAGTCGATGAACACTTTCCCGGCACGCGCCTCGCGCGCCATCGTCACGACGACCAACCCGGAGTGTTCGTCCTCCATCCGGGTGGCGAGCTCTTTGGCGTACGCGCTCACGGCCCGGCCCGCCGCCGGGTGCAGGGGCGCGTAGAGGTGCATCCCCTTCGAGCCGGAGACCACGGGGCAAGCGGTCAGCCCGTCGTCGGCGAGGAGCTGCCGCAACCGCAGCGCGACCCGGCAGCACACCACCAGGTCCGTGCCGGGGCCGGGGTCGAGGTCGAGTACGAGGCGGTCGTGGCCGTCCGGTCCCGCCGTGCCCGTCCATTGCGGCACATGGAACTCGTACGCGCCGAGGTTCGCCATCGCCACCAGTGTGGCGGTGGAGTCGACGGTGATGTGGTCGACGGGCCCTTCCTTGCCGGGTACGGGCACCAGGCGCACCCAGTCGGGGGTGCCGCCGGGCGGGTTCTTGGCGTACCAGGACTGCCCCGCGGGGCCTTCCGGGGCGCGGACGAAGGAGGCGGGGCGGTCGGCGGTGTGCGCCACCATCGCGTCGGCGATCGTGGCGTAGTAGTGCAGCAGCTGGGCCTTGGTGTGTCCCGAGGCGGGAAATACCACGCGGTCCAGGTGGGTCAGGGCGAGGCGGTGGCCGTCGAACTCCACGGCCTGCCGGTCCGGCGATGTGGGCATAGTGTGGAAATTCCCCATGGAGGTACAAAATTATGCGAACCATGTGGAAAGGGGCGATTGGTTTCGGGCTGGTATCCGTGCCGGTCAAGCTGTACGCGGCCACCGAGGACCACGGTGTCAGGCTCCACGAGGTGCACGACAAGGACGGCGGGCGCATCCGCCGCAGGAGCGTGTGCTCCGTGTGCGGGGAGGAGGTCGGCTACGAGCACATCGCCAAGGGGTACGAGGACGACGAGGGCCGTACCGCGATCCTGACCAAGGACGACCTGGCCGACCTTCCGCTCCCCAGCAAGAACCTCATCGACGTGCTCGCCTTCGTGGACGCCGACAAGATCACGCCGCTGCAACTGGCGCGCTCCTATTACCTGGCCCCCGACAGCGGCGCCGCCGACAAGCCCTACGTCCTGCTGCGCGAGACGCTGAAGAAGACGGACCGGGTCGCCATCAGCAAGATCACGATTCGG
The DNA here is from genome assembly GCF_056434425.1 of Streptomyces sp. NPDC044033. NCBI lineage: Bacteria > Bacillati > Actinomycetota > Actinomycetes > Kitasatosporales > Streptomycetaceae > Streptomyces > Streptomyces sp. NPDC044033. The sequence goes on along the minus strand of NZ_JBWKFF010000005.1, from coordinate 93,691 downwards.
ACCCGGGAGTCGCTGGCCCTGCTGCGCGTCCAGGGCGACCTCATGATGGTGCACACCATGTACTGGCCCGACGAGATCCGCGACAGCGCCGGTCTCGCCCCGCCCGACTCCGTGACCGCGCGGCCGCAGGAGCTGAAGATGGCGACGAGCCTCATGGACACCCTTTCGGAGGACTTCGACCTCGAAGAGCTGGAGGACGAGTACCAGCGCGCACTCGACGAGCTGGTCACCGCCCGGCTGGACAAGAAGACGGCCACCGCCACGTCGGACACCACCGCCGCACCGGACAACGTCATCGACCTCATGTCCGCCCTCCAGGCATCCATCGACCGGGCGGACAAGGACGACAAGGAAGATAGGGGGGATAAGGGCGGCAGGGGTGAGAGGGGCGGGCGGACGGCCCGTAGAACCGCCGAGTCCGCCCGATCCACCGGGGCCGCCAAGAAGACCGCCGCGAAGAAGAGCACGGCGAAGGACAGCGCGAAGAGCCCCGCGGCGAAGACCACGGCGAAAAGCAGCGGGGCCAAGAAGAGCACGGCGAAGAAGGCCACCGCCAAGTCCGCGAAGACGGCCGCCGCCAAGAAATCGTCCCGCCGCGCCTCCTGAAGCGGGGCCGACGACTCCGCCCGGCCGCGCATGGCCCGGCACATGGAGGGGAGACGGCCCGTACGCCCGTACCCGACGAAGGGCTGTTCATGGAGACGCGTACGCCGCTCGACGCGGACGAACTCGACCAGTTGCTGGCACACTGGCGCGCCCTGAACTACCTGGCCGCCTGTCAGCTGTACCTCACCGGGAACCCCCTGCTCCGCGAGGAGTTGCGGCCCGAGCACATCAAGCCCCGGCTGCTGGGGCACTGGGGCACCTGCCCCGGCCTCAACCTCGTCTACACCCATCTCAACCGGGTGATCACGGCCCGCGACCTCGACGCGGTCTGCGTGTGGGGCCCCGGGCACGGCGGTCCGGCCGTGCTGGCGGGGGCCTGGCTGGACGGTTCGTACGGCGATGTCGACCCGGATCTCGGCCGGGACGCCGCCGGGATGGCCCGGCTCTTCCGGCAGTTCTCCTTCCCCGGCGGGGTGCCGAGCCATGCCGCGCCGGAGGTCCCCGGGTCCTTTCACGAAGGCGGTGAGCTGGGCTACTCCCTCGCGCACGCCTATGGCGCGGCGCTCGACAACCCCCAGTTGCTGGCCGCCTGCGTGATCGGCGACGGCGAGGCCGAGACGGGGCCGCTCGCCGCGTCCTGGCACGCGAACAAATTCCTCGACCCGGTGCACGACGGTGCGGTGCTGCCGATCCTGCACCTCAACGGCTACAAGATCGCCAACCCCGCCGTGCTGGCGCGCCTGCCCCAGGACGAGCTCGACTCACTGCTGCGCGGCTACGGCCACGAGCCGCTGCACGTCCAGGGCGACGACCCGGCCCGCGTCCACCAGGACATGGCCGCCGCCATGGACCTCGCCCTCGACCGTATCGCCGGCCATCAGCGGGCGGCCCGCGTGGACGGCGAGAGGCGGCGTCCCCGCTGGCCGATGATCGTGCTGCGCACCCCGAAGGGCTGGACCGGCCCGGCCGAGGTGGACGGGCTGCCGGTCGAGGGCACTTGGCGCGCACACCAGGTGCCGCTGGCGGGCGTACGGGAGAACGCCGACCACCGGCGGCAGTTGGAGAGCTGGCTTCGCGGTTACGCGCCGGACGAACTCTTCGACCCCGACGGCCGCCCGCGACCGGAGGTGCTGGCCTGCGTGCCCTCGGGCGACCGCAGGCTCGGCGCCAATCCGCACGCCAACGGCGGCCGGCTCGTGAGGGAGCTGCCGCTGCCCGATCTGAAGCGCTTCGCCGTGCCGCTCGACAAGCCCGGCGACCAGTCGCACGAGCCGACCCGGGTGCTCGGCGCACTGCTGCGCCAGGTGATGGCCGACACCGCCCTCCGCCGTGACTTCCGGGTGATGGGCGCGGACGAGACCGCTTCCAACCGGCTGCAGGACCTGTACGCGGCGACGGACAAGGCGTGGCAGGCGGAGACGCTCCCGACGGATGAGCATCTGGGGCCGCACGGACGGGTGATGGAGGTGCTCTCCGAGCATCTGTGCCAGGGGTGGCTGGAGGGCTATGTGCTCACCGGGCGGCACGGGCTGTTCTCCTCCTACGAGGCGTTCGCGCACATCGTCGCCTCCATGGCCGCCCAGCACGTGAAGTGGATCGACAGCGCCCGCGCGGTCCCCTGGCGGGCTCCGGTGCCGGGCTTCAACTACCTGCTGACCTCGCATGTATGGCGCCAGGACCACAACGGCTTCTCCCATCAGGACCCGGGCTTCATCGACCACATCCTCAACAAGAGCCCGCACGCCGTACGCGCGTATCTGCCGCCGGACGCCAACACGCTGCTCTGCGTGGCCGATCACGTGCTGCGCACCCGGGACGCCGTCAACGTCGTGGTCGCCGGGAAGCAGCCGACGTTCGACTGGCTCGATCTGGAACAGGCCCGGGCGCACTGCGCGCGCGGCGCGGGCGTATGGGAGTGGGCGGGGACCGAGCGTCCGGGCGAGGGGCCCGACGCCGTCCTCGCCTGCGCCGGCGACGTTCCGACGCAGGAGGCGCTGGCCGCGGCGAGCCTGCTCCGCGAGCACCTGCCCGAGCTGGCCGTACGCGTCGTCAACGTCGTCGACATGACCCGCCTGATGCCGCGCGAGGACCACCCGCACGGCATGACCGACCGCGACTTCACCGCCCTCATCACCCCGGACCGGCCGGTGATCTTCGCGTACCACGGCTATCCCTGGCTGATCCACCGCCTCGCCTACCGGCGGCCCGGCCACGCGAATCTGCATGTGCGCGGCTACAAGGAGATGGGCACGACGACCACGCCGTTCGACATGGTCGTCCGCAACGACCTGGACCGCTACCGGCTCGTGATGGACGTCATCGACCGGGTGCCCGGCCTGGCCGTGCGGGCCACCGGGGTGCGGCAGGCCATGGAGGATGTGCGCGCCCGGCACCACGACTGGATCCGCGAGCACGGCACGGACCTGCCGGAGGTCGCCGACTGGCGGTGGCCCGGCTGACGCCGCCCGCGCGCTCCGGGCGAGGGGCCCGGCCCGTTCTTCGCGCTCCGCTCCGCGCGGCTTGCCGTCCGCGCGGGGCGGGCGTGCACCGCCCGTACCGCCCGGCCGACAGCCTCGTACGACGATCGGCGTACGGGCGGGTGGCGCGGGTGCCTTCATGGGCGGCCTCAGGCCGCCCCCTCACAACCCCACAGCCGCCAACTCTTCCCGCGCCTTCTTGGCGACCCCGTCCGCCCCGCAGTCCTCGGCGAGGCTCAGCCCCTGCCGGAGCTGTTCGGCGGCCCTGGCGCAGTGGCCGCGCAGCCGCAGCGCCGCGCCGTGGTCCACCAGAGCGGCGGCGTACTCGTATCTGCTCGGGGACCGGCGCAGATGGCCGACGGCGCTCTCCAGCATGGACAGGGCCTTGCCTTCCTCGGCGAGCGCCGAGGCCCGGCGCAGCGCCTCGCCCATGGCGGTGTCGGTGCCGAACCGGGCGGCGTGCTGGACGGCCTCTGCCGACAACGCACGGGCACGCTCCGGCTCTTCGGCGGCCAGCGCCTCCGCGAGGTCGAGCGCCCAGGGCGCCCACAGGGTGTTGTGACGGCCGCGCTCCGCCAACTGGCGCCCCGCGGCTTCCAGTTCGGCGACGGCCTCCGCGCGGTGGCCGCGGGCCAGCAGCAGCCGTCCCGCGAGGCAGGCGGCGTCGGGCATGACGATCGCCGGCGAGTAGGGCGCGCGGAAGGAGTTGACCTCCGCGACGGCCTGGGCCTCGGCCACATGGCCGCGGGCGAGCAGGGTGTCGATGAGCAGGCAGGTGCCGTCCCACTGGACGGGCAGGCCGGGGCCGAGGCGGCCGGCCAGCCGGAGCCCCTCGCGGAGAAACGTCTCAGCAACTGCGAGCCGACCGCGTCGGCGGTGGACGAGACCCACGAGGTCGTGGGCGAAGGCGAGGTGGGCCCCGCTCCAGCCGGAGATCTCGAAGGCGCGTACGGCCTCGTCCGACAGGTCCGCGGCATGGTCGAGCCGGTCGGTGTAGGCGAAGGTCAGGCAGATGATGCTGGGGATCTCGAAGCCCCACTCGGTGTTGGTCCAGCCCATACCCGGGGCGAGGCGGCCGTCGATGAGCGCGCGGTCGTTGATCTCGGTGACGCGCAGCGCGTTCTCGCCGCGGATCATGCCGTCGAACGCGCACAGTGCGAGCAGCGCCCGCTCGGCGTCGTCGCTGCCGCCGAGACGGTCGGCTATACCGGCGACCCGCCGCGCCCGGCCGGCGCTGTCCACCTCGTCGACCTGCATGCTCTTCCAGAGGTAGTGCGCGACTTGGAGCCGCATCAGGCCGGGGCCGTCGGGCGTACGGGCGGCCTCGACGGCCACCACCTCGGCTGCTTCGGGGAGTTGGCTGTTGTGCCCGTACGCCTGGGAGAGCCGGTAGGTGGCGTCGACGCGCAGTTCCTCGGGGAGATCGGGCAGGGCGAGCGCTTCGCGCAGGTGGTCGATGGTGGTGTGCGGCGAGGTGAGCAGGGTGGAGCAGCCGAGTTCGTACAGGAGGGCCGCGCGCTCCTCGTCGGGCGGGGGCTCCGCCAGGGCCCGCTCCAGACAGCGGCGGGCCGCGAGCGGGGCGCCGACGGCGAGGTGTTCGCGGGCGGCGGCGCGCAGCTGCCGCACCAGTTGCGGATCGTCCTCGGGGTGGACCTCCAGCAGATGCCGGGAGGCGGCGGCCGGGCCGTGGCCCGCCTGCGTGACCGCCCAGGCGGCCTGACCGTGCATGGCGGTGCGGGTGGCGGCCGGGATGGCCTGGTAGATGGCGGTGGCGATGAGCGGATGGACGAATTCGAGGTCACTGGAGCCGGTGAGGATACGGGCCTCGCGCAGCCGGTCCGCGCTCTCGGCGGCCACCGCCGGGGACACCGCGGCCAGGTTGGCGGCTAACCGGGGCGAGATCTCGGTGCCGAGTACGGCCGCGGCCCACGCGAAGCGGACAGTCTCCGCGCCGAGCCCCGCCAGCCGGGTGACGAGGCCGTTGCCGCGGGCCTCGGCGCCGAGCCCGCGCAGCAGGGCGGCGCTGTCCTCGACGGGTTCGATGGCGCGGTCCCGGGCCTTGGCGATCAGCTCCACGGCCTCGTACGGATTGCCGCCGGTGACGGCCCAGACCTCGCGGCAGAAGGGGGCGTCCGCGCCGTCGCCGAGCGTCGTGCGCACGAGCTCGGCCACGGCGGCCGGGGTGAGTTCGCGCAGCACGGCGGGGCGGACGTCGCGCCCGCCGACGAGGTCGGCGAAGTCCGGTGCGTGGGCGGGCAGTTCGTCGGGGCGATAGGAGAGGACGACGAGGAGGGGGAGTTCGGGCAGCCGGACGGCGAAGGAGGTGAGCCAGGCCAGCGACTCGGCGTCGGCCCAGTGCGCGTCGTCGATGACCAGCGCCAGCGGGTCGCCGCCGGCGGCGAGCCGGGTGATGACCCAGTCGATGCCGTCGCGCACGCCCTGCGGGTCGGCCCGCTGCTCACGGGGCGGCGCCACGCCCAGCGCCGGTCCGGCGATGTCGTACCAGCCTCCGAAGAGCTCTCTGCGCTCGGCGGCCGACATCGGTGCGATGGCCGGCTGGAGCAGTTGCCGTACGACGTGGAAGGGCACGGACCGCACCGATTCACTGCCGCGCGCGGAGAGTACGGTGCAGTGGCCGCGCTCCATGGCGATCCGCCGCACCTCGGCCAGCAGCGCCGTCTTGCCCAGGCCGGCCGCCCCGCTGTACAGGAGCAGTCCGCCGAGGGGTGCGCCCCCTTCGGCGGCGTCTGCGCAGAAGCTGTCCACCGCCCGCTCGGCAGCGGCGATCTCCGGTTCACGCTCGAACAGGGCGGCGGGGTACCGCTGTTCGCGCTGGTGCCCCGTCATGGCGGTGTCTCCCGACGGTCTGTCCGTATACCTGGTGCGGCGATCCTAGCCGCGTCGGGAGCCTCGCGGGCGGGGTTCCGGGCAGGAGCACCGGCACGGGTGACACCCACGGTCGAACGAACGCGCGTCCTATGAATTCGCATAATAATTCGCACGCGAAAGCGTGGGGCATTATGAACCCCTTCGAATTCACTCATCAGTGCGTCACTCCGAATATGACATCTTCGTCCCGGGGGCCGGCGTGACAAGCTACGCTCCATGGCGCGAAGTGGGTTGCCGTGACTACAGCACACCCCTGCCAACTGCTGCGCTGCCGCTGTTCTTCGAGGTAAATCGGGTCGGCGCCCAATCGCACACGCAGCTCAGCCCCCTTTCCACCCCCCTTTCCAAGAGCTCAAGGATCTCGATGGTTGGTATTGGCTCGTCATCTCACGCCAGGCGGCCCACCACCGCTTTCATATGGCTGCTCCCTCCCGCCGTGGTCGCGGTCTGCGCGGTGGCAGCGGTGGCGGCCGTCCGGGCCGAGGCACGGACGGCGGTGATCTGGTGCGGCACGATGGCCACCCTCGCGGTGGCACTGGCCGCGGCCGAGGCGGTCCGGCGCGGGCGGCTCATCGAGGCGTTGCGCGCCCGGTCCGCCGAGCGGGAGGCCGCCCTTCAGGGCCAGCTCGACCAGCAGGAGGCCGAGACCCTCCGACTGGCGCGGGAGATGCTGCCCGCGGCGGTGACCCTGCTCCGGCGCGGCACCCCGCTCGACGACGTGCTCGGCCGCGTACAACCGGTCGTCCGGCTGGAACCGCAGTACGCGAAGGCGCACCGGCAGTTGCTGCGCGCCGTGGTGGAAGCCGTCCACACCGAGGAGGGCATGCGCGATTCCGCGCAGCGCGCCTTCGTGAACATCGCCCGGCGCGTACAGGCCATCGTCCATCAGCAGGCGACGGACATCCGGGAGATGGAGGACCGGCACGGCGCCCAGCGGGAGTTCTTCCGGGACCTGCTCCACCTCGACCATGGGAACGCGCTGGTCGGGCGGTTGGCCGACAGTATCGCCGTACTCGGCGGCTCGCGGCCCGGCCGTCAGTGGAAATACCAGATCCCGCTGTACAACGTGTTGCGCGGCGCCATGTCGCGCATTCTCGACTACCGCCGGGTCGACCTGCATTCGGTGGCCGATGTCGCGATCGAGGGGCCCCTGGTGGAGCCGCTCATCCACGCCGTCGCCGAGCTGCTCGACAACGCCACCCGCTACTCCCCCCCGGAGACCCGGGTACACCTCACCGCGATCCAGGTCCAGTCGGGCGTGGCCATCGAGATCGAGGACTCCGGCGTGGGCCTCACCGACGAGACCCGGCGGCGTGCCGAAGCGGTGCTCAACTCCCTGCACGGCGGGCTGGACCTGGACGACCTCGGCGAGGCGCCGCGGCTCGGTCTGGCCGTGGTCAGCCGGCTCTCCAAAACGCACGACTTCCTGATCTCGCTGCGCCCCTCCGCCTACGGCGGCGTCCGGGCCGTCCTGGTCGCCCCGCAGGACATCATCCGGCCGACCCACGCGCCCGGTGGCGAGGTGGCCCGGGCCGCCACCTTCCCGCCCCCCAAGATCAGGAGGCGTCCGGGCTCGCCGCCTCCTCAGGTGCCGCCGCCCATGGAACACCCACCGGCCGCCGAGCACGACGGGGACGGACTCCCGCAGCGACGGCGCCGTATGCCCAACACCCCGCGCATCCGCTCGTCCCGCACGCCCGTGAACGCGCCGGACAAGCCCGCCGAGAGCGAGCCGCCCCGGGAGCCCGGGCTGTGGATCGACTCCTTCATGAGCGGCTTCAACGGCTTGACGCCCGCGGCCGATTCGGGCCAGTCGAACAGCGACGCAATGTCAGACAAGGAAGAGTAGCCAAGTGACGCAGCTGCGGTTCAACATGGACTGGATGCTCAAGGATCTGGCGACAGGTGTGCCCCAGACCCGCCACGTGATCGTGCTGTCCTCCGACGGCCTGCGCATGGCCCAGCACGGCCCGGACACCGACGCCGCCGACCGGCTCGCCGCCGCCTGCGCCGGCCTGCAGAGCCTGTCGACGGCCGTCGCCACCGAATTCCCGCACGGCGACGGGCAGATGAGACTGGTCGTGATCGAGGTCAGCGGCGGCTTCTTCTACATGATGGCGGCCGGGCCGGGCGCGTATCTCGCGGTACTGGCCGACGACGACGTGGATACGGGCCTGATGGGGCAGCAGATGCGCGATCTGGTGGCCCGCATCGGTGAACACCTCACCAGCCCGCCGCGGGTCAGCGGACCGGTGACATGAGCCAGGCGGGACGCCGCGCCTGGGATCCGGGCAACCCCGAACGGCTGTTCACCATCTCCGAGGACGCCGGCTCCGCGCAGCACAAGGGCCCTCTCGACCTGGTGACACTGATCGTGACCCGCTCCGTGCCGGACTCGGGGTTACAGCCCGAGCAGGCCGCGATTCTGCGGATGTGCGACTACCCCCTCTCGGTGGCCGAGATCTCCGCGTATCTCACCCTGCCCGTCAGCACCCTGCTCGTGCTCCTGGACGAGTTGGTCGCACGGGAGCAAGTAGAGGCGCGGCCTCCGGTACCGGCCGCCGCGCTGCCCGATATCCAGCTTCTGGAGGCGGTGATGCATGGACTACAGAATCTCTGACGCGTACACCGGCCCCAGGAGCGAGGACTACCTCCCCGCCTCGGTCGCCACGGCGGTGAAGGTGGTGATCGTCGGTGGCTTCGGTGTCGGCAAGACGACCCTGGTCGGCTCGGTGAGCGAGATCCGCCCGCTGACCACCGAGGAGACGATGACGCAGGCCGGCGTGGGGGTGGACGACATCGCCGGGGTGGAGGAGAAGACCGAGACCACCGTGGCGATGGACTTCGGCCGGATCAGCATCAACGAGCGGCTGGTGCTGTACCTGTTCGGCACCCCCGGCCAGCAGCGCTTCTGGTTCCTGTGGAACGGGCTGTTCGAGGGCGCCCTGGGCGCCGTGGTACTGGTCGACACCCGTCGGCTGGAGGTCAGTTACGACGTGGTCGGCCGTCTGGAGGAGCGCGGCGTGCCCTTCGTGGTCGCCGTCAACACCTTCCCCGGAGCGCCCTCCTATCCGATGCGTGAGCTGCGGTCCGCCATGGACCTGCCGGACGACGTGCCCATGGTCGAATGCGACGCCCGTGACCGCGGCTCCTGCCGCGACACCCTGATGGCGCTCATGCGATACCTCCACTCCATGACGACCGCATCCCCGGAGCGACAGTGACCTTCCCTGACGAACACACCCGCGTCCAGCCCCCCCTGGTGCCACCGCCGCAGTGCCCGGCGCACGGCGGCGCCGACGGGATCACGCGGCTCTACGGGCCCGAGGCCGAGACCGATCCCATGGGGCTGTACGAGCGGCTGCGCGAGCGGCACGGCCCGGTCGCGCCCGTACTGCTGGACGGCGACCTCCCGGCCTGGCTGGTGCTCGGCTACCGCGAGAACCTGGAGGTGGTCCGTACGCCCACCCGCTTCTCCCGCGACTCGCGGCACTGGAGCGCCCTGCGCGAGGGGCGGCTCACCGCGGACCACCCGCTGGCCCCCGTCTCCGCCTGGCAGCCCATCTGCGTCTTCGCCGACGGGCAGGTGCACGAGCGCTGGCGCGGGGCGGTCAACGACAGCCTGGACCGCTTCGACCGCCGCGGCATCCGCCGCCATATCACGCGGTTCTCCCACGAGTTGGTCGACGCCTTCTGCACCGAGGGCACCGGCGACCTGGTGCACCACTTCGCGGAGCCGCTGCCGATGCTGGTGATGACCCAGTTGCTCGGCATGCCGGACGACTACGGTCCGCGGCTGGTCGAGGCCGCTCGTGACATGGTCAAGGGCACGGAGACGGCGGTCGCCAGCAACGCCTACCTCCAGGAGACCCTGAGCAAGCTGGTGGCGCGCAAGCACCGCAGCCCCGGTCTCGACCTCACCAGCTGGCTGCTCGAACACCCCTCGGGGCTCACCGATGAGGAGGTCGAGCACCATCTGCGGCTCGTCCTCATCACGGCGTTCGAGAGCACCGCGAACCTGATCGCGAACACGCTGAAGATGGTGCTCACCGATCCGCGCTTCCGCGCCCATCTGGCGGGCGGCCATATGACGTGGCCGGACGCGGTGGAGCAAGTGCTGTGGGACGAGCCGCCGTTCACGACGATCCTCGGCCGCTGGGCGGCGCAGGACACCGAGCTCGCGGGACAGCAGATCAAGGCGGGCGACGCCCTGGTGATCGGGCTCGCGGCGGCGAACACGGACTCCGTGATCCGCCCCGACCCGATGGCGCCGGTCCACGGCAACCGGTCCCATCTGGCGTTCAGCGGCGGCACCCACGAGTGCCCCGGCCAGGACATCGGCCGGGCCATCGCGGACACGGGCATCGAGATGCTGCTGACCCGGCTGCCCGATCTCGTCATCTCCTGCGAGGAGTCCGAGCTGACCTGGAGCTCGTCCTTGATGGTCCGTCATCTGGACGCTCTGCCGGTGCAGTTCACCCGCCAGACCCAGCAGCCTCCCGCGCCCGAACCGGGCGCCGCGTGGGAGGCGTCGTTCGAGGAGGAGGACGCCGCGGCCGAGGCGCTCCGTCAGCCGCCCGCGGCGTCCCCGGAGCCGCCGGCCAGTGCGCCGCTGCTGCTCAAGTCCTGGTGGCGGTCGCTGGTCCAGTGGTGGCGCGGGCTCTGACGCGGTACGCGCAGCTGGTCCCACCACCAGGCCACGGTCGGTATGGGCAAGGGCTCGGTGCTCGGGTCGGTGGGGCCGTCCCGCCAGGTGACGTTCAACGTGGCGCCGGGGACGGGGAGTTCATGGCGGTTGCGCGGACTGGCGTAGCGCGGTGCGGTGTCGGACCACCGTATGTTCCCGGCTATGAAGTGGCCCAGCCCTTCGAGGTAGCGGCGCAGCGCCGGTCCGGCGTCGCTCAGGAGCTGGTCGCGCAGGGTCAGGAAGAGGGCCATGGTGCGGTCGCGGACGACGAGTGCGTCGGCGACCGCCCGGTCGAACGTGCAGCGGTTGTGGTGCATGAGGACGTTGATGACGTTCTGGCCGGGCTGCTGGCCGGTCGCGCGCCGGCTGTCCTCCTTGGCGTAGGAGAGGAGGTCGTTGTCGCAGGCCACGATCAGGCCCGTGGCCTCGGTCACCGCCCGGACGGGATCGGAGTACAGCTGCTCGGCCGGCACTTCGATGGCGTTGGCTATCTCGATGAAGGCCGCGTCGAACCGGCCGCCGACATCCGATATCCGGCCGGGCAGGTACTCCGCCAGGGTCGGCATGATGCCGCGGGCGCTGTTGCCGTTCTGCCAGGCGACCCCCAGCAGGAAGTCCCGGATGCCTTCGGCGAGCCGCTGGAACTGCACGGGGGTGGTCAGCTCCCGGGTGCGGGCGACGAGGTCGTCGAGGGCGGCGGCCACCGGGCCCGCGCCGAGCATGCCGGACCCCGGCGCCTCGACGCAGCGCGTCAAGCGGAAGCCGAGGTCGACGATGTCGAGGTGGCGGGCGGCCGGTGACCCGGTGTCGAGCCGCACGTCGTCGAGGGCGAACATCCAGTGGTTCCAGATGGCGAAGAGGAACAGCGGTTCCTCTTCGCCGTGCGGGGCCACCCGGCAGCTGAACTCCGTGGCGTGGGCGGCGAGGTTCCAGGCCCGGTCGACGTCGTTGGCGAAGATGCCGCTGGCGTCCAGCCAGGCGACGGCACGCCGTTCGATCCGGGCGGCCCGCGGATGGACGGCGGATTCGATGGGGCAGTAGAACGGCGGCAGTCGCCGGCCGGTGAGAGGCGCGCGGGCGGGCATCTCGGCTCCTGGTGTCAGCGGTCCTTGGGGCGGGTGTCGTGAGGTCTGGGGCCCGGGGAGGGCGGCGGACCTCGGGGGCCAGTACTCCTCCGGAGGGCCGCGGCCGGCGCTCCGGAGGCGATGGTCCTGGGGCAGTGAATCCTGGGGCCGGCGGTCCCGGAGGCCGGCGGTCCCGGAGGCCGGCGGCCCTGGGGCAGTGGTCCCGGAGGCCGGCAGCCCCGAGGTCAGCAGTCCTGAAGGCGGAAGAGGAGCTGCCGGGTCTCGACCGCGTGGTCGCGCCAGATGCGGAAGAGCTTTCCGTGGGTGAGAGCCGACTCCGTCAGCCGCTCGATCGCGATCGGCGACGGCGTGCCCGTGCGCTTGGCCAGGTCCAGTTCCGCCGTCGTCCAGGCCATGGACTGCACCCAGAACTCCGCCACCCGGTCGGTGATGTCCTCGTCCTGCTCCAGTTCGAAACCCGCGGCGTTCGCGGCGGCTATGTACTCGGCCAAGGTGCCCAGCCGTGTCTTGTAGTAGCCGTCGATGAACCGGGTCCACTCCGGGCGGCAGAGGAAGTGCTCCTGGATGCCGAACCAGCCCCCTGGCTCCAGCGCCCTCGCCACGACCGAGAAGAGCCGCTCGCGGTCCATGTAGCCGGAGCTCTCGAAGGCGACAGCCGCGCCGTACGCCCGTTCCTCCCGCAGGTCGTGGACGTCCGCGAGGACCGGGGTGACCAGCTTCCCCACCCCGGCCTGCTCGGCGAACTCCGCCACCAGCGGGACGTGTTGCGCGGCCACGGTCATCGCGGTGACGGCGCAGCCGTGCTCCTGCGCCCAGTACAGGGAGCCGCCGCCCAGGCCGCAGCCTATGTCGAGGAGCGCGGCCGGCCGGTCGCCCATCGGGGTCCAGGCCCGGGCGGCGTGCTCGATCGCGGCTTCCTGGGAGACGAGGAGACGGTCCTTGAGGACTCGTTGGGCCACCGTGGTGTTCGGGGCGGCACCGATGTCGAACAGTCCCATGTGGAAGTGCACGCGTGGACCCGGGCCGTACTTGTGCAGGATGTCAGTGGTCTTCCTCGAATAGTACGAGGGCACTTTCGCCTCGCCGATCACCGTGCCGCGATCAGCGGTAGCCTCGGCCACAATACTGTTGTCCATGGAGTCCCCTCCGAGACGTCGGCTCCCGGTGGACAGATGATCCGGGTGGTTCGACGCGCAGCGGGACATCTTCCGACAGCCGGATTCAGCTCCGGTCACGTATGTCCGTCACGCCGCCCCTCCGCTGACCTTTGGCCAACGTTCCTGTCCACTTTTGCGCGGTACCTGCCCAAGCCATCTCGCCGATAACCCGCATCGTGCGCCAGCGCACACCTTTCCAGCACGACAACTCGGGCTCACTTCGGATCGCTTTGACACCGGATGCGGCATATTTGGTTTTCTTCAAGACTAGAATCGCTGAATATTGGGCATCGTTGTCGGGGTTTTTTCCGCCCGGCGAGCCTCAATCTGGACAGAGAGGGAATGGCCGGAAATCACGCATGAGTCGGGTGGATATGCATATGCCGGAAGCCGTTGTTCGCGGCGCGCACTCCCAGGCGAACGGCGCTTTGACTCGGCGCGCGCCCCCAAATGGAACAACGGCCGGATGAACGCGGCGAAGAAATGCCCCGCCATCGCGTAGCCGAAGGCGCGCGGCGCCACTCCTCGCTCCTCGTACTCCGCGCTCCTCGTACTCCTCGCTCCCGGCGCCGTTGCCGGCCGGAGCCTCATCCAGCGCCGTAGTCACAGCCGTCACCGGGGCCTCGGACGCCGCCGATGCCTCAGTCGTCGCCGGAGTCGCGGCGGCCGCCGGAGCCTCGACCCCCGCCGCTCTCGGAGCGGACTCGCGGGCGGAAGCACGGCCGATCACTGCGTCCACCGCGGGCGACCCCGAATCGGCGCTGCGTGTCGCGCCCACGGCACCCTGTGCCTGATCGTCTCTCTCCCGCACACTGGTGACCGGCCAGCACGAGGGAGGCACGGCATGGCGGGGTCGATCGGCGGATGGCGGCGCCTCAGCTCACCGTGGTGGCGGGGGGCGGCCGCGGTCCTCGCGGGCGCGCTGCCCGCACTGGCGTTTCCGGCCCCCGCCCTGTGGTGGCTCGCCTATGCCGCTCTCGTGCCGTGGCTGCTGCTGATCCGGTCCGCTCCCACGGGCCGCCGCGCGGCACTGGACGGGTGGCTCGGCGGCGCCGGGTTCCTGCTGGCCGTGCACCACTGGCTGCTGCCGAGCCTGCACGTCTTCATCCTGGTGCTGGCCGCCCTGCTGGGGCTGTTCTGGGCGCCGTGGGGGTGGCTGGTGCGCCGGCTGCTGGGCGGCACGCCCGGTACGGGCACGATGGCGGCGGCGCTCATCCTCGTGCCGTCCGGGTGGCTGATGGTCGAACTCATCCGCTCCTGGCAGTACCTGGGCGGGCCATGGGGCCTGCTGGGCGCCAGTCAGTGGCAGGTCACGCCCGCGCTGCGGCTCGCGTCCGTCGGCGGTGTGTGGCTCGTCAGCTTTCTCCTCGTGGCGGTGAACACGGGTTTCGCCGCGCTGATCGCGCTGGACCGGGCCCGTACGGCCGCCGTCGCCGGGCTGCTGGTGTGCGCGGCGGTGGTCGGTGGGGTGTGGGCGTGGGCGCCGCTGCCGGAGGCCGCGGGCACGGTCCGGATCGCGATCGTCCAGCCGGGGGTGATCGCCGGCGGCGCGGACGGGCAGCGCCGCTTCGACCGCGAGGAAGCCCTGACCCGGCGGCTCGCGGGGCGCGGCGTGAGCCTGGTGGTGTGGGGCGAGAGCAGCGTGGGCCAGGACCTGGCGAACCGGCCGGACCTGCGGGCCCGCCTCGCCAAGCTGTCCCGGACGGTGGGGGCGCAGTTGCTCGTCAACGTCGACGCCCGGCGCGCGGACAAGCCGGGGATCTTCAAGAGTTCGGTGCTGGTCGGGCCGGACGGATCGACCGGTGACCGCTACGACAAGATGCGGCTGGTGCCGTTCGGCGAGTACGTCCCGGCGCGGTCGGTACTGGGCTGGGCCACCTCCGTGGGCAAGGCGGCGGGTGAGGACCGCAGGCGCGGCGACCGCCCGGTGGTGATGCGCATCGGGAGCGCGGGCGGCCTGCGCGTCGGCCCGTTGGTCTGCTTCGAGTCGGCCTTCCCCGACATGAGCCGGCATCTGGTGCGCACGGGGGCCCAGTTGCTCATCGCGCAGTCGTCGACCTCGACCTTTCAGCACAGTTGGGCCCCGCGGCAGCACGCTTCGCTGGCCGCGCTGCGGGCCGCCGAGACCTGGCGGCCGATGGTGCACGCGACGCTGACGGGGGTGAGCGCGGTCGCCGGGCCGCGCGGCGAGACGGTCGGCGACCCGCTGTCGACCTCCCGCAGCGCGTCCGCCGTCTACGACGTGCCGCTGGCGCGCGGCACCAGTGTGTACGTACGGGTCGGCGACTGGACGGTGTACGGGGCGCTGGCCGCGCTCGCGGTGTTCTGCGCGGCCGAGGGCGTACGGGCCTTCAGGAAGCCTGGTCGAGCGCGAGGTTGACGACGCGCTCGCACAGCTCGTGCGTGCGCAGGGCGTCCTCGGCGCCCCAGGGTCCACCGGTCCGTACCGCGTCGAGGAAGGCCAGTGTGATCTGCTCGATGCCGCGCTGGCGGGCCACCGGCACCCAGTCGCCGCGCCGGCGCACGCCGAGCCTGCCCTCGTGGTCGACGACGTCGGCGAGGTTGAGCACCTGCCGCTTGGCGTCCTGCCCTGAGACGTCGAGGATCTCCTCGGTGGAGCCGCTGAGCCGGTTCATGGTGCCGATGGCAGTGAAGCCGTCGCCGGAGAGCTGGAGCACGACGTGGTGCATGAGGCCGTCGCGGATCCGGGCCCGGACGTCGATGTGCTCGATGGCTCCGGGGGCGAGGAAGCGCAGGGTGTCGACGACGTGGATGAAGTCGTCGAAGACGAGGGTGCGCGGCGCCTCGGCGAGGCCGACGCGGTTCTTCTGCATCAGGATCAGCTCGCGCGGGTGCTCCGCGCACTGGGCGTAGCCGGGCGCGTAGCGGCGGTTGAAGCCGACCGTGAGGCCGACGCGGCGGCGCTGGGCGAGGCGGACGAGCCGCTCGCTGGTGGCCAGGTCGTACGCGAGGGGCTTGTCGACGTAGGTCGGCACCCCGGCTTCCAGGAGGCGGGTGACGATCTCCGGGTGGGCGGCGGTCGAGGCGTGCACGAAGGCCGCGTCCAGGCCCGCGGAGAGCAGCGAGTCGAGGTCGGTGTGGCGGTGCGCGGCGGGGATGCGGTAGGTGTCGGCGACGCGGTGGAGGGTGGCCGGGGTGCGGGTCTGCACGTGCGGTTCCAACCCCGGCTGGGTGGTGAGTACCGGCAGATACGCCTTCTGCGCGATGTCTCCGAGCCCGATGCAGCCGACCTTCACGAGTGCTCCCTGGTGCGCGTTCCGTCCGATCTTTGCCCCGGCAGCATACGGGCGCCACGGTGGCCGCCGGTCCGCGACGGCGTCCGGGGTGCGCGGGAGCCCCGGCAGCCCGATAATGGCTCGCTCCGTCGCCGCCCGAGTGGTCATGATTGCGCTCATGACGACTTCCGAGATCGAGATCCCCTCACCGTCCACGACCGCCGACGAACGCGCCATGCTGGAGGGCTGGCTCGACCAGCACCGGGCCACCTTGGCCGCCAAGTGCGCCGGACTCGACGACGCGCAACTGCGCGAGGCGTCCGTGCCGCCCTCGGACCTCACGCTGATGGGGCTCGTACGGCACATGGCGGATGTCGAACGCGGCTGGTTCCGGCGGGTGCTCGCCGGGGAGGACGCCCCGCCGATCCACTACAGCGACGACGACCTGGACGGGGACTTCCGCGTCACCGAGCGGGACACTTTCGAGAACGCCTTCGCCACCTGGCAGCACGAGATCGAGCGGGCCCGGGAAGCGGCCGCGTCCCGGTCGCTGGAGGACCGCAACTCCGGCACCCACCGCACCGGCTACGACTTCAACCTCCGCTGGATCATGACCCACATGATCGAGGAGTACGCGCGCCACAACGGCCACGCCGATCTCATCCGCCAGTGCATCGACGGTGCCACCAGCGACTGACCGCGTGTGTCGGCCCCTCCTCCCCATGGCGGCCCGGTCCAGTTTTCGACGATTGGACCGAGCCCTGCGGCCTTCGCCGGATTAGCGTCACCATCGCGAACCGACGAACGGAGCCCGTAGTGCACCCTCAACTCGCCGCAGACCTGGACCGGCTGCCGGATCTGCTGGAGGACGTCCGCCGGCATGCCGCGGCCTTCCTCGGCGGTCTGGACGAGCGGCCGGTCGTTCCCACGGCTCAGGCCCCCGCCGCCGCCGCTCTGCCCGCACGCGGGGACGGGCTGAGCGCCGCGCTGCGGGAGTTCGCCGAGCGCTGGGAGCCGGGGCTGTCGGCGGGGGCGGGGCCGCGCTACCTCGGCTTCGTCACCGGCGGCGTGACCCCCGCGGCGCTCGCCGGGGACTGGCTGACCTCGACCGTCGACCAGAACCCGATGTCGTCGCTGGACCCCGCCGGTCAGCGTCTGGAGCACGAGACGGTCGGCTGGCTGCGCGATCTCTTCGGCCTGTCCGGCGGCCATGGGGGGAACTTCGTGAGCGGCGCCACCATGTCCAACATCGTGGGCCTGGCCGTCGCCCGCGAGTGGCTCGGTGAGCGGCTCGGCGTCTCGCCGGCCGAGGCGGGGGCCGCGGCCCTGGGCCCGGTGCGGGTGTTCTCGGGCAGCCCGCATTCCAGCGTGGCCAAGGGCCTGTCGATGCTCGGCCTGGGCCGCTCCGCCCTGGTCCCGGTGGCCACCCTCCCCGGTCGGGAGGCCGTCGACCCGGCCGCCCTGGAACGGGCCTTGCGGGAGACCGGCGGCCCCTGCGTCGTCGTCGCCAACGCGGGCACGGTCAACACCGTCGACTTCGATGATCTGCGCGCCATCGCCGCGCTGCGCGAGAGGTACGACTTCTGGCTGCACGTGGACGCCGCCTTCGGCGCGTTCGCCGCCCTCTCCCCCGCGCACGCGCACCTGGTCGACGGCATCGACCAGGCCGATTCCCTCTGCGTGGACCTGCACAAGTGGCTGAACGTGCCCTATGACAGCGCGGTGCAGTTCACGCGCCGCCGCGACCTGCAAGCCCGGGTCTTCCAGAACGCCGCGGCCTACCTCGGCCCGCTGGACGGCGCGCCCGAGGCGGTCCATCTCACCCCGGAGAACTCCCGGCGGCTGCGGGCGCTCGGCGCTTGGTTCACCCTGCGCGCGTACGGGCGGGACGGCTACCGCGAGATCGTCGAACGGTGCGTGACCGGTGCCCGCACGGTGGGCGAGGCCGTCGACGCCCATCCCGGTCTGCGCCTTCTCGCGCCGGTCCATCTCAACGTCGTCTGCTTCACCCTGGCCGAGGACCCCACCGCCGAGCGGCTCGCCGCTCTCGCCCGGGAGATGGCGGGTACGGCCTTTCTGACGCCCACGGTGTACGCCGGGGAGCCCGCGCTGCGGGCGGCGTTCAGCAATTGGCGCACGACCGCGGAGGACGCCCAGCTGGTGGTCAAGGCCCTCACGGACGCGGTGAGCACGCTGCGGGGCACGGCGTCCGGCTGATCCACGGCCCTCTGCGGTACGGGTGTACGGACGGTACGGGCTATGTGCCCGTACAAGGCAGGCGCGGGCCCGGTACGGACGTACCGGGCAGACGCGGGCGCGGCACGGCCGGCCGTGACCGTACAGGGGACCGCCGCACCTCATGTCGGCTGCCCGTACCGCCGCGCCAGTTCCCCCACCTCCTCGGCGAGCGCGGCTCGCAGCTCCGGCGGGCCGAGCACCTCGGCCTCCACGCCCAGCCGCAGCACGTCGTGGACCGCGACCGGCAGCGACTCGACGGGCAGCGTCACCCGCACCCAGCCGTCGCCGTCCGGCTCCCCCGCCGCCGCGGCGGCCGCCCCGCCCACCGCGCCGAACTGCGCGGGCAGCAGCCGCAGCCCCCTCGGTGATATCCGCAGCAGCGCCTCGCCCTGGAAGCGCAGGTCCTCCAATCGGCGCGAGGACCGCTGCCAGTAGTCGGCCAGGTCGAAGCCTGCGGGACGCTCGAAGGGCTCGTCGAGGACATCGGCGGCCAGGATCCGGGAGACCCGGTACGTACGGACGCTCTCCCCGGCCCGCGCCACCAGATACCAGATGCCGCCCTTGAGGACGAGGCCCAGAGGCTGGAGATCGCGGTGCACCTCGCCGCTCCAGCGCCGGTAGTGGACGCGCAGCACACGCTGCTGCCAGACCGCCTCGGCGACCGCCGCGAGCTGCGGCACCGGATCCGCGTCGCGGAACCACGCGGGCGCGTCCAGATGGAACCGCTCCTGGATGCGGCGCGAGCGCTCCCCCAGCCCGTGCGGCAGCGCGGCCCGGAGCTTGAGCTGTGCGGTGGCGAGATCCGCGCCGAGGCCCAACTCGGCCGCGGCGCCCGGCGTCCCGGCGAGGAAGAGCGAGTCGGCCTCGTCGCCGGTGAGCCCGGTCAGCCGGGTGCGGTAGCCGTCCAGCAGCCGGTAGCCGCCGGCCGGTCCCCGGTCCGCGTAGACCGGCACGCCGGAGGTGCTGAGCGCCTCGACGTCCCGGTAGACCGTGCGGACGGAGACGTCGAGCTCCGCGGCGAGCTCGGGCGCGGTCATCCTGCCGCGGTTCTGGAGCAGCAGGAGCAGGGAGAGCAGGCGGTCGGCGCGCATGACGGCATTGTCCGCCGTCTTCCGCCGTACCTGACAGGAGGTGTCAGGTATGGCGGTCACGCTGGGCGCATCGCCGTACGGACAGACCCGTACGGCAGCTGAAAGGAACCGCCATGACCACACACGCCACCGGCACCTTCACCTTCGCCGACTGGGACGAGAGCCGGGTCAGCCAGGTCGAGGGCGCGGCCCGGCTCTCCCACGCGCGGGTGACCAACGGCTTCACGGGCGCGATCGAGGCGACCGGCACCTCGTGCGAGTACACGATCGTCTACACCAGCGAGACGACGGGTGTCTTCGCCGGCTACGAACAGGTCGACGGCGCCCTCGACGGCCGCAAGGGCAGTTTCGTCCTCACGCACCGCGGACACTTCGACGAAGAGGGCGCCGTGCACTGCGTCTTCGAAGTGCTGGCGGGGGCCTCCGGCGGCGCGCTGACCGGCCTGGCCGGAAAGGGCGCGTTCACCGCCCAGAAGGGCGAGAAGGAGACGCCCTACACCCTCGACTACGACCTCGGCTGACCGGTCCGGTCGACCGGCTGCGACGCCGTCCGATCCAGGTCGGGCGGCCGGCTGCGGCCTCCTCCGAGGAGGTCAGGCGGCGAGGTCCGGGATCCGCCAGTCTATGGGCCGGTGCCCCTGGGCCCCGACCGCCGCGTTGATCTGGGTGAAGGGGCTGGAGCCGAAGAACTTCTTGGCGGACAGCGGAGAGGGGTGTGCGCCCTTGACCACCGCGTGCCGCTCCTCGTCGATGAGCGGCAGCTTCTTCTGCGCGTAGTTGCCCCAGAGCACGAAGACCGCCGGGTCGGGGCGGTCGGCCACCGCACGGATCACCGCGTCGGTGAACTTCTCCCACCCCTTGCCCTTGTGGGAGTTGGCCTCGCCGCCGCGGACCGTCAGCACCGCGTTGAGCAGCAGGACTCCCTGCTCGGCCCACGGCATCAGATAGCCGTTGTCGGGGACGGGGTGGCCCAGCTCGGCGTGCATCTCCTTGTAGATGTTCCGCAGCGACGGCGGGGTCTTGACCCCCGGCCGCACCGAGAAGCACAGGCCGTGTCCCTGGCCCGCGCCGTGGTACGGGTCCTGCCCGAGGATCAGCACCTTCACCTGGTCGTACGGCGTCGCGTCGAGGGCCGCGAAGACCTCCTCGCGCGGGGGGTGGACCGGGCCCTTCGCCCGCTCCTCCTCGACGAAGCCCATCAGCTCCTTGAAATAGGGCTTCTCCAGCTCGTCGCCGAGGACGCCCGTCCAGGACTCGGGCAGCATGTCGGTCACGTTCAACAACCTCCGGTGTGTGATCCGCTGTCGACCACAGAACCTACCGGCGACCACTGACAGCGGGGGTGGGGGCGGCGGACCGGGGCCCGCCGCTCCCACCCCGGCGGCGGCTACACCCCGGCGTTGAGGAACAGTCCGCCGTCGACGACGAGGTTCTGGCCGGTGATCCAGCCCGCCGCGTCGGAGAGCAGGAACGCGGCGGCGCCCCCGATGTCCGCGGGGACGCCGAGCCGCCCCATCGGGTATCCCGCGACGGCCTCCGCCTCCCGGTCCTCGTAGAGGGCGGCCGCGAACTTGGTCTTCACGATCGCCGGAGCGATCGAGTTGACCCGGGCCATCGGGGCCATCTCGTGGGCGAGCTGCAGCGTGAGGTTGACCATCGCGGCCTTGCTCATGCCGTACGCCCCGATGAACGGGGAGGCGGAGACGCCGGCGACGGAGGCGATGTTGACGATCGCGCCGCCGTTCTCCTTCTGCCATGCCTGCCACGTCTGCTGGGCGAAGCCGAGCGCCGAGAGCACATTGGTCTCGTAGACCTTGCGGGCCACGCCGAGGTCCAGCTCCGTGATGGGGCCGAAGACCGGGTTGGTGCCCGCGTTGTTGACGAGGTAGTCGACGCGTCCGAAGGTCTCCATGGCGCGTTCGACGACCGTCGCCCGGTGCGCCTCGTCGGCGGCCTTGCCCGCGACGCCGATCGCGCGGTCCTCGCCGAGCCGCTGTACGGCCTCCTTGAGGGCTTCCTCACCGCGCCCGGTGATCACGACGCGGTCACCGCGCGCCACGAGCGCCTCGGCGATGCCGTACCCGATGCCCCGGCTCGCGCCCGTGATGATGGCGACCCGCCCGGAGCCGCGGCTCCCGGCGTCGTCGGTGCGCCCCTGGTCCTGTGCAGTCATGTGATGTGCCGTTCCTCGTCAGTTGAGCGGGCCGCCGGCCACGTACATGACCTGCCCCGATACGAACCCGGCCGCCTCGCCCGCGAAGAACGCGATCGCGTTGGCGATGTCGTCCGGTACCCCCACCCGCTGGACGGGGATCTGAGTGGCGGCAGCGGCCTGGAACTCCTCGAAGCCCATGCCGACGCGCTCGGCGGTGGCGGCGGTCATGTCGGTGACGATGAAGCCGGGGGCCACGGAGTTGGCGGTGATGCCGAACTTGCCGAGCTCCTTGGCGAGGGTCTTGGTGAGCCCCTGGAGGCCGGCCTTGGCCGCGGCGTAGTTGGCCTGGCCCCGGTTGCCGAGCGCGGAGGAGCTGGAGAGGTTGACGATGCGGCCGAAGCCCGCGTCCACCATGTGCTTCTGGCAGGCGCGCGACATCAGGAACGCGCCCCGCAGATGCACGTTCATGACCGTGTCCCAGTCGGTCTCGCTCATCTTGAAGAGGAGGTTGTCGCGGAGCACGCCCGCGTTGTTGACGAGGATCGTCGGGGCGCCGAGTTCGGCCGCCACCCGCGCGACGGCCGCCTCGACCTGTGCCGGATCGGAGACATCGCAGCCGACGGCGAGGGCCTTGCCGCCCGCCGTGGTGATCTTCTTGACGGTCTCCGCGCAGGCGGCCTCGTCGAGGTCGAGCACGGCGACGGCGCGGCCCTCGGCGGCCAGCCGCACGGCGGTGGCCGCGCCGATGCCGCGGGCCGCGCCCGTCACGACGGCTACGCGCTGCTCAGTGGTGGACATGCGGAATCTCCTCACCTCGGAAGCGGCTCACCGCCCCGGACCGTGTATGGGTGAGCAACCGCTTAGTACCTTCAGCAGAGCTGACGCTAGAAGCCCGGCCACCGGCTGTCAACGCCTCCTCCGCTCACCTCACCAGCAGGTCGAGCAGGCGCTCCGCCTCAGCCTCCGCGTCCAGGGTCAGCCCGGTGTGCACCGGCCCGGGCTGTACGACCGTACTGCGCGGCGCGATCAGCCAGCGGAACCGCCGCCCCGCGTCGTCCGCCGCGGCCTGGCCGGCCCGCTCGCCGCCGAGGCAGACGCCCTCGACCGCGCCGAGCGCCGCCCGTACGCCCTCGACGTCCACGGCGGGGGCCAGCGCGAACAGCCGCGCCTCGTCCAGGTGCGTACGGGCGACGACCAGGCTCTTCGCCCGGCAGTAGACGAGGACGCCCGCGTTGATCATCTCGCCGCGCTCGACGCTCGGCACGACGCGCAGCAGCGCGTACTCGAAGACGTCGCGGCCATGGTGCGGGGCGTTCACTTCACGGCCTTCCGGTGCAGTCGGGACGCCAGCCACTCCGGCGCCTGCGAGGGCTTGTCCTTCGAGGGCGCGCCGAGCGTGATCCCGTCGGTGACCGTACGGGCGCGCTCCAGCAGCGCCTCGACGTACGCGCGGCGCAGCGCGTCCGTACTGTCGAAGCCCGGTTCGTCGACCAGCCATTCCTCGGGCACGTCGGCGGCGACCTCGGTCAGCAGCTCCTCGGTGACCAGGGGCGCCAGCTCCGCGGCGGCAGCGGCGATGTCCGGCGCGAAGGGCGCCAGGACGTGGTCGGAAGCGTCGTACGGCTTGGCGGCCGACTTCTGGGCGCCGGGCCAGTTGTGGTGCCAGATCATGGTGGCCCCGTGGTCGATCAGCCACAGCTCACCGTGCCAGACCAGGAGGTTGGGGTTGCGCCAGGACCGGTCGACGTTGTTGATGAGCGCGTCGAACCAGACCACACGCCCGGCCTCCGCCGCACCGACCTCGAAGGCAAGCGGGTCGAAGCCGAGCGACCCGGGCAGGTAGTCCATCCCGAGGTTCAGCCCGGCGCTGGACTTGAGCAGCTCCTGCACCTCCTGGTCCGGCTCGCTCAGCCCGATGACCGGATCGAGCCGCATCCCCACCAGCTCCGGCACCCGCATCCCGAGCCTGCGGCCGAGCTGCCCGCAGATGACCTCGGCGACGAGGGTCTTGCGGCCCTGCCCGGCGCCGGTGAACTTCATGACGTACGTACCCAGGTCGTCGGCCTCGACGATGCCGGGGAGCGACCCGCCCTCACGCAGGGGCGTTACATAGCGGGTCACGACGACCTCATTCAACATTTTCCCAAGCCATCCATCTCTTCAGCCTTTCAATCAACGGCCCGCTCCAGAGAGGTCCAGCAGCGGGAATCGCCCCTCAACATCCCTGGGGAGAATTTGGGGAGTTTCCACTGGCACGTGGTCTATCCCCGCTCCCCGAGCAGACCGTCGATGGCAGTACGCCCCTTGCTCCCTGCCTCGGGCATGAAGTGAGCATAGTAACCGAGGGTGATCGCCGGGGAGGAGTGTCCGAGCCACCGCGCCAAGGTCACGACGGACTCTCCGGCCTCCAGCATCAGCGATGCGAAGATATGCCGCAGTACATGGAAGCCGTCCTTCGGTGCCGCCCCCCACTGCCAGGCTTTGGCACCCTTAGTACGCGGCGGGATGACGCCGGCCGCGGCCAACGCGGGCTTCCAGGTGTAGGTGTTCCACGTGTTCACCGCGACAGCGTTACCGAAGCGTGTAGTGAGCAGCAGCGAGAACTTCCTCCCCTGCCCCTCCGGCTTCCCCCACGGAAGCTCCACTTCCACCGGCGGGAACGCTTCGACGTGGCGTTTCAACTCCTCGGCAACCGAGGGGGGCATGTCGACGAGACGGGCCTTCTTCCCCTTCGGCAGGGAGAAGTACAGCTTCCCGTGGATCGTCTGGACTTGGCGCCGGACATGAAGCGCGCCTCGCGCGTAGTCGATGTCCTCAGGGCTCAACCCGAACACCTCGCCCTGCCGGAGACCGCACCCCAGACCGACCACGACAGCTATCCGGTTGCGCGGGTTGATGACGTCGCGGACTCGCAGCGCCCTCTCCAAGGGCCAAGCCTCGCGCCGCTCCTGCGGCGCCTTGGGCCACTGCACGGACTTGGCGTGCATGAGGTTACTGGCGAGCCGCCTGTCATCGACGGCCGCCTCCAGAATGGAAGAGAGCTCGGACAGGATGCCGCGCTGGTAATCGACCGAGGCGACGGTCTTCCCCAACGTGGCTATGTACGCGCGCAGAACCGCCGCCGTGATGCTCCTGAGCGGGAGCTGGCCCAGGTGCGGAATGATGTGAAGTCGCGCCCTCCGCTCCTGGTTGTCCCGGGTCTTTGGAACTCCGCCTCTGCCCGGCGCCCAATGCATCGCGATGTAGTCGGCCAAGGCGATGGACCCGTCGCGCGGGTCCACGAACTCGCCTCGCTCCTCATCCGTGGCTGCCCGACGGAGTCACGCCTTGGCATCCTCCAAAACGTCGAAGGATCGGTCCCGCACTCCGGGCACGCCGGCGACCTTGTACCGCTTCCCTTGGCCGTAGCGAGCGGTCTTCTCCCTTTTCCCGGTGGCCGGGTCCTTCTTCTTCTTGATCCAACGGTCTTCTAGCGGTAGTTCGTTGAACTCGTCGGTAGTGGGGGTTGACGGCCGGCCGGGGCGGGCGTACGGCGGTGGTGCGGGGGTTTCGCCGAGCTGGGGGCGACGATGACCGCGCGACGTCCGTGTCCGCCCGCGCCGGGGCCGCTGGAGGAGTACGCGGCGCGCTTCGACGGCCTGTTCGTCAGCCTGGCCCAGCGGCGGGGGTTCCGGGAGTACCTGACGGGGCTGCTCGCACCGCGGGACCGGAACAAGACCATCACCTGCCTGGCCGGAGCGGAGCCCGTGGCGGGGGCGGGCTCACCGGCGGTGCAGCGACTGCAGTTCTTCCTCGCGGAGTCCACCTGGGACGCCGACAGGATCAACACCCGGCGGCTCGGGCTGCTGCGCGAGCAGGCGGAAACCGCGCCGCACGAGGGCGGGGTCATCGTGATCGACGACTCCGGGGACCGCAAGGACGGCACGGCCACCGCGCATGTGGGCCGCCAGTGGCTGGGCCGGCTCGGCAAGACGGACAACGGCGTGGTCACCGTGACCACGGTATGGACCGACGGGCGGGTGTACTACCCGCTGCATGCCCAGCCCTACACGCCCGCCCACCACTTCCCTCGCGGCCGGAACGATCCCGGCTTCCGCACCAAGCCGCAGCTGTCCGCCGCCCTGGCGGCCCAGGGCAAGGAGGCAGGGTTTGCCTGCCGGGCGGTGGTGGCCGACTGCGCCTACTCCGCCAGCGACGACTGGTATTTCGCACTGCGCGAGGCCGGGCTGGCCTACGTGGTGGCCCTCAAGCGGCACCGCGGCACCTGGACCCCCGCGGCCGAGCCACACACCCCCGTCGACGCCGCCCGCACTCTGGCCTGGCAGGATGCCCAACACCCTGGGGACTGGACACCGGTTGAACGGCGCTTCCACGACGGCCATACCGAGACCTGGTGGGCGGCCGACGCCACCCTCCTCGGCTGGCAGCCGCTCGGCCCGTGCCGCCTGGTCATCGCCACCACCGACCCGGCCACACTGCCGGAGAAGGCCACCTGGTATCTCGCCACCAACCTGCCCCACCCCGACGCACCACACGCCGCCACCAGCGCGCACCCGCCCGCCGACCTCGCCGAGATCGTCCGCCTCTACGGGCTGCGGCCGTGGATCGAGCAGAGCTACAAACAGATCAAGGACGAACTCGGCTGGGCCGACTTCCAAGTCCGCTCCGACATCGCCATCCGCCGCCACCAGACCCTGGTCAACTGCGCGTTCACCTTCTGCTGGGACCAGTGGCTCGCCCCACCCGGACCGCTGGACGCCACCGCACCGGAACCCTGCCCCACCCCTGGGCCAGAGAGGGGGAACCGCCACACCCCACCAGCACCAACTACCCTGCCGGCCCAGGGCATTGCGCGCCGTCCGCTCCTGGCTCACCCCCGCCACCACCCTGCACCGCTGGTGGCAAGCCTGGACGGACAAGGACCCGCCCGCCGAACTCCAGGCCCTGCTCGACGCGGTCACCACCGGCAGACCCCTTGATCTCTACCACCAGGTTTAACGAACTACCGGTAATACTCCGGTCGACCGCATGGCCTGCGCTCGCTGCGACTTCTACACGCCCAAGGCTTCCAGCAAGGGCCAGCTCCTGGAGGCCAAGGACAACCTCCAGCGCATGTTGGCGAACGTTCCGCTCAACGACGACGAACGCGCCGCCGTCGACGACGGGCAGGCCGCACTCAACCAGCTTCTGGAGCGGCTGGTCGACGTTCCTACGCCAGCTGGCGCGACGCCTCGACAGATCGGTGTTCCGGCGACCGCGACGCTCCTGCCCATCGTCGCCGTCAACCAGGGCAAAGGCTGAACTACTTGACAAATCAGATTCCACAGAAGCTTGGGCAGCACGACGAAGCCCCGCATGTCGCCGCTGCGTTTGACGATGGCGAGGACCAGAGCGAGGGCCGCGAGGCAGTACTCGACGAGGCTGCCGGTGTATCCGCCGTCGGCCCAGACCAGGGCCAGCAGGTGGTGCGCGGCAGTGACCTGGGCGAGCAGGACCTGCGCCGCGACACGGTCGCCCACATCCGCTGCGGCGACCATCACCGCGAGCAGCAGGCCAAGGGTGTCGACCACGACGTGCCGCTTGCGGCCGTTGATCAGTTTGCCGCCGTCAAAGCCGCAGCTGTCAGAGCCGACGACCGCGTCCGCTTTGACCGACTGCGAGTCGATCACGCCCGCGCCCGGCTCCGAGTCTCGCCCGGCCCGCCCGCGGACCCGGCGGCGGAGCCGGTCGTGGAACTCGCGGACCAGATCGTGGTTGCGCCAGCGCCGGAAGAACGCGTAGACCCGGTCCCACGGTGGGAAGTGGTAGCAATGGCCCGCCACTTCGTGCCATTGTCGACCAGGTAGCGGATCGCGTCCAGCATCGCGCGGTGGCAATAAGCCTCCGGTTGCCCGCCCCGGCCCCGCAGCCAGCCCGGCACCGGCAGCAGTGGCCGGACCACCGCCCACTCGGCATCCGACATGTCGGTGGGATACCGACGCTCGCGCACCCCGTGGTCTCTGGCATTCCCGAACCTGTGATCCAGACAGTCACATGCAAGAGTGGCCGAAGTGGACCCCACTCCCGCGTTGCCGTAGAAATGCGACAACAGGGCTTCCTGGACCGCACGTTGGCTTCGACACCTTTCGAGCTACCAAGAGGCCCTGCTCTCATGCACGGCAGCCACCGCAGTCACCCGATCGACTGACTTCTCGACGAGATCGGGACGACGGCAGTCGCGTCGCTTCTCCTAATCGCTGGGACGGACAAATTCGCACTGCCATCCAGGTAGACGGTCGGCTTGGTGACGCCCCGAGGCCGCCTCGCGGGTTTGAGCCCGGTGCCGCGACTGATGAACCTGGCGAAGAATCGTGTCCTACCGGCTCGAGGCCCGGCCACCGCCCCCGCTACGTCCTACTTCTCCTCCGGCTCCCAGGCGCGGAGCAGGTCGAGCAGCCCTGCGTCTCCGTCAACGTGCAAGGAGTCGGCCTGGATCCGGTCGTACAGGTAGAGGATCAGCTCACTGGCCGTGCAGTGGACGGAGGCGCCGGCTGCGTCCAAGTCCTCGCCGGTCGCGGCGGTGGGCGCGGGGATGCGGGTGGTGCGTGCGCCGTCGCCGTCGACGGCGAGGCGCCAGGAGCGACCCTCGGCGGCGTGGAAGTCGAAGGCCGTGGGCTTGTGCGGCCAGGCACTCGGCGTTCCGCAGACGGTGAACAGGAACTCCTCCACACCGTCGAGTACCACCTCGACAGGCAGCGGCTGCGGAGCGCCCCAGGCGAGCTGGGCGTCGTAGGTGTGCACCGCGGTCTCCTGGACCCGGTGCCGAGCGGTGCCGCCGGCGGTCTGCGGTGACTGCGACGCGGGCCACCACGTCCAGCAACCGCTCTCCGGTCCCGCCGCGCGCAGGGCGCCCAGCAGAAGCTGCGTCGACGCGGCCAGCCAGGCCAGCAGGGCCTCATGCTCCCGAGGCACTTCCAGCGCGGCGCGCGCGGCGACGGCCTCGGCCGGGGGCGCGTCGGCGGGCCCCGCGCCGACGATGGCGGCCCAGAAGCGGTCTCCCCCGCCCAGGTGCTTCACCAGATCGAACAGCGTCCACCCGGGGCAGGTCGGCACCTGCGCGTCGAGACCGGGCGCGGCGGCAACCACGGCGCGGAAGGCAGTCGACCGTTCATCGATCAGTCGCAACAGGTCGGGGAACTCAAGGTTCTTTTCCACGCCGGATGTCTATCACCGTGCTCCGGTGATCGGACAGCGATTTTCACAGTGAGCCCTTTCCAACCTGACGGTGGGGGCTGGCGGTTGGCGGACCGTACGAACTAACGAAGCTCCTGGCAGACGGGTTCACGACCAAGATCGCCCGTGCCGACCAGGAGCTTCGTGTGCTTGTCTACCCATCGGCGATCGATCTGTCCAGCAGGGCACCTTCGTGAGCTCACTCAGCACCTGGCTGCTCGCCGTCGCGAGATCGGCACCCGATGGCGGCGCATCTTACCGGGCCGTCAGGCCCTGCTGGTCCTCGCCCACCTGCGCTGCGGCGACAACTACGCCCAACTCGCCGCCGGGTTCGGCATCGGAATCGCGACGGTCTACCGCTACATCCGCGAGGCGGTAGAGGTCCTGGCCGCACTCGCGCCGAGCCTGGCCGAGGCCATGCGGACCGCGAGCCGACTGGCCTTCGTGATCCTCGACGGAACGCTCCTGCCGATCAACCGGATTGCCGCCGACACCCCGTACCACTCCGGCAAACACAAACGACATGGCATGAACGTCCAGGTCCTGACCGCCCCGTTCGGACGGCTGCTGTGGGCCTCGCCCGCTCTTCCGGGCTCTACGCACGACCTGACCGCCGCTCGCACTCACGGCATCGTCGACGCACTCACCGATGCGGGGCTCAAGTGCTGGGCGGACAAGGCATACCAAGGAGCCGGCGGGCTCATCCGGGTCCCGTTCCGGGGCCGCCGGCTGAAGCGATGGAAGCGCCGCCACAACAGCAGCCACGCCAAGATCCGCTGCCTCGGCGAACAGGCCATGGCCACCCTCAAGGGCTGGCGCCTCCTGCGAAAGCTCCGCTGCAGCACCAACCGAATCACCGACGTCGTGAAGGCCGTCCTCGCCCTTCACCACGCATCAACGTGAGGTTGGAAAGGCTCAGTTACAGCCTGGGTCTGTACAGGTTCGTGGACCGGGAACTGGACGAGCTGGACGCGGACACGCCGGGGCCGTGCGCCACGCGGATACCGACGAGCAGCAATTCGTCGATGCCCTGCCGGAGGAGGGAGGGGATCTGCCCGCCGCACACCTCCATGATCCGCCAGGGCGGGTGGCGACGCAGCGCGGTTCGGCGAGCAGTCGGCGGACGCACAAGGGGCGGCCGTACCCATCGAGGTACCGCATCAGAACATCGGGCCCACAGCCGGGGGATCGGGTGCCCGCTTCGGGAGGCCGGTCAGATCGAACCGGATGTCCACCACTCCCTCGACGGCGCGCACCAGCCGCGCCGCGACCGGGACCAGCGAGGTGTCACGGATCTGCCCGGCCAGAGTTACCACGCCCTCCTCGACGGCGACGGTCACGGTCCCGTTCGGAAACAGACGGTCCACGGCCTCCCGGCGAGCCTCCTCTGCGAGGTCCTCGTCCGACCGCAGGAAGACCTTCAACAGATCACTGCGGCTGACCACACCCTGAAGCATCATCCGCGCGTCGACCACCGGCAGGCGTTTGACCTGCCGGGTCGCCATGATCCGAGCGGCTTTCGCGAGAGGCGCGTCGGGGTGGACGGTAATCGCGGGCGAACTCATCACCTCCCAGGCCACCAACGCCCCGGCCTTGGCCAGATCGGCCAGCCGCCGACGCTGGACGAGGCGGCTGGGATCACTGTCGCGGAACTCCTCCTTCGGCAGCAGGTCGGCCTCGGAGACGACGCCGATCACTCGCCCCTCGCCGCCCACCACGGGCAGCGCGCTGACCTTCCATTGGTCCATCGTCCGGACGATCTCCTTGAACGGAGCGTCCCGGCCGATGGCGATGACCGTGTGCGTCATGACGTCACTCACGGTGCGCGGGCTCTTCTTGACGTCGTCCATGGCAGACTCCCTCAAGTGCGGTCGACGGCGAGATCGAGGAAAAGCGCGGAGCGGCAGACACACAGGTCATGGCCGCGGGCTCCGCGTCCGTACGCTGCGGCGACTTCCGTGTCGATGGCCGCGCCGCGGTAGAGCCGACCCTGGCGGATACCGGCCCGCCCGTGCGGCAGTTGCTCCGAAGAGGCGATCTCCGCGAGCACGGCCGCCCCGCCCCGTACGGTGGGCCCGGCAACCGTATGCCCGCTGTCGGCGAGCGCGCGAGTTCGGCCCGGTCGAGCACTACCGTGTTTCGCGCTCTCGGACATCCATGCCTCCCCGCATGCCAGGCTTGCTCCAGACTGCGGCGGGGCCCGCCGGGGCGGGATGGGTCGAACAGCCCTGACCGTTGCCGGTCGGCCCTCGCGGAGCTCGTACGGAGGCACCGATTGCATGGACGGTCCATGACGACAAGTTCCGGGCAGGTCCCTTGGCCACCACACGATCATGCCGGGGCGCCGAGTCGCCGGAGGACGTCGCTGTCATCCGCCCGAGCGCACCCGAGGAACAGAGACCAACTTGGCGGACGCTGCCAAGGAGTCCCGCACCGCATCGGCTACGCCGGAACCCGTCCAGGGCGTCTTGGGGGGTTGTGTCCGCCGCCGCACCGGGGCGGACACTCTCCGCGAGTCCTCCCTGCTCAGGCAGCGGAAGCTCTGGGGCGAATGGAAGGCCCCTGTCACCCGCGCGCGCAAGCTGTCGGCGAGGGCGTCCCTACGGCTGGGGCGCGTCGCGGCGAGTGTGTCAGCCGCGGTCGGGGGCAGCGGTGGCCGAGTAGCCGTCGTGCCAGGCGGCTTTGGCTCCTGAGTCGCCGAAGCGGTAGACCTGCGCACCCGCGCCGACTCCGATGACGAGGGCCAGTACCACGGCGGCGATGCGCAGCGGCGCGGTCACCGTGATGCTGGTGGCTCCGGCTGCGCCGGGCGCACGGTGGGTGGGGCGACGGTAGAGCCACCACACCGCCGCGGCTACCAGAAACAGGGCGAAGGCCCACGGGAGTGCGGAGCCACCGCCACAATGGGCCGGGCGCACGCTGAGATCGAACGCCTCTCGCGGCGCATAGCCGCCGACCTGGATATCGCCGACGCCTCCGGCGCGAGGTTGTGGCCCGAACGGGCCAAAAACTTGCGCGCCTGCCTGTACGGCCTGCACACCGTCCTGAAGCTGCATTTCGCGCAGGAGGAGGAGAACTGCTTCTCCCTCACCTCCTGTCCTCCTGATCGGCGGCTCTTCTTCACGGCGCTTGCGGCGGTCAGCGCGGCGCCATCCCCGAGACGCGGCCCTGTACCGTTCCGCTCACGCTCGGACCGTTCGGCACCTGACGGCCGACGGCGGGAGCGGACTCAGGGCGGCGGCTCTCCGCAGGACCCTCAGGACCGTGGGGTACGGGCACACCAGCGGCAGGCGACCGCTTCCGGCTGCAACCCGGTGACGGGCTCGGCACAGGAGGCGCAGCCCGGGGCAGTCGAAGAAGGCGGCCGGGGGCAGATCGCTCACGGCCAAGGGTTCCGGCGGGGTGGTGGTTCTGTCCAGACGCGGGGCAATCGGACCTCGGGGACGGCATGGGCGAAGATATACAAGATGAGCTTGCGGACGTTGTCGTAGATACGGCGGCCGGCCTCGATGGCGGGGACGATGGTGTTGAAGTCGTCGTCGGTGAGCACCATCGTGGAGGCTTCCCGGGCGACGTCGGTGCCGAAGGGCCCGTGGCGATCCCGATGTCCGCCCTGCGCAGTGCGGGGGCGTCGTTGACGCCGTCCCCGGGCATGGCGACGACCTGGCCTTCGGCGCGCAGCGCGTCGGCGATGCGGAGCTTGGCCTCCGGTGTACTGCGGGCGAAGACCACTTCGCCCTCCGCTGCCAGGAGTTGACCCAGTCCCGGTTCGGTGAGCCGGTCGAGTTCGGCGCCGGTGATGATGTGGGCCACTCGGGCGCGGGAAAGCCCCTCCGGCCCGGCTTTGCAAGCGCTACGGGCAGAATTCGACACCGCCGACGAGGTGGTGCCGACGACACTGGCCGCCGCGGCCGGAGGGCCGACCGACAGCACCAGCCTGTACGACGCCGTACAGCGTCGCGAACGCCGGTTGACAGCCAGCAGCGAACTGACCCGCAGCCTCCTGCCCTCAGGCGGGGCCCGTAGAGGTCCGGTCCTGGAGACCTTCACCGCCATGGCCTGCGAGATAGCCCATGTCAGTTTGGTCATACTCGCCGTGCCCGTGCCCGTGCCCGTGCCCGGCACCGGAATCCTGATCGCCGCTGACATCGCCGACCGGCTGCCCCTCGTACTCGGCGTAGCCCTCACCAGCACCGCCGGCACGCCAACGCCAACGCCGCATGTGGCACCGCCGACGCCGCCGTCACCCGCCTGACGCCGCGGGTCACCCACGACGGCTGGACCTCCCAGGACGAACCCCGGCGCGTCGGGGACCGTTCGGCCCAAGCGGCGGAGGCACGCGACGAGCGATGCTGAGCACACAGCGGGTCCGCGGCCCGCGTCGCGCTCACGTGACAGCGCGCCGTTCACGAAACGAGCTGAGCGCACCGAGCACCGAGCACCCCGAGTAGACGGACAGTGTGCCGGTGTCCCCGCGGCTCACACACCGCCGCCCCATCCCCGGGACCTCTCGCGACAACGAAGTGGTCCTCACCTGAGGAGCAGCACATGGGAGTCCTGATCTTCCTACTGGTCACCGTCGCAATCCTTGCCGTCCTGGCACTCGCGATGGCCGTGAGAATCGTCAAGCAGTACGAGATGGGAGTGCTGTTCCGCTTCGGCCGCTTGGTGGGAACCCGGGATCCGGGGCTGCGGTTCATCATCCCGTTCGTCGACGTCCTGCACCGGGTGTCGCTGCGGGTCATCACCATGCCCATCCAGTCCCAGGGCATCATCACCCGGGACAATGTGAGCGTGGACGTGTCCGCGGTCGCCTACTTCCGGGTGGTCGACGCGGTGAAGTCGGTCATCGCCATCGAGAACGTCCATGCGGCGATCAATCAGATCGCCCAGACCACCCTGCGGAAAGTCGTCGGACAGCACACCCTCGACGAGACACTGTCCGAAACCGATCGCATCAACCTGGACATCCGCACGATCCTCGATGTCACCACAGCGGAATGGGGCGTACAGGTCACCCTCGTCGAGCTCAAGGACATCCAGCTGCCCGACACCATGAAGCGCGCCATGGCCCGCCAGGCGGAAGCCGAGCGGGAGAAGCGAGCGAAGATCATCAACGCGGAGGGCGAGTCCCTGGCCGCTGCCGCGCTGGGCGACGCCTCGGACACCATGATGGCCCACCCCCTCGCCCTCCAACTGCGCAACCTGCAGAGCCTGGTGGAGATCGGCGTCGACAAGAACACCACTGTCGTCTTCCCCGCCCCCCTCATGAGCACCATCGGCGAACTCGGCACCTTCCTCGCCCGGGAAGCAACCGCGGCCGCCTCGCCGGCGCCGCCCGCCGACCTCATCAAGACCATCCCCGGCCCCACACCGAACGGCGTACCCGAGACCGTCTGACTGTCATACACCGGCGCCACCCTTCCGCCTCGCGGGACCTCGCGGGAGCATCGCTGGTGGTGAAGAGTCGGCCCTCCGTGGCGTCCATGAGCCACAGGGGGCCGAGGCGGGCCACGTCAAGCGAATACATTGAAAATCACCCCGCAGGGTGAACTCCGGCTACACACGGTCATTTTATCGTGCGAGGGGCGACAATAGGCCATACGCTTGTCGCCTGTTGCCGCCCCAGCCCCTGGTGGCCAAATGCTCCCGCTCCCGCGCTATCGGGCAGCCGAGCCGACCCGGGGGAACTGCCATGCAACAGGGCGACAGCGCGTGGCCCATGGGGCACATCCGCGCCCAGCAGGTCAGCGAAGTCACCGTCATCGATTTCCACGGCGAGATCGACATCGCCGCCGCCCAACAGATCCTGCCGGACCTGGACATAGCGACAGCCGCCCCCGGACGAACCGTGGTGGTCGATCTGACCCCGGTGGAGTTCTTCGACTGCTACGGGCTGCGGCTGCTGTGCCACGCCGAGCAGCGGGTTACGGAGCGGGGCGGATGTCTGCTTCTCGTCTGCCCGCATCCGCTGATCCTGAGGATGCTGCACGCCGGCAACCTCAACCGCAGGTTCACGCCGCTCGCTACGCGGGAAGAGGCCGTGGCGCTCACCGACTCCGAAGCCGCCGGCTGACACACGAGCCACGCCGGCGCCGGCACGACGGGAACGCCAGGCCCGTCCCCGTCCTGCCGGCGGCCGCCCCAACTCATCCGCGGACAGGCCCGGCCCGCCCCCTCACGTCGAAGGCGTCGAGTCCCACCGCGAGGACCTTGTCGCGGCCGCCCTGTGCCGCCAGCCTCACGGCACTTGCCTTGACAGCCGACTGAGGCTCCCGCCAACCGGCTGCCCCGTCCTGACCAGGCGTTTGCGAAATGGTCACGGACCAGACACCGCAGTTTCTCCTGGTGCTGCCGAGCAGCCGGTCACGCGCCGAAGAACGGAGCCCCGCTTTCAACGGTGCGTTCGCGGAGGGGTCAGCCCGTCCAGGTCCAGTCCGCGACCTCCGGCATATCGGTGCCGTGCTCGCGGATCCAGGCATGGTGTCGGGTGCGGGCGTCGGTCATGGTCTGGCGGACGGTCGCGGCGCGTACGGCCAGGCCGGGGACGCGGTCGATGACGTCCATGACCAGTCGGTAGCGGTCGAGGTCGTTGCGGACGACCATATCGAAGGGCGTGGTGGTGGTGCCCGCCTCCTTGTAGCCGCGGACGTGCAGGTTGGCGTGGCCGTTGCGGCGGTAGGCGAGGCGGTGCACCAGCCAGGGGTAGCCGTGGTAGGCGAAGACCACGGGCTTGTCGGGGGTGAAGAGGGCGTCGTACTCGGATTCGGGCATGCCGTGCGGGTGCTCCTCGCGGGGCAGCAGGCGGGTCATGTCCACGACGTTGACGACCCGGAATACGAGGTCGGGGAGGTGACGGCGCAGGAGGTCCGCCGCGGCGAGCGTCTCCTGGGTGGGCACGTCCCCCGCGCAGGCCAGGACGACGGCGGGCTCGTCCCCGTCGTTCTCGGTCCCCGCCCACTGCCAGATGCCCGCACCCCGGGCGCAGTGGGTGCGGGCGTCGTCCAGGGAGAGCCAGTCGAAGCAGGGTTGTTTGCCGGCGACGACGACGTTGACGTAGTCGCGGCTGCCGAGCACGTGGTCGGCGACGGAGAGCAGGGTGTTCGCGTCCGGCGGGAGGTAGACGCGGACCACCTCGGGGCACTTGTTGAGGACGTGGTCGACGAATCCCGGGTCCTGGTGGGAGAAGCCGTTGCTGTCCTGGCGCCAGACGTGGGAGGTGAGCAGGTAGTTGAGGGAGGGGACGGGGCGGCGCCAGGAAAGGCCGCGCGCGGTCTTCAGCCATTTGATGTGCTGATTGACCATCGAGTCGACGATATGGACGAACGCCTCGTAGCAGGAGAACAGTCCGTGGCGGCCGGTGAGGGTATAGCCCTCCAGCCAGCCCTGGCAGAGGTGTTCGGACAGGATCTCCATGACCCGGCCGTCGCGGGCCAGGTGCTCGTCGGTCTCCAGCGTCTCGGCCTGCCACGCCTTGCCGGTGACGGCGTACAGCGCGTCGAGCCGGTTGGAGGCCGTTTCGTCGGGGCCGACGACCCGGAAATCACGGCGGTCCGCGGTGTCGGCCATGATCCGGGCCAGCAGGTTTCCCAGGACGCGGGTGGGCTGGTGGAGGGTGGTGCCCGGCTTGTCGACGGGGACCGCGAAGTGTTCCAGCGGCGGGATGGGCAGGGCCCGGGTGAGGAGGCCGCCGTTGGTGTGCGGGTTCGCGCCGAGGCGGCGCTCGCCGTCCGGGACGCAGGAGAGCACCTCGGGCATGGGGCGGCCGGCGGCGTCGAAGAGTTCCTCGGGTCGGTACGAGCGCAGCCAGGCTTCCAGTTGGGCCAGGTGCTCGGGGTTTTCGCGTACGCCCGCGAGCGGTACCTGGTGCGCGCGCCAGGTACCCTCGACGGGCTCGCCGTCGACCATCGCGGGTCCGGTCCAGCCCTTGGGGGTACGCAGCACGATGACCGGCCAGCGGGGCCGGGTCCGCACGCCCTCGACGCGCGCGGCCCGCTGGATGGACGCGATGCGGTCGGTGGCCTGGTCCACCGCGTGTGCCATCGACCGGTGCACCTCACGCGGGTCGTCGCCGGTGACGTGGAGGGGGTCGTGGCCGTATCCCTTGAGCAGATCGTCGAGTTCGGCCTCGGGGAGCCGGGCGAGCACCGTGGGGTTGGCGATCTTGTAGCCGTTGAGGTGCAGGATCGGCAGGACCGCGCCGTCGTGCACGGGATCGAGGAATTTATTGGAGTGCCAGGACGCCGCGAGCGGCCCCGTCTCGGCCTCGCCGTCCCCGATCACGCACGCGACCAGCAGACCGGGGTTGTCGAGGGCCGCGCCGTAGGCGTGCGCGAGCGAATAGCCCAGTTCGCCTCCCTCGTGTATCGATCCGGGGGTCTCCGGAGCGACATGGCTCGGTACCCCGCCGGGGAAGGAGAACTGCCGGAACAGCCTTTCCACGCCCTCCTCGTCCTGGCCGACATCCGGGTAGGTCTCGCTGTACGAGCCGTCCAGCCACGAGTTGGCCAGGACGGCCGGTCCTCCGTGGCCGGGACCCCAGACGCAGACCGTGTCGAGGTCCCGCTCCGCCGCCAGGCGGTTGAGGTGCGTGTACACGAGATTCAGTCCGGGCGACGTGCCCCAGTGACCGAGCAGGCGCGGCTTGATGTGCTCGGGCCGCAGAGGTTCGGCCAGCAGCGGGTTGCCCATCAGATAGATCTGGCCGACGGCCAGGTAATTCGCGGCCCGCCAGTGGGCATCGAGCCGATTCAGCTCCTCATCGCTCAGGGCATTGTGGTCCGGGCGCTTGACCTCGCGCATGGTTTCCTCCATAACGTCGTCGTATGGCAGGCAGGAAGAACAGGGGGCCGGCGGGGACGCTGCCGCGGTCGCTGTACGAACGCGAGCTGTACCGGCTCCAGACAGAACTCGTGAAGCTCCAGGAGTGGGTCCGTGCCGAAGGGGCACGCCTCGTCGTGGTCTTCGAGGGGCGTGACGCCGCCGGAAAGGGCAGCACGATCAAGCGGGTCACGGAACACCTCAATCCGCGTGTCGCGCGGATCGTCGCGCTGCCCGCACCCACCGAGCGTGAGCGCACCCAGTGGTATTTCCAGCGCTACGTCGGGCACCTTCCCGCCGCTGGGGAGATCGTGCTCTTCGACCGGAGCTGGTACAACCGGGCCGGAGTCGAGCACGTCATGGACTTCTGCACGAAGGAGGAGCATCAGCGCTTCCTTCATCAGTGCCCGATCTTCGAGCGGATGCTGGTGGAGGACGGCATGCTGCTGCGCAAGTACTGGTTCTCGGTGAGCGACGCGGTGCAGGAAGAGCGGTTCCGGAGCCGCCTCGAAGACCCCACGCGGCGGTGGAAGCTCTCCGCGATGGACCTGGAGTCCGTCTCCCGGTGGGAGGCGTACTCCAGGGCGAAGGACGAGATGTTCGTGCACTCGGACATCTCCGAGGCGCCGTGGCACGTCGTCGAGAGCGACGACAAGCGCCGGGCCCGGCTCAATATGATCGCCCACCTGCTGTCGTCCGTGCCGTACCACGCGGAGCCCCGGCCGGCGCTCACACTGCCCCCGAGGCCGGCGCGCACCGGCTATGAACGCCCGCCGCGGAAACTCCAGTCATACGTCCCGGACCACGCGGCCGGTCTCCGCGGCTGAAGCCGACGGCACATCAGGTCCGTTGGGGTACGACGGCCACGGGGCACGCGGCGTGGTGGAGCAGGGTATGGCCCGCCCGGCCCAGTTGGAGACCGAAGTGCCCGGCGCGGCGCCGGGCCCCGACGATCAGGAGGTCCCCGATGGCGGAACGCTCCAGGAGCACCCGGCGGGCCGGTCCCTCGACCGCGATGCGGCGTACCCGGACGCCGGGGTGGTTCCGTTCGGCCTCGTGCAGGGCCTCGTCGAGCCGGAGGGTCGCCTGCTCTTCGTGGTAACGGTCGGGTTCCTCGGTGAGCAGTGGGTGGTCGGCTGTCTCGTGGGCCGGGCAGCGCCAGGCGAGCACGGCGTCGAGCGCGCAGTGCCGGACCTCGGCCTCGCGGAAGGCGAACTCCACCGCGGCCGGTCCCGCTCCGGTCTCACCGACGCCGAGGACGATCCGCTCGTGCGTGCCCGCCAGGCCGGCCTTGTCGCCGCGTACCACGATCGCCGGGCAGTGGGCCCGCGCCGCCACCGCCAGACTGACCGAGCCGAGAAGGAGGCTCTTCAGCTCGCCGCGTCCGCGCACACCGGTGACCAGGGCCGAGGCATTGCGGCCCTCGTCCAACAGGGCGGTCACCGCCTCCTCATGCAGGACTCCGGCCGACACCTTCACCTCCGGATCGCGCAACCGGGCGCGCTCCACGGCGGTGTCGATGATGTTCTCGGCGAGTATCTGCTCGGAGGGGCGGCCGGGGCTGTACGGGGGCATGGCACCCTCGTAGCGCTCCCAGAGGGACGCGTACACCAGCCGCAGCGGTACGCCGTGCCGTGCTGCCTCGTCCACCGCCCAGTCCGTCGCCCGCAGGCTGGACTCCGATCCGTCCACGCCCACGACCAAGGGCAGTTCCACCGTCCCCGCCTCCTTCCGTCCGGCCACTGAAGTGTTCACGGCGGCACTCTCGCACCGTGAACCAGCTTGCGGGCAGGGGCGGTTCGGCCCTCTTCGGGGCCCTTCGGCCCCGTGCTCGATACGGGCCGAGGGTACGAGGCTGGGGCCGCAGCAGACCGGAGGGAGATGGGCGATGGCCGTCCCGGCCCGTATCGCGATCATCGGTGTCGGCAACGAGTTCCGGCACGACGACGGCGTCGCGCGGGCCGTTCTCGACCGGCTGCGGGAGAGGGCAGCGCGTCATCCGCTGCCGCCCGGCACCGCACTGACCGAGTGCGACGGCGACCCCGCGCGGCTCATCGGCCTGTGGGAGGACACCGACTTGGCGGTCGTGGTGGACGCCGCTCACGCGCACCCCTGCACCCCGGGGCGGGTGCACCGCCTTGAGCTGGACCGCGCCGAGCTGTGGCGGACGGGCACGACGAGCTCGCACGGGCTGGGGCTGGGAGAGGCCGTCGAACTGGCCCGCGTCCTGGGGCGGCTGCCCGGCCGGCTGGTGGTCTACGCCGTCGAAGGCGCCGATACCACCCTGGGTGAAGGGCTGTCTGGCCCAGTTGCCGCGGTGGTGGGGGCGCTGGCGGAGCGGATCGAGGGGGAAACCGTCCGGCATAGCGAGGCCGCCGTGCGAAACATACGGGAGGAGGGCCGTGGATGACAGGGTCGCCCGCCTCCTCGTGGTCCACGGCCGCGTCCAGGGCGTGGGCTTCCGGCCTCATGTGCACCGCCTCGCCGTCGAGCTCGGCCTGGACGGCTGGGTGTGCAACGTCGACGGACACGTGGAGCTGGCGGTCGCCGGCCAGGCCGCCGCCGTGCGCGAGATGGTGGTACGCGTCCGCGAGGACGCCCCGCCCCTGGCCGCGGTCCGCCGGGTACGGGTCGAGCGGCTGCTCGCCGTTCCGCCACCCCGGTCGGGGTTCGCCGTGCGGGGCAGCCCGGCCGCTGCCGGCGGCTCGTTCCGGGAGATCCCCCCGGATGCCGCGACCTGCCCGGCGTGCGTGCGCGAGCTGTTCGACCCGGCGGACCGGCGTTACCGCTACCCGTTCGTCAACTGCACCGACTGCGGGCCGCGCGCGACCGTGATCGAGGACCTGCCGTACGACCGTGAGCGCACCACGATGCGCGGCTTCGCACTGTGCCCGCAGTGCGCTGACGAGTACGCCGACCCGGCCGACCGCCGGTTTCACGCCGAGCCGCTCGCCTGTCCGCGCTGCGGGCCGCGGCTGTCCTGGAACAGCGGCCGGACTGGCGAGCAGG
Organism: Streptomyces sp. NPDC044033; assembly: GCF_056434425.1. Lineage (NCBI taxonomy): Bacteria > Bacillati > Actinomycetota > Actinomycetes > Kitasatosporales > Streptomycetaceae > Streptomyces > Streptomyces sp. NPDC044033. Next base: position 53,029 of record NZ_JBWKFF010000005.1, on the reverse strand, counting down.
CCCTGCGCGAGGCGGTCGAGACGGTGGCCGGCGGGGGGATCGTGGCGGTCAAGGGGCTGGGCGGCTATCAACTGGTCTGTGACGCGAGCGATCCGGTCGCCGTGCGGCGGCTGCGCGTACGCAAGGCGCGGCCCGCGAAACCGTTCGCCGTGATGGTCGGGGACATGGCCGCCGTCGACCGGCTGGCGTGGGTGTCGGGCACCGAGCGGAGCGTGCTCCGCTCCCCCGCCCACCCCGTGGTGCTGCTCACCGCACGAAGCCCCCGGCGCGGGGGCGGCGTGTCCGAAGCGGTCCGTCCCGGCTGCGACCGGATCGGGGTCTTCCTGCCCACGACCGGGCTGCACCATCTCCTGCTGCGCGACCTGGCCCGGCCGCTGGTGGTCACCAGCGGCAACTCCGCCGGCGAACCGATCGTCATCAATGACGCGGAGGCCGCTCGGACGCTGGCCCCGGTCGCCGACGGCGTCCTCGGCCACGACCGGCCGATCCACGCCCGGTACGACGACTCGGTGGCCCGTACGGCGGGTCGAACGGTGCTCACGATCCGCCGGGCTCGCGGGTACGCCCCCGCTCCGCTCCCGCTGCCCGTACCGGCCCCCGTCCCCCTGGTGGGGGCCGGCGCCCAGCTCAAACACACCTTCACGCTCGCCTACCATGATCAGGCCCAACTCGCTCCGCATACTGGCGACTTGAGCGACCTTCGCACACTGGAAGCCTTCGAGACCTCCTACGCCGATCTCCTCCGCGTCACCGGCATCACGCCGTGCGCCGTGGCGCACGATCTCCACCCGGGGTATCTGTCGACCCAGTGGGCGCGGTCCCTGCCCCTTCGGCAGCGGATTCCCGTCCAGCATCATCACGCTCATGTCGCGGCCGTCGCCGCCGAGCACCGGCATCGGGGACCGTTCCTCGGCGTCGCCTACGACGGGCTCGGCCTCGGTGACGACGGCACGCTGTGGGGCGGCGAGATCCTCGTCGCCGACCTGACCGGCTACCGGCGCTTCGGCCGGTTCGCCACCGCCCCGCTGCCCGGCGGCGAGGCAGCCGTGCGCCACCCGTCCCGCATGGCGCTCGGCTATCTGCACGGCGCCGAGTTCCTGGGCACCCCTCCGCCGGCCGGGCGCCTGAGCCGGTTCTTCACCGAGCGGCTCGCCCCGCGGGAGGTCGCGACCGTACGAACGATGGTCCGGCGCGACGTCAACTGCCCGCGCGCATCCAGCGCCGGGCGGCTCTTCGACGCGGCGGCCAGCCTGTTGGGGCTGGGGGACGAGGCGACCTACGAGGGCCAGTCGGCCGTCGCGCTGGAGACGGCCGCCGGCACCGTGCGGGCGGCGGCGCTGCCCTGGGGCCTGGTGCCGGCCGGGGGCCTGTGGGTGTACGACCCGTGCCCCACCCTCACCGGCCTGCTCGAAGGGGTGGCGACCGGGATACCGGTGCCCCGTCTCGCCGCCGCTTTCCACACCACCCTCGTCGAGGTCACCGCGGCCATGGTGGAGCGCGCCGTGACCGCCGGGGCTCCCCGCACCGTCTGCCTGGCCGGGGGCTGCTTCCAAAACCGCCGTCTGCTCACCGGGATACGGCAGTCGCTGCGCGCCCAGGGCCTGCGGGTGCTGGTCGGCAGCGCGGTCCCGGCGAATGACGGCGGTATCAGCTACGGGCAGGCCGCCGTCGCCGCGGCCCGGCTCGCGAGAGGATGACACACCGTGTGCCTGGGCATTCCCGGCCGAGTTCAGGAGATCCACGACAGCGCGGGGCTCCGCATGGCCACCGTCGACTTCGGCGGGGTGCGGCGTTCCGTGTGTCTCGCCTACACGCCTGAGGCAGACATGGGTACCTATGTCATCGTCCACGTCGGTTTCGCCATCACCACCGTCGACGAGGCGGAGGCCCGGCGGACGCTCGATGTGCTCCGTGCGATGGCGGGCGCGGTGGAGAGCGAACTCGGCGAACCCCTGCCGGACCGGGCATACCGCCGATCCCCGGCCGGAGAACACGGAGGAGGGAACTGAGCGCGCTCCCTCGCTCCCCTTCGCCGTGCGGGCACGCGGCCGTACGGGCACGGGCGCCCTTCACGTCGTGTCGCCCCGCGCCGTCCCGTTCGGCTTCTCCGCCCGCATCCGGCCGTCCATGCTCAGCGGCGGTTCCGCGAGGTACGGCAGGTAGTGGCGGGTGAAGAGTTCGCCGGTGAGTTCGCGGCGGCTGCGCACGCCGGCCTTGTCGAAGACCTTCCGGAGGTGGTCCTGGACCGTGTAGTTGCTGATGTGCAGTTCCCGGGCGACATCCGTGGTGGAGCGGCCCAGCAGGACGAGCTGGGCGATCTGGCGCTCCCGCGCGCTCAGCCCGTAGGCGTCGAGGACGATCGCGGTGAGTTCGCCGGGCTGGCTGGGGCCAATGGAGACATACGTGAGCGCTTCGGCCCCTTCCGCCCCCTGGGACCGCCAGGCGCGGCAGGTCAGCCACTGCCCCGTGGCGCTGCGCAGACGCGAGGCGATCTGGTCGCCGCTCGCCACGCTCCGGGCGCGCGCGGCGATGGCGTACACGGTGAGCGGCAACGACCGGGCGGGCGGAGCGTGGCGTTCCTGGATGCTTCCGAGCCAGCGGTCCGCCGTGGGGCTGACATGGCGTATCCGGCGATCGTCGTCGAGGACGACCAGGCCCGGGGCGTCCGACACATCGGCCCGGTCGATGCCGCTGAGCAGGAACGAGTGGCGCAGCGACTGGGCGACCGGAGTGCTCAGCGCCGCCGCCAGGGCGACATCCGCCGCCGCGAACGGCGCGGACTCCCGAGCCCGGCACAGCACGAGCAGCCCCCAGGTGCGGCGGCCGTCGCGGAGCAGCACGCGGAGTTCGTCGGCGAGCCCTTCCGGGCGCAGCACGTCCTGGTAGTAGACGTTCGTGTCGATGTGTCCGGCCATGCTGTGGCTGAGCAGGCTGGCGGGTACGCGGCGGCCCGCCATGGAACGGATGTTGTCCGCGCCGGCCTGTTCGGCGTGCTCGATCTCGAAGAGGCGCGGCATGACCCGCGCCGGGAAGCCGTGTTCGTGCTGGCCGCCGGTGTCCAGGAAGGTCGCCGGGTCCAGCAGCACGGCGCACCAGACGTCCGCCGGTACCGTCTGCACCAAGCACTGGGCCGCCGCGTCCAACGCTCCCAGGGGCCTGGTGCCGGGCGTACCGGCCAAGGCGCCGGCCCTGCGGTCGAACGCGTCCTTGAGCAGTCGTCGGCGCACCACGAGGGAGTGTGCCCGGCTCGGCGACGGGTTGTGCGGAGGACTTTTCATACCGCGAACGTAGAGACCATCCCAGAAGCATGGGATGGGCCGAGCAGCCCCTGCGACCGTACGTTGGGCCCACATCGGGAGGGCACGCAGGAGAAGAAGCACACGGGGTCCGGGCGGGGAACGCGGTCGTCGCCCCCGCGGTACCGGTATCGCCCGGGTGGTGCCGTTCCCATGACGACATGAGATGAGGCCGTCATGACATCTGTACCCGAATCCGACCCCCCGCCCCAGCCTGGACTCGCACCGCTGCCGGCCCTCGAACCGAACGTGGACGACACGGCGGACACGGACGCCGGCCCGGTCACCGGACCGCAGCCGACGTTGCGGCCGTGGGGCCGCGCCCCCGTCGGTGCCACCCCCGCGGTCCACCTACGGCACCTGACCCGTTGGCAGGCGGACCGGTGCCGCGAGGAGCTGGCCGACTTCCACCTCACGGCGTACGCTCCGACGCGCGGCGATCCGCTCGGCCACCGCCTGCGCTTCCTCGACCGGCTGGCCCGCCACTCGCCAGCCGACGGGTTCGACCTGGTCCTCGCCGAGAGCGCGGCCCTCGTCGGCTGCGCGTACGGCATCCGGGTGGACCGGGCCGGAGCGTGGTGGCAGGGGTTCGCCGGACCGCTGCCGCGCGAGATCGAGTTGCTCACCGCCGGGGGCCGGGTGTTCACCGTCGTCGACCTCATGGTGGCACCGGCGTACCGGCGTCAGGGCATCGCCGGCCGGCTCCAGGAGGCCCTGTTCGCCAGGAGCGGCGCGGTCCTGGCGACCGCGCTGCTTCCGCCCGGCAACGCGGTGGCCCACGCCGCCTGTGAAGCCTGGGGGTGGACGGGGAGCGGGCGGCTGCGGCCGGTGGCCGGGGCGCCGACGACCGATGTGTACGTGCGTCGGCTGTTACAGGACTGAGAGGGCGGGTTCCCGGCAGGAAACTCCGGGAACCCGGCGAACCGCCTCCCGCCGCGGTGGACGGCGCCTTCGATGCCCCCTCAGGTCATACATACAGGGCCGGTCGGCCCCTCCACCTGCCCGGCCAGCCCCTGGGACACACCGCCCTGCCGCTGGACGCTGGTCGTCGATCCGTCCAGAGGAGGCCCAGAGATGACGGGCAGTCAACGACAGACGCACGCGCTGCTGACCGACGGCACGAGCGTGCTCATCCGCGAGGCCGGGCAGCCTGACCACGCCCAGGTCCTGCGGCTGTATGAGGGAATGTCACCGGAGAACCTGCGGCTGCGCTTCTTCTCGATGAGCCGCAACTCCGCCCAGCAGGCCGCGGACCGCTGCTGCGGTCCCGCACGGATGGGCCATCACGCGCTGCTCGCCGAAGCGGCGGGCCGGATCATCGGGCTCGCCGAGTACGAGACGGCGGGGGCCCCCGACACCGCGGAGATCGCGCTCGCCGTCGCCGACGAGCACCACCATCAGGGCATCGGCACGCTGTTGCTGGAACACCTGGTATCCGCCGCCCGTGAGGCGGGCATCGCCGCGTTCATCGCCGACGCTCTCGCCGAGAACCACGAGATGCTCAAGGTCTTCGCCGACCTGGGGCTGCGCGCGGCACGCGACTTCGACGGCCCCGAGTGCCGCTTCACCGTCCAGATCGGCCCGAGCGAGACATACCTGTCGGCGGTCGAGGCCCGCGGCCGGACCGCCGACGTGGCGAGTCTGGAACCGCTGCTGCGCCCGGAGTCGATCGCCGTCGTCGGCGCGGGCCGCAAACCGGACTCGATCGGCCGGGCCATCCTGCGCAATCTCCGCACCGGCTGCTTCACCCGCCATCTCTACGTCGTGAACCCGGGCGTCACCTCCCTGTTGAGCGTGCCCGCCTACCCCTCGGTCACCTCGCTGCCCCGAGTCCCGGACCTGGCGGTCCTCGCCGTTCCCGCCGCCGCGCTGCCTTCCGTCGCCGAGGAATGCGGCACGCTCGGGGTGCGGGCGTTGCTCGTCGTCTCGGCCGGCCTGGACGCCGGTCAGGCGGGCGCCCTGCTCGCCGCGTGCCGCACGTACGGCATGCGGCTGGTCGGCCCCAACTGCCTGGGCATCTGTAACACCGAGGCGTCGCTCTCGCTCGACGCGACCTTCGCCGCCCGGCACCCGCGCCCGGGCACAGCCGGGATCGCCGTGCAGTCCGGCGGCGTGGGGATCGCCCTGCTCGACGGCGTGTCCCGGCTGGGCATCGGAGTGTCGTCCTTCGTCTCGCTGGGCGACAAGTACGACGTCAGCGGCAACGACATGCTCCAGTGGTGGGAATGCGACGGCCGCACCGAACTGGCCCTGCTGCACCTGGAGTCCTTCGGCAACCCGCGGGCGTTCTCGCGCACCGCCCGGCGGGTCACCCGCCGGCTGCCGGTGCTCACCATCGACGCGGGCCGCACCTCGGCGGGTCGGCGCGCCGCCGCCTCGCACACCGCCGCGGCCGCCACCTTGACCATGACCCGGCAGGCGCTGTTCGCCCAGGCGGGCATCACCGCCACCCGCACGCTCGCCGAACTCCTGGAGACCGCCGCCTTGCTGCATGCCCAGCCGCTGCCGGCCGGGAACCGGGTCGCGATCGTCACCAACGCGGGCGGCGCGGGCGTCCTCGCGGCGGACGCCTGCGCCGAGGCCGGCCTGGTCCTGCCCACGCTCTCCCCCGAGGTCATCGACGATCTGCACGCCGCGTTGCCCGCCGGAGCGACGACGGGCAACCCGGTCGACACCACCGCCGCCGTCGGCGAGGAGCAGTTGGGGGACTGTGTGGACCGGCTCATGCGGTACGGCGGCATCGACGCCGTACTGATGGTGCTGGTCCCCACCGCGGTCTCCGTAGCGACCGGCGACGTTCTCGTCCGGGCTCTCACCAATGCCCCAGGCCGCCGCGCGCGAACGGTCGTCGCCGTCGTTCTGGGCCAGGGCGCGTCCGTCGAGCTGCTGCCCACCACGGACGGCGACGCCGTTCCCGCGTACGCGGATCCTCAGTCGGCGGCGCGCGCACTCGCCCACGCCGTGACCCGTGCCCAGTGGCTGGCCCGGCCGCTGGGGACCGTGCCCGATCCGCAGGGGGTCGACACCCCTCGCGCGCACGCCGTGGCCGAGTCCTACCTCCTCGCGCATCCGGACGGCGGATGGCTGGACCCGTCCGGCTGCGCCGAACTCCTCGCCTGCTACGGCATCCCCCAACTGCCCTGGGCGTGGGCCGATACCGAGGACGACGCCGTTCTCGCGGCCGAGCGGCTCAAGGGGCCGGGCGGCCTGGTCGTGCTCAAGGCCCACTGGCCGGGCCTGCTGCACAAGAGCGAGCAGCACGCCGTCCATCTCGACCTGCGCGGCGACGCCCAGGTGCGGGCCGCCTACCGGGACTTCGAGAACCGCTTCGCGGGGCTGCTGACCGGGGTGGTCGTCCAGCCGCTGGCGGAGCGCGGCACCGAACTGTTCGCCGGCGTCGTCCAGGACGACGTCTTCGGTCCGCTGGTGCTGTTCGGGCTCGGCGGCACGGCCACGGAGGTACTGGCCGACCACGCCGCCCGGCTGGCCCCGCTCACCGACCTCGACGTCCATGACCTGATCACCTCACCTCGCTGCGCCCCACTGCTCTTCGGCGCGCGTGGGAGCGGCCCCGTCGACCTCGAAGGACTGGAACAGCTGCTGCTGCGGCTGTCCCGGATGGCCTGCGACCTGCCACAGCTCGCAGAGGCCGACTTCAACCCCGTCCTGGTGCGGCCGGGCGACGTCACCACCCTCGACGTGCGGGTGCGCCTGGTGCCTCGCGGGCCCGTGGACCCGTATCTGCGGCGACTGCGCTGAGAAGGAGAGAGCTGCATGAAACACACGAAGATCGGCAACGTGATGGCGGGCGATGTCGTCCGGGCGGCCTACGGCACCCCCTTCAAGGAGGTCGCCCGGCTCCTCGGCGAACACCGCGTCAGCGGCCTGCCGGTGGTCGACGAGGACGACAAGGTCATCGGTGTGATCTCAGAGACAGACCTCATGCGCCGACAGGCCGAGTCCACGGATCCCCCCGGCTCACGGCCCCGTCGGTGGGCCGCTCGGCTGCGCCCGTCCGCCCGCACGACGAGGGCGAAGGCTCGCGCCCGGACCGCCGGCGCCCTGATGTCCACTCCGCCCATCACCGTGAAGGCCGATGTCACCATCGCGGACGCCGCCCGGACCATGGCGCAGCGCCGTGTGGAGCGGCTCCCCGTGGTCGACGAGGAGGACCGCCTCGTCGGCATCGTCACCCGCCGGGACCTGCTGGGGGTCTTCCTGCGGCCGGACGCGGACATCCGCCGTGAGGTGCTGGACGACATCATCGTGGGCGCCCTGTGGCTCACTCCGCGGGCCGTCGCGGTCGACGTGCACGCGGGTGTGGTCACCATGGAGGGCCAGCTGGAGCGGCTGAGCGAGAAGCCGATCGCACTGCGGATGGCGAGCCAGGTCGACGGGGTCGTCGCGGTCGTCGACAAGCTGACCTACCGCCTGGACGACTCACACCTCCAGCCGACCGAACAGGCGCTGCGGGGCGTCGGCGGGGAGTGGCTGCGCAAGCTCTGAACCGCACACCCCCGAGAGGAGCGAGAGGAAGGCTGCCCCCATGACCGTGAAGGTACTCGTCGCGTACGGCACGAAGAACGGCTCGACAGCCGGCATCGCCAGGACCATCGCCGAGGCCCTGTGCGAACAGGGCCTGCCGGCGAGGGCCCTGCCGGCCGCGGAGGTCCCCGACCCGAGCGTGTACGACGCCGTGATCCTCGGCGGCGCGCTCTACGCGGGCCGCTGGCACCGGGACGCTGCCCGCTTCGCCCGCCTCCACCACCACGCGCTGGCCGGACGGCCGGTGTGGCTCTTCAGCAGCGGCCCCCTGGACGCCTCCGCGAGCGAGCGCGACATCCCGCCTGTACCGGGTGCCTTCCGCGCCTCGACACGGCTGGACGCCCGCGACCACGTCACCTTCGGCGGCTGCCTTCAGGAAGGGGCACGCGGCGCCATCGCACGGATGATCGTCAAGCAGGGCAGCGGGGGCGACTACCGCGATGGCGAACAGATCCGCGCGTGGGCCCTCGGCATCGCCAAGGAACTGATGGATGCGGGGGCCCGGCGGTAGCCCCGGCGCCGCGCCGCGGGCGCCGTCGGGTACGGACCGCCCCAACGTCCGGAGCGGGCACGCGGTCGCGGCTGCCGGGCCGAGCGGCTCTCAAGGAGGGCCGTCCGCGTCGGCGGGTGGCCCGGCCGGCCCAGGGCACGCCGGCCGGGCCGCCAGCAGACTCATAGCAAGGACACACCGTGTCCGGTGCTGGAAGGAGGAGCCATGATCGCGCTCATTCTGATCGCCGCGACAGTCCTCGGCTCGTACCTCGTATTCGGCTCCAGCGTGTTCGTCATGGGCTTCACACTCATGGCCTGCGGGCTCCTGGGCCTGATCGCCTTCCTCTCCACCGCCGCCGGCCACCGGCGGCCCGGCGAGACGAGGTCCGTCATCGAGGAGCGTCACTACATCGGCCGGGACGACGACCACCACCGCGACGACTACCACCACTACATGTGAGCCACGCTCGCCCGGGCCATTCGGTTCCTGCGGACCAGGCCAAGTCCCGCGCGGCGGGCCGACCGGTCCCCACGGGGCCGTGCGGCCCGTAGCGCGGCCCGTGCCGTCAGCTGACGGCGGCGGCGCTCACACCCCACTGAGGAGGAACGATGGACGGCACCGCCACAGCAGCCGTGATCGACCGCGAAGGGCTCGACGCTCTCGTCAAAACCCTGGTCTCGCAAGGGCATACGGTCGTCGGCCCCACCGTCCGCGACGATGCCGTCGTACTGGCCGAGATGGCCTCGGCGGAGGAACTCCCCTACGGGTGGGGCGTCGAGCTGGAGGCGGGCCGCTACCGGCTGCGGCGGCGTGCGGACGGGGCGGCGTTCGCGCACTCGGCGGGCCCCCAGTCCTGGAAGAACTTCCTGCACCCCCAGCGGGAGAAGCTGTGGAGCGCCGACCGCTCGGCGGGCGGCGAGCTGACCGTGCGCGAGGAGTCCCCCGTACGGCCCTCGTACGCCTTTCTCGGCGTCCGGCCCTGCGATCTGCGGGCCATCGCGATCCAGGACCGGGTGCTGACCGGCGGCCAATACCAGAACGGCGGCTACCGGGAACGCCGAAGCGGGGCATTCCTGATAGCCGCCGAGTGCACCGAGCCGGGGGCCACCTGCTTCTGCGTCTCCATGGGCGGCGGGCCCGGAGCCGACGCCGGGTTCGATCTCGCCCTGACCGAGGTCCTGGACGAGGCGGGCCACCGCTTTCTGGTACGCGTCGGGAGTCCGGAGGGCGCGGCCGTGCTCGCGGCCGTCCCGCACCGTGCCGCCGACACCGGGACGACGGCGTCCGCGCGCACGGCCGTCGATGAGGCGCGGGACCGGATGGGCCGGTCCATGCCGCCGGTGAGTCTCCAGGCGCTGATGGGCGCGAGCCTGGACGCCGAGCGCTGGGACGACGTCGCCTCCCGCTGCCTGACCTGCGGAAACTGCACCATGGTCTGCCCCACCTGCTTCTGCACCACCACCGAGGAAGTCACCGATCTCACCGGCGACCACGCCGAGCGCTGGCAGCGCTGGGACTCCTGCTTCGACCTCGACTTCTCCTATCTGCACGGCGGCTCCGTGCGCTCCTCGGGGCGCAGCCGCTACCGGCAGTGGCTCACTCACAAACTCGGCACCTGGCACGAGCAGTTCGGCAGCTCCGGATGCGTCGGGTGCGGCCGCTGCATCGTCTGGTGCCCAGTCGGCATCGACATCACCGAGGAAGTGGCCGCGCTCCAGGAGGAGGCACAGCGATGACCATCACGACGTGCACGACGGGCAGTCTGCCCGCCGAGCACCGCGACCAGCTCATGCGGATCGCACGCGAGACCGCCTTCCCGCAGGGCGTGCGGATCTTCGAAGAGGGCGGCCACGCCGACCGGTTCTGGATCGTACGGACCGGATCCGTCACGCTCGACATGCATGTGCCGGGCCGCCGTTCACCTGTCATCGAGACCCTGGGCCCCGGCGAACTCGTCGGCTGGTCCTGGATGTTCAACCCGTACGTATGGCAACTCGGGGCCGCGTCGCTGAGCCCGGTGCGGGCGTACGAGTTCGACGCGGTCGAGGTCCGGCGGATGTGCGCGGCCGACCCGCAACTGGACGCGGCCGTCGGCCAGTGGGTCGCCCGAGTGCTCGCGCACCGGCTGCACGCCGCGCGGACCAGGTTGCTGGACCTGTACGCGCCCTACGGCAGCGGGCCCCTGCGATGACCGGCGCTCCCGTGCCGTACCGCGTGGTAGGACGGCACGAGGAGACAGCCGACACCGTCACGCTCGGACTGACGCCGGTCAAAGCGGTCCTGGAACCCTTCGTCCCGGGCCAGTTCGCCATGGTCTACGCCTTCGGGGTGGGCGAGATTCCCGTCTCGGTGTCCGGCATCGAGCCGCACGGCCCGCTGCACACGGTGCGGGCGGTCGGCGCGGTTTCCGGGGCCTTGTGCCGCATGCGGCCCGGCGCGCAGGTCGCGCTGCGCGGCCCGTTCGGCACCGGCTGGCAGCTGCCGCGGGCAGCCGGACAGGACCTGCTGGTCATCGCCGGAGGCATCGGGCTCGCCCCGCTGCGGCCTGTGATCGTCGAGGCGCTGGCAGACCGGCGGGCGTACGGGCGGCTCAACCTCCTGGTCGGCGCCCGCACACCCGCCGATCTGCCCTACCGCGAGCAGTTGTCCCGCTGGGCGCACCGGACGGACCTGCACACCGCGGTCACCGTCGACCGGCCGGCCCCGGGCTGGCGCGGCGGGGTGGGCGTCGTCACCACGCTGCTGCGAGCGGCCCGGTTCCGTCCCGAGCACACCACGGCCTTCCTCTGCGGCCCCGAGGTGATGATCCGCGCCACCGCCCGCGAACTGCTGCACCGCGGCGTGCCCGCCGACCGCGTCCGGGTCTCGCTGGAACGCAATATGCGCTGCGCCACGGCGCACTGCGGACACTGCCAGCTGGGCCCCGTACTACTGTGCCGCGACGGCCCGGTCATCGGCTACGACCGGGCAGCTCCCCTCCTCTCCGTACGGGAGCTGTGACATGCCTCCCACCCTGGCCGTCTTCAAGCTCGCCTCCTGCGATGGCTGCCAGCTCACCCTGCTGGACTGCGAGGACGAGCTCCTGGCCCTCGCCGGTGAGGTCGAGGTCGCCCACTTCCTCGAAGCGTCCAGCGCGGTGCGGCCCGGTCCCTACGATCTGACACTCGTGGAGGGCTCGGTCACCACCGGTGCCGACGCCGAACGCATCAGGGCCATCCGCGCCGAGTCCCGGCATCTGGTGACGATCGGGGCGTGCGCGACCGCCGGCGGCATCCAGGCGCTGCGCAACTTCGCCGACGTCGAGGAGTTCCGCCGCACGGTCTACGCCCGCCCCGACTACATCGACACCCTGGCCACCTCGACCCCCGTCTCCGCCCATGTGGACGTCGACTTCGAGCTGCGCGGCTGCCCCATCGACCGGCGCCAACTCCTCGAAGTCATTACCGCCTACCTCGCCGGGCGCAGGCCCGACGTCCCCAACCACAGCGTCTGCTTCGAATGCAAGCGACGCGGCACGGTCTGCGTCACCGTCGCCCACGGCACGCCCTGCCTCGGACCGGTCACCCACGCCGGGTGCGGGGCGATCTGTCCGGCGTACGGGCGCGGCTGCTACGGCTGCTTCGGCCCGTCGGGGTCGGTGAACCTGCCCGCGCTGATCCCGTTGCTGCACCGCGACGGGATGGACGACCGTGACGTCGAGCGCTTCCTGCACACCTTCAACGCCGCCGCCTTCGCCGAGGAGGAGCGACCGTGACGCACCGAGGCTCCCGGGTCCTGCACGTCGGCTCGCTCTCCCGCGTGGAGGGCGAGGGCGCTCTGCACCTTCGCATCCACGACGGCCGGGTCAGCGAGGCCAGGCTGCACATCTACGAGCCGCCCCGGTTCTTCGAGGCGTTCCTGCGCGGGCGCGCGCACACCGAGCCGCCCGACATCACCGCCCGGGTCTGCGGGATCTGCCCGGTCGCATACCAGATGAGCGCCTGCCGAGCGGTGGAGGACGCCTGCGGCGCCGTGGTGACGGGTCAACTGGGGGAACTGCGGCGCCTGTTGTACTGCGGCGAATGGATCGAGAGCCAGATCCTCCATGTGTACCTGCTGCACGCCCCCGACTTCCTCGGCTGCGACGGCGCCATCGACCTGGCCCGTACCCACCGCGCCCACGTCGAGCGCGGGCTGCGGATCAAGCAAGCCGGAAACGCCGTCCTGGAGCTGCTCGGCGGCCGCGCCATCCACCCGGTCAACGTGCGGCTCGGCGGCTTCCACCGCACCCCGACGCGCGCGGAGCTCAAGCCCCTGGCCGAACAGCTGCGGCGGGCGCGGGAGGACGCCTGGGAGACCGTGCGCTGGGTGTCGGGCTTCGACTTCCCGGACGCCGACTGCGACCACGACTTCCTGGCCCTGGCCGAGGACGACCGCTACGCCATCGCCGCGGGCACCCCGACCGTGCTGACCGCCCCCGGACAGCCACCGCCGCTCCGGTGGCAGTTTCCCGTCCAGGACTTCACCCGTCATGTCGTAGAGCACCAGGTCCGCCACTCGACGGCCCTGCACGCCACGCTGTCGGGCCGTCGCCACCTCACGGGTTCCCTGGCCCGTTACGCCATCAACGGCCGGCTCCTGTCCAGCGTCGCCGTCCAGGCGGCACAGGAAGGGGGTCTCGGCGATCCGCTGGCCGGAGCGGTGTGCCGCAACCCGTTCCGGAGCATCGTCGTACGCGCAGTCGAAACGCTCTACGCGGTCGACGAGGCGCTGAGGATCATCGAAGCGTACGAGCCGCCGCCCCGCCCGTACGTCGACGTGCGGCCCCGCGCGGGCACCGGTCACGGCGCCACCGAAGCGCCGCGCGGCCTCCTCTACCACCGCTACGTGCTCGACGCCGCGGGAACCGTCACCGACGCCCTGCTCGTGCCGCCCACCGCCCAGAACCAGGGCGCGATCGAAGAGGACCTGCGCCGCCTCGTGCAGGACGCGACGGACCGCGGCGAGCCGACGGACGCCGAGCTGACCGCGCTGTGCGAGCGGGCCGTCCGCAACCACGACCCGTGCATCTCCTGCTCCACCCATTTCCTCGACCTGACCATCGACCGGTTCTGACCCGGAGGAGGGCCCCATGCCCGAAAGTCCGTACACCGTCAGCGACGTGATGACGCACACCGTCGTCGCCGTGGGCCGCGAGGCCACGTTCAAGGAGATCGTGAGGACGCTTGAGCAGTGGAAGGTCAGCGCGGTGCCCATCCTGGAGGGCGAGGGCCGCGTGATCGGCGTCGTCTCGGAGGCCGACCTGCTGCCCAAAGCAGAGTTCCGCGACGGCCCCCCGGACCTGACCCGGGCGGGGCCCGGCTCGGACGCGAATGCCCCTTTCACCCGGCGGCGACAGCTCATCGGCATGGCCAAGGCCGACGCGGTGACCGCGGCGGAGCTGATGAGCACGCCGGCCGTCACCGTCCACGCCGACGCCACTCTCGCCCAGGCCGCACGGGCCATGGCGCAGCAGGGCCTCAAGCGGCTCCCCGTCATCGACGCCGAGGGGCTCCTCGCGGGCGTCGTCAGCCGGGGTGACCTGCTCAAAGTGTTCCTTCGGCCGGACGAGGACATCGCCTGGGAGGTGCGGGAGACGGTCGTGGACCAGCTCTTCCCCACGCCGGTGGAGCCGGTCACCGTGAGCGTCGACGAGGGCGTCGTCACGCTCGCCGGAAGGATCCGGGACACCGCGCTGGTCCCGGTCGCGGCACGCCTTGCACGCGCCGTCGAAGGCGTGGTGGCCGTCGAGATCGACCTCGTCGGCTCAGCGCGCCCCACACCATGAGGTATCTCGACGAATATCGCGACCCGATCCTCGCCCGGCGGCTGCTGGACGAGCTGGAGCGGACAGCGACACACCCATGGCGGATCATGGAAGTGTGCGGCGGCCAGACCCACACGCTCGTCCGGCAGGGCATCGACGAACTCCTTCCGGCCGGGATCCGCATGGTGCACGGGCCCGGCTGCCCGGTGTGCGTCACCCCGCTGGAGACCCTCGACCGGGCCATGGCCATAGCCGCGCGGCCGGGGGTCGTCTTCACCAGCTTCGGCGACATGCTGCGCGTCCCCGGCAGCGGCACCGACCTGCTGTCGCTACGGGCGCGCGGCGCGGACGTCCGGGTCGTCTACTCCCCCATGGACGCCGTGCGCATCGCCCAGGAGCAGCCCGCCCGGGAAGTGGTCTTCCTCGCCGTCGGCTTCGAGACCACCGCGCCGGCCAACGCCATGGCCGTACTGCACGCCGCCCGCTTGGGCCTGAAGAACTTCTCACTGCTGGTCAGCCATGTCCTGGTACCGCCGGCGATGACCGCGCTGCTCGGGTCCGCGGACTGCGAGGTCGAGGCGTTCCTGGCCGCGGGGCACGTCTGCGCCGTCATGGGCTGGACGGAGTACGAGCCGATCGCCGCCCGCCACCGGGTGCCGATCGTGGTCACCGGATTCGAGCCTCTGGATCTGCTGGAGGGCATCCTGCTGGCGGTCCGCCAGCTGGAGGAGGGCCGGTACGAGGTCGAGAACCAGTACGTACGCGCCGTGCGGCGCTCCGGCAACACCGAAGCGCGGAAGGTTCTCGGTCAGGTCTTCCGCCTCACCGACCGGGCCTGGCGCGGCATCGGCACCCTGCCGTCCAGCGGTCTCGAACTCGCCCCGGATTATGCTGAGTTCGACGCGGCGCACCGCTTCGACGTAGCCGGACTGCACCCGGTCGAGGATCCGGAGTGCATCGCGGGGGCCGTCCTGACCGGCGCCCGGCTGCCGACCGACTGCACCGCGTACGGCGTGCGCTGCACGCCTCGCCGCCCGCTCGGCGCCCCCATGGTCTCGTCCGAGGGGACCTGCGCCGCCTTCCACGCCGCGGGGCGCCGCGCGCCCTCCCATAAGGAGAGCCCCGTATGACAGCGGACTGCCCCCTCCCGTACACCGAGAACGAGCGCGTCCTGCTCGGCCATGGCGCCGGCGGGCAACTCACCGGCGAACTCCTCGACGGCCTCGTGCTGCCCGCCTTCGGCGACCGGGAGGGCCCGCTGGAGGACGCCGCACCGCTGCCCTGCCACCCTGAACTCATGGTGAGCACCGACAGCTTCGTGGTCAGCCCGCTCTTCTTCCCCGGCGGCGACATCGGCTCGCTCGCCGTCCACGGCACGGTCAACGACCTGGCGATGCGCGGCGCCGAGCCGCTCGCGCTGACCGTGGCCCTCATCATCGAGGAGGGCCTCCCGCTGGCCGAGCTCCGGGCGGTGCTCACCTCGCTGGGCAAGGCGTCCCGCGACGCGGGCGTGTCAGTGATCACCGGCGACACCAAGGTCGTGGGGCGGGGCGCGGCCGACAAGGTGTTCATCAACACGACCGGCATCGGCCGACGGATCGCCGGGCTGTGGCCGTCCGCCGGCCGCGCGCGACCGGGGGACGCGGTCCTGGTGTCGGGGCCCATCGGGCTGCACGGCACAGCCGTCCTCAGTACGCGCGAAGGGCTCGGGTTCGAGACCGACATCGCCTCCGACACCCAGTCCCTGTACCCGCTGGTGCGGGCCATGGCGGGGATCGGCGATCACCTTCACACGCTGCGCGACCCCACCCGCGGCGGACTGGCCGCCGCCCTCAACGAGATCGCGCGCGATTCCCGTGCCACCATCGAGATCGACGAATCGGCTGTCCCCGTGCCGTCCGCGGTCTCGTCCGCCTGCGATCTGCTCGGGCTCGATCCGCTGATCGTCGCCAATGAGGGCTGTCTGATCGCGTTCGTCTCCGCCGCCGCGGCCGACGAGGCCCTCGCCGCGATGCGGTCCTTGCCCGAAGGAGGGGGCGCCGTACGGATCGGTGAGGTGCTCGGCGGCGGGCACCCGGGCCGGGTCGTACTGCGGACGCTCGTGGGGGCCCGGCGCGTGGTGGACATGCCGCTGGGCGAGCAACTCCCCAGGATCTGCTGACGGTCCGTCAGTGAGGTGCCCGCGCGCTCGGGTCGTGAGCGCGCGGGCCGGTACGGCACTGCGAGTTACGCTCAGCCGTGCCGCACGGGGATGGTCGTGGTGCCTGTCTTCGGCTCCTGCAGCGGAATCGTGATGGTCAGTACGCCGTCCTTGGACCCGGCGCTCGCCTCGTCACCGCGCGCCCCGGCGGGCAACCGTACCGAGCGGGCGAACGCGCCGTAACGGAACTCGGTGTGGGGCGCGTCGGCATCCCCCTCCGTGCGCTCGGCGCGCAACGTCAGAACGTCCTCGGTGACACTGATCTCGACGTTGCCGGGGTCGATGCCCGGCAGCTCGGCACGGAGGATGTAAGCGCCGTCGGTGACGCGCTGCTCGATGCGGATGCCGTGCAGGCCGGGCGTCTGGTGCAGGCCGGGTATGCCCGACTCGATCCAGCCGATCAGCTCGGGCAGCGGCGGCCAGTTCGGCCACCGCTCGATCATTGCGCTCATCTGGCCCTCCCTCGGATGCTCTCGTGTTCTCTGCCAGCGTCGTGGTGCGACCACCGGCCTCGACAGTGCCGAGCGGTCCCACCCCAGGGCCCGTGTGGCCCGGGTCAGCCGGCCCGCCGCCACAGTGGTTCGACCGCGTCCCACTCCTGCCCCCATTGCCGCATTCGCCGCCGGGTCAGCCGAGTCCGTAGGCACCAGCCGCCCGCCAGCACCACGCCACCCCAGCCGACGGCTGCCAAGGCCCCCACATAGGCCGCCTGCAGTACCGCCTCACCGCTTGATGTCGGGGGCATGGTGGTCCTCCCCCGCCGGTCCGTCCAGATCGTGACACTCGCTCCCGCCTTGCCGCCGGCCTTCGCAAGCGCCTTCCCCGTGTGCGCGGAACCATCCGGGGCCCTCCACTCCGCCCGGGTCCACGCCCACCCGTCGGCCCTCGCGGACAGCGCGCTCGGCGCGTTCTCCGTAAGTACCGCCGACACGGTGTGCCGCTGCGCGCGCTGCCGGTCCAACGACTCCTCCACGGCGTGGGCGGACGTCCCGCCGACAGCGATGCCACCGACGGCCACCAATGCCCACGCCACCAGCAAGGCCCATGACTCAACGGTGTCGCTGCGCCTCCTGAGCGGATTGTTCCGCCATCGCCACAGCCACACCTTCGGACCTCGGGTACTCCGCATCGATCCGCACCCCCTTGGCAGTACTGCTGAGAAGGTGACAGCCGGACGATTCCACCGTGAGGGGCCGGTCAGGCACGGGCGACGGGCCGTTGGGCCCCGGCTTCCCCGCAAGTGGGGACCGTTCAGCCCTGGCCGGGGCCCTGTGAGTGGGCGACCATCACGAGGACAGTTCCGCGCAGCGGGGACAGGGGGCCGCCATGGCCGAAACACGGGTGTTCTCAGCGGAGGACCCGATCCGGGTCTTCCTCGTGGACGATCACGAGGTGGTACGGCGCGGACTGACCGACCTCCTCGGCACGGAGCCGGACATCTCCGTGGTCGGCGACGCCGGGACCGTCGACCATGCGCTGGCCCGAGGGCCCGCCCTGCGCCCGGACGTCGCCGTCCTGGACATCCGGCTGCCCGACGGCGACGGCATCACGGTCTGCCGAGAGCTGCGCTCCCAGATGCCCGGACTCGCCTGTCTGATGCTCACCTCGTTCGACGACGACGACGCTCTGCTGGACGCGATCATGGCCGGAGCGGCCGGGTACGTCCTCAAACAGATCCGGGGATCGGATCTCGTCTCCGCGGTGCGCACGATCGCGTCCGGGCAGTCCCTGCTCGACCCGGCGACCACCGCACGGCTGATGAGGAGTCTGCGTGCGGACCCGGCCGACGTGCCGGCCGGGTCTCCCGTACTGACCGCTCTGTCCCAGCGGGAGCGGGACATCCTCGGCCTCATCGGGGAGGGGCTCACCAACCGCCAGATCGGCAAGCGGCTGTACCTGTCGGAGAAGACGGTGAAGAACCACATCTCCCGGCTGCTGGCCAAGCTGGGGGTCCAGCGGCGGATCCAGGCCGCCGTCATCGCCACCCGGCTGGAGTGGCCGCCGGGCTGACATCCGATGCCTGGTCGGCCCAGGCGGACGCCCGGTCGGCCCAGGCGAGGGCCGGCCGGTCCCTGCACCACCGAACGGCAGCGCGCCAGGCTGGAAATGCCCATGGAGGTGGTCGACGTGCATGCCATGACCCTTGACGCACCGACACTCGAAACGCTGATATCCGCGGCCGCGGCCGCGCCCTCGGTGCACAACACCCAGCCTTGGCACTTCCGGCTGGACCCCGACTCCGTGGTCCTGGAGATTCGTGCCGCCCCGGAACGGGGCCTGCGGCACGCGGACCCCGCGGGACGGGCCCTCCACGTCTCGGTGGGCGCCGCGCTCTTCAACCTGCGGGTCGCGGTGGCCCACTTCGGCTGGAAACCCATCACACGACTGCTCCCCTACCCCGACGACCCCGGCCTGCTGGCCTCGGTGCGGCTGTCCGGCGCCGCACGGCCCAACACCGCCCACCGGTCCGACCTGTACCCGGCGATCTGGCGCAGGCACAGCAGCCGCCTCCCGTTCTCCGGCTGCCGCCCGCCGGCTCTCATCCGTACCGAACTGGTGGAGGCCGCCCACGCGGAGGGCGCCGCGCTGAGTTTCCCCGCCCCCCACGAGACGGAACGGCTGCTGCGGCTCACGCTGGATGCGGAGCGGCGTAACACCGCCGACGCGGACCGCAGTGCGGAGAGCCGCCGCTGGATACGCGACGCCGAAGGCACGGCCGAGCATCCGCCGCCGGTCGCCCTCGGCCCGCAGGACTCCTTCGGCCGGCTCCCCATGCGCGACTTCACCGGACAGCAACACCTCGAACAGCTGCCGTCCCGAGCCTTCGAGCGGTTTCCCGTCATCGCCGTCCTGTCCACCGAACACGACCGGCGCACGGACTGGCTGCGCGCCGGGCAGGCTCTGGAGCACACACTGCTCGCCGCGACCGCGCACGGCCTGCGAACCTCCCTGTTCCACCAGGCGATGGAGTGGCCCGACCTGCGCCAGTCACTGCGCGCGCCAGTGCCCCACTGCGCGCGGGTGCAGATGCTGATCCGGCTCGGCTACGGGCCGGAGGGCCCCGCCACCGCCCGTCGTACGCCCGCTCTCGTCCGGCGGACACCGACCCAAGACGGCTGAGCTGACCGCCGCTATGCGGACGGCTCGGCACCGGACAGCGGAACGCTCCAGCGCAGTCGGGTGCCGCCGCCGGGCGGTTCGTCCAGGGTCAGCGCACCGCCGAGGGTCACCGCGCGCTCTTCGATGTTCTTCAGTCCGCTGAGCACCGCATGGCCCGGGACGCCCACGCCGTCATCCGTGATCACCAGCGTCAACATCCCATCGGCGACGACGAGATGCACGTCGACGGTGTCGGCTTCGGCGTGCCGGACGACGTTGCTCAGCGCCTCGCCCAGCACCGCGGCCACATGATCGGCGATCTCGGCGGGCACGACGGTGTCGACCAGCCCCTCCACCCGAACGGCGGGGGCGAAGCCGAGCGAAGGGGTCACCGCAGCCACCGCCCCGGCCAGCCGCTGACGCAACGCTCCCTCCCCGACACTCCCTTCATGGGCACGCAGCCCGAAGATGGTCGAACGGATGATCTTTATGGTGGCGTCCAGATCGTCCACCGCCCGTTCCAGACGCTCGACCGCCTCCGGATGCTGGACGAAGCGCCGCGCGCTCTGCAAGGTCATCCCCGTCGCGAACAGCCGCTGAATGGCCAGGTCATGCAGGTCGCGGGCGATGCGGTCGCGGTCCTCCAGCAGGGCGATCTGTTCGGCGTCGCGGCGCCGTTCCGCCAGTTCCATGGCGAGTGCCGCCTGGCCGGCGAAACCCAGCAGCGGTGCGGACTCCGTCGGCGCGAAGAACGGCCGGCCCGTGTTCCGAGCCAGCAGCAGCACTCCCCTCGCGCGCCCGCTGGCACCCATCGGCACCGCCACCGCCGGCCCCAGCCCGGCCCACCGCGATGTGTTCTCCCCCAGCCGCGGATCGTTCTCCATGTCGCAGCTGACAACCGGCTCCATGCCGGAGAACGCCGCACCGATGAAACCGTCCTGCGAGGGCATCAGCAATCCGCTGTGCGCCTGGGCGTCCCTGCCCACCGCCAGCGCGGTGCGCAGCCCTTCCGCGCCCTCGACCGGTACCGCGATCACCCCGAGGTCCGCGGACACGATCTGCCGGGCCCGCTCGACGATCAACTCCAGGACCTGCCCCCGCGGAGCCCCCGACAGCAGGCTGCTGGTCACCTCCCCGCTGGCGCTGAGCCACTGCTCCCTGCGCCGGGCGTCCTCGTACAGCCGGGCGTTCTCGACGGCCACCCCGGCGGCGACCGCCAGCGTCGAGAGGACCGCCTCGTCCTCCGCGTCGAACTCCTTCGCACCGCGCTTCTCGGTGAGATAGAGATTGCCGAAGACCTCGTCACGCACCCGTATGGGCACACCCAGGAACGAATGCATCGGCGGATGGCCCGGCGGGAAGCCGTACGAGGACGGGTGCTCGGACAGCTCCGCCAGCCGCAGCGGCTCAGGGTGGCGGATCACCTCGCCCAGCAGTCCGTGACCGTGCGGCAACGCCCCGATCCGCGACCGCGCTTCGCCGCTCATGCCGACCGTGAGGAACTCCGCCAGCTGCTGTTCCCCACTGATCACACCCAGCGCGCCGTACTCGGCGTCCACCAGCACGACGGCCGCTTCGACGACCCCGCGCAGCACCTCAGCCAGGTCCAGCCCCCGTCCGACGGAGAGCACTGCCTCCAGCAGGCTGTGCACGCGGTCGCGTGCCCCCCGCACGGCGTTGACGCGTGTCTGCAACTCTTCCAGCAGTTCGTCCATCCTCAGTCGCGGCAGGTGTTCGGGGTCCTTCGCGTTCTCTCCGCCCACGGGTCCTCCGCCACGCCGCTGTCGGCCGACCGCTCACGTTCGGGTCTCACGTTAGACCGCCGTGTAGTGGCTGTCTCCGTCCAGGGCGGGAAGAGCCGCGCGGCCGGCCTCCAGGCGGGCCGCCGGGATCCGGAACGGCGAGCAGGAGATGTAGTCGATGCCCGCTTCGTGGAAGAAGCGGATCGACTCGGGGTCGCCGCCGTGTTCACCGCACACCCCGGTCTCCAGGCCGGGGCTGGTCGCGCGGCCCTCCCGGACGGCGAGGCCGACGAGCCGGCCGACGCCGTCGCGGTCGAGGGACTCGAAGGGCGATACGGCGAGGATTCCCCGTGCCAGGTAGGAGGGGAAGAAGGACGCTTCCACATCGTCTCGGGACATGCCCCAGGTGGTCTGGGTGAGGTCGTTGGTGCCGAAGGAGAAGAAGTCGGCGGCCTCGGCGATACGCCCGGCGCTCAGGGCGGCACGAGGCAGTTCGATCATCGTCCCGATCGGGCAGCGCAGGGATGTTCCCGCGTCCGCGGAGACTTCCGCCAGGACCCGTTCCGCTTCGGCCCTGACGCAGCACAGCTCTTCGGCGGTGGCCACGAGCGGAACCATGATCTCCGCCCGAGGGCTGCCGCCGTCCCTCAGCCGTTGCGCCACGGCCTCGGCGATCGCCCGTACCTGCATGGCGACCAGTCCGGGGACGGCCAGCCCCAGGCGCACGCCGCGCAGGCCGAGCATCGGATTCTGTTCGCGCATCCGGTCCACCGCTGCCAGGAGCTCTGCGTCCCGGGGATCGGGGACGCTCGCGGTGGCGATGCGGACGGAGAGCTCGGTGCGGTCCGGCAGGAACTCGTGCAGGGGCGGGTCGAGCAGCCGGATGGTCACCGGGAGGCCGTCCATGGCTTCCAGGATCGCGGTGAAGTCCTGGCGCTGGAGCGGCAGAAGGGCCGCGAGCGCCTGCCGCCTGCCCGCCTCGTCGCGGGCCAGGATCATCGCCTCGACCAGAGCCCGGCGCTCGCCCAGGAACATGTGCTCGGTGCGGCACAGTCCGATGCCCTGCGCCCCGAACCGGCGGGCGCGAGCCGCGTCCTGCGGGGTGTCCGCGTTGGCCCGCACCTCCAGGCGCCGCACGGCGTCGGCACGGGACAGCACCGCGCCGACGGCGTCGGTGAGCGCGCCGGCGCGCTCACCGGTCTCGAAGTAGTGGCTGACATCCGAGTCGGTGAGCGGCAGGGCGCCGAGATACACCGTGCCGGCCGTCCCGTCCACGGAGACGGTCGCACCCTCTCGCACGACGGTCCCCGCGGACGTGGTGAATCGGCGTGCCGCCACGTCCACGGTGAGGGTTCCGGCTCCGCAGACGCAGACCTTGCCCATGCCGCGGGCGACCACCGCCGCATGGCTGGTCTTGCCGCCCCGGCTGGTGAGCACCGCCTCGGCGGCGACCATGCCGGGCAGATCGTCGGGGGTGGTCTCACGACGTACGAGAACGGTCCGCTCTCCCACCGCCGCCCGGCGCAGGGCCTCCGCCGAGTCGAAGACCACCGCGCCGACGGCCGCGCCCGGCGACGCGGGGATGCCGTGGGCCAGCGGCTCACCGGCCGACCGGGCGTCGAAGCGGGGGAACATCAGCCAGGTCAGCTCGGGTCCGCTGACCCGCTTCAGGGCGTCGTCCGGGGTGATCATGTGCTCCGCCACGAGATCGTGTGCGATCTTGAACGCGGCCTCGGCCGTGCGCTTGCCGATCCGGGTCTGCAGGAGCCACAGTCTGCCGCGCTCTATCGTGAACTCGACATCGCACAGGTCCTGGTAATGCCGTTCCAGCGTACGCAGGTGGTCCCCGAGTTCGGTGTAGGAGTGCGGAGCGATGCGCTGCAGCTCCTGTAGGGGTACGGCGTCGCGGACCCCCGCGACGACGTCCTCGCCCTGCGCGTCGGGCAGGTAGTCGCCGTAGACCCCCCGGTTCCCGGTAGCCGGATCCCGGGTGAAGGCCACCCCCGTACCGGAGTCGGGACCGAGGTTGCCGAAGACCATGGCCTGGACGTTCACGGCGGTGCCGAGGTCGTCGGGGATGTGTTCACGCCTGCGGTAGAGGCGGGCGCGCTCGCCGTGCCATGAGGCGAAGACGGCGCGGATCGCACGGTGCAGCTGCTCGACCGGGTCCTGCGGGAAGTCCTCTCCCGTTCCGGCCCGGATCAGCTGCTTGAACTCATCCACCAGACGCCTGAGTTCGTGCACGTCGAGGAGGCTGTCGTCGGCCGCGCCGCAGGCCGCCTTGCGGGCCGCGAGGGCCCGTTCGAACAGCGCGCCGTCGACGCCCAGCACGGTGCGGCCGAACATCTGCACCAGCCGCCGGTAGGAATCCCAAGCGAACCGCTCCTGCCCCGAGATCTTGGCCAGACCGGCCACGGAGACGTCGCTGAGCCCGATGTCGAGGATCGTCTCCATCATGCCCGGCATGGAGAACTTGCTCCCCGACCGGACGGACAGCAGGAGCGGATCGTCGGAACCCCCGAGCTTGCGGCCCATCCGCTCCTCCAACTCGGCCAGTGCCACGCCTATCTGCGCGCTGAGGCCGGGCGGTTCGGCGCCGGTCGCCAGGATGGCGCGGCAAGCGTGGGTGGTGAGGGTGAAGCCGGGCGGCACCGGCAGTCCGAGCCTGGTCATCTCGGCGAGGTTGGCGCCCTTGCCGCCGAGCAGGTCGGCCATCTCGCGGCTGCCGTCGGCGAATCCGTACACGTACCGGGTCATGGTGAGCCCTTCCAGGACGGTCAGTCGTGTGGAACCACGGCCACCGGGCAGCCGGCATGGTGCGTCACTGCGTGGACGACCGAGCCGGTGTGCGGGCCGAAGGCGGTCTTCCGCGGCCGGCGTCCGACGACCAGCAGAGCCGCCGTGGGCGCCGCGTCCAGCAGATGCCGGGCCGCCCGGCCGCGGACGGCCGTACTGGTGACCGCGGTGCCGGGATACTTCCCCCGCCACGGGTGCAGCACTGCCGCCAGGTCCCGCTCCTGTGCGTCTCGCAGATCCGGGACGTCCTGCGGCACGGCCGCGAGTCCATAGGCGGAAGGAAGGGGGCAGGCGTTCACCACGCGCAGGCCGGCTCCCCGGGTCCGGGCCGCCTCGAAGGCGAACTCGATCAGTCCGTCGCACGGGTTCGCGATGTCCAGTCCGACGACGACATCGCGCCCCGCGGGCAGCGGGAACGCGCCGGACGGCCCGCTTTCGTCCACCGGCCCGTGCCCCCGTCGCACGAGGACGACCGGCCGCTCCGACCGCGCGATGGCCCCCAACGCCACCGAGCCGACGAGAAAACCCGTGAGACCGCTCAGCCCACGGGACCCCAGTACGAGGAGTTCCCCCTCCTCGGTAGCGGCCAGGAGCGCGGACAGCGGTGTACGGCAGACCTGCTCGTCGATGATGCGCAGATCGGGATACCTGCCGCTGACACGGTCCACGGTCTCGCGCGGGAGGCGCAGGGCCGCCGCACTCGGCGGCCCTGCCTGCGGCTCGGGCCCGCACGGGGAGGAATGAGACTGCCAGGCGTGCACCATGTGCAGCGGCAGGTCGCGGCGGTCCGCTTCCGCGGCCGCCCAGTCCGTTGCGGCGAGGCTCTCCGGGGATCCGTCGACCCCGACGACGATCGGTCGCGGCATGCTGCGCACCTCCAGTGCTGTCGCACATCCTTTTCCCTCAGCCTGGCGTCACGCAGCTCCGGAACTAAGGGGCCGCACGGGCCCCCGGCCGGGGCCCGTAGGGCCCTACCGGCACCTCGCGTTCAGTGGAACTGTCCGGGAACGAAGCGGGCCCACACGGTCGGGCAAACCGGGGCGAGGGGCGACGGCGCCCTGAAGGTCCCACTGTTCCACGCGTGAAATGAGAGGGGGCGCTCTGTGCCTCATACACGCCGGCCCGGTGACTTCGGGCGGCGCGTCGCCCTGCGGCGCGAGGAAATCGGTCTCTCGCGGGAGCAGACCGCCGAGCGGGCGGGGATGGCGCCCGCCTATCTGCGGTACGTGGAGGAATCGCCCGCGAATGTCGGCATCGACTCGGTCCTCCGTCTGGCCTGGGCCCTGCGCACCAACGCCGACCGGCTGCTGGGTGTCGACGACGCGGTCGCATCGGGGCCGTCCGGTGACGTCGGCCGCCCCGTCCTCACGGAGCTGTCCGTCGAAGAGAGCTGGAGACGGCTGGCCGGACACGGCATCGGGCGTGTGGTCATATCCGCCGCTCCGGCACCGGAGGTGCTGCCGGTGAACTACGCGGTCCTCGATCGCACGATCGTCTATCGCACCGGGCCCGGCTCCGCACCGGCCGCGGCGGCGGGGAAGACGGTCGCCTTCGAGGCCGACGAGGTGGACGAGGTCCGGCACGAGGGGTGGAGCGTCCTCGCGGTCGGGACAGCCGAGCGGGTGACCGACCCCGCCGCGGTGCGCAGACTCGATCAGGCGGGCGTCAGCGAGCCGTGGGCCGGCGGCAACCGCGAACAGTGGATCCGGATCGCCCCCAGCCGCGTCACCGGGCGTCTCATCCACAGCGCTTGACGGCACGCCCGAAGCGCACGGGGACCGGAGCCTGACACCGCCGGTTCCTCCGTGGCCTCATTGGTCCGTGAGCGTCAGCCGGCACGATTCGCCGGGGGCCACCGAGACGCCCCGGTCGGAGAGTTCGACGGTGAGCGGCAGGCGGTCGGAGGGCGGCACGGTGATGTGGAGCCGTCCGGCGCGCATCCGCAGCCGTACGCCCCAGTGGCCCCGGTAGCGGACGGAGAAACCGTACTCGGAGATCTCCGGAAGCGGCACCGGGTCGAGCCACAGGGCTCCGTCGCGGGGCTCCAGCCCCGTCAGTCCGCGCTGTACGAGGTCGAGGGTGCCGGCCATCGCCCCGAGGTGAATGCCTTCGCCGGTCGTGCCGCCCTGGAGATCGGCGACGTCCCCTTCGAGAGCCTCCTGGCAGTACTTCCACGCCTCGGCCCGGCGGACTCGGGCCAGAACCCAGCCGTGGACCAGACCGCTGAGGGTGGAACCGTGGCTGGTGCGACCGAGGTAGTAGTCGACCGTGCGGCGCCAGGTGGCCTCGTCGAGATCGTGGCCGAGCCGACGGAAGATCCCCCTCAGTTCGGCGGCCGGGAAGAGGTAGCCGAGCATCAGCACATCGGCCTGTTTGGACGCCCGGTAGCGGTTGACCGTGTCGCCCTCGGACTCCAGGATCCGGTCGAGCCTGCGGATGTCGCCGTAGCGGGCGCGGTAGCCGTCCCAGTCCAGCTCGGCGAGGTCCCCGTATCCCTCGAACTGGCTGATGACGCCCTCGTGGAACGGCACCCGCAGCTTGCGGGATACATCTTCCCAGCGGGCGAGTTCGCCGCTCTCCAGCCCATGGCGTTCCAGGAGTTCGCGCCTGCGGGGCTCGGGCAGCGTACGCAATAGCTCCAGCGTCCGGGTGAGCACCCAGGCCGCCGTGACGTTGGTGTACGCGTTGTCGTCGAGGCCCGGCTCCGCGGCATCGGGGTAGGCGTCGTGGTATTCGTCGGGGCCGACCACGCCCCGTATCCGGTAACGCCCCAGGTCCGGGTCGTACGAGGCCGACGACGCCCAGAAACGGGCGATCTGGAGCATCATCTCCGCGCCCTTGGTGTGCAGGAACTCCGTGTCCCCGCTCGCCTCGCAGTACTGCCACACGTTGTACGCGACCGCGCTGCTGACGTGGTGCTGGAGCCGGGAGTGGTCCGGCAGCCAGCGTCCGGACCGCGGGTTGAGATGCAGCTGCTGGGTCTCCTCCCGGCCGTCGCTGCCGCTCTGCCAGGGGTACATGGCGCCGGACCGGCCCGCCTGACGGGCCGCGTCGCAGGCCGCCTCCAGCCTGCGGTACCGGTAGGTGAGCAGGGACCGGGACACCGCGGGAAAGTGCAGGTTGAGGTAGGGCAGGACGAACAGCTCGTCCCAGAACACGTGCCCGCGGTACGCCTCACCGTGCAGCCCCCGCGCCGGGACGCCGACGTCGAGGTCCGCGGTGTGCGGCGAGAGGGTCTGCAGGACGTGGAAGAGATGCAGCCGCAGAACGTGACCCGCTTTGCCGGGAACATCGAGGTCCGCGCCGTCCCACAACTGCTGCCATGCGAGACGGTGCGATTCC
Organism: Streptomyces sp. NPDC044033; assembly: GCF_056434425.1. Classification (NCBI taxonomy): domain Bacteria; kingdom Bacillati; phylum Actinomycetota; class Actinomycetes; order Kitasatosporales; family Streptomycetaceae; genus Streptomyces; species Streptomyces sp. NPDC044033. The sequence continues at coordinate 25,731 of NZ_JBWKFF010000005.1, read as the reverse complement.
AGCAGGACGCCGAAGGCCGGCGCCCTGCTCACACGCTCGACGGCGGCGCGCAGCGGATCTCCGATGGCCGGGTCTCGCGAGGTGTGCAGAGCGACGGTCTTGTCGACGATGGTGGTGCGGCCCGGCGAGAGCGGGAGGCGCAGCAGGTGGGCGGCGCGCGTCTGCGCGGGGAGAGAGCTGATGGGTCCCGCGGGCCCGTGCACCGCGGTACGGGCCGCCATGCCGATCCGAATGTCGGAGGTACGTGTCCGGCAGCTCAGCCAGATCGTGTCCGCCGCCGCGACTCCTGTGTGGACGTGCGTCAAGTGGGCGCCGTTCAGGGCGCTGTAGCGCGGCACGCCGGAGTTCTCGACCGCGCCGTCGAGGGCTGCCTCGACCTCGATCTCCCCGGACCGGCCCTCGATGGCGAACTCCGTGCGCAGGGCCGCGATGTGCGGGTCCGCCATGTGCACGAGACGCACCTGGTGTACGGACAGCCGTCGGCCGTCCTCACTCCGGTACCGCATGCGGCGCTCCAGGACACCGGCGCGCAGGTCGAGGGTCTGATGGTGGTCGAGGAGGGCCGGGGTGTCGGGGGACAGCCACGGTCCGGGGCCGTCGTGGTCGCGGAAGCGGAAGCGCAGGGGGAGCCAGTTGGGCAGGTTGACCAGGTCCTCGTTCTCGACTTCGCGCCCCGCCACGGTGGACGTGAGGCGGTTGTAGCAGCCCGCCGCGTACGTACCGGGGTAGTGCACGGGGCCCGCCGTGCACTCGGGGGCCGCCCCGCGCGTGGCGAAGTAGCCGTTGCCGAGGGTGCACAGCGCCTCGCGCAGGCGCGCCTGCCGCGGATCGTACCCCTCGAACTCCCAGCGCCAGCCCTGCACCGTCATCCCTCCGTCCCATCGGTGAGCAGCTCCGCGAGGTCTCGGACCACCAGGTCCGCACCGTGTTCGAGCAGGTCGGCCCCGCTGTCCGCGCCCGCTGTCCGGTCCACACCGACCACCAGCCCGAAGCCGCCCCGCCGCGCCGCTTCGACGCCGGCCAACGCGTCCTCCACCACGGCGGTCCGCGCCGCGGGGACGCCGAGCCGGCACGCGGCTTCCAGGAACAGGGCCGGATCGGGCTTTCCGGGCAGCCTCATCCGGGCGGCCTCGCCGCCGTCCACCAGTACGTCGATGAACTCCATCAGCCCGGTGCGGGAGAGAAGCTCGGGGGCGTGCCGGGACGCCGACGCCGCGGCCACGGGCACCCCCTCCTTGCGCAGGGCTCGCAGCAGTCGCACCGTGCCCGGATAGGCGGCGATGCCGTACCGGCGCAGCCGCCCGGTGAAATGCTCTTCCTTCAGCGCGGCGACCGCGCCGACGCTGTCGGTCCCCGGCGGGTCGTCCAGGCTTCCGGCCGGCAGCGATACGCCTCGGGAGGTCAGGAAGGCCGAGGCTCCGTCCATCCGGGACTTGCCGTCCACATAGCGCAGGTAGTCCGCGTGCGGGTCGAACGGCCGCCGTTGTTCCGGAGCTTGGGGCGGATGGTCGAGCAGGCAGACGTCGAAGGCGGACTTCCATGACGCCGCGTGGACCCGCGCGGAGTCGGTGATCACCCCGTCGGTGTCGAGGACCACGGCGTCCATCGCCTTCAGGACCGGGACCCGCTCTCCGCTGGGGCCGAACGGCGGGCGGGTCACAGCTGCCCAACCGGGTAGGCCGTGCGATCGCGCCTGTTTGAACCTGCGCCTGCGGTCATCAGGTGCTGCTCCTTCATAAGTAGTGGCCTCGGTGAACGCGTCGTGACTATTCCGGCCGGGCGGGCCGCCCGGCACGGGCCGGGCGGCGATTCCGGCGAGGGGCCGGCACCCAGCGGAGCCGAGGTGGGCCCGGGTCCGGAGAGGGATGGCTGTAGACGGCCTTGCCACCCGCGACGAGAAAGTCGGCGAGGACCCGGCCGGTGATCTTCTCTTGGTCGGAATCCTCCGGCAGCGGCAGGTGCAGCGCCCGCAGCAGGTCGAACCGGTGCAGGTCGAAAGCGGCCATCATGAGGCGTCCGTAACCGGCCGCGGCGACGACCGCGGTGCGGTAGGCGATCCACGAGAGGAGCAGCAGCACGGCGGGGACAGCGATCCACGGCCATCGGGTGCCGCCGACCGGGCGCAGCACGCCCAGCGCCAGCAGCGCGGACAGGAACGTGACCGCGCTGATACGCGTCAGGAAGTCCATCTGGTCACGCTGGTCGTCAACGGCCTCCCGGACGGTGGGCGACAGCACGCTGTGCAGCAGAGGCCAGAGCATGACGGCGTCGAGCCCGTAGCGCCGTGTGACGGCTTCCTCGGAGGCGCGCAGCATATTGCCCAGGCGTGTCGGCAGAAGCCGCTCCGCCGCCGGGAAGCCCATCAGACACTGCGCGGCGTACTCCGCGCGCCGCAGGCTCAGCTGCGCCTGTGTCGCCCGGCGGATCTCCTCCGGCGTCCTTCCGGCGCGTCCACACGACAGCGCCGCGTCGACGCGGGGCCCCTCGACGGCGGCCTGGTCCCGCAGACGCTCCAGTCTCCTACGCTGCCGTGTCACCGCACGGGTGGCGAGCCGCATCGGGCCGCCCGGGGACCAGGTCCAATACCCTTCGAGGAGCCGGACCAGGGGCAGTTGCAAGGGCTGAGCGACCAGGGCGACGACCACGACGCCGAGGACGAGGAACGCCAGCTGCCCGCTGCCCAGCCCGCCCACCGCCGACGTCAGATTCCCCCACGCGGGCGGGTCTTCGAGCAGGAACAGGCCGACGGTGAAGACGACGAGGAAGGCCGTCGGCACCAGTCCCACGACCAGAAACCGGCTCAACCGACCGCTCAGCAGCCCCGTCAGCCCCGTCAGCATCACGAACGATCTCCATCGGAGGTCATCTCCACATACCTCTTCCCATGTGTACGACAGATCGGGAAGTGAGTGGGCACGTGGTGGAAGGAGATCCGTGGGGGCTCGTCACGGTCGGCGCCGGGAACCGGTCGAGAAGCTCCGGGAGCTTCAGCTCCCGAAGCTCGTCGATGTCGTCGATCACCAGCAGGTGGCGGTGGCGGGAGAGCGCGCTCCGCAACAGGTTCCACTGCTCGGTGGGCGGTGCCTGCTGCAGGCCCGGGACACTCAGATGCGCGGCGATCTGCCGGAACAGGTCGTCGGCCGTCCAGCCCTTGTCCTGCTTGCGCGGGAAGGGCGCGGAGAGCGGCGACGTGTGCCGTGCCGCCCAGGCGACGCCGGCGGGCACGTCGGCACTGTCCGCGTGGTCGTTCAGGTATCTGCGCACGGCCTCCAGGACCAGGCTCGACGCACCGCAGCCCGCCGGAGCCCGCACGACGATGATGCGCTCGCCGCGCTCCAAGGCCGTGCGAAGGTCCCGTAGAAGGGGGATTCGGCACGGCAGGGGGGTGTACTTCGGCCAGGACGGCAGCCTGTCCACCGTGGCATGCGACCGTGAGATCAGAGCACGGCCGGACGGGCCCGGCCCGATCCCCTGGTCGGACTTGGGCCGCGGCGCGTTGCTGAACAGGACCCCGTCCTCGACATTGCTGTACAGGACCGGTGCGGCCCAGGAGGAGCCGCCCAGCACGCCGACGTGCAGGGCTTGCCGGGCGCTGGTCACGGCCGCCTCCAATTGCTCACCGTCGGCCAGTGCTCCGTAGAAGGCACGGGAGAAGTCCGCGACCTGCCGGTCGGTGATGAGGCTCTGGAATCCGATGACCGCGGGCACCTTCGCCCTGAACGCGGCCTCGGCCACGCCCAACAGCCGGTGCGGGACGCAGTCGCTCCTGGGGCCGCCGCACGCGCAGACGAGGAAGAGTTGCAGTTTCGGGTCGGCCAGTACGATCGAGCCCAGGTCGCGGCCCTTCACGTGACAGGTCGTGCCTTGCTCGTTCTGCAAGAGCAGGCAGTCGGCTCCCTCGTACTGCCCGCCGTGACCGATGAACTGCACCACATCCCAGCCCTGCCCCATCGCCGCGGCGAGCCGGGAGACGGTCACCGGTCCGGTGGTGTCGTCCATGACGCTCAACTCCACCCTCGGCGAGAGCTCCCCCAGCGCTTCCCGCACCTCCTCCAGCACTCCGGCGGCGCTGAACCGCGGCTGGTCCGTCGGCTGCGCCACCACGACCAGAACGCGCAGCGGCCGGGGGAACTCCTTCTGCCTCGGCGTGTACAGCGTGCTGTCGTACCGGATGACCGGCTGCAGCGGCGACAGGACGAAGGGATACGAGGCCGACTCGACGGGGCAGATCAGCTCCCACGGCAGCGCGGCCAGGTCGTGGTCGCGGATGTCGAGCCGCAGCCGAAGCGCGGCCTCCGTTCCCGCGTTCCTCGCCATCCATCCCCACAGGGCCCGCAGGCCCCCGGACAGCAGTGCGGCGAAGAGCCGCTGGCCCAGCCATTCCGCGTCCTCCCAATTGGCCTCGCCCCGGCTGAAGAGAGCGAGCCTCTGTCCGAAGTCCGCATCGGGGCACACCAGTTGCACGGGGTCGCCGCGTTCCACCGACGGTCCGACCGCTTCGACCCAGGAGTCCCCGTTCCGGTCCGTGGAGAGCTTCAGGTCGAGGTAAGGCGTGGCCGTCATGACTGCCCCTTCTCCGGCGCCGACCGAGCCCAACACGCCCTGACTCTCCCGGCCACCCCGTGCCGCCGCCCGGCTGGTGAACGTCGTGGACCCAGCATCGACAGGGCGCACCGCGGCTGCCAGGGCCGAAGGGGCCACACCTGACTGCTCGTCGACGCCAGTAGTGGTGGCGAACGCGGAGAGGCCGGTTTCGGGCCCGCGGCCACGGCCTCTGCCGAATCGGCCTTCCCTCCGAGATCGTTCCCCCTCAACACGCCCGACCGGGCACCGCACGGGCACCGCGTGCGGGAGGTTCATCAGGACAGAGAAAGGAACCGCGGCCGTGCGCCGCTCAGCCGCCCAGGGCCGCGCGGCTGCGCGACAGGAGCGCCTCGCCATACGGCCCGGCCGCGGCTTAGCGGCCCACTACCTCGCGGCCGGCTTCCGGCAGCCGGCACTCACTCGTAGCCGCAGGTTCCGGAACTGGCGGAGCTGCATCGTCACATGTGCGGGTTCCCACAACAGCAGGTCCAAGGGCCGGGTGAGCAACCGCGGTCGGCTCCGGCTCCGCGTACGGACGATGAGGCGGGTGCCGTTCCGCGCGGTGCGGCGGAGGTGGAAGCCCCAGACGGAGTCCATGTAGGCCCCGGGCAACGGACCGGACCGCGCGTCGAAGGGACGGCCTGACAGCAGTTCCACGGACAGCCGCAGCACCAGGGTCCGTTCCGGTTCGACGACGGCGGCCGTGAACCACATCGCACCGCCAGGAACCGCCGCCAGTCGCTGCCCTTCCTTGAGGACCTGCCACCGGGTGACGATGCGGTCGGCGCTCGGGCGCCGCGCGTTGTCGAACCGGTCGAAGCTGTACCAGCCCCCGCGGTCGCAGCCCATCTGCACCAGCCAGGGCCAGACCTCCTCCGGCGGCGCCGGGAGCGTCGTGGCCAGAGTCGCTCCGCCGCCGCAGCCGGCGACCAGATCGTCACCGGGCCAGTTCCCGGCCGCCTCGGCGCGCGTCGCGCCCCAGGTCAGCAAGCGCGGCCGGATGAATGCACCGTAGACGGCCGTCGTCACCACGGCGCCCGCGCTGGAGAGAGGCCGGAGCATCGGTCGGTTTTCGCTCATGGTGTCAGCGTCACGCTCCCGTCCAGCTCGGCACAGAGGCTGGGCGGCTCCGGGCAGGGCCGTTCGGCACCTGTCAACGCCCGGCGCCTCGGGCCGACGGTGGGCGAACGGACGCGCCCGGCCCCTACGCCGAGCACCTGCCGGGCCCGGACGTCGTCACTCATCGCACCGACAAGCACAGGAGGCACCGATGAACTGTCCACCGCGGTGGTCGTCATCGCCGCGATGTTCGCCCTCGCAGCCGCTATCAGCAGCAACTTCGCGAGGTCGAGGAGATGACCGAGGACTGATCCCGACCGGGACACGCCGGGCCGGGGACTGCGCATTCCGATCGACTCCTGAACGCCTTCCGGTCGGCGAGCATCCGCATGACGGTTGTTCGCGCATCCGGCCCTGCTCCGGCCGCCTCGTCCGAGGTGACCAAAAGTGAAGCGGATGTCCTCTGCCACGCCCTACCCGGTCCGCCTGGAGGCGACGCTCGACCCGCAGTTGTCGCGCTGGCTGTGGCTGGTGAAATGGCTGCTCGTCATCCCGCACTGGATCGTACTGGCCTTCTTGTGGGTCGCGTTCATCGTGGTGAGCGTCGTGGCGTTCTTCGCCATTCTCTTCACGGGCCGCTACCCGCGAGCGCTGTTCGACTTCTCCAGCGGTGTGCTGCGCTGGACCTGGCGCGTCCTCTACTACTCGTACAGCGCCCTCGGCACCGACCGCTATCCGCCGTTCCGCCTGGCCGACGTACCGGACTATCCGGCTCACTTCGACGTCGTCTACCCCAAGCAGCTCTCCCGTGGGCTGGTGCTGGTGAAGTGGTGGCTGCTCGCCCTGCCACACTACGTACTGCTCGGGTTCTTCACGTCCGGGGTCTGGCGCTGGGGCGGACTAGTCGGTGTGCTGGTGCTGTTCGCCGCCGTGTCCCTGCTGTTCACCGGCCGCTACCCTCCGGGCCTTTACGCGCTCGGCCTCGGCCTCAACCGCTGGGTCATGCGCGTCATCGCCTACGCGGCCCTGCTGACGGACGTCTACCCTCCATTCCGCCTCGACCAGGGCGGCTCCGAACCGGAGGCGTGAACACGGTCGCCGCCATGTGCCCGTAGTACGGATAGCCGGACCGGTGCACGCCGCACGGCATAGCCTCTGCGCGAGAGCCCGCTCCTCGACCGTCGTCACGAACGGCAGCGCCACGGACAGGCCATGCCGTACGAGAGAGAAGACGCGAACGCGCCGGATCGGGACATCGGAGCGGCCAATCGGCGCTCCGGCTGCGCTTCGTCCTCTGCCACGGCAGCCGCCCCCTCGCGGGGCGGTCGGGTCTATACCTCATCCCGGCAACTCGCCACAAGCAGTCGCGACAGCGAGGACGACATTCCGCCGTCAAGCGTCACACCCCGCCGGGGGCCTGATGGGCAGGACGGTTCGCGCCGGGACGAGGGCGGCCGTCCGGCCTGAGCCGGAGAGGATCGCTCCTTCTGCGAGTTCGTACGTCAGCACGGTGCTCCCGTATGGCCAGACAGTCTGTGGCTGGCGGGGGCTCCGCGTCGGCGCGCGGAACCCGTAGCGGCGATCTCCGCCTCCAGCCGTGCGGGGCTCCTGCTGGACGCGGCGAGTGTGCGGCACCGCTTCGGCACGGTGGTGGACGGCCGCGACCGCCCCGGACCGGGGCTCTCCCTCGGTCCCTGTCTGTTGCTGGAGGCGGCCCGGCGGCTGCGGGCCGACGCTGCGCGCACCGCGGTGGTCGTGGCGGCGCGGGCCTGGGTTTCGGCGGCCCGGCGAGGCGGCTTGGGCACCGTGATCGGGCTGAACCGCGCAGCGCGGGCCGAACACGCGGTGGAACTCTATGAACGGGGAGCCGATCATGTAGTGAGCAGTCTGGGCCGGCTGACGCCCACCGCCTGACGTACGGTCGGCAAAGTCCTGGCAGTGCGCCGGGTACCAACCGTTCCTCCTGCCCGGACGCCTCCGCCACCGCGTCGGCCGGCGGCCGCGATGCCGGACCCAGCTCCGCCCCGCAAAGCCGGATAGCGCAGCAGGCATCCTCATGTCGGCGGCCGGCTGCCCCGCCCCGGCTCAGAGCCGGGAGGCGACGTGCTCGGTCAGGTCCAGGAGCCGGTTCACGTAGCCCCACTCGTTGTCGTACCAACCGAACACCTTCACGAGATCGCCGCGCGCCAGGGTCAGTCCCGAGTCCAGGACGCAGGAGGCCGGATCGCCGATGACATCCCGCGAGACGATCGGCGCGTGGCTCACCCGGAGCACCGAGCCGAGCGGCCCGGCGGCAGCCTCCTCGAACGCCGCGTTGACCCCCTCCGCGGTGGTCTCCTGTTCCAACAGGACGGTCAGGTCGGTCAGGGATCCGTCCTCCACCGGTACCCGGACCGCCAGCCCGTCCAGAGCGCCCACCAACTCCGGCAGCACCATGCCTACGGCACGCGCGGCGCCCGTACTGGTGGGGATAATGTTCACGGCAGCGGACCTGGCCCGCCGCAGGTCCTTGTGCGGACCGTCGAGCAACGCTTGGTCGTTGGTGTAGCCGTGGATCGTGGTCATCAGTCCCTTGCGGATACCGAAGGCGTCGTGGAGTACCTTGACCATCGGCACGACGCAGTTGGTCGTGCACGACGCGCAGGAGACCACGTGATGCCGGTCCGGCTCGTACGCGTTCTCGTTGACGCCCATCACCACGGTCGCGTCCGCGTTCTTCCCCGGCGCCGACAGCAGCACTTTCACGGCACCGTTCTTCAGGTGCACCGCGGCAGCGTCCCGCTCCCTCAAGCGCCCCGTCGATTCGATGACGACTGTTGCGCCCAGCCCCCGCCAGTCCAGACCGGCCGGGTCCCTTTCGGCAGACACGGCTATCCGGTGTCCGGCTACGAGCAGCGCGTCTTCCTCGAACGCTACGGGCCGGCCCAGCCCGCCATACGTCGAGTCGTGCTCCAGCAGATGCGCCAAGGTCGCCGCCGGCGCGATGTCGTTGATCGCCACCACCTCCACCGGCGTCCCGCCCCTCTCCGCCCGCTCCAGAGCACAGCGAAGGTAGTTCCGCCCGATACGCCCGAACCCGTTGACCGCTACCCGCACCGCCATGCCGCGCCGCCTTCTGGTTGATCCCATGGACACGAACGCGTGCCGCCGCCCGAGGCCACAGCACTCCACCACCCTCCCGGACAGCCGTATGCGACGCAGAGGGCCGAACGGCCCACTCCCGGGGCCCACAACGGCCTCTTGACACCCGGCCCCGACGCGGCGGAACACCTCAAGACAGCGACTGCCGCCCGCGTGGGCAGCCGTCATGCGTGGCAGAACGAGTAGGCGAGCTCGACAAAGCCCTGCCCGTACTCGCCGCACGATGGCGATTCAGTGGCCTGCCGTACGTCCGGACAGCCACGCCAGACGGCGGACGAGCCCGGCCCGCCCATCGCCGCCCCTGAACCATGGGCCGGATGGCCCTGTGCCAGGGCCGTTCGCCCCCCTTCCCGCCGACGCGCTCCAGCCGACAATGAGGACACAGCCCACGCGGAACAGGCATGGCTCACAAAGGGCGGCTCCTGACCTCGTGCTTTCACGAGCAGGTCAGTCCGAAGCGTGACCAAAGAAGCGAGGAGCGCCTCTGAACTGGGACGATGGGACTTGTCTAGGGTCCTGGTCGTCGTCAAGAAAGCTGCACTCCTCAGGTGAAGAAGCGTAGCGGGTCCTACCCGCCTGTCCATGTCGAGGTCGGCGGCTACTCGGTGGTCTCGCAGGCCGGGGCGGTGCTGCTGGTCGAGGCGGTCCGCAAGTCCGGTCTGGACGGCGCGATATCGGCGGCACTGGTGCCGTGGCGCAAGCCGCGGGCGGTGCACGACCCGGGCAAGGTCCTGCTGGATGTCGCACGCGCGGTCGCTCTGGGCGGGGATTGCCTGACGGACGCGGCGATGCTTCGGGCCGAGCCTTAAGTGTTCGGCCCGGTGGCCTCTGATCCGACCATCTCCCGCCTGGTCGGCGCTCTTGCCGCGTCCGGATCGAAAGCCCTGATGGCGATCCGCTCGGCACAGGCCGAAGTGCGTCAGCGGGTCTGGGAGTTCGCCGGGGCGAGCACTCCGGCCGCCGAGGGCGGCATCATCGTGGACATCGACGGTGTGCTGGTGCTCGCGCATCCCGAGAAACAGGACGCCACACCGACCGGGAAGAAGCCCTTCGGCCATCATCCGCTCGTGGCGTTCGTCGACCACGGTCCGGCCAGGTCCGGGGAGCCGGTGGCGGCCCTGCTGCGGCCCGGCAACGCGGGCTCCGACACCGCCGCCAGCCACATCGCCACCGCCCAACTCGCCCTGGCTCAACTGCCAAAGCGCCTGCGAAGGGGACGGCAGACGCTGATCCGCACCGACTCCGGCGACGGCACCCACACCTTCATCGCCTCGAAATCGCAGGGCAGGCAGCGCTAGGAACGTGTTGGTGTTTGGTTGCGACGAAGTAGTGCTTGTCGATCACGTACACCGAGGCGCGGTCGTGCAAGGGGCCACCGGGTGCCAGCGGTTCGCTCAGGATCCGGCGGCGCTGGCTGGTTTACGAAGTCACGTACTACCGCGAACCACGAAACCCCAGGTCACAGTCACGACCTAGAGTCTCGATCAAACCCGGAACGGTTCACATCCCGTCAACCGCACTCCGCGGGAGGGCGGAGCGAGCAGACTGGGGTATGTGCCGGACGTAGACATGATCGTGAATCGGACGCTAGCCCGTTTCGACGTGGGCCGGTCGCCGGAGGTGGACCGGATACTGGCGTCCACGAAAGACGATCCGCGCAGTTGGCTGGTGCCGACCGCCGGTCTGCTGCGTGCTTCGTGGAGCGGGGATGGCAAGGGTGCGGCGGCTGCCGCCGCGGCGCTGATGGGGCTGGCGTTGGACACCGCTGCCCATGACCATCCCGAGCGCGCCCGATGGACGCTGCACTTGTGGCTGGCCGAGCACACCCTTTCGGCCCTGTACGGAGACTATCGGCTGTCCCAGGAAGTGCGTCATCGTCTTGCCGCGCAGACCCAGAACCGTGCGGCGGGTGATCCGGTGGCGGTCGCGGCCACGTACCCGGAGCTGCCGCCGTCCCGCCACTTCGAGGCAGCTCCCCCCATCGAGTACGAAGCCCAGCGACTCGTCGCCGGGTTGCCACCCGACGACCTCAGTCTGCCCACGCTGCTGGCCCGACTGGCGCAAGCCGCCTATCAGCGCTACGAGTCCGGGAACACCGCGGCGCTCACAGACGCCTGGGCACGGGCGCGTGCCGCACTCACCGCAGTCACACCCGACCACGTCGACGCGGCGACGGTCGGGCGCACGGCCGCCTACGCCGGGGTCGCCTGGTTCCGCCTGCACCTCCAGGACCGCTCGGCTGTGGAGACCGCGGTCCACGCGGGCCACGTCGCCTTGGACGCCGTACACCGCGCCCGAGGGCAGGGCGCTCCCTACGACCGGTACGAATCCGCTACCGCGCACTTCGTCCTGGCGATCGCCCTGATGTCGGCGGCGACCGACCGCCCGGAGCTGGCAACCGTCGACGAGGCGATCGAACACCTCGAGGCGTTCCGGGCCGAAGGTCCGCCGGACGACCGCGGCATGTACAACGTCAACATGGCGTCCATGCTGAGCGCCCGGGGCTTCCTGACCTGGTCGCCGCAGGATGTGACGCGGTCGGACGAATTATGGGCAGCGCTGGCGCGGGAGTTGCCCGGCAGGCATCCGCTGCTGCCGCACATCGCTCAAAAGCGAGAGGCAGCAGCCAAGTTGGTTCGGCTGATGCGCACCTTCCCGTTCAACCCGAGCGGGCTGGTCCGCGGCCTCAACCCCTTGTTCGGTGACATCCTGACCGAACTGCCCCCGTTGCAGTTGGACAGCCCACTGGCGCCGCCCGGCTACACGTCTCCCGGAGCGGGGGCACGGCCGGAAGCCACGGCGTACGCCGCCAGCCAGGACTTCCCCTTCGCTGCCGGGCCGGCAGCGGGCGCGGAGCCGGTCTGGCCTCCGGGTCCGGGCGCCGTCCCCGACCCAGGTCTGCGGACGGCTCCCGAACCGGTCGCCGAGCCCTGCGACCCCTCGGCGCCGCGGCACGTCGATCTGCCGCCGGACGCGGCCGCCGTGTGGCGCAACTTGGTGGCGGCCGACGGCACACCACTGGATCCGCGGCTCCTCGCGTCCGCCGAGAAGCAGTTGCGTGCCCGGCTCGCGCAGCCGGGCCCGGACGACGGCCGCGGCTGGGTGGCTTCCGTGCTCGTACACATCCTGGTCGCCGGCTACACCCTCAGCAGCGATCCGACGGAGCTGGAGAGGGCCATTAGGTCCGGTGACGAAGTCCTGGCCGACCTGCCTCGGACCAGCCCCCACTACATCGACCTGTTGTGCGCGGTGGAGCCCTACCGGCACACGTACGGCATGGCGCGCCAACACGCCGCGACCGTCGAACGGGCCGTGAGTTCCCTGCTCTGGGCCAGGAAGCAGCTGCCCGAGCGCTCGATTCCCTGGCTGGGTGTCTCGATCCCCTACGCGCACGCGCTCTCCGACCTGTCAGGGCTGCTACGCGATCCCGTCAGGTCCGCGGAGGCGGTGCGCATCATGCAGGACGTGTCCCGGCAGCTGGAGGACCTGCCGGAGCAGGCGGCGGTCCTCGGCGAGGAACCGTTCCGGGACCGTCTGCGCCCAGCGTTCGACCAGGTCCGCCACGCGGTGCTCGGCACCGATGCCTATGTGCGGGCCGACAGCGACGCGTTCGACACGGCTGATGCACAATGGGACCCGGCATCGGAGCAGTTACTGCCGCCGCCGGCCAGGTTCGAGAACGCGCGGCTGGCACTCGGCCGCGCCATGGAGAGCCGCGAATGGGGGCAGGCCGCCGACGCCGCCGCCGTCGCACTGGACGTGCTGCCTCTGTTGACGTCACGAGCCCTGGACCGCGACGACCGCCAAAAGGCCCTGCGCACCGCGCTGCTGGGCCGCCCCTACCTCATGGCCACACCCCAGCAGGGCGCCGCGGGCCTGCCCGACCAGATCACCGGGACCAGCCTCGGCCGCACCGGGTGCGCCGTGGCCATCGCGGCGGGCCGGACCGAGCAGGCGCTGACGCTACTGGAAGAGGGCCGGGCCGTACTCATGGCCCAGGACCTGGAAGCCCGGACCGACGTATCGAACCTGGCCGCGGACCTCCCCGAGGCGGCCGCCCGATTCACCGCCGTCAGCGAACGGATGCTGCGCGCGGAGAGCGACGGTGCGGGCGAGGAGTCCACGCGGGTACGCGAACAGCACTCCTCGGCCGACGAGTGGCGGCGGCTGCTCACAGACATCCGGGGACACCCCGGGTTCGAGCGATTCCTGCTGCCGCCGACCGAGCGGCAGATGCGGGACGAGGCCGCGGAGGGGCCGATCGTCATGATCAACGTCGACGCGCTGCGCTGTGACGCGCTCGTGGTCACACCTCGGGGCGTCAGGCACGTACCGCTCGACGTGACCGAAGGACGCCTGGCCGACACAGCACAGGAGTTCCTGGCCGCGGTCGGCACGAACCAGGACTCGCCGCACGAGCAACAGCAGGCGCGCGAGGTCATCTTCAGCACGCTGGAGTGGCTGTGGGACACCGTCGCCGAACCGGTCCTCGACGCGGCAGGTTTCACCGCGCCGCTCCCCCACGACACGCCCCGGCTGGCGATCCCGCGGCTGTGGTGGTCCGCCTCCGGCCCACTGGCTCACCTGCCGCTGCACGCTGCTGGACACCAGCGCAAGAACCAGCTCGCGCAGCGGCGCTCGGTACTGGACCGGGTCGCCTCCTCCTACACCCCGGGCATCAGGGCGCTGCGCCACGCCCGCCAGGCCGCGGCGCGCGGGAAAGTACAGGGCTCGTACCTGGCCGTGACGCAGCCGACCGGAAGCAGCGGCGCTCGCGGAGCGTCCGCCAGGGAAGTGGCCTCGGTCGCACGTGTGCTGGCCGGGCTGCGCACCCTGGACGGTCCCGACGCGACCCCGGCTCAAGTGCTCGCCGAACTGCCCGCGGCCGCCCTGGTGCACTTCGCCTGCCATGGTCTGAGCGATGCGGAGAATCCGGCCGCAAGCCGTCTGTCGCTGACAGGCGGCCCGCTCAGCGTTGCCGAGATCTCCCGGCAGCGACTGCCGTATGCGCAGCTCGCCGTCCTCCTCGCCTGTCACACCGCCCGTACCGACCGGCTGCCCGACGAAGCGATCCACTTGGCGTCGGCCTTTCAGGTGGCCGGCTATCCGCAGGTGATCGGTGCCCTGTGGGAAGCGGGCGACCTGGCATCGGCCCGGCTGACAGACCAGTTCTACCGCTCCGTCCGGGGCTACGGATCCGGTGTCGACGTACGCCACGCGAGCCGTGCTCTGCATGTGATCGTGCACGGCCTGCGGACCCGCTATGCCAAGTCTCCTGCCGTGTGGGCGCCATACGTGCACACGGGATGCTGAGCGTCGGCCAGCGATGGCCCCCTCGGTCACGCGCCCAGATGGATGTAGCAGGCCCGCGCCCTCGGGCCCTGCGGATACCGTGCGCGGATCGCCGTCACCGCGTGATGCAGTGCCTCGGACACCCGGTCCGCGTCCGTTTGTCCCTCGCTGAGCAGTCCGGCGTACACCAGGTCGACGAGTCTGGGAGTGACCGGATCGATGGTGGGCCACAGTGTGGCGATCATGTGGCGGTAGCCGATCACTTGCATGGCGGCGGCCAGGTGTACGGATTCCTCCGTCAGGAGCACGCTGCCCGCTGACGTCTGACAGGCCGGCAGGAAGGCCAGTTCGATGCAGGTCAACCACAGGTTGACCAGTTCGGCGATCGTCAGGGGAGGCTGCTGTCAGTCCCAGAGGAACAGCAGGCTCTCCGCGGGGTTCTCGCCGTTCTGAGCCGCATGGCAGACGAGGTGTACTCAGGGAAAAACGGGCAGGTATGTTCCATTCAAACAGCCTCGTCGAGGACCTCTTCGGCCCCGGTCAGCTCGAAGCTGAGACGCAGTGCCATACCGAGCGCGGACTTGTGGAAGGCGCGGTCGGCGCGTTGAGCAGTGGTGTCGTGCGCCGCGGTACGACCGGCTCGCACGGCCTCGTCGAGGTCCTGCCGGCCCGCTGTGCGCTCGTACCGGGCCTGGAGAACCGTCGCCAGGTTGGCCAGGTACAGCGTCCGGTCGGGGTGATCGTCGGGGGTGTGCTCGACCGCACCGTGTGTGACACGGACCGCCTCGTCCAAGTCACCGATGGAACCGCCGTGTTCATGCCCGGCCAGCAGTGCGAGTCCGAGATTGGACAGGTACATCGCAGCATCCGGGCCGTCGTCCCGCACGGCCTCGACGGCGGCCCGGGAGGCGCGGACGGCCTCGCCCGGATCGGCGGCCAAGCCGCCGCGCTCGTACCGCCAACCCGTGCGTGGCGGCCCAGCTGCGTTTCGAGGGGTCCGGGGCCGCGTCCGACCTTGACCTGTCCGTGACCACTGGACGTGGGGCCGTTCGGAAGTGCCGGTCCAACCGCCAGGGGCTGGCCGGGCGCCTGTCCAACCTCGGCGCGGCGCTGCTGCGGGCACGGTTCCGGCTGCGCCGGGATCCCGCCGACGCGCAGGAGTCCGCAACGGTCTTCCGGCAGGCCCTGGACAGGAGCCCCGCCGATCAGCCGCAGCATGCGGTGTTCCTGTCCAATCTCGGCGGAGTCCTGTACGAGCACGCCGCCCTTGGTGGCCCGCCGGCATCGGCGGGCCTCGGGGTCCGTGCGGTGAGCGCCTTCCGGGAGGCGGCCGAGACGCCCACCGCGCGGACCCGGGTGCGGGTGGCGACCAGCACCGCCTGGGGGCGTGTCGCGGCCGAGCTCGGCGGCTGGGAAGCCGCGGTCGAGGGTCTCGAGCTGGCTGTCGGGCAGCTCGGCCTGCGCGCGCCCCGGGAACTGGGCAGGGAGGATCAGGAGCGGGAGCTGGCCGAGCACACCGCGCTCGCCTCCGACGCCGCGGCCTGCGCCGTCCGCCTCGGTGACCTCCGACGGGCAGTGACCCTGCTGGAGCACGGACGCGGCGTCCTGCTCGGGCAGGCGCTGGACGCCCGCGCCGATCTCACGGGCCTGCGCCGCCGCGACGCCGGACTGACCAACCGTTTCTACGAGGTGTGCCGCCGCCTGGACAGCCCGGCGCCCGACCTGGGTAGTGCGGGTGACGTTCGGGCGTGCAGGGAGATGGCCGACGCGTTCGACACGGCGCTGCGGGCGATCTGTGCGCTGCGGGGCTTCGAGACCTTCCTCGCCCCGCCCGTCTTCGGCGAGTTGGTGCCGCCGCCGGGTACCGGGCCCGCGATCCTGGTCAACCTGAGCGAACTGGGCTCGGACGCCCTGATCGTCCACAGTGACCGTCCGTCCCGCGTTCCGTTGCCGCTCGCGACACCGCAAGCGGTCCGCGCCCAGGTGTCCGCCCCCTCACCGCCCTGGAGGCCATCGCAGAAGGAGACGCTCCCGGCCGCGACGCGCGGGAGCGGGAGGAGCGGCGGGTCCTGGGTGTACTCGGCTGGCCGTGGGACGCGGTGGCCGGCCCGGTCCTGCGCCACCTCGATGATCCCGCGACCGCTGATCCCGGCCGGCGGCCCCGTGTCTGGTGGATCCCCACGGGTCTGCGGTCCTTCCTGCCGTGGCACGCCGCGAGGGCCCGTCCGTGGACACGGACGCGTACCTGCACGAGGGCGGAGCACTCGACCGTGTGGCGTCCTCCTACAGCCCGACCCTGCGCAGCCTGTCGTTCCGCGCGTCGTCCGCAAGCGCCGGGAGACGATTGGCTGCTGGTCATCTCCGTGGCGAGCGGGCCTGGCCAGTCCGTACTGCCCGCCACCCGCCGGGAAGCCGCACGTCTCGACCAACTGCCGGTGACCACGACGCCGTTGTACCAGGAGGCGGCCTCGCGGAGCCGGGCCCTCGCCGCTCTGGCGGACCGCAGCTGGGCGCACTTCGCGTGTCACGCCACCACCGACACCGCCTACCCGTCGCGCAGCACCCTGGTTCTGCACGACCACGACACCGCGCCACTGCGAGTGGCGGACATCGTCGCGGCACGACCGGCCGACGCCAAGGTCGTCTACCTGCCGGCCTGTTCGACCGCGCAGGGTGCGGCGCCACTCCCGGACGAGGGCATCCACGTCACCTCGGCGTTCCATACGGCGGGCTACCGGCATGTGGTGGGAACGCTGTGGCCCGTCGACGACCACCCGGCCGGCCGGATCACCCGTGACTTCTACCATGAGGTCCGCACCGCTGGGGGACTCACCGCCGAGGCGTCCGCGGCCGCACTGCACACGGCGGTGCACCGTGCGCGGCAGCGAATGCCCAGCCACCCGAGCGTATAGGCCGCACACGTCCACGTCGGCGCCTGACGTCCGGCGGCGCCCCGGACGTCATTGCGGGACCCACAGCCGGGCGTACTGCCGGAACTCCTTGACCTCGACCAGGCGCCGCTCGAACTGCCGCGCGTCCAGCCCCGGATATCCCTCACCGACGACGTACTCGTACAACTGATCGGAGACCAGCACGGCAAGGTCGGCGTCAGGGTGGTCGTCCAGGGCACCGCGCAGTACCGGGTTGTTCAGCAGGCGGCTCACCACCACGATCGTGAGCCCGGCGAAGCCGAGCGCGGCGAGACCGACCGGCCCAAAGGCGGTGGCCATGCGCAGCCGCATACGGTCGCGGTAGCGGGCATTGTCCGCCACAAGGCTTTCCTGCCAGGAGCGGAGCAACCTGGGAAGCGCCCGGTGCAGTTCCACGCCCACCGGAAGGAAGACGTTCATCCCGTCCCCGGTCTCCTGACGGTCGGTCTCGTCCAGGCGATGGCCCAGGTCGTGGAGAACCTCCCGCACCAGGGCGGCGAGTCGCTCCTGCGCGCTCTCCTTCTCGGGGGAGGCACGACTGCTGTAGTCCTCAATGTCCACCGCAAAGCCCATACGCTGGCTGATGCGCTTTGACGCCGACACTCCCCGATGTGCGATAGCCGGGGACTCGGGCCGGCGAGCGCGCTCCGCAGCGGGTGGAGCGGGCAGGTCCAGCCGTGCCCGCTCCGTATCGGTGGGCCGTTGCTGGGCGAGTCGGCCGAACTCCCGGGCCGCCTCGCGCGCTGCCTCCAAATACTCGGCGTCGTCTCCCAGTTGACTGACCAGCCACTCGGCGAGCCGCCGGTCGCTGGGGAATGGCTCGGCGAGCGCCTCGGTCATGTTGCCCACGGCGATCTCCACGGTGCGCCGCATGGTGCGTACGTCCCTCGTGGCGGACGTCAGGTCGGCCTGACCCAGCCGCAGCCTGGCGAGGGCGACGGGGTCGGTCGAGTCTCGCTCCAGCGTGGATCGCACTTGGGCGACATGGTCGTTCACCCCGTCGATGAGGTGCCTGAACTGCTCGACGTCATTCCGTACCCGGGCCTGGTAGCGGAGTTTCGCCGCGTGCATCAGATAGCGGGCCAGCGGCGGCATGGCCGGATCGCCCTGACTGAAGGTCCAGGCGCTCAGCTCGGCATCCTGGTCCTCAGGGGCGAGCACGACGACGCGCCGCGCCGCCTGCTCGTCGTCCGGCGACACCTCCCACACGGCGAATCCGTCATTGGTGGCCCAGCCCCGCTGCCACCAGTACGGGGCGTGGTCAGTGCCGGGCAGTACCGCCCGCACCTCGTGGGCTGTCGAATCGAGAGGCGGGGCCGGCCGCCCCGCGTACTTCGCCTGACAGACGCGTACGACGCCGAGCAGCGCGTCCGTACCGCCCGCGGCCAGTTCGTCCCACCACCGGTCGAACTCGACCCAGCCGGGGGGCGACGCCGAGCCGATGCGCAGGCGGCGGGAGGGGGTGTCCAACGGGGTTGCGAACACCATCGACAGGTTCACCACGTCGTGCTCGCGGCGCACGATGGCCTGGTAGTTGCCTGCCCGGTCCTCGATCGCCGCCACGGGCCGTCCCGGCCTCAGCGCGTCGGCCTCGGGCGGCAGCACGGTCGGCAGGCCGACGTTCGGGATCTCGTCGACCATACCCAGACCGTCTCGGCATTGGTCCCAGATGTCGCGGATCTGCCGGTAGGCGGCCTTGGCATACGGCCCGTCGGTCGGCGCGTAGACGTGGACGACGAGTTCCTGGTCAGTCAGCGGGCGTACCGGCTCCGTCGCCGTCACCTCCCGGGCCGTCCGTGGAGGCGTCGGCCCGCTCCCCCTGCCGTGGCTGCTCCTGCTGCCGACCGAGCGCGTGCACCAGGTGGTTAGCCCGGTCCCGGGTCTGCTCCGGTACCGGGATCAACGGCTTGGTTCCGATCCTGGTGATCCGCACCGGCCCGGTCAGTTCCAGCTCGGCGGTGGCCTCGCGCAGCGCGTCGCCGTCCCCCTGGGCGAGGGCGTCGGCGAGCGAGCCGACAATCGATTCGACCCGTTCCCAGCGCTGCGGCGCGAGTTCCCATTCGAGCAGGTCCTGCAAGACGTCGACAGCGTCGCTACGCGCCTCGTCGTCGATCGGAACCTCACCGGACATGTACGCCCCCACCGCCGAACGCGTCGGCGTTCGCTCACTGTAGCTTTCTCATGAAGCTGTGTCCGCGTGTCCGCTTCGTCACAACTCTCCCCGCTCCACTCGGTGATGGCGCCCCCGCACCCACCACGACGAAGGCAGCCCAGGTCCCGCGTCCACGGTGCGCCGCGTGTCGGGCCTCGCACTCTCGACGAGCGGCTGATCACTCCTGCCCTCAGCATGCGTGGTGAGCGGCCGTCAACAGGTTCCGGACTCCGTCCCCCGCCACTTCTCCCGTGTACTCGCGGGTCCGTCCCGTACGGTCCACCACTCCACCTCCCCCTGAGTTCCTTCTGTCCCGCCCCGGTCAGCCGTCACCGACCAGAACGAAGGGCTCCCAGTGGGAGGGATCTCCGGCGTAGCAAGCGCCGCCGCACGGGCCCTCCGGTCGCCCGCCTCGGCGGCCAGTTCGGCGACCTGCCTGAACACCTCCTCCGCGTCGGCGTCGCGTTCCATCCACTGCAACGCGACGCCGAGGCTCTGGCACAGATCCACCCGGTCCGCCGCAGAACCCAGGCGGGCGGCGGCATCGAGCCCCAGACAGCTCACGTCGGTCGTGGCCCCCCGTCATGGACCGCCACTCAGGAACGGCAGCAGCTGCCGGACGACGTCCAGGACGCCTTCGTCGTTCCGGCCGGGCGAAACCAGAGCAGTGCCTCCTGCCGCTCGTCGTCGGGGCGGCCAGCCTGGTCAGTGCGTCAAACATCCGCGGCAGCGTGTCCAGTTCCGGGGATCCGGCCTTATGTTCCGGCGTGTCGTTCACGCGCGCTCCCCCTCCAAGCTGCTTCGCGCCGAGAACACGGCTACCCCACCGTCTCGGCCGCACCGAGAACCGCCGCCACCGCCACCGCCGTCAGGGCGATCAGCAGCAGTCCGATGCTGCGGCCGACCCAGCGGTACTTGCGGCGGGCCACGAGCGCGTTGGCCCAGATCTGGTCGGCGACAGCGGTCACCAATGCCTCCTCGTCACGCAGCAACTCGTTTAACCGGTCGTGGTAGTCGGCGTGGCTCGCGTCGTACTCGCGGGCTATGTGGTCGTAGAACAACAGGCTGGTGGGCACGGTGCCGCCGGAGAGCCGCTGCCGGGGCCACAGCACCAGACCCGCGGTGAGCCCGGCCGCCACCGTGCAGGCGGCGGAGACCGCCGCCGCGGCGGCGAACCAGGGCGAGCGGCCGTCGCCACTGGCGACCAAGCTGTACAGGACGCCGCCGATCACTCCGGACGCCGCCAGGGACGTGGCGGCCTTGGTCTCCGCATGTTTGGTCCAGTCCCGGATGACGTCCAGGATCCGCCAGGCGTTCTCCGATCCCGGCTGCCGGCGCTCTACGGCCGTGGACGTCGTACGTACTCGTGCCATCATTCGGGTCCCCTCCTCGAATCGGCTCCAGAGATCCGACCAGGAGATCCGGAGCGTGATTGTCCGCCCCGGTGACTGACGTCGCCGACTCCCCCGGCTACGCCCTCCCCCCTCTCGAGGCAGGTGCGCACGCCCTACCTATCGTTTCCAGCACATGCCGGATTCATACCCTTCGAGATATGTGGGGTGCGAGCTTGGTCCACTCTGACGGACACTATTGGGCTGGTGGTCAGGCTGTGAGTGCGGTCTCGGATTCGGCGGGACTGTGGCAAGCGAGACTGCTGTGCAGACGGTGCAAGTAGTACCAACCTTTGATGAAACGAAGATCCCGGTGCGGGCGGTGGCTCGCCTGGGCCAGGTGGCGGTGTGGCGCAACTCCCGCTTCATGGTGGCGAAGAACGACTCAGCGAGCGCGTGGATATTCACCGTCGAACGCGCTCGTTTCCCTCGATGACGATGGACGTGCGCGGCTGATCCAACCGTTTCATCCCCACTGCCACGCCACCTTCGACACCGGCGCACCATTGAGAACCTCACGCACCGCCCGGTACCGGCGCCCCGCCTTCCACTGGCCGCCAAAAGCGACCATCTCCGCGTCATCAGCCACACCAACCAACAGCGTCAGCCGACCGGCGTCAATGATGACCAGGAACCGTCACGGTACTGGTGAAGCCACAGCGTCAAGGATGTCCTGGAGCCCCACACCGACAACGCAGGTTACCTTCACACCAGGGTTGGTCGGCGGTGCCGCGGCAGCGCCCAGTCCATGGTGCCGCGCCGAAGGTGATGAGGGCCGCTGCCGCGGCCACTCGGCCCTATACACGCCTGGGGCGCCTCTTCGGTCCGCCTTCGCTGCCCACGAAATTCTCCGTCCGAGTTGTGAGCAACCTGGGAAGTATCAGAGGAGCCAACTGCCCTTCCGGCGCCTCGGTAACTACCGTTCTGAACGGCCACTAATCCCTCAAATCCCCTCACGCCGCGATCACGATCGCGCGAACGATGGAATCGCAATAAGTCTGCCGTTTGCGATCCCACAGGGGGCGCAGCAACCCAAGCACCAGGAGGGTGTCTGGGATCTGCAGGATAGTCCGTAGAAGAGATCGCGAAAAACCGATAGGGAGATGGGTCGACTCGTCTACGACACGAATATGGAACCGTCTCCTCCCCTTGGACTGTCCAGTCTCTCCAATTTGATAAACCATCAGGATAAATCCACCAGCATTCACAATCAGTCCTACCAGGCCGATTAGTTGAACCACCTGATGCGATCCACCTAGACTCAATATTGCTGACACGGTTGTCCACACGGGAGAGTATAAGGCCGTAAAGGACTCGTACAGTCGGGTTGCGGCGCGCGAGCCCCAGCTCGCATACTGCAGAGGGGGCATCAGCGGGAGCGGGGGCCACGGCGGCCCTGGCGGATAGTTCATTTTTCACATCCGTGACGGATAGGGTGCTGCCTGAATCATCTGGCAGTACCGAAGCCGCGTCCAGACCCTGCACAAGATCCAGATACATATCTCACTGCGATCTCGATAAAGTCTACCCAAGGGTTTACTGCCGGTAACTTTCCGATTTCAGATTCCTTGCGAGGCTGGTAATGACGGCCAATATTCCGCCTCGCCATGATGTTCATGAGGGGTCCATTTTCGGTGATTGTTGCAGTCGCGATGCAGGCTGGCACTCTCGTTCGTCGGCCATCGCAAAACTTCTCCACAGCTCACCAAGAGGTCACTTTCATCCCTAATGCGACGATAGTTCCACTATTGCACCCGTCGATGAACTGGTGCGGGTGGGGCCGCCGGGGTGGTCCTGCTTTCTGAAGCGGACGATGTGACCTCTGGGGGGTGAGTCCGCTTACGCCTGTCTCATTCCAGGACGCCTGGATCTGTTCCGTGTTCTCCCAGGAAGGATGCACGCCTGGGCGCACGCCCCCGACCGGCGGTACGTCCAGGACATGGCCGACCTTCATGCGTATCCGAGTGATCTGTCCGATGCCCGTTGGGAATTGATGGAGCCGGTCCTGTCCGCCTGGCGCTTCGAACGTCGCGGCCGGGCCCTGGACTTCGGCCGGCCGCCCGAGCACGACCTGCGCGAGATCATGAACGCGATCCTGTACGTGGACCGCACGGGGATGCAGTGGCGCTATACGCCGCATGATTTCCCGCATTGGAACACGGAGCCCTTTTCAAGATGGCGTTGCTGACCGCGAGTTGGACTGTCCTGCGCAACGATGAAGCTCCTGGTAGACGGGTTCTCGACCAAGATCACCCGTGTCTGCCAGGAGCTTCGCGTGCTTGTCTACCCGTCCTCGTTTGACCTGTCCAGCCGCACCTTACGGTTCCTGACCGGGCAACTGACAGCCCGGCGGCAGAAGATCGGAACGCGGTGGCGGCGTCTTCCTGACGGACGTCAGGCCCTGCTCACCCTGGCCCACCTGCGGTGCGGTGACACTTAGGAGCCCTTGCAGAAAGATCTTGGTGTGGCACGGTGGGTGGGGAAGGTGATCTCGTTCCTCAGGGGTGAGGATGACCCGGCCGAAACCGTGGGAGGTCGGTGACGAGCTGTGGGCGCTCATCGAGCCGTTGCTGCCCCGGCACCCACGCCGGTACCGGTATCCGGGCCGCGAGCGCATCGACGACCGCAGAACGCTGCAGGGCGTCCTCTTCGTTCTGTACACCGGCATCCAGTGGGAGGACTTGCCGCAGGAGTTGGGCTTCGGTTCGGGCCCGACCTGCTGGCGCCGCCTGGCCGAGTGGCAGGCGGCCGGCGTGTGGGAGCAACTTCAGCAGGTTCTCCTGGACCGGCTGCGGGCGGCGGACCGTCTGGACTTCTCCCGCGCCACCGTCGACGCCTCGCATGTGCAGGCCAAGCGGGGGCGAAGCCGCCCAAAAGTCGGACCGAGCCCGGTTGACCGGGGACGGCCGGGCTCCAAGCACCACGTGCTCACCGACGGCAACGGCATTGTGCTGCGGGTGTCGCTGACCGGCGGCCACCGCAACGACGTGACGCAGCTCCTACCGCTGGTCGACGCCGTGCCGTACATCCGCGGCCGGCGCGGACGGCCACGGCGCAGGCCCCGGGCTCTGTATGCCGACCGCGGATACGACCACGACGTCTACCGCCGGCGCCTGCGGGAGCGCAGCATCACACCGAACATCGCACGCCGGGGCGAACCTCACGGATCAGGACTGGGCCGCGTCCGCTGGGTCGCCGAAGCCGCCATCGCCCACCTCCACGGCCCCCGCCGGCTGCGAACCCGCTGGGAGACACGGGACGACATCCACGACGCCTTCCCCCAACTCGCCCACTGCATGATCCTCACCCGCAGACTCCCAGCTTTCTGACAAGGACTCCTTACGCCCAGCTCGCCGCCGGGTTCGGCATCGGGATCGCGACCGTGTACCGCTACATACGTGAAGCCGTCGAGGCCCTGGCTGCCCTCGCTCCGTCCCTGGCCGAGGCGATGAAGACGATCCGAGCGAAGCTTAGATTCAACCGGTCAGAACAACAGTGCTGGTTGAGGGCGGGTTACGTGGCGAGGTTGGGTCGGCCGGGGATGTCGGACGAGATGAAGGCCGACTTGTGGCGGCGGTGGAGGGCCGGGGAGTCGATCAGCGTCGTCTCGAGACAGATCGGCAAACCACCCGGCTCGGTGTTCACCGTCCTCAAGCACCACGGAGGAATCGCTCCCGCGCCCCGCAAGGCGCGTGCTGGAAGCCTGGCCTTGGGCGAGCGGGAAGAGATCTCACGCGGGCTCTGTGCCGGCCATTCCTACCGGGCGATCGCCGGCCTGCTGGGGCGTGCGGTGTCGACGATCAGCCGTGAAGTCGGCAACAACGGCGGACGCGACGTATACCGGGCAATCGCTGCGCAGGAACAGGCACTTGACCGCGCCCGGCGCCCGAAACAGTGCCTGCTCGCCGCCAGACCGGCGCTCAGGCAGACGGTACTGACACTGCTCTGCGAGGAGTGGTCACCCGAGCAGATAGTCGGCCACCTCCGTCGTTATCACGGCAATGACCCGGCGATGGAGATCAGCCACGAGACGATCTACCGGTCGGTCTACACCACCCGGTGGAAAGTGATCCCCCGCGAGGTCTGCAAACGCCTTCGCACCGGCCGCCCGATCCGGAAGAACAAGCGACACACGGTGAAGGGGCAATGGCGCTCGCAGATCACCGATGCCCGGCCGATCGAGGAGCGGCCCCAGGCCGCGGAGGACCGCAGCGAGCCTGGGCACCTGGAAGGCGATCTGGTGATCGGCTCGAACAACAGCCAGGTCGCCACACTGGTCGACCGCAAGACGCGGTTCCTCACGGTCGTGAAACTCGCCAGCCGCCACACCAACGTGGTCGTTCCAGCCCTGGCCGAGACATACACGCGCATGGACTCCCGACTACGCGGCACGCTGACCTGGGATCGCGGCATGGAACTGGCAGCACACAAGCGTCTCAGCACTGACACCGGCGTCGACGTGTTCTTCGCAGCTCCGCGCAGCCCCTGGCAGCGCGGCACCAACGAGAACACCAACAAGCTGCTCCGGCAGTACCTGCCCAAAGGGACGAACCTCTCGACGTTCAGCCAGGGCGACCTTGATGCCATCGCGGCGAAACTCAACAACCGCCCCCGCAAGTGCCTGGGATTCCGCACCCCGGCAGAGAGTGTTGCCTTGACCGGTTGAATCTAAGTAGCTGTTGTCGTTCCGATCTTGAGGGGTGTGCGTCGAACGGGAGTCTCGATCGGGTGATCGCCGCTGGTCGCGGGCATGAAGGCAGGGCCTCTTGGTAGCTCGGGGTTGCGAAGCCAACCGAGATCCAGGAGACCCTGTTGCCGCAGTTCTACGTGCTCACGCCAGTGGAGTCCAACTCGCCTGCCTCGTCGTGTGTTTGTGTCGCTCACCGGTTCGGAAACGCGGCCGATCACCCAGAGCGTGTTCGGCGGTATCCGTCGGACATGACGGACGAGGAGTGGGCCGTGGTCCGGCCGCTACTGCCGGTGCCGGCCTGGCTGCGAGGCCGGGGAGGGCAGCCGGAGGCGTACTGCCACCGGGCGATACACGATGCGATCCGCTACCTGGTCGACAACGGGATCAAGTGGCGGGCGATGCCCGGCGACTTCCCACCGTGGGACCGGGCTTATGCGTTCTTCCGCCGCTGGCGCGACCACGGCCTGGTGAAGGAGTTCCACGACCGGCTGC
>NZ_JBWKFF010000004.1:58349-375019 GCF_056434425.1 Streptomyces sp. NPDC044033 | reverse complement strand
CCGCTGCATCGAAAGGGTGCACGGCGGGTTCGGGCCGGGGGCCACTGGAAAAGGACCCGCACAGCGGAAACCTCGCCAGTGGCCTACCGGTACTCGAACACGCCAAGGCCTCGCCCGGCCGGGAGATCGGGACTCGATTCGGGCTTTATGACGGCGCGTTGCGCCTAGAGGTCGCCGACGCGAATGACGACCTCCCGGTGCCGCGCCCGGCCACGGACGATGACGAGAACGGCCGCGGGCTCGCCCTGGTGGACGCCCTAGCGGACCGCTGGGGGACGAGCCCCCGCAGGGGCGGCATCGGCAAGCAGGTCTGGGTGGAGCTCAAGCTCCCGACCGAGGTCGCTGAGCTCACACCGCGGTCAGCGGCGATCAAACCAACCGCCGCGCCGTAGCCCACCGAGTCAGCTCATGGCGGTTGGACAGTTGCAGCTTTCGAAGGACCGCCGAGACGTGTGATTCGACCGTCTTCACCGAGATGAAGAGCTGCTTGGCGATCTCCTTGTACGCGTAGCCGCGCGCGATCAGGCGCAGGACCTCGCGTTCGCGCTGGGTGAGGCGGTCCATGTCCTCGTCGACCGGGGGTGCGTCGGTCGACGCGAAGGCGTCGAGGACGAAGCCGGCCAGCCGCGGGGAGAAGACCGCGTCGCCGTCCTTGACCCGGAAGACGGCGTTGACCAGGTCCGCGCCCGTGATGGTCTTGGTGACATAGCCGCGCGCGCCGCCGCGGATGACGCCGATGACGTCCTCGGCGGCGTCGGACACGGACAGCGCCAGGAAGCGCACCGGCTGTTCGGGGGCCGCCATCAACGAGGCGCAGCGGCGCAGGACTTCGACGCCTCCGCCGCCCGGCAGGTGTACGTCCAGGAGTACGACCTCGGGGCGGGTCGCGGTGATGACGGTGACCGCCTGGTCCACGTCGGCGGCCTCGCCGACGACCTCGACGCCCGTACGGTCCGTCTGCCCGATCTCGGCCTGTACGCCCGTACGGAACATCCGGTGGTCGTCCACCAGCACCACCCGCACCGTGCGGCTCTCGTCCGTGCCCGTCGGCTCGTTGCCCTCGCTCATCGCCCGTCCCTCGTCATCGCCGGTCCCCTCGTCATCGCTCGGCCGCGCGGCCCGCTCACGCCGACCGCTCCATTTCCAGTTCCACTTCGGTGCCGCCGTCCGGCGCGGACCGCAGACGCGCGGTACCGCCGTTGCGCTGCATTCTGCCGATGATCGACTCCCGTACGCCCATCCGGTCGCCCGGCACCGCGTCCAGATCGAAGCCCGGGCCCCGGTCCCGTACGGAGACGAAGACCGTACGCCCCTCCACCTCCGCGAAGACCTGCACCGCCCCGCCCTCGCCACCGTACTTGGCGGCGTTGACCATCGCTTCCCGCGCGGCCTGCATCTGTGCGCCCAGTTTCTCGTCGAGCGGGCAGTCCCCGACCACGACGACCTCGATCGGCACGCCGTGGTGGTCCTCGACCTCGGCCGCGGCGGCCTTGACGGCCTCCGCCAGCGTCTGCGGCGCCTGCGCCTCGTCCTTGCCGCGGCCCTCGGGCCGGTGCAGCCAGGCCCGTAGCTCCCGTTCCTGGGCGCGCGCCAGGCGCGAGACCTCGCGCGAGTCCTCCGCGTTGCGCTGGATCAGGGTGAGGGTGTGCAGGACCGAGTCGTGCACATGGGCGGCGACCTCGGCACGCTCCTGCGCGCGGATGCGCATCGTCCGTTCCTCGGTGAGGTCCTGCGTCATCCGTACGAGATAGGGCCCGGCCAGCAGCGCGATGCCGACCAGCACGGCCAGCGACGCCTGGAGGACCGTACCGAGGTGCCGGGCCGAACCCTGGAGCACCACGATGCCCGTGACGCCCACGCCGACCAGGGCGACGCCCGTCGCGCCGCGCGCCAGCGGCAGCACCCGCTTGCGGCGGCTGACCTCCATCCAGTGCGCGCGGCGGGCGTTGTCGGCCTGCCGCCAGACCAGGGCGACGCCCGCGCCGATGAGCAGTACGGGCCAGATATAGGCGTTGGCACGGCCGAGGTGCAGGTTGTCGAGGAAGATCGCGGCGCCGATGACGAGCGCGATCAGCGCGAAGATCTGGCCCCGGTCGGGCTTGCGGATGAGCAGCCTGCGCCTGCCGTCCGGGAACGTCTCGGCCGGCGGACGCCGGTCCTCGACGCCACCGACGCCCAGCGGCACGACGAACCAGAACACCGCGTACAGCACCGCGCCCAGCCCCTGCGACATGAGCAGCGCGGCGAACACGACGCGCACCCACGACACCGGCAGCCCCAGATGCCCGGCGAGCCCCCGCGCCACCCCGCCCAGCATGCGCCCTTCCGCGCTGCGGTAGAGCTTGCGCAGCGGCGGCGCGGCGTCCGGGTCGGGGGGCGCGGTGTAGGCGGCGGTCATGCCCCGATCGTCACACGTCAGCCCGGTGCCGGGCATCAGGGTCACCCCTGACGGGACCCGTAGAGCCGCGTCGTCATGTCCCTGAACGCACCCACTGGACGCCGTCACTGGACGGCGTCACTTCTGGGGGCGGAAGCCCTGGCTCACCGAGTCGAAGACCGGCCGGTACTGGTCCCACATCGCCGAGGGCGCCGACAGATAGATCGCGTACTCGTCGCCCCCCTCGTGCCCGAAACCGAGGTCGATGGCGCGGAACTGCCGCACCTTGCCCTGGAAGGTGAACTCCCACACGGCGGCCGGCTCCCCGAGGAACTCGGTCTCCTGCATCCGCCCCAGCTTGTATTCGCGCTGCTCCGTCTTCACCTGGGACTCCACCTCCTTCCAGTGCTGGAGGGGGTCGGAGCTGGCGAAGTCGAGGACGTTCACCTGGATGCGCGCGAGTCCGCTCGGGTCGATGTAGTTGACCTGGTCGGACCTCTCCTGCTGCCGGGTCCACCCCTCCGGCACGGGGAAACTGACGCCCAGCTCATGCTCGGTCACCTTCTGGTAGCCCTCCGGCACCGCGGGCGGAGGCGGCAGCTTGGACTTGCTGGGCGAGGGCTTCGTCGACGGCGCGGTGGGCTTGGGGTCCTGCTTGCCGGAGGCGTCCGCCGAGGCGCTGGAGTCGCCTGCCGCGCCGTACTCGTGCGTGAAGTAGTACCCGCCGCCCGCCGCGGCTATCCCGGCCACCACGGCTACCGCGGTCCACAGAACCGTACGGCCGCGGCGGCGGCTCCTGCCCTGGCGGTCCTTGCCCGGCGACGGCGGTCCGGCGGACGCCTCGGCCAGGGACGCGGCGTCCGGGCCGGGCCCGGCCGTGCGGGGGTCGTTCCGCTGCGTCGGAGCGGTGGGCGCCTGGGACGGTGCCGGGGTCTGGGTGGTCGGACCGGTGCCGAAGCCCGTGGCCGGGTCCATGCCCGTACCCATGCCCGCACCCATGGCAGGACCCGCGCCGGTGGCGGAAGCCGAGTCGTAGCCCGTGCCCGTACCGGATGCCGGACCGTAGCCCTGCCCCGCCCCCGTACCGGATGCCGGACCGTAGCCCTGCCCCGTGCCCGGGCCGGCGGTCGTGCCCGTCCCCATGTCCATGGCCGGGCCGAAGCCCGGATTCGTCACACCCGTGCCGCCCGTGCCACCCGCGACGCCCGCCGTCCCGGCCCCAGCGGCCCCGGCCGCGCCCGTCCTGCCCGCCCCCGTCGTCGAACCGCCGCCCGGCGTCGAACCCGTCGGCTTGACCATCGCGTCGATGTACGCGGTCTCGGCCTCCGCCATCGGCTCGCGCAGTATCTGCTCCACCAGCTCCGCCGGCGGCCGGAACTCCGGCTCCTTCGCCAGCAGCGTCTCGACCAGCTTCGACAGCGGGCCCGCCCTGCGCGGCGGCTCGAAGGGGTCCACGGCGATCGAGTAGGCCGTCTCCACCGGCGTGTCCTTGCGGAACGGCGGCCTGCCCTCCAGCGCTTGGTAGAGCGTCGCCCCGAGCGCCCACAGGTCCGACGCGGGCCCCGGGCTGCCGCCCTTGACGCGCTCGGGCGCGATGTAGTCGATGGAGCCGACCATCTCGCCGGTCTTGGTCAGCGTCGACGTGCCGCTGG
Organism: Streptomyces sp. NPDC044033; assembly: GCF_056434425.1. Taxonomy (NCBI): domain Bacteria; kingdom Bacillati; phylum Actinomycetota; class Actinomycetes; order Kitasatosporales; family Streptomycetaceae; genus Streptomyces; species Streptomyces sp. NPDC044033. The sequence continues at coordinate 370,990 of NZ_JBWKFF010000004.1, read as the reverse complement.
AGTGCGCGATGCCGAAGTCGGTCAGTACGACCCGGCCCTCGGATCCGAGCAGCACATTGCCCGGCTTCACGTCGCGGTGCAGGACCCCGGCCGCGTGCGCCGCCCGCAGCGCCGCGATCATGCCGCGCCCGATCCGGGCCGTCTCCTCCGGCGAGATGGTGCCGAACTGCTTGAGCACATCGCCGAGCGTCGTCGACGGTACGTACTCCATCACGATGCACGGACGGCCACGGTCCTCGACCACATCGTGGACGACCACCACGTTGGGGTGCGCGATCCGGGCCGCGCTGCGCGCCTCGCGGCGGGTGCGCTCGTACAGCGTCGCGAGCTCGTCATCCTGCAGGTACGGGGAGATGTGGATCTGCTTCAGGGCTACCTGGCGCCCCAGCAGCTCGTCCTCGGCGCGCCACACCGTGCCCATGCCGCCGCGCCCGATCCGTTCGAGAAGCCGGTACCGCCCGGCGACCAACCGTTGTTCATCGGACTGCGCCCCTGGCTCCCCGCCCGTCACCGACTCCGACACCGTGCTCCCCTCTGGTTCCCCGCTTCATGTTCGATGGATCACGATAGCGGCCGTTGCCTAAGGGACGGTCTCAGGGAACGGCCAGGGTTGTCTCGGATGCCTTGGGCGCCTGAGGGTTGACACCATGTACGTATGACCGACGCACCCACCGCCGAAACGGCGGACACCACTCCGGGCGCCAGGCCGCCCCTGCGGCGCAGCCGCGAGCACAAGGTGGTCGCCGGAGTGTGCGGCGGGCTCGGCCGCTGCTTCGATCTCGACCCCGTCATCTTCCGGGTGGTGCTGGGCGTGCTCTCCTTCGCGGGGGGCCTGGGCCTCATCGCGTACGGCTTCGCGTGGCTGCTGGTGCCGCTGGAGGGCGAGGACGAGAACGAGGGGCGCCGGCTGCTGTCCGGCCGGGTCGAGGGGCCCGCGCTGACGGCGGTGCTGTGTGCGCTGGTCGGCAGCGGACTGTTCCTGTCGATGCTCAACAACGGTGGCGTCGTCTCCTTCTCGCTGCTGCTGATCTGCGCCGTGGTCGGTGCCGCGTACTGGTCGCAGCAGCGCCGCCAGGCCGCCGACGGCAGCCGCGAAACCCCCGCCACCAGCGCCGCGGCCGCACAGAAAGACGCGCCGCCGGAGACCAAGGCGCCGCCCGCGCCCGGCGCCCCCTCCTGGTGGCGCGACCCGATCATCAAGGACGGCACCACCGGCCACTCCGTCCCCGGCACGGGCTATTTGTGGGGTCCCGACTACGGGCCGGACCCCACCAAGTCCGCGTCGAAGGCCCGTGAGGCGGCCGGGCTCGCACCCCGCCGACCCGCCCGGCGCGGCCGGCCGCTGGGCGGCTGGCTCTTCCTGTGCGCGCTCGTCGCCGCGGGGCTGGCCGTCGGCGTGACCTGGCGGCACCAACCGCTGGGCACGAGCCTGGAGATCGGCTTCGCGTGCGCGCTCGGCGTCTTCGGCCTGGGCATCACGGTCAGTTCGCTGTACGGGCGTACGGGCGGCGGCACCGTCGTCGCGGCCGTCGTGACCGGTCTGCTGCTGACGGCGGCGGCGGGGCTGCCCAAGTCCGTGACCGCCGACTGGTCGCGGACCGCCTGGCTCCCGGCGAACGCGGCGGACGTCCGCTCCGGCTACCGGCTCGGCAGCGGCTTCGGAACCCTGGACCTGACCCGGGTCGACTGGCGGAAGGACCGGACGGTGACGACGCGGGCCGAAGTCGGCGTGGGAAAGCTCAAGGTGACCGTGCCCGAGGACATCACGGTGAAGGCCGATGTGCGGGTCGGCGTCGGCGACGTACAACTGCCCGGCGAGACGCCGGACGACGTCGACATCCAGCCGCGCCAGCACCGCGAGGTGACGTTGAAGCCGGTGAACGGGCAGCCCACGCACGGCACTCTGGAGCTCTCGCTCAAGGTGGGGCTGGGGCAGGCCGAGGTGATCCGTGAGAAGCCATGAACGAGAATGGCGGGACAGCGTCCGCTGCCGCCACTCCCCATCGGAGGTACGCCGTGCGACGGCATGAGTTCGAGCCGGGCAAGATCGTCGTGGGTCTGATCTTCCTCGGCGGGTGCGCGATGTATCTGGCGATGGCCGCGGGGCTCTGGCACTTCCCGGCCTACGCCCTGCTGCCCGCGATGGGCATGGGCTTCATCGCGGCGGGGCTCGTCTCCTCGCTGGCCTTCGGCATCCGCCGCCGCGGCCACGGCCGCGAACGGGAGCCGGAGGAGCGGTAGCGGACGGGAGTCGGAGGAGCGGTAGCGGCGCAAACGGACCGGCCGCCGCGGGGCGTTTGGAACCCCCGCGGCGGCCGGTCCAGTTCCGCGGCCCTCCCCGTCCCCGGCGGAAGAGCCGCAGCCCGGTGCGGGTGCGCCACCGCGCCGCCCTCAGCCGAAGAGCCGCCGCCCGTGCCGTCGCCGACGCCGCGACCACAGCGCGTCGGCCGAGAACTCCGGCGTGCCCGCCAGGATCAGCGGCAGCCAGGCCATCAGGTACGCGAGGTCGTTGCCGTAGTAGTAGGGCTCCGTGGCCCAGCTCACGGTCAGCCACAGGGTGAGCGAGATCAGCGCGCCGCCGAGCGCCGCGAGCCGCCCGAGGATGCCCAGGAGGACGCCGATGCCTACGGCCAGTTCGCCGAAGGCGATGGCATAGCCGAAGCCGACGGGGCTCTTGAGCGCCAGGTCGATCAGGGCGGGGACGCCGGCGCCGCCGTGCACGCTCCGCATGAGGTCGCCGATGGAGCCCTGTCCGCTGTCCGACATGAAGGCGGAGTCGGTGAGTTTGTCGAGCCCCGCGTAGATGAAGGTGATGCCGAGGAAGACGCGCAGCGGCAGCAGCGCGTACCGAGCGGCGGCCGCCCGCCGGCCGCCGGACCCGCCGCCTCCGCCCATCCCCGGCCCCATCGCCCGGTCCACATGTGCCATGACACCCGCCGCCTCTCCGTAACCCGTCAGTTGCGCACTCGCCCCATGACGATACGTACGGCTGAGGCCACGGGCTCAGAGCGCAACGGCCCCGGCGACGACCAGTTCAGTCGCAGACGGTGATCTGGTAGCGGTTGGTCTCGGCCCCGGCCGCCGTGACGACCTGCACCTCCGCCGGTCCCGGCTCGACGTCCACGGGGATCGGCACGGTCAGCGCCATGTCGGTCGGGTTGGTGAAGCCGCCCGGCACCGGCACCAGCGGTACGTGGACGTGCACCGCGCCGATCCGGACGACCATCCGGGCCAGCCGGTCGGGGGTCCGCGCGCCGGGCGGCAGGAATCCGGCGCCGCGGATCTCGATGTCGTCGCCGGTGCGGATCGGCCCGTCGAGGTCGCCGGCCTCGCGGGCCCGTACGACCGACAGGATCACCGGCCGCCCGCCCTCCGCGTACTTGCCCGCCACATACACGGCCGCGCTGATCGCCACCAGCACGACCAGCCCCCACGGCAGGTCCGGCAATTGCTGCGGATGGCGGGCGAGCCGCACGGCGGCGAAGACCACGGCGATGCCGCAGACCAGCACGTACTGCACATCGCCGAAACTGCCGCGCCCGGCGTCGTCGCTGAGCAGGTCGGCGGCGCGCGGCCGGTCCGCCCGGAGCTTCTGGAGCCGCTGCGTGCGCACGCGCAGCGCCACGACGCGCCGTACGAGCACGGCGACCGCGCAGGTCAGCGCGGAAGCCGTCAACGCCCCTGCCACGCGGTCGAGTTCGAGGCCGGACGACAGCGCCCGCCGGTCCGTTCCACCGGAGGTCACGGCCAGCTCGACGGCGATCACGAGCACCGCGAAGACGACGAGCAGCACCCACGCGGCGGCGACCGCCCGGGAGGTGGAGAGCCGGTTGTCCTCGCCGATGACGGTCGCCGGCAGACCGCCGCGGGAGCGGTGCAGATACGCGGCGAGAGTGAGCAGCGCCCCGGAGACGAGGGCCGCGACGAGCCCCGCCGTACGGGCCGCCGTCCACCCCGCGCCGATCGCAGTCAGCCCCTGCCCGAGGAGCAGCGCCGCGCAGCCGCCCCAGACGACTACCACGGTGCGCCGCCAGATGAAGTGGTGCCATGCCTCCCGTTCGGCGTGCGCGCGCTCGCCGAGGGTGCGGGCGGCCTGCGTCAGTTCGTCCGACACCCACTGCCGGGACGCGCCGCCCGAGTGGGCGAGCGCCGCCGGAACGCCCTGCCCCGCGGCGAGTTCATCGCGCCGCGCGGCGAACTCGGCGACCGCGCGCCGGCGTCCGGCGCGGACGTCGCGCGGGCAGCCCCCGCAGGCACAGCCGCTGCCGTGCGCGCCCGCGTCCGCCTCGGCGTTCCCCGCCGTATCCACAGCCACGCCGCAACGCCACCTCTCCTGCCCCTGAGGGCGTCAACTTCCCCACGATGTAGGGGAATTGTGCCGCATGCGGAGGGTAGCCCGGCGCAACCGAACGCGCGTACGTCCGTGGGTACGCCTCTGCATACGCCCCCGGTCGCGCCGATTCGTACGGGCCGTCAGCCGAGCAGCTCCGGCTCGCTGCGCGTGATCTGCTGGTACAGGGGCTGGTAGTTGATCCACGCGACCAGGTCGTTGCCGAGCTGCTCACGGGTGTGCACGGCGCTCTTGTGGTCGATGAGCACGGGCTTCCCGGCCGCCTTGGCGGCGAGCTGCACCTGGCAGGACCGCTCCATGGTGATGAACCACCAGGCCGCCGCGTCCACCGAGTCGCCGACCGTCAGCAGCCCGTGGTTGCGCAGGATGACGGCCTTGTGCGGCCCGAGCGCACTGGCGATCCGCCGCCCCTCCTCCTCGTCCACGACCACCCCGGTGTAGTCGTCGAAGAGGGCGTGGTCCTCGTAGAAGGCGCAGACGTCCTGGGTGATCGGGTCCAGCAGCTCCCCGAGGCTGGAGAGGGCGCGCCCGTACGTGGAGTGGCTGTGGGCGGCGGCGATGACGTCGGGGCGGGCCTGGTGGACCTGGGCGTGGATCGCGAACGCGGCCTGGTTGACGTGGTACCGGCCCTCGACGACCTGTCCGGTGTGGTTGACGAGGATGAGGTCGCCGGCGGTGATGTGCTTGAAGGACATCCCGAAGGGGTTCACCCAGAAGCAGTCCGTGAACTCCGGATCCCGCGCGGTGATGTGCCCCGCGACGCCTTCCTCGAACCCGAACCGCCCGAACAGCCGCAGCGCGGCGGCCAGCCGCTCCTTGCGATGCCGCCGCTCGTCGGCGACGCTCTCGTGCTTGGGCGGCATCGCGAAGTGGAGTTGATCGGTGGGTATCGGCTCCGGTGCCTGCGGCATGACGGTTCTCCTCCGGCGATAGCGCGCGGGTGTGTCTGCGCGTATGTCTGTACTGAACGGAAGCTACCGCCCGGTATCGACGGAGAACAGGGGCGGGCCCGTCAGAGGTTGTCGATCTCGGTGAGGTCGATGTCGATGTCGAAGGGCGTGGTGAGCTTGAGAGTGTCGCGGTAGGTGTCGGTGGGGGTGTAGGTCTGCGTCTCCTGAGCGAGCTCGAAGGCATGCACGATCGGGGCGTGGTCGAAGCCGGCCATTTCGACGAGCCAGAAGTACGGGATGCCCGCTGCGGCGTACTTGTGGGGCTTGGTGTCATGGTCACGGGCCTCGGAATCCGGCGAGACCACCTCGACGGCCAGCAGCACGTCCCTGGCCTGGAAGCAGGTCTGCTTGCGGCTGCTCGCTGCCTCGGCCTGCACGACGAGGACATTCGGCTCCGGACCGTTGCGCTTATCAAGCACTACGGTCATCTCGCGCCGGATCTTCATCTCAGGTGGTGCCGTGCGGCGTAGACCCGTCACCAACATATCGATCACGATGCTGTGGAAATCCCGCTGCGGACTCACGAAAACCAGGCTCCCGTCGATCAGCTCAGTGTGCGGCGGGAGGTCGGGCAGCGTCAGCAGGTCGTCCACGGTGTAACCGTCCTGCGGCGGCACCGGCCAGTGGTGCGCGATCTCAGCGGTCATTAGTCCTCCCATGGACGGGATTCTGGGCCGTAGAACCAGCGTACCCAGGAGATACGACGACGCCGCCGCCCAAACGAATGAGCGACGGCGTCGGCATTGACCTTCAAGCGCGGAAGGTCACTCCCACTCGATGGTGCCGGGGGGCTTGCTCGTGATGTCGAGGACGACTCGGTTGACCTCGTCGACCTCGTTGGTGATGCGGGTCGAGATCTTGCCCAGCACGTCGTACGGCAGCCGCGACCAGTCCGCCGTCATGGCGTCCTCGGAGGAGACCGGGCGCAGCACGATCGGGTGGCCGTACGTGCGGCCGTCGCCCTGGACGCCGACGGAGCGCACGTCCGCGAGGAGGACGACCGGGCACTGCCAGATCTCGCGGTCCAGGCCGGCCGCCGAGAGCTCCTGGCGGGCGATGGCGTCGGCCTCGCGCAGCAGGTCCAGGCGCTCCTTGGTGACCTCGCCGACGATGCGGATGCCGAGGCCGGGGCCGGGGAAGGGCTGGCGCTGGACGATCGCGTCCGGCAGGCCCAGTTCGGTGCCGACCATGCGGACCTCGTCCTTGAAGAGGTGGCGCAGCGGCTCGACGAGCTCGAACTCCAGGTCCTCGGGGAGGCCGCCCACGTTGTGGTGGGACTTGATGTTGGCGGTGCCGGTGCCGCCGCCGGACTCGACCACGTCCGGGTAGAGCGTGCCCTGGACGAGGAAGGCGACGTCCTCGCCGGCCGCGCCCGCCTCGGCGACCAGTTCGGCCTGGGCCTGCTCGAAGACGCGGATGAACTCGCGGCCGATGATCTTCCGCTTCTGCTCGGGGTCGCTGACCCCGGCGAGCGCGGCGAGGAACCGCTCCTCCGCATCGACGACCTTCAGCTGTACGCCGGTGGCCGCCACGAAGTCCTTCTCGACCTGCTCCGTCTCGCCCTTGCGCTGGAGCCCGTGGTCGACGTACACGCAGGTCAGCTGGGAGCCGATGGCCCGCTGGACGAGCGCGGCGGAGACCGAGGAGTCGACGCCGCCGGAGAGCGCGCAGATCGCGCGCTTGGACCCGACCTGCTCGCGGATCGCGGCGACCTGCTCGTCGACGACGTTGGTGGTCGTCCAGGTGGGCTCGATGCCCGCGCCGCGGTAGAGGAAGTGCTCCAGGACCTGCTGGCCGTGGGTGGAGTGCATGACCTCGGGGTGGTACTGCACGCCGTACAGCTTGAGGTCGTCGTTCTCGAACGCGGCGACCGGCACGACATCCGTGGACGCGGTGACCGTGAAGCCCTCGGGGGCGGCGGAGCAGGCGTCGCCGTGCGACATCCACACGGGCTGCTCGGCCGGGGTGCCCTCGAAGAGGGTGGAGCCGGGCCGGGAGACCGACAGCGGCGTACGGCCGTACTCGCGGGCTCCGGTGTTGTCGACGGTGCCGCCGAGCGCCAGGGCCATCAGCTGGAAGCCGTAGCACATGCCGAAGACGGGGACCCCGGCCTCGAAGAGCGAGCGGTCGACGGTCGGAGCGCCCTCGGTGTAGACCGACGAGGGGCCGCCGGAGAGGATGATCGCCTTGGGGTTCCTGGCAAGCATCTCGGCCACCGGCATGGTGGAGGGGACGATCTCGCTGTAGACCCGGGCCTCACGGACACGACGGGCGATGAGCTGGGCATACTGCGCGCCGAAGTCGACTACCAGGACGGTGTCGGGGGCGGCAGCAGGGGACGCTGAGGGCACTTCGGCGGCCTTCCGGCGGTGGAACGGGGGGTTGGACTTTCGATTCTAACGGGCTCATACTGAGCGCCATGTCCAAGCACATGACCTTCGTCTTTACCTATGGCACCGGCCCGTCCGGCTGCCATGGTCGTGCTGCTTGATCCACAAGCGACTTCCCAGGCGCCCCGGGCCGACAGGCCCGGGGCGTTCTGCGTTGGCTCGCCGAGAGTTCCGGGTCCGATCAACCTGATCGTCGGCTCCGGGGGCCCAGACCCCCAGGAGATACGGACATGAGCACCACCCCCGCCGCACCCGCACCCGCACCCGCCGCAGTCGCCGCCGACACCGGGGCCCGTACCGACGAGGCCGCCTCCGTGATCGTCGGGACCCGGGAGCGGATCGACGATCTGGACGGGCGGATCATCGGGCTCGTGCAGGAACGGATGGCCGCCTCGGCCGTCATCCAGCGCGAGCGCATCGCCTCCGGCGGCCGCCGCGTGAACCTCTCCCGCGAGATGGAGATCCTCACCCACTACAGCGACCAGCTGGGCAGGCCCGGCACGGCGCTGGCGATGACGCTGCTGGAGCTGTGCCGGGGGCGTGTCTGAGCCGTCGGGGGCGCGGGCCGGGTCCGCGGCCCTGTGTTCGGTGCCCGTCACCCGTACGGCGCGTGACCGGCCACCGGCGCCCTTCGTTGGACCGGGTGTCCGCGCCAGCCAGGAGCGGGCCCACTTGAAATCCACGCGTGGTTTCCGCCCCTGTTCTTTGGGCGCCCTTCACGACAGGGCGGAGCCGCCGGAGCGTGTGACGTACGAGACGTACGTCGTGGGACCTCGCTCCGGTGGTCCGGTGACCGGTCGGCAGGGGACAGCAGCCCGGTCACCACACACTGGACGGTCGGTTCTGGGGACGCCCGGGGCCGACCGTATCCGGTCGAAACGGTTGCGTGCGGCGCGGCGTATCCAGCACGATGCACCCAAGGCGCGAAGAGCGGCTCACCCCGTCGCGACGTACCGCCAATGGTCCCGACCACCGGGCTCCGTTCAGCCCGTGCGCACCCCATAGCCAGCGGCGCTCCCCCCGGCGCCGCCCCTCGGCACCGGCGCTGCCCTGACGCCGGAGCCGACAGCCTAGGGCCCCGAGGCAGGCCGCCCCGCCCCCGCGAGCGGCCTCCCGGGGCCCTTCGCTCTCTCCCCCCGTCGCCGGACGGGAGCCGGTCCTTTCGACGCACGGCAGTCGCTCCCGTCGTCGCACGGCAGCCAGTCCCGACGTCGCACGGCAGCAGGTCACTCGGCGAGTTTCGGCGGCACCGTCCTCGGCGGCACCGTCGGCACCTCCAGGAACGGCAGGTTCAACGCCGCGAACGCCTCCTTCGGCACGGCCGGGCTGCGCGGTTCGACCGCGGCCAGCCGCTCGTACGCCTCGCCCTGCGCCGGGCGGATGTCCCGCTCGCCCTTGTTCGGCCAGAACGACATGGCCCGTTCCGCCTGGGCGGTGATCGTCAGGGACGGGTTGACGCCGAGGTTGGCGGAGACGGCCGAGCCGTCGACGACGTGGATGCCCGGGTGCCCGTACAGCCGGTGGTACGGGTCGATGACGCCGTGGTCCGCGTCCGCGCCGATCGGGCAGCCGCCGAGGAAGTGCGCGGTCAGCGGCGTGCCCATCAGCTCTCCGACGTTGCTGCCCGCGAAGCCGCCTATCTCCTCCGCGATGAGGGACGCGGCCCGCGTCGCCTCGGGGAGGTGGTCCGGGTTGGGCGCGCCGTGGCCCTGCCGGGCGGTGAGGAGGCCCTTCCCGATCCCCTTCGGCTTGCGGTACGTGGTCAGGGAGTTGTCCAGGGACTGCATGACCAGGCCGATGATGGTCCGCTCGGACCAGCGGCGGTTGGAGAGCGAGCGGAGCAGCAGCAGGGGGTGCCGGGCGCACCGGGCGGCGTAGGCCAGGGCCTTGGGGGCGCGGCCGTCGTGCGGGACCTGGAGGATGGTGAGCGCGCCCATCGAGTTGGACCCCTTGCCGTACCGCACGGGCTCGATGTGGGTGTTCTCGTCGGGGTGCACCGACGAGGTGATGGCGACGCCCTGGGTGAAGTCGGCCTTGGGCGTGCCGTGTGCCTTGCGGTAGCGGCGGTCGTCGGTCTGCGCGCCGACCAGGGCCTCGGAGTTGGTGCGGGTGAGGTGGCCGAGGCGCGGTGAGAGCCCCGGCAGCAGGCCCTTGTCCCGCATGGTGTGCAGCAGGGTCTGGGTGCCGTAGGTGCCGGCGGCGATCACGACCTGGTCGGCGCGGAACACCGTGGCCCTGCCCGTACGCCGGTCGTCGGTGGGGCGGGCCGCGACCTGGTAGCCGCCCGCCGGGTCCTCGCGGACCGCCGCGACGGACGTCATGGGGTGGATGACGGCGCCGGCCCGCTCCGCGAGGTGGAGGTAGTTCTCGTTGAGGGTGTTCTTCGCGCCGTGGCGGCAGCCGGTCATGCATTCGCCGCACTCGGTGCACGCCTTACGGGCGGGGCCCGCGCCGCCGAAGTACGGGTCGGGGGCCTCGCTCCCCGGTGCGGCGCGCACCTCGCCGTCCGCGTCGTCTCCGTCGCCGAAGAACACCCCGACCGGCGCCATGTGGAAGGTGTCGCCCACGCCCATCTTCTCGGCGGCGGCCTTGAGATGGACGTCGGAGGGGGTCATGGTCTTGTTGAGCCGGACTCCGAGCATGCGCTGGGCCTGGTCGTAGTAGGGCTTCAACTCCTGCTGCCAGTCGGTGATATGGGCCCACTGCGGGTCGTCGAAGAAGGGCTTCGGCGGTACGTAGAGGGTGTTGGCGTAGTTGAGCGAGCCGCCGCCGACGCCGGCCCCGGCGAGGACCATCACCTTGCCGAGGAGGTGGACGCGCTGAATGCCGTAGAGGCCGAGCGCGGGGGCCCACAGGTAGTTGCGCAGGTCCCAGGAGTTCTTGGGGAGGGTGTCGCGGGTGAAGCGGCGGCCCGCCTCCAGCACGCCCACCCGGTAGCCCTTCTCGGTCAGGCGCAGGGCGGTCACCGCCCCGCCGAACCCGGAGCCGACGACGATCACGTCGTAGTCGTGGACACACTTCTCCCGTGACACTGGCTCTCCTTGAATCGGTGAGGTCGGTGAGGTCGGTGGGACCGTTCCGCGGAAGCGGTGCGGCGATCCGTCAGCGGAAGCGGAGCGCCTTCATCGCGCGCAGGCTGCGGGTCATGAGCCGCGCGTACTTCTCGTCGTCGAGGCCGAAGGCGGGGCCCAGCGGCATGATCCGCTGGTGGGCGACGGTCTGCGCCTCGGTGTACTTGAGGATGCCCTCGGAGCCGTGGCGGCGGCCGAGCCCGGAGTCGCCCATGCCGCCCATCGGCGACTGGACGCTGCCGTACGCGGCGGCGTACGCCTCGTTGACGTTGACCGTTCCGGCCCGCAGCCGGGCGGCGACGCCGCGGCCGCGGCGGCCGTCCTTGGACCAGACGCTGGCGTTGAGACCGTACGGCGTGCCGTTGGCGCGCTCCACGGCCTCCTTCTCGTCGGTGAAGCGGTAGACGGAGACGACGGGCCCGAAGGTCTCCTCGGTGCACACGGACATGGGGGGCTCGACGCCGTCGAGGATGGTCGGCTCGTAGAAGAGGGGGCCTATGTCGGGGCGGGCCCGGCCGCCCGCGACGAGCCGGGCGCCCTTGGCGACGGCCTCCTCGACATGCCTGCTGACGGTCTCCAACTGCCGCTCGCTGACCAGCGATCCCATGTCCGCGCCGTAGGCGAGGGCCGCGCCGAGCCGCATCGCCTTGGTGCGGGCGGCGAATCGCTGGAGGAACGCGTCGGCTATGGAGTCGTGGACGTACAGCCGCTCGATGGATATGCACAACTGTCCGGCGGAGGAGAAGCAGCCGCGGACGGCGCCGGCGGCGGCCTTGTCCAGGTCGGCGTCGTCGAGGACCAGCATGGCGTTCTTGCCGCCGAGTTCGAGGGAGGCGCCGACGAGCCGGGCGGCGGCGCCCTGGGCGACCTCGCGGCCCGTACGGGTGGAGCCGGTGAAGGAGACGTAGTCGGCGTGGGCGACGACGGCGGGGCCGACGACGGGGCCCTCGCCCAGGACGACCTGCCAGACGGCGGCGGGCAGTCCGGCCTCGATGAGGAGGTCGCGGGCCCACAGGGCGGTGAGCGCCGTCTCGGTGTCGGGCTTCATGACGACGGCGTTGCCCGCGGCGAAGGCGGGGAGCGCGTCGCTGACGGAGAGTTCGAGGGGGTAGTTCCAGGGGGCTATCTGCCCTATGACGCCGCGCGGCTGGCGCAGTTCGGTGACCTTGGTCAGCGTCGGGATGACCCCGGTGTGCCCCTTGGGCCGCAGATAGGCGTGTGCGCGGCGGCCGTAGTGGCGGGCGGCGACGGCGACGCCCTGCACCTCCTCGTGCGCGTGCAGCCGCGTCTTGCCGGTCTCCAGCTGGATGAGGTCCAGCACCTCGGACTGGCGGCGCAGCACGAGGTCGTGGAAGCGCAGGAGGATCGCGGCGCGCTGCTGTACGGGCGTGGCCGCCCAGCCCCGCTGCGCCTCGCGGGCCCGTGCGAAGGCTTCGGCGACGTCGTCCGGGGTGGCCTCGGGCAGGTCGGCGAGCTTGGCCCCGGTGAAGGGGGTGTGGTTGGCGGTGGTGCCGCCGCCGACGACGCCGCGGGTCAGGCGGGCGACGAGGTCGGGGGTGATCACATCGGCGGCGGCGCGCACGCCGGGGGCCGCGACGGGGTTGCCGCCGGCCACTGTCGAACGGTCCTGTGGGCTGCCCTGCGAGTCCGTCATGCGGCGAGCGTATGACGGGGCGGGCGCTTTGGGTACCCGCCAGTAGCCAGTTTTCACCGGCCACACACAATTGTGCCAGCAGTTGCTGGCGCGAAAGGGCATACGGGCAGGTCAGGGGCGCTGGGAGACCCTGGCGGCTGGGCTGCTCAGGGCGCCGAATCCGGTTCCGTCCGTACGAAGGTGTCCAGCGCGGTGTCGAAGTGGCGGCGGCCCGCCGCCGCCTCGCCGGCCGGGGAGGAGACCCACACGTCGTACATCTTGCCGCCCTCGTTCCACGTCAGGTCGTACGTGTGCCGGGGGCCCGCGTCCCCGTCGAAACCGTTCCAGGTGAACTCCCACAGCGCCGCCGGGCGTCCGGCGCGCGAGAGCCGTTCGAGGCGGGCGGACCGGTAGCCCGGGTAGTGGTCCGTGCCCTGCGCGTGCGAGGTCCGCATCGCGCCCACCGGGCCGTCCGGGCGCTGGTCCTGGATGTGGACGCCGAGCCGGAACTTCTTGCCCGGCGCGTAGTAGAAGACGCGCGGCGGCTCGAAGGAGCGGGTGAAGCCGTCGGGCACCGCGAGGGTGAACCCCGCCGGGTCGCGCACCATGTGGTAGCCGACGGGGACGGTGATACGCGCGGACGGCCCCGGCGCGGGCTCCGAGGCGGGCGGGGAGGTCCGGGCCGTACGGTCCGTGGACCGCTCCGAGGGGCGCGTCGAGGTGCTGCCCGAGGGGCTGCGCGTACCGCCCGACTGGCCGCCAGGGCCGCCCGGGCCGCCGCCCTCACCGCCGCCGAGCATCAGCGCCGCGACGCCCGCGCCCACGCCCGCCAGCGCGACGACCGCGACGGCCGCCATCAGCGCGACCCGCGCCCGGTTCGCGCGCGCCGCCTGCGCGGCGTCCGGCGGCAACGCGTTCGGCGCGTCCGCGGGCCGGCGCGGGAAGGACCGGCGGATCCGGGTGACGGCGGCAGAGGGCGAGACGGCGGACTGGGCGGCGGGCACGCGCACGCGCGCCTGCGTCGGGGCGTACGGCCGCCCGAGCACCGGCATCCTGCCCGTACGGAGATACGCGCCCAGCCGCCCCTCAGCCTCTTCCGCCCCCATTCTCCGCCCCGGGTCCCGCTCCAACAGGCCCCGCACGACGGGCAGCAACTCCCCCGCGGCGGCGGGCGGCCGGATCTCCTCGTAGACCACGGCGTGCAGGATCCCGCCCAACGAGTCGCGCCGGAACGGCGATACACCGCTGAGCACCGCGCACAGCAGCACCCCCAGCGACCACAGGTCGGACTCCGGACCGGTCGTACGGCCCGACATCCGCTCCGGCGCCGTGTACTCCGGCGACCCCACGAACGCGCCCGTCTCCGTGATCGTCGTGACCCCCGAGACCTGCGCGATCCCGAAGTCCGTCAACACGACGCGGCCGGTGCCGGACTCCATCAGCACATTGGGGGGTTTGATGTCGCGGTGCAGCACCCCCTGCGCGTGAGCCGCGCGCAGCGCCCCCAGCATCGCCACCCCGATCCGCGCCGCCTCCCGCGCCCCGACGGGCCCGTCCGCGGCCAGCGCGTCGGCCAGCGACCGGCCGGTGACCAGCTCCATGACGATCCACGGCCGCCCGTCCTCCTCGACCACGTCGTGCAGGACGATCACGTTCGGGTGCTTGAGCTGCGCGACCGTACGGGCCTCGCGCATCGTCCGCTGCCGCTGCTCGTCCGCCTGGGCGGCGGAGAGCGCGTCGGCCAGATGCAGTTCCTTGACGGCGACTTCGCGCCCGAGCAACTCATCGGTGGCCCGCCAGACCGTCCCCATCCCACCCCGCCCGAGCCGCTCCCCGAGCCGGTAGCGCCCGGCAAGCAGCCGACCGTCTCCACCGAAGGTCCCCATGGCCTCATCTTGCCCCACGCATCAGGGGTGGGGCGGGTACCGTACCGGCCCGCTCCTTTCGGGTCGGAGGTTCGAGTCCGCGGGCCGTGCCGGCGGAGCCCGCGCCGGGCCGACAGCGTCGGCTTCGATTCCCAACGGAGGGCTGGGTCCCCTGACTTGACGGGCACGTCAGCGATCCTCGCCCGCCCCTTCCGGGTCGAACGCCTGGGCGACGGACAGGCTGTCTTCGTAGACGTGGTGCCGGACGACCAGACCGTTTTCGACCGTGAGATGCAGTGCGAACCGAGCGCGGTACGCACGCCCGGTGGAGCGGGCGGTCTGGCGGATTTCGCCGAGTACGACCGCGTCGTCACCGTCGATGAGAATGCGCTCGACCTCGGTGGCCGCGCGGCCGGGCACGTGGTGCTCGGCGAGCTCGCGGTAGTGGGTGCATGAAGAAATCATCTGCCGCGGGGATGCTTCGCGGGCCAAATCAAGTGGAAAATCGGACCTGTTGAACTCTGAACAGGTGCGAAACCTGAAGATCGATAGTTTGACGGGCCATCAGTCCGCTTGCGCCCGAGAGACCAGACCGGCGGAACATCGCCCCGCCGTCCATCCGAAATGCCCATCACCGGGGCGGATTCGGCGAATTGGACGACATCAGGCAGATAGCGCATCGACGGTCCGATTACGGGCGTCGACCCGGCAATCGCATGTGCCTGTAACGCGCATCACGATGTGTTCATAGTTGCGACGTGCGTCACACTCATTTGCCACGGAAGGCACATCAACCCGCCCTGACGCGTAGGACTTTGAGGTGACATCACGCCCGCAGCGCACGACCGGCCGAGGGAGGCGCATGGTGAACTCCGGTCGACGCACAGCACCCTGCGCGTCACACACCGTGTAAAGAACGCTTCAAGAAACCTGAAAGTGGTTGCGAGCTACACGGGCACCTTGATTCAGTATGCATCGAGGTTGGCCGCGCGAGGCCGACCGGCACGGTCCGCGCGCTTCATCAGCACCAT
Source organism: Streptomyces sp. NPDC044033 (assembly GCF_056434425.1). Lineage (NCBI taxonomy): Bacteria > Bacillati > Actinomycetota > Actinomycetes > Kitasatosporales > Streptomycetaceae > Streptomyces > Streptomyces sp. NPDC044033. Next base: position 355,699 of record NZ_JBWKFF010000004.1, on the reverse strand, counting down.
GACAGTCGGGGGAAGACTGCTGTGAGCATGCCGCAAGCCCTGCATCGGAGCCTTGCTATGGGCTCTGTTTTCACTCGATCGGCATCCGGGTCGGTAAAGGCCGTTGCGGAGTACCGCCGGCCCTCCTTCCCGTCCTCGGAATCGATGTAGTCATCGTGGTGCGGTGTTACATTTAATCGCATTCGAGGAGCATTTCATTTTAACTCGACCTCCATATCGGCCCGACGGAAACAGGCTGCCGACGTCGCCCGCCTGTCGCTTTCCGTCATCGCCGCCGAGGTCGCTTTCCGCTGCCTGCCCCACTGCGTCACCCCTGTTCAGCACCTGCTCGATGCGCGCAATACGTCATCAATGGGAAATCAACAGGAGGAAAGTCATGCCAGTGAACAAGCATCGCACGCCCCTGCTCCCAAAGCCGCCTCAGCACACCATCATGGACTGCACGGTCCGAGACGGCGCATATTCCGTTAATTTCCAGTTCGATATGCAGACGATCGAAACCATTCTCGGGGCCGTCAGTTCCGCGGGGCTGGAATGGATCGAAGTCGGTCATGGCCTCGGCATCAAGGGCAATACGATCGCCGAATCGAACATCACCGACCGGGAGTGGTGCGACCTCGCCGCCCGGCTCCTGCCCTCGGACACCAGTTGGGGAATGTTCGCGCAGGCCGCGGTCGCGTCCGTCAAGGATCTGGAACCGCTGGCCGACGCCGGTATGAAGTTCACCCGCATCGGCGCCGACATGAAGGCGTACGAGCAGGTATTCGACTATGTCGACCGCGCCAAGGAACTCGGGCTGACGGTCTTCGTGAACCTGATGAAGTCGCATGTGTGCGATACCGAGGAAGCCGTGCGGATCGGCGCCCGGATCGAGAACTCCTGCGACCTCGACGGCCTGTACTTCGTCGATTCGGTGGGGCAGTTCCTCCCCGAGCGCACGGCAGAGCTCTTCGGGGCGGCCTCGCGCCAGTTGAAGACACCGCTGGGCTTCCACGGGCACAACAACCTGGGGCTGGCCAACGCGAACTCCATGGCGGCGGCGGAGAGCGGCGCGTCGATCGTGGACTGCACGCTGGCGGGGCTCGGCCGGGACGCCGGCAACGCCGTGCTGGAGCAGATGGCCGCCGCGCTGGAACTGCGGGAGAACAAGCGCGTCTACAACACGGACGCGCTCGCCTACACCAGTGAGTACTGCGTCTCCCGGCTGGAGACGATCAAGACTGACCGCGAGTTGCAGGTACTCGGCGCGCTGTACGGACTGCACTCCAAGAACTTCCCCGCCATCTCCGACATGGCCGAGAAGTACTCGATCAGCCGGACCACGCTGATGGACGCGGTGAAGCCGCTGGCCTACCAGCAGGACCTGGCGCGCACCGACATCGAAACCATCGCGAAGTCATTCCTGGAGACGGAGTAGGAATTTGAACATCAAGGTCTACCCGCACGTAGTCGACCAGCAGCAGGACATCGTCCTGGAGGACCACGACGGCTACAAGGCTTCGGTGCGCCAGTTGGCGGACGCGCTGAACGAGTCGCTGCCGCTCGATGTCGCCCAGCTCATCTCGGCGCAGAAGATGCAGCGGCTGTCCGACGCGTTCCGCGAACAGCGCGCCGCCGGCCGTGAGGGCATAGCCGCCGGACCGGTCTCACTCCGGGACTCGCTGCTCCTGTCGTCCATACCGCAGATCTGGGGCGTGGGGCTCAACTTCGTGGCCCACGCGAAGGACTTGGAGGCCACCCAGCCCGCCTTCCCCGGCTCGTACCTGCGCCCGTACAGCTGCGTGATCGCCAACGGCGACGCCATCAAGATCCCCGCGCAGTCCTCCCGCGTCACCGCCGAGGCGGAGCTGGGGATCGTGCTGGGGAAGGATGCCAAGAACGTCTCCGCGGAATACGCGTTCGACTACATTCTCGGATTCACCACCGTCATCGACATGACGGCCGAGGACGCCATCCGGGAGAACCTCCGGTACATCCCCTGGAGCAAGGGCTTCGACACCTTTGCCAGCATCGGGCCGAGCCTGGTGCTGCGGGATCAGGAGCAGAGCAAGGACCTCGACGACATCTGCATCACCACTTACCTCAACGACGAGGTCGTCGCGCGTAATACCGCCAGCAATATGAAGCACAACCCGGCGAAGATTCTGGAGTACTTCTCCGCCGGCCGCACACTCCCGGCCGGAACCGTCATCGCCACCGGCACGCCCGGCGCCGCGGTCATTTCGCCCGGTGACACCGTACGCGCCGAGGTCACCGGCATCGGTGTGCTGGAACACCCCGTCGAAGCAGCGTAGTCGCAGAAATCCGAGGAAGGATCAGAAATGGTATTCGAGGCCGCGCACTTCGACCAGCTGGCTGAAGAGGGCTACTGCGTCATCGAGAACTACCTCGATCCCGAAACCGTGCAGAACCTGCGGGGCGTATCGGAGGAGATCCTCTCGCGGGGTGTCGGCGGCACGATGCCGCCGAGCCTGTTCCTGGAGAGCCCCGAGCTCAAGGAAGCGCTCTTCTCCGAGAAGTTCTACGAGATGGTGGCCGACCTCAACAACAAGGTCGGCACCCTCCTGCTGTACCCGAACTTCACCATCCGCAAGGGGCTGGTGGTCAATTGGCACATCGACGACCGCATGCTGTCGGTGCCCGTCAACAAGTCCGGTGACTTCCCCGCGATCCTGATGTTCAACATCTACCTCCAGGACAACGACCCCTTCAAGGGCGGGGGCATGGACATCGTCCAGTCGAGCCCGCTGCGCTCCCGGGAGGAGCGCGAGGACCTTGTCCGCAACCACGAGTACACGCAGCGGAACACCGTGCGGAACAAGGCCGGCGATCTGGTGATCTTCGACTACCGCGCGGTGCACCGCGGCACCCAGCCGCAGGTCGAGAGCGCTGTCGAACGCCTCGCCCTGCAGTGGACGTTCTCCGTCGGCGGTGCGGTCACCCAGGACTACCTGCGGTACCTGCGGGCCCGGCTGACGGAGAAGCTGCACATCTCGGATTACACCAACCACAAGGCGAACAACTTCTTCGCCGACCTGCCCAACATCTCCCGCGAGCTCATCGAGGAGTCGTGCGGCAGGACCGTCTTCAACGACGGCATCGGGTACCGCGGTCTGTCCGACATCGTGGAACAGGAATCCCACTGATGCCGAACGTGTCCCGTGTGATCCTGGATTCCCTCTGGGACGAGGGGGTTTCGACCTTCTTCATGGTCCCGGGGAAGATGATCAACGCGTTCATGTCGAACTACCGGGCGGCGGACCCCGCGGGCCACCCTCGGATCTCGCCGGTGGTCGCCGCCGCCGAAGGCGGAGCCGCGGCGATGGCCGACGGTTATGCCAGGGCCTCGGAGGGGACCGGCGTGGCGGTCGCGCTGGACGGTCCGGGGGTGGCCAACGCCGTCGCGGGCCTGGTCAACGCGAACGCGGACCGTTCGCCCGTAACGCTGCTGTCTGGGCATGTGCCCAGGGGGTTCGACGCCCATGACGCCCTCCAGGACGTGACGCCCACCGGCCTCGATGTCGCGGCGATGCTGACCCCCGTCACCAGCTCGTCGCTCCAAGTGCGCAGCGCACAGCACCCGATCAGGTACTGGAACATCACGCTGAGGAAGCTGGTCGAGTCCCCTACCCGGCCGGTGTATCTCTCCTACGCCGCGGATGTGCTGGCCGCGGACACGGACGAGTCCGCCATCAGCATGCGCTCGCTCTCCACCTCGCGCGTGCAGTGCGACCAGCGGGATCTCGAACGCGTGCTCACCGCGGTCAACGCGTCGGCGAGTGTCGCCGTGCTGGTGGGGTCGCACGCCAACAAGAAGGATGTCCGGCGGCTGCTCACCCGGCTGTCCGCATCCCACGACATCCTTGTCGGCTGCACCGTGGACGCCAAGGGCGCCTTCACCGAGAGCCACCCGAACAGTGTCGGCGTGTTCGGGTACTCGGGAAATCCGCGGGCCACCGAACTCTTCACGGAACAAACCCCCGAAACAGTGCTGTTGCTCGGGTGCCGGCCGACGCAGTGGAACACCAACGCGTACGACCCCCGCCTCTCACGTGCCCAGAACGTCATCGAAGTGACCTCCTCGGTCGAGGACATCGGCAATTTCTCGCCGGGCTCTCAGACCCTGCTCTGCGATGAGCTGCTGTTCCTGCGGCACTGGGAGGCGTCCCTGGCGGGACCTGGAGAAGGGGCCGGGGCGGCGGGGCAGGCCGGCGCGGGATTCTCCGGAAACGCGGAACTCCGGGAACGCGCACAGCGCACACCGCTGTGCGTCCCCCTTCCGGACGAGGACGCCGGCGCGATGCATCCCGGGCGTGCGGTGGAGTGTCTGAACAAGTGGCTGGGCGACCGCGCCTGCATAGCGGATTCGGGAAACCACAGGTCTTTCGCCACGCACTACTGGAAGACGGACATCGACGCCGGCTTCTACTCCAGTACCACCATGGGCGTCATGGGCTGGGCCTTCGGTGCGGCCATCGGCGTCTCCTTCGCCCGGGAAGAACCGTGCCTCGTCATCACGGGGGACGGCTGCGCCCTGATGGGCGGCGCCGAGATCCAGACCGCCGTGCGATATCGCAGGAACATCATCTTCGCGATCTTCGACAACTCCGCCTACGGCGCGACGCATATGAACAACAAGCAGAACCTTCCGGAGCTGAGCGTTCTTCCGGACCACGACTGGGTGAAGTTCGCCGAGTCCCTCGGGGCGGAGGGATTCCGGGTGAACTCGCTCGAAGAGCTGGACGCCGTAGTGCAGAAGATCAAGGGCAACGGCGGCGTCCAGGTACTGCATATAGCCGTCGACCGCGACACCGCCACCCCAGCGCGGTCGTACCAGGAGAACCTGAAGTCCTTCGCGCGGTCGAAGAGTGAAAGTCATGCATGACTCGGCCCGTCCGGCACGGTGCTGAGATGCGCACAACAGAAATAACACAGAGGTAGGCGGCGGAGATGTCTGGTGCGAAGTTTACGAGCAATGAGGTGCGCGTACTTTTCTTCGCTTTTTTCAGTGTTGTCATCGGTCTGATGGCAGTAGATTTTTTCAACCCGTCTCTCCCGGCCATCCAAAAGGACCTGGATGTCGGGCAGGGCACCATGAAGAACCTCATCGTGTTCTACATGATCGTGCTCGGCCTGGCCCAGTTCTTCTACGGGAGTCTCTCTGACGCCAAGGGCCGTAAGATCGCCCTGACGTCAGGACTCGGCGTCGCCGCAGTGGGTCTGTTCCTGGGCTATCTCGCCCAAAATATCGTCGTGCTGGACATCTCCCGCGTGCTGACCGCCCTGGGCACAGCATCGTGCACCGTGATCTCCCGAGCATTGATCGTGGACACCCTGCAAGAGCCCGGAAAGCTGCGCAAGGCGTTCTCCTACTTTTCGATGGCAAGTCAGCTGTCGCCGTCGCTGGCCCCGCTGATCGGCAGCTTCATCGGAATCCACTTCGGCTGGCACGTACAGTTCCTGCTGTTCGCGGTGGCGATCGTCGCCGGGCTGATCATGATTGCCACGATGATGCCGGAGACCCACCCGGCGCCGGCGGCCGGCCAGCCGAAGACCGGCAAGCTGGAGGCGTATACGAGCGTTCTCAAGAACGTCAACTTCACTTCGTACAGCATCGCCTCCGCGCTGATCTTCTCCTTCACCATCGCGTTCTACGCGACAGCGCCCTTCGCGTTCGACGCGCTGGGGGTCAGCCCGCTGGGCAACAGCCTGTTCTACATTCTCTATTCGGTATCCATCATCTGCGGCTCGTTCTTCAACAGCTGGATCAGCTGGACGCCGAAGGACACCTATATCCGCGGCCTCGCGGCCTACCTGGTGATATTCGTGGTCTCGGCCTTCTCGGACCTGGACAGCAGTCTGTGGAAGATCGGCCTGTTCTCGGTCGCGCTGGGCTTCACCTGCGGTGTGGTGGCGCCACTCACCCTGACCTTGAGCATGACCATGGTGGAGAAGTCCCGCGGTGCGGCCAGCGCGCTCCAGGGCGCCATCAAGATGTTCTTCACCGGCCTGCTGCTGCTGGTGTTCGACACCGTGGTCATCACCGGGTTCACCACCATCGCGCTGATCTTCCTCGGGTTCGCGGCAGTGCTGCTGGCCCTGCATGTGTTCACCACTGCCGCGAATCGAAAGGAGAAAGTCAGTGCGTGACAAGACGGCCCTGGTACTGGGCGGGACCTCGGGTATCGGCCTGGGGATCGCGCGGAGTCTCGCGGCGCGGGGCGCCGCGGTGACCATCGCCGGCCGCGACGCGGACCGAGCCGGCAGGACGGCGGCGGCCATCACGCTGCCGGCCGGTGCCGCCGCCGTCTCCGGGATCGGTCTCGACCTCTCCCGGCCGGACGGGATCGCGGACGCCCTGCTGCGGCACGGCGAGAGTTACGACGTGGTCGTGCTCAACGGTCCGGGGTACCGGCCCGGCAGAGTCACCGCCGCGACGTCGGACGACTTCTCCCAGGCGTACGGCTGCATGTTCCTCTCGCTCCAGCAGGTGGTCGAGTCGGTCATCGGCGCCATGCGGAAGAATCAGTGGGGCAGGCTGCTGTACGTCTCTTCGAGCTCGGTCATCGCGCCCATCGGCGAGCTCGCCGTCTCCTCGGTCGTCCGCGCGGCCGTGAATTCGTACATGAAGCTGCTGTCCAACGAACTCGCCGCCGACGGCATCACCGTGAACTCGATCGTCCCCGGCCGCATCGACACCCCGCGCGTGCAGGCGGTCGACGCGACGCGGGCCCGTGACCGGGGCATCACCGCCGACGAGGTCCGGGCGGGCGCGGAAGGTCTCATCCCGGCCGGGCGGTACGGAACGCCCGAGGACATGGGGGAGTTGGCGGCCTTCCTGTGCTCGGACCGGGCGGGCTACCTCACCGGCTCCGCCTTCCGGTGCGACGGCGGGATGACCACCGCGCTGTGACCGACGGCTCCCCGGTGCCGATACGGCACCGGGGAGCCCGGGTTCTCTGAGGCCGTCCCGTGCCGGCAGGCCCGGATGACGGGCCGCACGGCGGGCCGGATCGGCACTACGCGCCCGGTGGGCCGGAGCAGTGCTACGCCGCGCGGCGGACCGGAGCGGTGTTACGCCGCCGGGTGGCGCTCCGGGCGGCCCGGCAGGAGGAGGCTGCCGACGGCCGCGCACGCGGTGAACGCGGCGGCGACCAGCAGGGCGCGCCCGTACCCGGCGGTCAGGGCGGCGGCGGTGTCGTGCGGGTGGGACATCAGATGCGAGGCCGTGGTGTGGGAGGCGATGGTCGCGAGGACCGCGAGACCGATCGCGCCGCCCACCTGGCGCGAGGTGTTGACCAGGCCGGAGGCCAGGCCCGCCTCGGCACGGGCGGTGCCGGCGGTCGCGGCGACCGTCGCGGGCATCATCGACAGACCCATGCCGAGCGCGCAGAGCATCAGCGGCACCAGCACGTCAGCGGCGAAGTTGCCTTGCACGCCGATGAACGACAGCCAGGCGAAGCCGGCGGTGCTGAGGATCATGCCGCTGACCAGCAGGGGGCGCGGCCCGGTACGGCCGATGAGCCGGGTGGCGACCTGCGCGCCCACGATGACCGAGACGGACCCGGGCAGGAAGCTGAGCCCGGCCTGGATCGCGCTGTAGCCGAGGACCTGCTGGTGGTAGAGGGAGAGCAGGAACCACATCGAGAACATGGCCGAGCCCATGAGCAGCACCACGATGTTGGAGGTGGCCAGCGTGCGGCGGCGCAGGATCGCGAGCGGCACCAGCGGGTGGGCGACCTTCGACTCGATGACGACGAACGCGGCGAGCAGGAGCACGGCGCCGCCGAGCGAGGCCCAGACCTCGGGGGCGCTCCAGTCGTGGCTCTCGGTCGAGATGATGCCGTAGACCAGTGCGGTCAGGCCGGCCGTCACGGAGACGGCGCCGGGGATGTCGAGGCGGCGGAGGCCGCCCCGGATGCCGGCCGCGGCCGGTACATACGCGACGGCGGCGGCTATCAGGGCCACGCCGAGCGGGACGTTGACGAAGAAGACCCAGCGCCAGCCCGCGTACTGGGTGAGGACGCCGCCGATGACCGCGCCCGTCGCGCCGCCGGCCGCCATGACGGCGCTCCAGGCGCCCATGGCGCGGGTACGGGCCTGCGGCTCGGTGAACGTCGTCATGATCAGGGTGAGGGTGGCGGGCGCGAGGACCGCGCCGCCGACGCCCTGCACCGCGCGGGCGGCGACCAGGGCCGCGCCGTTGGTGGCGAGGCCGCAGACCAGCGAGGCGAGGGTGAACACGCCGAGCCCGGTGAGCAGCGCCTTCTTCGTGCCGACGAGGTCGGCGCCGCGCCCGCCGAGCAGCAGCAGGCCCGCGAAGCCGAGGGTGTAGGCGTTGACGATCCACTGCTGTCCGGCGGCGCTCAGGTGCAGGGTGTCCCGCATCGCGGGGAGCGCGACGTTCACGATCGACACATCGAGGATGACCATGAACTGCGCCGCACACGCGATGACGAGGATCGCCGTGGTCGGCAGCCGCTTCGAGGCGGGCGGATGACCACCGGTACCGGTGCTCGTGACGGACGGGGCGGACACGGTTTTCATGGCGGGGACTCCAGGTGGTGCTGAGCGGTACCGGGCGGCGCTGAGCCGCGCGCGGCGGCGCGTGGAGAGATGCGCCGGCGGTCGCGCGGGGCGGTGGCGCACCGAGTCGTGCGGGGTGGCGCCACTCCAGACAAAACTAGAGCAGCTATAAAAATATAGCACCTATATTTTTCTTCGGGCGCCGCGATACCCTGGCCTCATGACGGAGCACTCGCCCACCGCCGTTGCCGCCCCCGCCGGGACCGGAATCCGCCCCCGCAAGAGGGAGCGCACCCGCTGCGCCATCTACGACGCGGCTTTCCGGCTCTTCGCCGAGCAGGGCTTCGACTCCGTCACCCTCACCCGGATCGCGGCCGAGGCCGACGTCGCCCCCGCCACCGTCTTCACGCACTTCGCCTCGAAAGAGGACATTTTCTTCAGCCGCAGGCAGGAGTTCATCGCCAAGCTCCCCGACGCCGTCGCGGACGCCCCCACAGGTGCCGAACTCATCGCGCAGCTACGGCACTTCTATATCGACTCCTTCGAGCTCGTACTGTCCGACCACTGGGTCGACAGGGGCCGCGTCTTCGCCCGCATCCTGCTGGAGAGCGCCGCGCTGCGCCGCAGCTTCCTGCCGCTCCTGGAGCAACGCAAGCTGCTGCTGACCGAGCACCTCATCGAACGGGCCGGTGAGGCGGGCGAAGATCCCGTACACCGGCAGGAGCTGACGCTCTTCGCGGCGTTCGTCGTCTCGGTGGGCACCACCGCCTTCGACGCCCTGCACAGCGAGCTCGCGGCGGGCGAGCCGGTCTCCCGGGTCCGCGAGGACGTCCACGACCTCCTCGACCGGGGCTTCCACCGGCTCACCCGCGCGTACGCCGACAGCGGGCTGCTGGACGTATCCGGCGGACGCGACGCCGCCGGACCCGGCGCCTCTTAGCCCGCGACCTTCCAGGTCAGCGACCCCGTGAGCGACCCGCGCAGCGCCGGGTCCCGGACCGCGTCCGTACGGTCGGCGGCCCGGGCCGTGACGGTGTGCGGGCGGCCGTCGGCGGGCAGGCCGAGCGTGCGCGGCGACACCGTCGCCGTCCCGCGCGCGGATGCGGCCTCGCGGCCGTCGACGTACCACTGGACGCGCGCCGACGCCGGGGCCTGCACGGTGATGCCGCTCGTACGGGCCAGCGGCCGGTCGGTCGGCGTGGTGCTGCTCAGCACGGACGCGTGCCGGTAGAAGCCCGCGATCATCGCCTCCCGGCCGGGCAGGTTGAACTGCCGGCCCAGCGTCCGCATGATCGAGTTCTCGGTCGGGCGGTAGAGCCCGTGCTGGTAGTAGCCGCCGCCCTCGTACGCGCCGACCGTCCCGCCGTCCGGCGAGGTCTGCCCGAGCCAGCGGTACCACTTCTTGTGCTGGGCGCCCATCGGGCCGGCCGTGAGCTTGCTGATGTTGGCCTCGGCGGGCTCGGGCCCGGAGTAGGTGCCGGGCTGCCCGTAGTCGTACTCGTCGGCGAGCTTGCCCAGCGAGTGGCCCGTCTCGTGGACGGCGACCTGGTCGGACTGGGCGTTGTCGGAGGAGGCCGTGGCGATGCCGTCGTACCCGACCTGGGAGCTGACGTCGTTGTAGCCCGCGCCGCCGTACTTGGTGGAGTTGGAGAGCACCACGACGAGATCGGCGGCGGGGGCCTTGGCCGCGTACGACTCGACCTTGCCGGTGTCCACGCACAGCAGCCGCTCGATGCCGTCGCAGAAGAAGGCCGAGCCGAGGGCGGTGTTCTTGACCACGCTCTGGACGGGGTCGCCGGAGACGCCGGACTGCTTCGAGACGGCGTCGACGGCCCAGACGTTGAAGAGGTTCTTGTACGAGGCGTAGGGCTGGACGGCGGAGATCTTCGCCCACTTGGTACGGACGTCCGCGTGGAAGTCCCCCTGCTGCGACTTGGTGTAGCCGTCGCCGATGAAGACGACGTCGAGCTTGCTGCCCACGGGCCCGTTGCGCACGATCGAGGTGACGTCGCCGTCGGCGGCGATCGACGACCTGGCCGCCGGGGACAGCGGCTTCGCGGCGGGAACGGTGGTGTGCAGGGGGTGGCCGCCCGGGCCGTTGAAGTACTCGACCCGGTCCACGGGCCGGGGGCTCGGCGTCGCCGCCGCGCCCGGGCCGGCGGCGCCGGCCGTGGCCGTCGTGGCCGCGGCCAGCGCCGCCGTAATGGCGACGCCGGCCGCTATCGCGCCGCGAAGGGGTATTCGTCTGCGCATGGTGTCCTCCCGAAGCCCGCCGCTTAAGCGGCGAATCAAGCCGGATTAAGGCGCGGCTCAACGTAGGGGCTATCGGGACGCCAGGCAATGGATGGGGCGCAAGACGTCTATGAGGGCGACGAGTTGTCCGGTATGGCGTCACCTGCCCTACGGGCTTCGGATGTCACACCTCGCCCGGCACGGGCCCCGGCCCTCACGCCTCATCCCGTACGAGCCGCAGCAGCCGGTCCATCACCACGCCGTCCCCCGTCCGCACGCCGTCGTGCTCGAACTCGTCCGTGACCCAGGTGCGCAGGCCCCGGATCGCGCGGGCGGTACTCAGCGAGTGGGCGGTGTCGACGTACAGGTCGTCGTGGTAGATCGCGGCGGCCACCGGCACCTCGTTGCGGGCGAGCTGAGCCGGGTCGTACAGCGGGCCCCACCCCTCCCGCTCGGCGAGCAGCTCGGCGGTACGGCGCAGCGGGCGCAGGGCGGGGTGGGTGCGGAGCATCCAGGGGTGCACCGTCTCACCCGTGAAGAGGAAGGGGTCGCCGGTATCGAAATGCCGGTCGAATTCCGGAAATTCGCTCCTTACGCGCTCGGCCGCCCAGTGCGTGGCGCGCCCGTCCTGGGCATAAGTGGCCTCATGGAGCAGTGCGTAGAGGGGGTTGGCGGCGTGCGAGAGCACGGCGGCGACCTGTTCCCCGAACCCGTCGGACAGCCGCGGCCCGGCGAGGGCCGACACGAAGGCGGACTCCAGGAGGTAGTGCAGCCGGTGCGAACCGTCGCCCGTGCCGAGGAGGATGCCGAGCTGCTGGAACGCCTCGGGCGTCAGGAGCGTGCCGTCGGCCAGCACCTCCTCGCGGCCCGCGAGGTGCTCGGCGATGCGGCGGGCGGCGGCCTCGTCCTGGGGGTAGCGGTCGTAGTGGGCGAGGGTCTTGCGCTCCATCCTGGGGTAGGCGGCGCGGTAGACGGCCTCCGCGTCGGCGTCGAGCCCCGGCAGCCCGCCGGTGATCAGCACCTCGGCGAGCCCCTCGGGCGCGTACGAGAGGTAGCTGACCGCGCAGAACCCGCCGAAGCTCTGGCCGAGTACGCTCCAGGGCCGGCCGCCGGTCAGCTGGGCGCGGACCAGTTCGCAGTCGCGGACGATCGCGTCGGCGCGGAAGTGCGCGAGGTAGTCCGCCTGCTCCTCGGGCGCGCCGCGCAGCGGCAGCGTCTGCCGGTCGGCGGGGGTGGAGCGGCCGGTGCCGCGCTGGTCGAGGAGGAGTACGCGGTAGTCGCCGAGGGCCCGGCCGAGCCAGCCCGCGCGGCCGACGGGGCGGGGCGCGGCGTTGCCGGGGCCGCCCTGGAGGAACAGCAGCCAGGGCAGTTCCTCGTGGGCGCGGGCGCTCGCGACGATCTCGCGGGCGTAGAGCTGGATCCGTTCCCCCGTGGGGGCCTTATGGTCGAGCGGCACGTCGAAGACGTGATCGGTGAGAACGAGACCGGGCTGGCGGACAGAGGTTTTCCCGGCGGCGGCCTTCGGCATCTGTTCCATCCTCACTTCGGCGGGGCGCACAACAGCGCGTAATGGGTTCGATAACCCGACTTTCCTAAGGGCTTAACCTACCGAGGGGCAGCGGTGGCTCAGAAGAACGACAACGGCGGACGGACCGACGGTCCGGCCGTCATAGGGCGCCGCGTGCTGCGGCTGCGCACGGAACGCGGCCTCACCCAGCGCCGGCTCGCCGAACCCGCCTACACCGCGGCCTATGTCTCCACCCTCGAAGCCGGGAAGGTACGGCCCTCCGAGACCGCCCTGCGCTATCTCGCCGGCCGACTCGGCGTGGACTACGAGGAGCTGGCCACCGGCCGGCCCCCGCACCTGGCGACCGAGCTGCGGCTGCGGCTGACCGACGCCCGCCGCGCGCTGGCCATCGGCGCGGCCGAGGACGCCCGCGCCCTGTTCCGGCCGCTGCGCGAGGAGGCCGCCGCGCTCGCGCTCGTACCGGAGGAGGCGGCGGCGCTGCTCGGACTCGGCGACTGCGCGCTGGAGACCGGCCATCTCACCGACGCCCGCGACCACTTCGCCGACGCCGAGCGGCTGCTCGCCGACGAGCCCCTCCCCCGGCGCGCGCCCGCGCTCCGCGGCCGGGCCACCGCACACCTCCTGGCGGGCGAACTGCGCTACGCCTGCTACCTCCTGGAGACCGCGGTCGACGAGCTGAACGCCTCCGGGCTGCACGACCCGGACGCCCTGCTGCTCCTCTACACCGCCTCGATCGCCCCCTACATGGACATGGGCGCACACGCCCGCGCGGCCCACGCCGCCGAACTGGCGCTGGCCCTCGCACCGCAGGTCCGCGACCCGGAGCTGGTCGCCGGGATGCACCGCGGGGTGGCCCGTACGCTCCTCGCCGAGGGCCGGACGGCGGAGGCCGACGCCTCCCTCGACAAGGCTCGGGAGCTGTACCAGCAGTTGCAGATCCGTACCGACCTCGCCCACTGCCACTGGATGCTGGGGTACGTGCACGCGCAGGACGGCGACCTGGAGCGGGCCGAGCGCGAGCTGCGCACGGCGCGCTCCATGCTGGCCTCCAAGAAGGCGGCGCTGTTCGTGGTGCAGGTCGAGGTGGAACTGGCCGACGTGCTGCGGCGGCGCGGCCGGCCGGGCGCGGCGGAAGCGCTGCTGCTGCCGCTCCTGGAGGTGGCGGAGCTGAACGCCGACCGGGGCGCGGTGCACGCGGGCGGTGCGCACCGGCTGCTCGGCCTCATCGCGGAGGACCGGGAGGACACGGAGGGCGCCGAGGAGCACTACTGCGCGGCGCTCTCGCTGCTGGAACGGACCGGGGCGGCGGGGGACCTGGCGGACCTGTGCCGGCTGCTGGGCGATCTGCTGCGGCGTACGGGCCGGGTGGAGGCGGCTCTGGACGCGTACCGGACGGGGCTGGGGCACCGGGCCGCCCCGGGCACGACGACGCTGGGACCGGCGCCGGCGGAGCCACCGGTGTAGGCGGCGTCCGGTGCAGGCGGCCTCCGGTGCGGACAGCTCCGGCGTGAGTGGCCTGCGCTGGAGGCGGCCTGCGCTGTAGGAGTCTCCGCTGTAGGAGTCTGCGCTGTAGGCGGCCTCCTCCGGTCAGCGGCTGACCCGGTACGGCGCCAGGAGCGCGTCCCAGCCGCGGCGCAGGTCTCGGTACTCGCCTTCGCACAGCTCGGCGCGGTCCTTGGTGAGCGTTTCGCCGTCGACGAGCTTCTTGTGGCGGGCCGGGGCGGAGCCGTAGACGTAGCAGCGGTAGTTGGCGGCGCGGGCGGCGTCCGGGGAGTGCTCGTCGGAGAAGTCGAGGTCCTCGGGGTCGGTGTCGCGCGCGTAGAGCGTGTAGCTCTCGGCGGCGTCGAGGATCGCCGCGACGCCCGAGGCGCCCCTCGGGATGAGGCTGTACGCCGCGAACTGGTCGGCGACGTCCTCCTCGCGGCCCGTGACCGGCAGGTGGAGCTTGTCCTTCAGTGCGTGCGCGATCTCGTGGTAGAGGGTCTCGGTGAGCACACCCGCGGTCTTGGCGTCGACGGCCCGGCGGCTGTTCTCGTCGTCGCCGCCGTCGCTGAGCGCTTCCTCGAACATGCCGTGGATCTCTGCGACGGAGCCGTAGCAGATGACGATCCGGCCGGTCTCGGCGTCGTACACGTCCTGTTCGGAGTCGCCGCAGGACCTGGCGACGATCTTGACGTCCGACGGCAGCCGCACCCGTTCGCCGACCGCCCGCGCGACCCGCTCGGGGATGCGGCGCTCCATGAGGAAGGCCCGGCCCTTCTCGCTGCCGCCCTTGGCATCGCCGCCCTTGGCGTGGCCGCCTTTCACGGGCTCGTACGAGACGGACAGGCCGCCGCTTGTGGGGGACGCGGCGGCCTGCGACTCGTCGCCGACGCATGCCGTGGTGGCCCCGGCACAGACGCCCATGACCGCCAGAGCCGCCGCGGTACGCCCGAGGGCACGACGGCGCCGCCCGCGGTCGGACGGCCTGGACCGGCCTCCGGCATGGTGCAGCATGGACAGCACTCTGCCGGAGGGTTCCCTGGCACGGAATCCGCCGCGGGTCTTGGATCACCCCCGCCGATGGGCGGGGGTGCGCCGGTGCGCGGCGCGCGTCGGACGGGCGCGCGGGTGCGGGCACCGGGCCGCCCGCGGGTGGTCGGCAGGTGGTCGGCGGGCGGTCGGCGGGCGGTCGGCGGGCGGTCGGCGGGCGCCCCGGCCGGAGACGCCCGCTCCGCTTCGCGCGCGGGTGCGGCAGGCTTGACGGCGGACGGCCTCGACAGCGGACGGCCTCGACGGCAGACGACACGCACGACAGAGGAGAGGTAACGGCCGGTGATCCGAGTAGCGGTGGTGGACGACGAACAGCTCGTCCGGTCCGGGCTGCGGATGATCCTGGGCACGGCCCCGGACATCGAGGTGGTCGCGGAGTGCGGCGGCGGCACGGCCGTGGACACCGTGCTGGGCTGCGCGCCCGACGTCGTCCTCCTCGACATCCGGATGCCGGAGGTCGACGGGCTCACCGTGCTGCGCCGACTGCGCGCGGAACGGCTGCCACCGGCCGTGGCGATGCTCACCACCTTCGACGCCGACGAGTACCTCACGGCGGCGCTGCGCGCCGGGGCCGCGGGCTTCCTCCTCAAGGACACCGACCCGGAACAGCTCGTACGGTCCGTACGGACCCTCGCGGCGGGCGGCAGCGTCCTGGACCCCGGCGTCACCCGCGCCGTCATCGGCGGCTATCTGGCGGCCGGCGCGGAGACGCGCGCGGCCGAGGCCGTGCGGGGGCTCACCCCGCGCGAACGCGAGGTCCTCACCCACGTGGGCGCGGGCCTGGCCAACGCCCGGATCGCCGACCGCATGGGCCTGGCGCCGAGCACGGTCAAGGACCACGTACGAGCGGTGCTCGGCAAGCTCGGCGGCCTCAACCGCGTCCAGGCGGCGATCGTCGCGGACCGCGCGGGCCTGGTGACGGGTCTGGTGCGGGGCCGCCCTTCGCCGACCGTGCCGCCGGCGTGATCAGGGACGGGGCACGGGCGGGCGCCGAACCCCGGCTGCCCGCAGCACCCGCCGCGCCCGCCGTGAGACGACCGACGTGGTGAAGGAGCCCCAGCGGCTGACCGGGCGGCGCGGCGGACGGTGGCTCGACGGCCGGTGCGCGGGCCGCGGGGCCGTCGTCGTGCCCGTGCTGCTCGCGGTCGCCGACGCCGTGCTCGTCAACGGCGTCGACCTCGGTCTGGAGCTCGGCGTCTCGCTCGCGGCGGCCGCGGTGCTGCTGTGGCGGCGGCGGTTCCCGGTCACGGTGTTCGCGGCGACGCTGCCGGGGATCTACATCGGCTACATCTGGTTCGCGCCGATGATCGCCCTCTACACGGTGGCCGCCCGCCGCACCGACCGGCGGCTCCTCGCCACCGCCGGAGTGCTGCTGGCGCTCGCGCACTTCCTGCCGTATCCGCTCTCCGAGCTGACCTGGGACGAGCCCCGCCGGACGGCCCTCTACCTGGTCGACGCGTGCGTCACCGCCGCCGCCCCGCTCGCCCTCGGGCTGCTCACCCGCACCCGCCGTGAACTCGCCGCCCGGCTCGCCGAGCTGACCCGCAGCCGCGCGCGCGAGGACCGGCTCCTGGCGGGCCAGGTGGTCGCCACCGAGCGCGCCCGCCTCGCCCGCGAGATGCACGACGTCGTCGCCCACCAGGTGAGCCTCATCAGCCTCCAGGCCGGTGCCGTGCAGATCAGCACGGCGGACCCGGCGGCGCGCGACGGCGCCCGTACGATCCGCGAGCTGTGCGTACGGACCCTGGACGAGCTGCGCCACCTCGTCGGCATCCTGCGCGCGGCCGGCGGCGACGCCGAGGAACTGGCCCCGCAGCCGCGCCTCGCCGACCTGCCGCGGCTGATCGAAGTCAGCGCGCTCGACGTCGCGTACGAGGACGGCACGGCCGGCGGGAAGGCTGCGGTCCCCGCGGGCCGCTGCCCCGAGGCGGTGGAGCGGGCGGCCTTCCGCACGGTGCAGGAGGCGCTGACCAATGTGCGCAAGCACGCGCCGGGCGCGCGGGTACGGATACGGGTCCGGGCCTGCGAGCCGGACGGGGCCGGGCTGCTGGTCGAGATCCGCAACGGGCCCCCGGACGCGGCGGCGCCCGCGCCGGGGCTGCCGGGCGGCGGCCACGGCCTGGTGGGGCTGCGCGAACGGGCGCAGAGCCTCGGCGGGACGCTGGATGCCTACCCGACGGACGAGGGCGGCTTCGTCGTACGGGCCGAGTTCCCGGGCGCGTAGCGCGAGCCGGGCGCCAGGGCCGTGGCGCGGGTGGCGCGAGCCGGGTCCATCGCGCGCGTCGTACGAGCCGAGTGCCGGGTCCGTAGCACCGCGCGCCGGTACGAGCAGGGCCCGGCCGCTCCGAGCCGTCACCGCCCCGCGCCACCGCCCAGGCGGAGATCGGGCGGAGGTCGGGCGAGGGTCAGGCGGAGAGCGGTTCCGCGGCCTCGTCCGTGGCGGTCGCCAGGTCCGGGTAGACCTCGAAGAGGCGGCGCACACCCAGTGCGGAGAGCACCCGGTTGACGTGCGAGCCGTCGACCGCGCCCTGTGCGGGCAGGATCAGCCGCAGCCGGCCCTGGCAGGACCGCATCAGGCGGCGCGCGGCGATGAGCACGCCGACGCCGCTGGAGTCGCAGAAGCGGACCTCTCCGAGGTCGAGCACCAGGCTCCGGCGCCCCTCGGCGACCGCGTCGTGGACGTGCTGCCGGACCGCCGGCGAGGTCACCAGATCCATCTCACCGGAGACTTGCAGCACGGCCCAATGGCCCTGTTCGCCCTCCATCACTTTCAACGTCACGCGCTCGAAGCCCCTTCGCTCGGTCGCCCTGTCGCTCGCTGTCCGGCGGCTGCCCGGAACGGGCCCTTCCCCGACTGCGGCTGCCCGGCCGCTCCCTCATGAAACACCGTGCGGCGTAAAGGGCTCGTGACGACCCTATGCCCACCTCAGGTACAGAAACCCCAAAGATCCGGTCACACCCGCATAACTCATCGGCCTATTCAGGCAGGAACGATCTGGGTCGATCAGCGACAACCCACCCAAAGTGACCGGACTTATACCATCCGGAGTCGGCCGAGCGTGCACTTTGCCGCAAATCGACGCGCGTTGTCAGTGGCTCGCACTACATTCGATGAGTATGTGAGCGCGGGCACAAGCTGCCGAGAACTGCCCGGAAGCTGATCGGGAGCTGCCGGGGAGGGCACGGCACGGTTCGGAGCGGGTTCCTCGAATCGGCTCCGTACCCATGGGTAGCGCGGGGCAGGACGGGTAGCCAGAGGTGAAGGGATGGGGGCCGCATGACGAATGACGCACCACCCCGCTGGGACCGCATGATGCAGCAGCGGCTCGCGCGGGGCGAGGCGGCAGCGCTCGGAGAGCTCTACGACCGCTTCGCCTCGCTCGTGCACAGCCTCGCCCACCGGGTGCTCCACGACGAAGAGGCCGCCGACCGCGTCACCCGTGAGGTCTTCGGCCACGTCTGGGAGAACCCGGACTCGTACGACCCGAAGCAGGGCTCCCTGCGCTCCTGGATCGCCAAGATCACCCACCGCCACTCCGTCCAGCGGCTGCGCCAGGACGAGCTGCGGGGCGAGGGCACCCCCGAGGAAGTCGAGGAGAAGGTCCGCGAGGCATCCGCCGCCGCCCGCGCCGACTACATCGTCACCTCCATGCCCGCGCCCCTGCGCGCCGCGCTCGAACTCGCCTACTTCCGCCGCCTCGACTACCGCCAGGCCGCCGCCGACCTCGGCGTCACGGAGGACGAGGCCCGCCGCCGGCTGCGCCTGGGCCTCCAGCTGCTCTCCACGGCCCACCACTCGTCCCGCTCCGTCCCGCCGCCCGGTTACGGGAGGGCGTTGTGAACGAGCGGTGCGGACCCGGGCGCTGGGAGCCCGACGACGACTCCTGGGACCAGGGCGGTACGGGCCCGGGGTCGGGGTCAGGGTCGGGGTCGGGCTCAGGGAAGAAGAACGGGGGCGACGGCCCGGGCGGCGGTGCGCCCGGACCCGGCCGGGGCGACGGCGCACCCGGCGACGGCACCCGCGGCTCCCCGGGCCCCGCGACGCCGCCGCGCATACCGCCGCCGCGAGCGGCCCCCGAGGACGGCGCCCACTGGCCGTACCCCACGCAACCACCCGCCCCAGCCCCCGCCCCAGCCCCGGACCCGGGCACCACGCCGTCACAGGGGCCGCCCCCGCCCGCGCCCGCACCCCGGCGGCCCGGGCCGGGGCCCCGGCCCGCGCCCCGGACGCACAAGGTGCTGAAGTCGCTGCTCGGCGCCTGGGCCCTGGCCGCCTGCTCCAGTGAGGAGACCCTCGACGTCGAGGCGCACCTCACCGAGTGCGCGGCCTGCGCCGACGAGGCCGTGCGCCTGCGCGACGCCGTGGGGCTCCTGCACCCCGAGGAGAACCTCGACCTCGATCCGATGCTCCGCTCCCGCGTGCTCGAAGGGTGCCTCGGCCGCCGCCCCGCCCGTATCCCGGTGCCCGATTGGGCCGCTCCGTACGACGCCGAGACCGCCCGGCTCGACGCGCTGCTGCGGGACATGGGCGAGGCGGAGTGGCGGGCGCCGGTCAGCCTGCGGTGGTTCGAGGGGCGGCGGACCCTGCGGCGCGGCACCACGGTCGCCGGGGTCATCGGCCACCTCATGACCGTGGACGGCCTCGTCGCCGCCTCGCTCGGCCTCGCCGAACCGCTGCCCGGCGGCGAGGAGGGCTCCCCCACCGCCCGTACGGAGGCGTACTGGGCGGCGGAACCGGCGGCCGCCGCCGGTGAACCGCTCCCGGCGGCCGCGGTGCGCACGGCCTGGCGCGACCAGGGCCACTCGCTGCTGCGGACGGTGTCGTTCGCCGGCCGCGGGGCCGCCGGGCTCGACGTGTCGTACGGCCGGTTCACGCTTCCGCTGCGCGACTCGTTCCTCGACCGCGCCTTCGAGTGCTGGGTGCACGCCGGGGACATCGCCGACGCCGTCGACTACCCGTACGACCCGCCGTCCTCGGCCCACCTCAACCGCATGATCGACCTCGCGGCCCGGCTGCTGCCCGGCGTCCTCGCGCAGCGCCGCCGCTCGGGCCTGGCGCCCCCCGCGCGCGGCCCGGTCCTGGTGGGCGCGCCCGGCCGTACGCTCCACCTGGAGATCGAGGGCAGCGGCGGCGGCAACTGGTACATCGCGCTGGACTCCCCCGCCGCGGTCGGCACGCCCGCCGAGTCGGTGGCCCATATCGCCCTGGACGGCGTCGAGTTCTGCCAGCTGGCGGCGGGCCACGTCTCCCCGGAGGAGGCCGCCGCGGGCCAGGACGGCGACCGCGAGGCGATCCGGGACGTGCTCTTCGCGGCGGCGTCGCTGTCCCGGCTCTGACGGGGCGCGTCGGAGCCGGGAGCGGTTACGCGCAAGAGAAGGGCGGGGCGGTCACACGGAAGAGAGGGGCGGGGCGGTTACGCGAAGCGCCGGGGGCGTTACGCGAAGACGACCGTCCGCCGGCCGTTGAGCAGGACGCGGTGTTCGCCGTGCCACTTCACCGCGCGTGCCAGCGCCTGGCACTCGACGTCGCGGCCGATCGCCACGAGCTGGTCCGGGGTCACGTCGTGGCCGACGCGCTCCACCTCCTGCTCGATGATCGGGCCCTCGTCCAGGTCGGCCGTCACATAGTGGGCGGTCGCGCCGATGAGCTTCACGCCTCGGGCGTGCGCCTGGTGGTACGGCTTGGCGCCCTTGAAGCTCGGCAGGAAGGAGTGGTGGATGTTGATGATCCGGCCCGACAGCGCCTTGCAGAGGTCGTCGGAGAGCACCTGCATATAGCGGGCGAGCACCACGAGTTCGACGTTCTCGGCGCGGACCAGCTCCAGCAGCTCGGCCTCGGCCCGTGCCTTGTTGTCCTTGGTCACCGGGATGTGGTGGAAGGGGATGCCGTACGAGCCGGTCAGCTCGCCGAACTCCGTGTGGTTGGAGACGACGGCCGCGATCTCGACGGGCAGCGCGCCGATCCGGGAGCGGAAGAGCAGGTCGTTCAGGCAGTGGCCGAACTTGGAGACCATCAGGATGACGCGCATCTTCTCGTCGGCCCGGTGGATCTGCCAGTCCATCTGGAAGGAGTCGCCGATGGCCGCGAAGCTGGCCCGCAGCTTGTCCACCGTCACCGGCGGCTCGGCGCTGAGGTGCACCCGCATGAAGAAGAGCCCGGTGTCGTGGTCGCCGAACTGCTGGCTGTCCTCGATGTTGCAGCCGGTCATGAACAGATAGCTGGACACGGCGTGCACGATGCCCTGCTTGTCCGGGCAGGACAGGGTCAGGACATACTGCTCGGGGGCGACGGGCTGCGAATCACTCATAACCCAGAAGCGTCGCATACCCGGCAGGGCCGCCGGGCCGCTCGGACCCCACCGGCGGCGTCAAGCGGCGAGGATCACACCGAAACCGCCGGGCGACGAGGGTCACAGCGAAACCGCTGAGCGGCGAGGGTCGCACCGGAACCGCTGAGCGGCGAGGGTCGCACCGGAACCGCTGAGCGGCGAGGACCGCACCGGGGCCATCGAGCGCGGGGAGCGCGCACCGGGACCGCCAGACGCGAGGAGCGCACCTGAGCCGCCGAGCGCGAGAAGCGTGAGAAGCGCACAGGGGCGTCACACCACGCGCGTCACGATCGCCAGTACCTCCAGCGAGCGCGGCGCCGTGTCCGGGTCGTCCCCGTCGTTGACCGCGAGCCGCACATGCGCCTCCCGGGCCGCCCCTACGGCGTCCGGCCACGCCTCGTGCTCCAGATAGGCGGAGACCGGGGCGTCGGCGCCCACCTGGTGCATGATCCGCAGTACGCGCAGCACGGCCGCGTCGACGAGCGCCGCCTCGGTCTGGTCGCGGAAGATCGTCCCGACGTACTTCTCGGCGGACCAGTTGTCCAGCCAGGTGTCCTCGACCAGCCGGTATACGGCGTCGGTGACGTCTCCGTACCCCTCCAGGGCAGGGAGCCAGCACTCCCGCTGGAAGGCCGGGTCGGCGAGCATGTGCAGCGCCGAGCGCGCGTTCGCGCGCCAGCGCCACCACGGCATGTCATTGAGGGGCATGCCACCCATGGTGGTCGAGCGGCGGCCGCGACGGGAAGACTTCTCCGAACCTTGCACGGTGATCGATCGTACGTTCTCCGCCCCGGAGCGCCATCCGGACCCCGCTCTCACCCGGCGGTCACCATCCGTCGCGCGCCGGTCACCCGGCGCCCCTCCGTCACAGCTGGGTGTACTGGCGCGGGGTCAGGCCGTACTTCTTCGCGATCGAGTTCCACAGCGTGGCCGCCTGCTTCTTGGCCTCGGTGGCGTCCCCGCTCGCCTTGTTGGCCTGGCCCAGTTCGCCGGTGGTGCGCGCCTTGCCCTTGTGGCAGCCGTGCTTGCCGCCCACCTTGCCCGCCCACGCCGCGTAGTGGTTGTCGGCCGCCGCCGAGGACTGCCACGCCTTCTTCAACTGAGCCTTGAGGGCGGCCTGCCCGGGGAGCTTGTCGATCGGCGTCCGGTCCAGGCGCGCGACGAGGTCGCCGCGCTGGCCCGCCGCGCCGTGCAGATCGGCCGCCGCCTTGTCGAGCTTCTTGCAGGACTTGATCGACTCCACGGAGTTGATCACGGCGTCGCGGCTGTTGTTGCTGTCCTTGAGCAGCGCGTCCAGCGCCTTCGCCTGGGGCTCCGCCGGGTCGGCCGGCTTCCCGTCCCCGTCCCCGGACTTGCCACCGGTGTCGGGGCCCGGGTTCTGCCCGGCCTGGTCGCTGCTCTTCTTGCCGCTGTCCTTGTCGTCGTCACCGCCGCTGAGCAGCGCGCCCGCGCCGAGGCCCGCGACGGCGCAGCACGCGACGACGATGCCGATCGCCGCGAGGGGGGTGATCCGGCGGCGGCGTCCGCCGCCTTCGGGCCGCCCCTGCGGCTCGTGCCCGGCCTGGCCGAACTGGCCGGGGGCCGGTCCGCCGGGCCCCTGGCCGTACGGCCCCTGACCGTACGGGCCGGGGCCGCCCGGCCCGTGACCGCCCGGGCCCTGGCCGCCCGGTCCCTGGCCGAACCGGCTCTGCGCCGCCTTGTCGTCGAGGTACGGCAACTGCTGCGTGGAGGGGGCCGGTCCGGGCGGGGGCTGCGCGCTGTCGGACCGGAACAGGCCGTCGAACTCGGCGGGCGGCTGGCGCTCGCCGGAAGCGCCGGGCGCCCCCGGCGGCACACCGAACGCCGCCGTGCCGGGCTGCTGCGGCCCGCCGCCCCCGACGGGCGGGATCAACTGCGTGGACTCGGAGCCGAATCCGGCGCCCGGCTGCGGGCCGCCGCCCTGCGGGGGCAGCAGTTGGGTGGAGTCCGCGGCGGAGTCCTGGCCGCCGTGCGCGGGGAAGGCCGGGGGCATCGGCCCGCCGCCGTGCGAGGGCTGCTCGGGCGGCAGGGACCCGCCGCCGACGGGCGGAATGAGCTGCGTGGCATCGGACGCCCCCGGCTGCGGCATCGCGCCGGGCATGGCCCCGGGCATCGCACCCGGCATCGCGCCGCCGCCGACCGGCGGGATGAACTGCGTCGCGTCGGACTCCGCCGACGCCTGCGGGGGCAGCACCCGGGTCTCCTCGGCCGAGCCGGGCGCCGGGTACCCCGCGTGCGAGGGCTGCTGGTGCCCGTACCCGGGGGGCGCGGGCTCGCCGGCCTGCGGCGGCAGCGGCGCGGCGGGCAGACCCTGCTGCTCGGGCGGCGCGGCGCGCCTGCGGCGCCCGCCGCCGCCCTGGGGCGGCTGCCCCTGCGGCGCGTAGCCGGGCTGCGGCGGCGAGTCGTAACCGGTCGGCGCGAGCTGGCCGGCCTGCGGCGGCAGCGGCGCGCTGTGCGCGGGCGGCTGCGGGGCGTACGGCCCCGGGGTCTCGTACGGCGGGGGCATGCCGCCCTGCTGCGCGCCCTGTCCGGGCGCGGGGTAGCCGGGCTGCGGCGGGCCGTACGCGTCATAGGCCGGAGCACCGTACGAGCCGGAGTCCTGCGCACTCTGCGCGCCTCCCGCGTGGTGCGCGCCCTGCCCCGGATACCCGCCCCGGCCGGGGGCGGCCTGCGCGTCCGGCCCCCAAGGCTCGTCCCACGGCCGGCCGGTGGCCGGCGCGGCCTGCTGGTCGGCGGGGTTGAAGGGTTCGCCGTCGGCGGGCAGCACGATGCCCTCGTACGCGGGCCGCGTGGGCGGAGCCGCTGGGCGCTGCGGCTCGTTTCCCTGTCCGCTCTGCGTCACCGGGGCTCCTCAACCTGTGCGGGACTTACGGAATCGTCGGCTCACGCTACCGGGTGACGATAACGCTCGACCATTGACCTCGTAACGGTCTCGTCCCCGTCGGCCCCCGACCGGGGCCGCCCCGAGAACCCGCCCCGCACGGCCCCGCACGGACAACCGCCGGGAAGTCCCTACGCCGCCCGCACCTCCAGCCGGGCGCCGAACTCCCGTACAACGGATTCATCACGGTACGGCTCCAGCCGCTGCTGGAAGTCGTCCAGATACTCCACGCCGCGGTTGGACCGCAGAGTGCCGAGGAGCTCCACCGCGCGGGTGCCCGCGTGGCACGCCTCCTCGATCTCGCGCTGCTGCACATACGCGGTGGCCAGCAGCAGCAGCCCTATGGCACGGCGGCGCACCCGCCCCTCCGGATGGCCGGCCAGGGCCTCCTCCGCCCGGCGCTTGGCCGGCTCGGCCTGGGAGAGGTCGCGGTGGCAGTGGGCCAGTTCGTCCGCCAGATA
Source organism: Streptomyces sp. NPDC044033 (assembly GCF_056434425.1). Classification (NCBI taxonomy): domain Bacteria; kingdom Bacillati; phylum Actinomycetota; class Actinomycetes; order Kitasatosporales; family Streptomycetaceae; genus Streptomyces; species Streptomyces sp. NPDC044033. The sequence goes on along the minus strand of NZ_JBWKFF010000004.1, from coordinate 331,192 downwards.
GGCGTGGTCGAAGTGGCGGATCCAGACCGGGTCGTCGCCCGACTCGCCTTCGCTGTCCGCCTTTTCCAGGGCGGCCGACGCCCGGCCCGCGACGGCCTGGCAGGCCCGGGAGTCGCCGAGCAGCGCGTGCCCGCGCGCCTCGGCCGCCAGGAACATCGCCTCGGCCCGCGGCGGGACATGGCCCCGCGTCCCCTCCTGCGCGGCGCGCGCGAGCTGTGCGATCTCCCGCGGATTGCCGAGCGAGGCGGCGAGATGGCTCATGCTCGCGGCGAGTACGTAGCCGCCGTAACCGCGGTCGCCCGCGGCCTGGGAGAGGCGCAGCGCCTGGATGTAGTAGCGCTGGGCGAGCCCCGGCTGTCCGGTGTCGACCGCCATGTATCCGGCCAGTTCCGTCAACCGCGCGACGGCGCCGAAGAGTTCACGCCCCACCGATTCCCGGTACGAGCCGCCCAGCAGCCCGGAGACGACGCTGTTCAGATAGTGGACGACCACCGGCCGCACATGGCCGCTGCCGTAGCGGTGGTCCAGCTCCACGAGGGCGTCGGTGGTGGCCCGTACGGCCTGCACGTCGGCCCCGCCGACGCGCGCCCCGACCGACCGGGCGACCTGCGGGTCCGCGCCGGTGATCAGCCAGTCGCGGCTGGGCTCCACCAGCGCGGAGGCGGCGACGGACGACCCGCTGAGGAAGTCGCGCCGCCCGACGTCGCTGCGCCACAACTCGCAGACCTGGTCGATGGCCCCGACGACGGTCGGCGAGAACTGGAGGCCGACGCCGGAGGCGAGGTTCTTGCCGTTGGCCATGCCGATCTCGTCGATCGTGACCGTGCGGCCCAGCTTGCGGCCGAGCGCCTCGGCGATGATCGCGGGGGCCCGGCCGCGGGGCTGCTGGCCGCGGAGCCAGCGGGCGACGGAGGTCTTGTCGTACCGCAGATCGAGGCCGTGTTCGGCGCCGCACATGTTGACGCGGCGCGCCAAACCGGCGTTGGAGCAGCCGGCTTCCTGGATGAGCGCCTGCAGCCGTTCGTTCGGCTGCCGCGCCACGAGTGGCCGTGCGGCCATGGTGTGTACCCCCTGTGACTGCTGTGCGTCCGCGACGAGCGCCGCGCACCCTGTGAAGTCCGTATGGCGAGATCACTGCCCCGAAGATGTCCGGAGAATGCGGGACTTGCCCGTAATGACCGCGCTTGCCGATCCGGGGCGAAACCCGTGATCGGTATCCGTATCCGACGACTGTGCCCGATGAACGTGCCCGGTGCGTGTGCTCGGTTCCTGTGCCCGGTGCCGTCGTGCCCGATGACCGTGCCCGTGCCCGCGTCCGTGCCCGCGTCCGCGTCCGTGTCTGTGTCCGGGTCCGTGCCTGTGCCTGTGCCTGTGCCTGTGCGGACGAACGTCTCGCAGGTGGCTACCCGTTGACGACCGCGCGGCCCCGTCTGCGCCCCCGGGCGTGCATCCGTGCGCCCCACGTGCCGTAACGATGCACCGCGCCCGAGCCGCGAGCGGGCCGTAACCCCTGGTGACAAGGGGAGTTGTGATGAACGTGGAAAAGACCATCGGAGTAACGGCCCCGCATATCCCGGCGCAACGCGGCGAACAGCCCCTCGACTCCGCGGTGCGGTACGCGGAAGAGCGGCACTGGGACGTATTCGCCGGCACCTGGCTGGAGGCCGGCCAGGGGCGCGAGCACTGCTCCTGCCGCGACCTGGACTGCCCCGCGCCGGGGGCGCATCCGGCCCGCCCCGACTGGGCCACCCAGGCCACCGGCAGCGCGGTCGGCGCCCGCCGGCTGTGGGCCGGGCAGCCCGGCGCCTCGGTGCTGCTGCCCACCGGGCGCGCCTTCGACGCGCTGGACGTGCCGGAGACCGCCGGGTGCCTGGCACTGGCCCGCATGGAGCGCATGGGCATCGAGCTGGGGCCGATCACCTGCACGCCGGGCCGCCGGATGCTCTTCCTCGTACTGCCGGGCGGCGCCCCGAAGGTCCCCGGCCTGGTGCGGCAGCTGGGCTGGCCGCCGTCGTCGCTGGACCTCGTGGCGCGCGGCGAGGGCGATTACGTGGCGGCGCCGCCGACCCGCGTCGGCTCGCACGGCTCGGTGCAGTGGGCCCGCCAGCCCACCGCCGCCAACCGCTGGCTGCCGGACACCGAGGAGCTGATCAGCGCCCTCGCCTACGCCTGCGGGCGCGAGGCCGCGGCGGCGCGGGGGCGCTGAGGCCCTGCCCCCGGGGCACGGCCGGCCCGCGCCGCCCTCGGCTCCGTGACGGTGTGTTCTCCTCCCGCCTAGGGTTGGCCCCCGGGGGGCGGTGCCGTCCCCTGTGAACAGTCGACGGGGAACGAGGGGGCATCACAGTGGTGCAGGACGCAGCGGCCGGCGAAGGCGCGGCCACGGCCGACGGGAGCAGGACCAGCACGGGTACGGGCGGGGGCCCAGGTACGGGCGCGGCCCCAGGTACAGGCGCGGGTACGGGCACGAGCGCGGCCGCCGTGCGGATCAGCGGCCTATGGAAGAAGTTCGGGGAACAGGTCGCGGTCGCGGGCATCGACCTGGAACTCCCCGCCGGACAGTTCATCGGGCTCGTCGGCCCCAACGGCGCGGGCAAGACGACGACCCTGTCCATGGTCACCGGGCTGCTCCGGCCGGACTCGGGCCGGGTCGAGATCGGCGGCCACGACGTGTGGCAGGACCCCGTCGCGGTCAAGTCGCGGATCGGCGTGCTGCCGGAGGGGCTGCGGCTCTTCGAACGGCTCTCCGGCCGCGAACTCCTCGCCTACACCGGCCGGTTGCGCGGCCTCCCCGGCGACGAGGTGGACACGCGCGCCACCCAGCTCCTGGACGTACTCGACCTGGCCGGCGCACAGCACAAACTCGTCGTCGACTACTCGACCGGCATGCGCAAGAAGATCGGACTCGCCTGCGCCCTGCTGCACAACCCCGAGGTCCTCTTCCTCGACGAGCCCTTCGAGGGCGTCGACCCGGTCTCCGCGCAGACCATCCGCGGCGTGCTGGAGCGCTACACCGAATCGGGCGCGACCGTCGTCTTCTCCAGCCATGTGATGGAACTGGTGGAGTCCCTGTGCTCATGGGTCGCGGTGATGGCCGCGGGCCGCATCCGCGCCCAGGGCCCGACCGCCGAGGTGCGGGGCGACGCGCCCAGCCTCCAGGACGCGTTCCTGGAACTCGTCGGCGCGAACCGGCGGCTGGCCGGGCGGCAGAACCTGGACTGGCTGGGCGGCGGCGCCCGATGAGCACCATGTCCACGGCCCCCGCGCCCACCGGCGCCGTCCCGGCCCCCGCCGGGGCCCCGTCCCTGACCCCGGTCTTCGTACGGCTGAAGCTGTCGCTGCTCCGCAACGGCCTGCGCCAGTCCTCCGGCCGCACCGCCGTCTACGTCACCTCGCTCGTCCTCACGCTGCTCTTCGCGGCCGGGGTGCTGCTGGGCCTCGTCGCGCTGCGCGGCCACGGCCACGCGGCGGCCCTCGTCGTCCTGCTCATCACGATCGTCGCGCTGGGGTGGGCGGCGATGCCGCTGTTCTTCCCCTCCGGCGACGAGACGCTCGACCCGACCCGGCTGGCCATGCTGCCGTTGCGGCCGCGCCCCCTGATCATCTCGATGCTGGTCACCTCCATGATCGGCATCGGCCCCGTCTTCACCCTCGCCGTGGCCATCGGCTCGGTGATCGCCCTCGCGCACGGCGCCGCCGCCACCGTCGTCGGCGTCCTCGCCGTACTGCTGGTGGCGCTGGTCTGCGTGGCGCTGGCACGCGCCGTCGCCACGGCCAACGTCCGGCTGCTGACCAGCCGGCGCGGCCGTGACCTGGCCGTCCTCAGCGGCCTGTTCATCGCGCTCGGCGCGCAGGGCGTGAACCTCGGCGTCCAGAAGCTGACCGGCCCCGACGGGCTCGGCGTCCTGGAACCGCTGGCCACGGTGGTGCGCTGGCTGCCGCCCGCCTCCGCGCTCGACGCCGTGGACGCCACGAGCAAGGGCTCGTACGGCCGGGCCGCCGCCGGACTGGCCCTGACCGTGCTGGCGCTCGTCCTGCTGCTGTGGTGGTGGCAGCGCACGCTCACCACCCTGATGACCTCCCCGGACTCCTCCACCCTCCAGGCCGTCGAGAAGGACACCTCCCGCCGGCCGGCGGAGCGAGGGCTGCTGCGCCTGCTGCCCGCGGGGCGTACGGGCACGGTCATGCTGCGGTCGCTGCGCTACGCGTGGCGCGACCCGAAGACCAAGATGTCCTGGGCGGCGGCCCTGGGCGTGGGGCTGCTGCTCCCGTTCGTCTCGGCCGTGCAGGGCGGCGGCAGCGTCTACACGGCGTGCTGGGCGGCGGGCCTCCTCGGCCTCCAGATGTACAACCAGTTCGGGCAGGACACCTCGGCCTTCTGGATGGTCGCCTCGACGATCTCCACGCCGCGCGACGCGTTCGTGGAGCTGCGGGCGCGGGCCCTGACGATCGCGCTGATCGCCGTGCCGTACGTATCCGCGGTGGTGGTCGGCGCGGCGGCGTCGCTGCACCAGTGGTCCGAGTTCCCCGAGGCGTACGGCATCGCCCTGGCGCTCCTCGGCTCCCTGGTGGCCACGGGCGCGCTGTCCTCGGCGCTGGCCCCGTACTCCATCCCCTCGGAGGGCAACAAGAACGTCGTACCGGGCCAGGCCGGCATCGCCTCGCTCAGCGCCGTGGGCGGCATGCTCGTCGGCGCGCTCCTGTCCTCCCCCGTCCTGGGCCTCACCCTCTGGCTCCACCTGTCGGGCGCGCACGACCTGCTGTGGCTGGTGCTCCCCGTGGGCGCGGCATACAGCCTGGCCGCGGCCTACGCGGGCCTTCGCGTGGCGGCCCCCCAGGTGGCGAAGCGCCTCCCGGAAATCCTGATGGCGGTGAGCAAGGGCTGACACCCGCTGCTTCGCTACGCGCTGGGCCCGGGCATTCGCTGCCCGGGCCCAGCCATGTCAGCCACGTACGGGAACACCGGCCCCAGCCCGATCAGCCCGTCCTGCGCTTGAGGACACCTGAGCCCGCACACCCCACCCACCCGAGCCCAGCCGGACAAACCGCCCGCACGCGACAACCAACACCCAGCCCAACCAGCCCAACGAGCTCGCCGGTCACGCGATAGCCGCCGCCCGGCCCAATCAGCCCGTCCGGCGATTGAGGACACCTGAGCCCGCACACCCCACCCACCCGAGCCCAGCCGGACAAACCGCCCGCACGCGACAACCAGCACCCAGCCCAACCAGCCCGTCCGGCGATTGAGGACACCAAGGCCCAGGGGCGGTAACCCCGGAACTACCGCGGCCCGACCGGCAACCGGAGCGTACTCACCGCCCCGCCCCCGGCAACAGTGGCGTTGGAGAACGCAAGCTCCGCCCCCATGATCCGCGCCTGCCCCACGGCAATCGTCAGCCCCAGCCCATGCCCCTTCCCCCGGGACGCCGTCGTCGGCTCGGTACGGAACCGCTGCGGACCATGGTCGAGGAGATACCCCGGATACCCCTCCCCGTGATCGCGAACAGTGATCACGGGCCCGTCCACGGTCACCACGACCGGCGGCCGCCCATGCCGATGCGCGTTGGAGAGCAGGTTGCCGAGCACCCGCTCCAGCCGCCGCCGGTCCGTCATCACGCACGCGTCGCGCACGACGCGCACCTCGGCCGGCAGTCCGGAGGCCCGTACCGCCCGCTCGGCCAGCCGGCCCAGCTGGTGCGCGTCCAGGTCGGCCCGCTCGGTGAGCGAGTCCAGCCGGGAGATCTCCAGCAGGTCCTCGGTGAGCCGGCGCAGCGCCTGCACCCGGTCCCGTACGAGCTCGGTCGGCCGCCCCGGCGGCAGCAGGTCCGAGGACGCCTGCAACCCGGCGAGCGGGGTGCGCAGTTCGTGGGCGACATCGGCGGTGAACCGCTGTTCGCTCTGCAGCCGGGCCTGGAGCGTGGCGGCCATGGCGTCCAGCGCCGCGGACACGGCGGCCACCTCGTCCTGCTGCCGGGTGAGGTCGGTGGTGCGCGGGTCGGCGACCCTGGCGTCGAGGTCGCCCGCGCTGATCCGGCGGGCCACATCGGCGGTGCGGTGCAGCCGCCGGGTGACGCGGGAGACAGCGAACACCCCGATGACCAGGGTGCCGACGATCGCCAGGGCCGAGGAGACGACGATGGCCCGGTCCAGGCCGCTGATGGTCTCGGCGCTGCGCCGGTAGTCGATCTTCACGGTCAGCGCCTTGCCGTCGGCGGGGCCCGCCGCCCACATGGCGGGGTCGCCCTCGAAGGAGCCGAGGGCCGTGCCGCGTTCGCCGCGCAGCGCCATCCGCCGCAGCGGCCCGGGGAGTTCGGGCGAGTCGAGGGAGGCTTCGGGGCGCATCCGGTCGCCGGCGACGTAGGAGCGGGTGGCGACGTCGAGCCGGGACAGGGCCTCGGAACGGGCCTGGTGGACGGTCTGCCGGGTGACGATGACGTGCACGAGGGTGCCGAGCACGGCGGCGACGATGCAGCACATGACGGCGAGGAAGAGCGTGAACTTCGCGTAGAGGGAGCCGGACCGGGCGAGCCGCAGCCATTTCGGCCGGGCCCACCGCCGCTTCACCGGCCGCGACTGCGGCTGCGGCTGCGGCTGCGACTGCGACTGCGGCTTCCGGGCTGTCATCGGCGCGCCGACGTCGTGGGCCGGCCCGAGGCGTCGGTCCGCCGGATCTCGTCGCTCTGGAGCTCCATGTAGTCGCGGTGCGTGTCCCAGGAGTACACGGAGCGGATGGCGTAGTTGGGGGTCGACGAGGGCTCCCACACGATGATGTCGCGGCCCGCGACCTCCACCGAAGTGGGCCGGACGGCGGTGGCCATGATGCGGGTGAGCACTCCGTGGACAAAGGTGTAGCAGCGCAGCCCCAGCAGCCCGTCCTCCATCTCGAAGCCGAGGATCAGGTCGTCCTTGCCGTTGCCCGTGATGTCCCGGTGGACGGGGGCGAGGAGGGGGCAGCCCGGTTTCCCGGGGGAGCAGGCGGCCAGTCTGTGCTCGGTCGCCGCGTCCATCCCGTCCGCGCCGGTGGCCTCGTGAGGGTGGGCGGCCAGTTCGGCTTTGATCACGGCGAGCGGGTCGACCTCGCGGATGTTCTCGGAGGGCACCCGGCGGAATCCCGGGACGACGGTCGAGGGCACCTTCTCCTGCTGCTCGGCGGTGGGCACCGCGGCCGGGGAGCGGCCGGGCCACAGCGGGGACGGGGCGGCGGCCGGGGCGGTCGTACCGGCGCTGACGGGTTCGCCGCCCGCCCCGGTCCCGCAGCCGGTCACCGTCGTCAGCCCGGCCGCCGTCGCCACCGCGGCGACGGCGGCGGCCGGGCGCCGGAGGAACGCGGTGAGGAGAGGCGGCACGGCACTTCCAGGCGGATGACGGTACGGGCGGTACGGACGAAAGGGGCGACTTCAGGTGCCCCACCATTGTCGGGCGTACCTGCGGCGACGGCTCGTTACCGGCGGCCTTCGGGGGGATCGCGGCGGACGACGGCTACGGGTGGCGGAGGAGAAGGCAGTGGAGAAGACAGTGGAGGAGGAGAAGGCGGCGGGGGCGGAACGCCCTGAGAGCGCGGAGACCCCTGAGCACCCCGGGCACCCCGAGAACTCTGAGCGCCCCGAGCACCCTGAGAACGCGGCGAAGACCGGGATCACTGAGAACGCTGGGAACTCTGGGAGCACAGTCTGGTCCGCCTTCCGGGCGCTTACGGGCCTACATCCAGACAGACGCCCGGGAAGACAGCTCAGCAGAGGGTCTTTGGTCCCGGAAGGACGGGACATTTCTCGTCCTTCCGGCGTACGAGGGGGCCCGATGGGCGTGGTCGCTACCCCGCCCCTCCCGTGAGGGCGGCCAGCGCGGCGCGCAGCCCGGCCGGGTCCGGCCGGTCGCTCGCCCAGGCCACGTGCCCGTCGGGGCGCACCAGGAGCGTGGTCGGCGCGGCGTCGGCGCGCCTGACGGTGGTCCGTACGGACGGCAGGGCGGCATCCGCGTCCCCGCTGTCGGCGCGCGGCACGACCCGTACGAACCCGCCCGCGCGCAGCGCCTCGTGGAGCCGCGTAGGCCTGCCGTCCGCACCGGCCCCCGCCGGCTCTCCCCCGCCTTCCCCGCCTCCCCCGGCTTCCCTCTTACCCACGCCGACGAGCGGCAGGTCGGGGGCGCGGCGGCCGGTGAGCGGGTGGGCGCCGGGCGGGGCCGGGTAGTCGATGCCGAGGCCGGAGACCGCCATGGCGGCCCGGTGCCGCACGGGCGCGGCCCGCATCGCGGCGTTTATCGCGAGGGCGCGGGCGCCGCGCAGGAGGGCCGGCCGGAGCAGTACCCCGCGCAGGATCGATCCGCTGAGGCGCAGGACGAGCTCGCCGACGGGGTGCCGTTCCCCCTCGTAGCTGTCGAGGAGCGTGGCTCCGGCCCGCCCCTGTACGGCCGCGGCGAGCTTCCAGCCGAGGTTGGCCGCGTCCTGGAGGCCGGTGTTCATGCCCATGCCGCCGGCCGGTGAGTGCACGTGCGCGGAGTCCCCGGCGAGGAAGACGCGGCCGACGCGGTAGTGCGGGGCCTGGCGTTCGTCGCTGTGGAACCGGGAGGCCCAGCGGGCGTCGTGCATGCCGAAGTCGGTGCCGAACGCCCCGCGGGTGACGGCGCGGATCTCTGCCAGGTCGACGGGCGCGTCGACGGGCGACTGCACGGCGCGGTTCCAGGCGATGACGCGGTACCAGCCGTCCCCGAGCGACGCGATGAAGGAGAGGCCCTGGCGGGCCGAGGCGACGATGGGCGAGTGGGACGGGGCGGACCCCAGCCGGACATCGGCCAGCATGACGGAGCGGAGCACGGACCGGCCGGGGAAGGGCAGCCCGAGGGCTTGCCGCACGGTGCTGCGCACGCCGTCGGCGCCGACCACATATCCGGCGCGCAGGGTGTCCGTGCCCGCCTCGGTGCGTACGTCCAGGTCGACGCCGTCGCCGTCCTGGCGGAAGGCCAGCAGTTGGGCGCCGTACCGGATGTCGGCCCCGAGCCGGACGGCCCGCTCCTCAAGGACCCGCTCGGTCTCGTACTGGGGCGTCATCAGGACACCGGCGAAGCGCGTCGGCAGCCGGAAGAGCTCCAACGGGGCGCCCAGGACGCGCAGGGTGGGGATGAACTCGCCGGTCGCGAGCAGGTCTTCGGCGATGCCGCGCATGTCCAGCACCTCCAGGGTGCGGGCGTGCACGGCGATGGCGCGGGAGAGGTTGGACTCCAGCGAGCGCCGCTCCAGCAGGACGACGCGGACCCCTGCGGCGGCCAGGTCCCCGGCGAGCAGCAGCCCGGTGGGCCCGGCCCCCACGACGATGACGTCGACGCCGGGCGCGGGGGCCTTCTCCGCGCCCTCCTGGGCGGGGGCGGGCTCCTCGCTACGGACGACCTCCTCCGCGCGTACGGGCTCCTCGGCGCGTACGGGCTCCTCGGCGCGTGCGGTCCCTTCGGTGGGTGCGGGCTCTTCGGTGCGTGCGGTGCGAGAGCTGTGCGATGGCATGTCGCCTCCAGGTCTACCGACGCCAACGGCTGTTGGCCAACGACTGTTGACTTCCAGTGCACACCCGCCCGCGGAAGGGTGTCAACGCCCGTTGAATTCCTGCGGGGCGGCGCGGGCGCAGACGAGCCACGCCCGCGGATCAGGCCGGCGCGACGGCGGCAAGAAACGGATCGACCACGAGGCGCCAGCCTTCCGGGCGGTCGTAGTGGACGAGATGCCCGGCGTCCGGCACCTCCGCGTACTCGCCGCGGGGAAGGACGCGGACCATTTCCTGGGCCTCGGCCCGGCCCAGTTCGCCGTCGAGGCCGCGGACGACGAGGGCGGGGCACTCCACCAGCGCCAGGTCGTCCCAGTGCGCGTCATGGATCCACGGCGCCCGGGAGACCAGCATCTGACGGCGGGAGAAGATCGGCCGCCAGCCGTCCGCCCGCTCGGCCATCACCTCGGCGTAGAAGTCGCCGCGCGCCGGCTTGGGCCGCTCCAGCGTCGGATCGTCCTCGCCGAACCACTTCCGTACGTCCGCGAGCGTCGCGAACGGCACCGGCCAGGACTTGAACCACGCGGCCCACTCCTTCTGCGAGGCCGGGCCGAGCGCCGAGGCCCGCATGTCGCTGATGACCAGGGCCCGCACGAGATCGGGGCGGCGGGCCGCGAACTGCCAGGCGGTGAGGGCGCCCATCGAATGGCCGATGAGGACGACCGGCGCGAGCCCCAGCTGTTCGACGGCGGCTTCCACGTCGGAGACGTAGGCGTCACGGGTGTACGGGCCGTCCGACGGCTTCTCGCTACGGCCGTGGCCGCGCTGGTCGAGGGCCACGGCGCGGTACCGCGTGGAGAGCCAGCGCGCCGACTCCGCCCAGTGCGCGGCACGCCCCATCAGGCCGTGCAGTAACAGGACCGAGGAACGGCCGCCCTCCCCGTCCCGGCCGCCCGCCTTGGGCGGGTCGGCGAATTCCCAGGCGGCGAGGCGCACCCCACCCACCCCTGTCACGTCGATACGCCGCGCCATCAGTCCTGGCACCCCCATTCATCCCCCGGGCAGCTCCAACTGCGAACAGCCCCACACTATCGAACCTTTATTCGAATGCATTGTTGTGCCGTTCAACACCGCTCGTTCGAGTGACCGTGCGCCAGGGTTGGCCGCCACCGCCCAGGGGAGGCTTCGTCCGGGAGACGGACCACTCGGGGATGAGGGTCCGCGAGGGGAGACCTTGGGAGCTCGGGGCTCCAGGCCGCCTTGGGGGAGCATGGGGAGGCGGGGCCCCGGCAGCTTGAGGCGCCGGGGCCCTGGCTGTCAGAGCGCCGCCCACGTCAGCCCCCAGCTCAGGTCATTCGCGCACGGCACGTGCGCGCACCTGCTCAGCGACAGCGTGGCACGCATACGGCCCGGCCGTGCCGATTCCGCGAACTCCAGCTCGGATCAGGGGTATTGGCGCACGTCGGCGCTCGAAACCACAGCGAAAAGGCGCCCGACGGCGCGGCCGAGCGCCCCCGCGGCCACACCTCGGCGCCGACTGCGAAGACGCCTCAGCGAAGCCGCGTCATCGGAGCCACCTCAGCGAAGCGGCGTCATCGAAGCAGCGTCACCGAAGACACGTCACCGAAGTCGCGTCACCGAAGCCGCGTCGCCGAAGCCGCGTCAGCCAAGAGCCGCACCGACCGGATCAGCGCCGGGGCGCGTCAGCGCTTGGCCACGAAGACATGCGAGGCGATGTCCGCCTCCAGCTCCGCCGCCTCGCCGCTGCTGCCCACCAGCACCCCGCCGGCCGACTCCGTCACGCTCACCACCGCGCCCGGCTGCACTCCGGCGCGGCGCAGCGTGTACATCAGCTGCGCGTCCATCTGGATCGGCTCGCCGATCCGCCGCACCACCACGGTCTTGCCGCCGGCGCCCGGCTCCAGCTCCATCAGGCTGACCATGCCGTCGTTGAGGAACGGGTCGGCCTCGGCCTTCTCGCCCAGCTCCTCCAGGCCCGGGATCGGGTTTCCGTACGGCGACTCCGTGGGGTGGCGCAGCAGCTCCAGCACGCGCCGCTCCACCGCCTCGCTCATCACGTGCTCCCAGCGGCACGCCTCCGCGTGCACCTGCTCCCACTCCAGCCCGATCACGTCGACGAGCAGACACTCGGCGAGCCGGTGCTTGCGCATCACGCGCGTCGCCAGCCGCCGGCCCTCCTCGGTCAGCTCCAGGTGGCGGTCCCCGGCGACCGTGACCAGGCCGTCGCGCTCCATTCGCGCGACCGTCTGGCTGACCGTCGGGCCGCTCTGATCGAGCCGCTCCGCGATCCGGGCGCGCATCGGGACCACACCTTCCTCCTCCAGCTCAAGGATGGTGCGGAGATACATCTCCGTGGTGTCGATCAGTCCGGACATGTGTGTCCCTCGATCCGTCGTGCGGTGGCCCTGAACTCAATTCTGACGCATCCCACTGACAACGGTGCCGTCGCCGACCGCGCGCGACGGCGCCGGAGCCATTCGGGGCGTCGTAGCGGGATCACGGGCGTGCCCCCGCGCAGGATCGCGGGCTGTATTGACAGGGCACTGGTCCAGACCGCAACGTGATCCGCGCCACCAGAGTACGCACCGACGGAAAGGCTCCTGCTGCGATGAGTGCTGCCACGCGTGCTGCGACCAACGCGTCCGAGCCGACCGGACCGACCGGGGCCGGGGCGACCGGGGCCGGACCGACCGCGGCATCCGGGTCGACCGCGTCCGGATCGGCCGGGACCGAGCCGACCGGGTCCGAGCTCGCCGGGCAGTTCTTCGACGCCGCGATCGCGCTGCTGACGAAGGTACGCGACGAGGAGGCCGCCCGTATCGCCGCCGCCGGCGCCCTCCTCGCGGACACCGTCGCCGACGGCGGCCGCCTCTTCGTCTTCGGCGCCGGCCACTCCTCGCTCCCCGCCCAGGACGTCGTCTACCGGGCCGGCGGGCTCGCCCTCATGAACCTCCTCGCCGTACCGGGCACCGTCGGCGTCGACGTCATGCCGGCCACCCTCGGCAGCGCCCTGGAGCGCGTCGACGGCCTCGCCGGGGCCGTCCTCGACACCAGCCCCGCGCAGCCCGGGGACGTCCTGGTCGTCATCTCCCTCTCGGGCCGCAACTCCCTGCCCGTGGAGATGGCGCTCAACGCCCGCGCCCTCGGCCTGAAGGTCATCGGCGTGACCTCGTTCGCGTACGCCACCGAGACCAAGTCCCGGCACGTCTCCGGCACATACCTCAAGGACCACTGCGACATCGTCCTCGACACCAAGATCGCGCTCGGCGACGCCGAACTCACCGCCGAGGGCATCAGCGCCCCCTTCGCCCCCGCCTCCACCGTCGTCACCAGCGCCCTGATCCAGGCCGTCATGGCCGCGGCCGCGGGCGGCCTCGCCGCCCGCGGCATCGACCCGCCGATGCTGCGCTCCGGCAACATCGACGGCGGGCACGAGTGGAACGGCCGGATCATGACGGAGTACGGCGACCGGATCTTCTACCGCCACTAGACCCGGCCGCGGACCCGTCCCCGTACCGCCCGCTCACGCCCGTACCACCGCCGCCAGATCCACCGACGCGGCGACACGGGCCGCCACATCCTCCGCGTACGTGGCGTCCACGCGGTCGAAGGGGCGGCGGGAGGAGCCGCGCAGGAAGGTGGCGGCGCCCAGCGTGCGGCCCCTGCTGCGCAGCACGACGCTGAGGGCGTGCGCCGTGCCGTCCGGCCACTTGCGGGCCGCCGCCCACAGCGCGGCGGCGGCGTCGGAGTCGCCCGGCGAGCTGGAGCGCACCGAGCCGCAGCGCTCGACCGCCAGCAGCGCCGGGTGGCCTTCCGCGTAGCCGACCGGGATGTCGCAGGGCGCCTGCGGCGGACACGGGCCCGGCGCGCCCGCGGGCGTCAGCGCGGCCCGTACGAGCCGGACGGGCGGCTCCGCCAGCGCCACGGGCACCGTCAGCACGTCGATCAGCGCGTGGTCCGCGAACCCCGCGAGCGCGAAGTCGAGCTGAAGGGTCGCCGCCTCCATCGGGTCCTCGCACTCCGCGACCGCCCGCCCCGCCCGGTGCAGCTGACTTGCGCGGAACCGCAGCCGCGCGCCCTGCTGCTCGGCCAGGCGCTCCTCCGTCACGTCCAGGAACAGCCACGCCACCCCCAGCGGCACCGGCTCCTCGGCGAGCGGCGAGGCGAGCCGCAGGAAGCCGCTGCGCCAGCAGCGGCGCTCGGGCATCTGCCCCTCGCCGCCGCGCAGCGTCAACCACAGTTCGGCCGGCGCGAGTGGGGCGCCCTCGGCCAGTACGTGCTGGAGCGCGCCCTCCAGCTCCTCGACGCCCTGTTCCAGCAGCTCGCCCAGCGGGCGGCCGAGCAGCCCCGGGCCGGAGACGCCCAGGGCGGACGAGGCGTATTCGTTGACGACCGCCGGGCGCAGGTCGACGTCGACCAGGACCACGCCCCACGACGCGTCCTCGAACAGCGCCTCGCTGAGCGCTATCGACCGCTCCAGGTCGATCTGCGCGTGCACCTCGCTGAACGCGCAGTAGACCCCGGCCGGGCCGCCGTCCGCGCCCGGCACCGCGGAGGACTGGGTACGGACCAGCACCCGCCCGCCGTCCTTGGTCACCAGCGCGAACTCGTGCACATGGCGGCCCGGCGTCTTCATCGCGCTCAGCAGCCGCGCCTCCACCTCCTCGGCGTCCGCCGCCCGCACCGCCCACTCGGTGAGCCCCCGCCGCCCGACGGCCTCCTCCGCCGTCCAGCCGAGAATCCGCTCGGCCTCCCGGTTCCAGTGGGTGATGACGCCGTCGGCGTCGAAGGCGCAGAGCGCGGCGTCCATCCCGTCGAGCAGTGCGGCGAGCAGGCCGGAACCGTCACCCGCCCCGGAGCGCGGCGGACCGGACGGCGGTGTGTCGTGCGATGCGTCGTGTGATGCGTCTGAACGCTGCGAAGCAGTCATTGGGCGACCCCCCTGCTTGGGCGTACTGCACAAGAGGATATTGAACTCGAACGTGACGCGCGCCACACACGGTTCGGCGAAATCGTTGCCTCCGGCCGAAGCGGCCGCGAGGGGCGCGGCACGGTTCGAGAGGGGCGCGGAACGGGCCGCTGGGGGCTCGACGTGGGCCGGAGGGCGCTCGATGCGGACCGGAGGGGCGCGGCGCGGACCGTACGCGCCCGGGGTCCGCGCGGGCGGCTCGCGCAGCGGTCCACACGGCGCCCCGCACAGCGGCTCGGAAAATCGGTTGAGCGCCGCCGCGGCCGACTCCTAGAGTGCCGCTAACGCCGAAAGGAGGTGATCGGGAAGTGATTTCATCCCGGACAAGCGAGGTGGCTGCGGGCTGACAGCCCGTCGTCGCACTCTGTGCGGGGCCGGCTGGTAGTCGGCTCAATCCCAAGCAGTCACCCGACCCGCGGGCCGCCGGTTTGTCCGGCCGGCTCCCTCTCCGGAGGGACCGAGGCCCGCGGGTCGCCTGCGTTCTCCCGGCCTCCGCGGCCGTACGGGCAAGGGCGCCCGTACGCACTCACGGCTCCGGACGCCCGTACGCGCTCATGAGCGCGGATGCCCGTACGCGCTCGACCCGTACGCGCTCATGGCCACAGGCGCTCCACCCGCCACTCCTCGCCCTCCTCTGCCCGGACGTAGCGCAGCCGGTCGTGCAGGCGGTTCTCGCGGCCCTGCCAGAACTCCACCGCCTCCGCGCGCACCCGGAAGCCGCCCCAGCCCGGCGGTACCGGCACCTGCTCGCCCTCGGGGTAGCGTTCGGCCAACTCCGCGTAGGAAGCGTCGAGTTCGGAGCGTTCCGCGACGACCGCGGACTGGTCGCTGGCCCAGGCGCCGAGCTGGGAGCCGTACGGGCGGGTGCGGAAGTAGGCGGCCGTCTCGTCGCGGCCGACGCGGTCGGCGGTGCCGGTGACGATGATCTGGCGGGCGATGGAGTGCCAGGGGAAGAGCAGCGAGACGTGGGGGTTCTCGGCGAGTTCGCGGGCCTTGCGGGACGTGTAGTTGGTGTAGAAGACGAAGCCGCGCTCGTCGTACCCCTTGAGCAGGACCGTACGGGAGCTGGGCCGGCCGGCGGCGTCGGCGGTGGAGGCGACCATGGCGTTGGGCTCGTACAGCCCGCCGGCCGCGGCCTGCGCGAACCAGCGCCGGAACTGCTCGTACGGATCGGCGGCCAGGTCGGCCTCCGCGAGGCCCTGGGAGCGGTACTGCACGCGCATCGCGGCCGGGTCGAGTTCGTCAGCTTCTGACACGGGCTCATCTTGCAGCATCCATGACACCAGCGGTCCCGAAAGACCCAAAAGCCCCGGAAGTCCCGACCGGCGCGGATCAGCCTGCCCGTCCGTGCCGCCGCGTAACCCTCACCCGACCCAATCGCCAGGTGTGCCGCACATCACCCTTCCCCGTGCGCCGCGGAGCCGCCAAAATCGCAGCCCGGAGCCGCGCGCCGGGCGTCCGCCGCCGGTTGCCGCGTCCGGCCCGAACCAGTCCCCGCCCACTTGGGTGACCACCCGCCGCGCGGGGCATGACCGGGAAGAGCACCACGGGCCGCGAGCCGCGCCACGCAGCCGCGGACCCGTTTCGACACCAGCACACCGATCGCCGCACGGTGACGCCACATCTTCACCAAGATTCTGACATTTTGGTCAAAAACCGCCTGTTGATCAGATCACGAGGAGCCGCCTGATGTCCGACTTCGTACCCGGACTAGAGGGAGTCGTCGCGTTCGAAACGGAGATCGCCGAGCCCGACAAGGAAGGCGGCTCCCTCCGCTACCGAGGCGTCGACATCGAAGACCTGGTGGGCCATGTGTCCTTCGGGAACGTGTGGGGCCTGCTGGTGGACGGCGCCTTCGACCCCGGTCTGCCGCCCGCCGAGCCGTTCCCCATCCCGGTGCACTCCGGTGACATCCGGGTCGACGTGCAGTCCGCGCTCGCCATGCTCGCGCCCGTCTGGGGCCTGCGCCCGCTGCTGGACATCGACGAGGCCACCGCCCGCGACGACCTCGCGCGCGCCGCCGTGATGGCGCTGTCCTACGTGGCCCAGTCGGCGCGCGGCCAGGGGCTGCCGATGGTGCCCCAGAAGGAGATCGACACGGCGCGGACCGTCGTCGAGCGCTTCATGAAGCGGTGGCGCGGGGAGCCCGACCCCCGGCACGTCAAGGCCGTCGACGCGTACTGGACGTCCGCCGCCGAACACGGCATGAACGCCTCGACGTTCACCGCCCGCGTCATCGCCTCCACCGGCTCCGACGTCGCCGCCGCGCTCTCCGGTGCGGTCGGCGCCATGTCCGGGCCGCTGCACGGCGGCGCGCCGTCCCGCGTCCTCGGCATGATCGAGGAGATCGAGCGGACCGGCGACGCGACCGCGTACGTCAAGCGGGCCCTGGACCGCGGCGATCGGCTCATGGGCTTCGGCCACCGCGTCTACCGCGCCGAGGACCCCCGGGCGCGCGTGCTGCGCCGGACGGCCAAGGAGCTGGCCGCGCCGCGCTTCGAGGTCGCGCAGGCGCTGGAGAAGGCCGCGCTGGAGGAGCTGCACAACCGCCGCCCGGACCGGGTGCTGGCGACGAACGTGGAGTTCTGGGCGGCGATCGTGCTGGACTTCGCGGAGGTCCCGGCGCACATGTTCACCTCGATGTTCACGTGCGCCCGCACCGCCGGGTGGAGCGCGCACATCCTGGAGCAGAAGCGCACGGGGCGGCTGGTGCGGCCGTCGGCGCGCTACACCGGCCCCGCGGCGCGCGACCCGCGTGACATCGGCGGGTACGGCGACATCGTGAACTGACCCGAAGGCCGTGGACTGACCCGAAGGGGGCCGCCGGGCACAGCCCAGCGGCCCCCACCGTCGGTTCAATAGCCCTCAGCTCTCCCGCTCAGTGGTGGTACACCGTGCCGGCCCAGCGCCGTACGAATCCGTCCGCGCCGGTGACCGTCACGTCATAGCGCCCGCCGTCCGTCGGCCAGTCCACGTGGGTGGGGCGGCCCGCCCGTACGGCGACGGTGCGGCGCTTGCCGCCGGAGCCGCCGGGCTCCAGCGCGAATTCGGCCTCGCCGCCGTGCGTGTGCCCGAGCGTCAGCCGGACGGTCCGCCGGTCCGCCTTCGCGGTCGCCCGCGCCGTGTCGAGGGCCGCGCCCTTGAAGCGCCGTACGAACCCGTCGGCGCCGTACACCGTGAAGTCGTACGCGCCGTCCGTCTTGGCCGTGTCCCACTCGTAGACCGCCTCCGCGCCCGGCGCGACCGTGAACGGGGTGCCGGCGAAGGGCAGGTGGGCGTTGGGGAAGACGGTGTAGTGGAAGGCGGCCTCACCCTGGTTGACCATGGTGCAGGTGACCTTGCCGGTGCTGGAGTCCACGGTGGTCTTCGCGTCCGGCCGGTAGGGCAGCGGGCGGTGCGGACGGGTGCCCGGCTCCTGTACGGGCGTGGTCTGCTGACCGTTCGCGGGGAGCTTGACCGGCGGCAGCTTCTTGTTCTGGTCGGCCTTGCGGATGAGTTCCTTGGTGTCGGGGAGGCGCGGGACGGAGTAGTCGGGTGCGGAGAAGTCGAAACAGCTGGTGAGGTCGCCGCAGACTTCCCGCCGCCAGTCGGAGATGTTCGGCTCGCGCACACCGGTGACGCGCTCCATCAGCCGCAGCACCGAGGTGTGGTCGAAGACCTGCGAGTTGGTCCAGCCGCCGCGCGACCAGGGGGAGACGACCCACAGCGGCACCCGGTTGCCTAGCCCGATCGGCTGGCCGAGGGCGAACTCGCCGGCGGTGCCGGCGGGCGGGGTGGGCGGCACGACGTGGTCGAAGTAGCCGTCGTTCTCGTCGTACATGACCAGGAAGGCGGTGTGCTTCCAGACGTCGGGGTTGGCGACGAGCGACTGGAGGGCGGTGTTGACGTAGTCCGCGCCGTAGTCGGGGCTGGCGGAGGGGTGTTCGCAGAAGAGGAAGGGGGACACGAGCCAGGAGACGGTCGGCAGGGTGCCGTCCTTGCAGTGCTGGTCGAAGGCGGACAGATCGAACTTCGTCATGGCGTTGACGTAGCGCGGGTCGTCCTTCGCGAAGCCGTGGAACTGCTTGAAGTACGAGAGCCCGTTGCAGTCGTAGTCGCCGTACCGATCGTCCATGCCCGGGTTGTGGTAGACACGCCAGCTCACCCCGGCCTCCTGGAGGCGCTCGGCGTACGTGGTCCAGTCGGCGACGGGGTTCTCGGTGACGACGCTGTTGTCGGTGAACGGCCCGGTGGTGCCGTCGGTGCCGGGGCCCGCGGTGCCGCTCCACAGGTAGAGGCGGTTGGGGTCGGTGGGCCCGGCCAGGGAGGCGAAGTAGTGGTCGGCGACGGTGAAGGCGTCGGCGAGCGCGTACTGGTAGGGGATGTCCTCGCGGGTGAAGTAGCCCATGCAGCGCTCGCCCTTGGCGGATATCCACTGGTTCATGGCGCCGTGGTTGATGGCGTCGTGGCTGGATTCCCACTCGTGCGGGAGCCCGTTGGCGTTCTGTGCGTTGTAGCGGGTGGTGTCCATCCGGTACGGGAGCAGGTAACCGCCGTCCTTACGAGCGGAGTCCGGCTGGCGCAGCACGGTGGAGCCGTCGGGGAAGACGAGCCCTTGGCGGTCGTCGAAGCCGCGTACGCCGCGCAGGGAGCCGAAGTAGTGGTCGAAGCTGCGGTTCTCCTGCATGAGCACGACGATGTGCTTGATCTCGTCGATCCCGTCGATCCCGTCGTGCGTGCGCGCCGAGGCGGCGGGGCTCTCCTCCGTACTCGCCGCCTCGGCCGTACCGGCCGCTCCGATCAGACCGGCGGTCGCGGCCGCGGTGGACGTACCGACAAATGCGCGGCGCGTGAGTGAGGTCACGGGGCATCTCCTCAAATTCGGGGGCCCCAGCACGCTAGCCGTGTGGCGGGCGCAACGGAATTGACGCGGGGTGACTTTGGGGCGGCTGTGGGGGAAATGGGCGGCGGGGGTGGTGGATGCGGTGGATGGGCTGGGGCGGCGGGGTGGTGGGGCGGTGGGCCTGGATCAACCCGGCGACGTTGCCACGGCCAGTACGAGCAGCAGCCCGGTTCCGAAGAGGATCTGAAGCCACCCGCCGACGTAGAAGCTCCGACGGAGCAGCGGCCAGGCCGACAGCCAGCAGAGCCCGACCAGAACGCACAGGGTGACGATCGGGACCGTCCAGTCGATGCCCTTGTTCCGGTCCGGCTCGAAGATGTTGTAGCCGGTGCTCCCTACGGCCAGGCCGAGGGCAAAGTACCCGAAGATCACATCCACGACGAACAGCCCGAAGGCGACCACGAAGTCGGCACACCCGGAGTACTGCTGCTCCGCCCGTTCAGCGGGAGGGATCTTGCCGGTGTTCACACGCGCAGCATTCCGTACGGGCGGCGCGGGGACCTGAGTACGGGTACTCAGGGGGCGGTTCGCGGGGCTGGACCCAGGCGGCGGGGGCGACGGCTACACCTGGACGCTCTGGTCTGGATCACTACGGGCGGGCCGGCGCCGGCGGCTCAGTCAATGCTGTCGCCCCCTCGGCGGCCCCGGGCCGGGGTGAGCCAGGGGCGGCGAAGGTCCGCGGCCATCGGTCGGGCGGTCTACCTCCAGCTCCAGACGGACGGATCAACGCACGCCCGATGGCCGGGAGTTCGCGAATGGGTCGGTTTCACGAATCGACTTCTGTCGAATTCGTCAGGTATCACTGATTGACCTCGATGAGGTGATCGAGCGCGGACCTGTCGGCATTGAGGTCGTCCACGGCGGACGCTCTTCGACGCCGGAGCGAACACCGACGGCCTGTCGACCAACCCCGGCCGCCCCGGCGTGCGCCCGGGCACGTTCGAGGCTGTCGCCCTCAGCCATGGTCGCTTCGACCGCGTGACCGGCCGGCCCGTCCCGCTTGAGCGGCTGTGCGCCGTCGGCCGACGGCTAGGCTCCCGGCATGGAGATCCGAGTAGAGATCGCACAGGAGGCGAGTCAGGAACTCGTCGACGCTTTCGGCAGGTTGCTTCCGCAGCTGTCTTCGACCGCGAAGCCCCTCGGCCACGAAGCGATCGACCGGATGGTGACTTCCGACGCCAACACACTGCTCGTCGCGCGCACGCCCGCTGCGATCGTCGGCACTCTGACGCTGGTGCTGACGCCTCTGCCGTCCGGCCTGCGGGCCCGCGTCGAAGACGTGGTCGTCGACGGTGCGGCGCGAGGCCAGGGAGTCGCCGGCCTCCTCACGCAGGAGGCCCTGCGGATCGCCCGGGAGGCGGGCGCCCGGACGGTTGACCTCACCTCCCGGCCGGATCGTGCGGCGGCGAACCGGCTGTACGAGCGTCTCGGTTTCCAGGCCCGGCAGTCCACGGTCTACCGCTTCCCGCTCGACGGGTAGACGGAGGCAGGCGGGACGACGAAGTACATCGACGCCGCCGTCGCCCGGCTCCAGGCCGAGGGTCACGAGATCCAGGACGAGGACATCGCCCGGCTCTCCCCGCTCAAGCACCGCGACCTGAGCCTGCTCGGCCGCTACAGCTTCACCGCCATCCTTCCGACGGCCGTCGGTGCCCTGCGCCCGCTTCGGGACCCTGATGCGCCGGAGCTGGACGAGGATGGGGACGAGGATGAGGACGAGTCGGTCGGCTCGCAGTGATTCGGGGCCGCACTGCCTGCTTCTCTACCGGCCTACCGGCCGTCGCCCGGCGTCACAGGAGGGCGCCGCCGGAGACCTCGATGCGCTGGGCGGTGACCCAGCGCAGTCCCTCGGAGGCCAGCGTAGCGATGGCGTCGCCGATCTCCTCAGGTTCGCCGACGCGGCCGAGCGCGGTCTGTCCGGCCAGAACCTGGCGCATTCCGGCGTCGTCCCGCATCGCTCCGCCGTTGAAGTCGGTGGCGGTCGGCCCCGGGGCGATGGAGTTGACCCGGATGCCGCGAGGTCCGAGTTCCGCGGCGAGGGTGCGGCTCAGAGCTTCGACGGCGGCCTTCGAGGCGGAGTAGGCCGAGGTGGCGGGGCTGGTGTGGCGGGTCAGTGACGTCGAGACGTTGATGACCTGGCCGCCCTGGGCCAGCAGCGGCACGAGCGACTGGATGAGGAAGAACGTGCCCCGGACGTTGGTGCCCATCACCGTGTCGAAGTCGTCGATCGTGACAGCCTCCAGCGGCCCGAAGACTCCCACTCCCGCGTTGTTGACCAGGATGTCGAGCCGCGAAGCACTCCAGCGCTCCAGCTGCGCGCCCAGTTCGGAGGTGAAGGACGCGAAGGAGGAGACGTCGCTGATGTCGAGCCGGAGAACAGCGGCAGTCCCACCCACGGCCCGCACCTGTTCCGCCGTCTGCTCAGCCCCGGCCGCATCGCCGCGGTGGGTGACCACGACCCGCACCCCGCGTGTGGCCAGCGCGATGGCCGCGCTGCGCCCGAGGCCGCGATTCGCACCGGTCACCAAAGCGATCTTGTCGATTGTCATGAACTTCCTCCACCGTGCGACAACCAGGATGCGCCCAGGCGCCACAGATCAGAGGCGAGTCACTCGACTCGCCTTACTGGTGCACCGTAAGCGGGCCCCCGAGGCGAGTCAAGTGACTCGCCTCGGGGCTACGGCATACTCTCCGCATGGCAGCAGAACTCACCGCGCATCACCGCAGGCTCGCCCAGCAGAAGCGCGAGGCGATCACCTCCGCGGCCACAGAACTGTTCTTGGACCGTGGCTACGACGGCACCTCCCTCGCACGGATCGCCGAAGCGGCCGGGGTATCGAAGTCCACCCTGTTCAAGCAGTTCCCCACCAAGGCGGCCCTCTTCGAGGCCATCGTCACCGAGTCCTGGCAGCGCGACGCCGGCGATACCGCCGCGCGGCCACAGGCGGGAGATCTGCGCTCCGGGCTGACAGCCATCGGCCACCGCTACGCCGACCTGATCGGCCAGCCCCGCATGGCGGGCCTGTTCCGGATCGTCATCGCCGAACTGCCTCGCTTCCCCGAGCTGGGACGGATGCAGTTCCAGCTCGGCAAACTGCCCTACTTCGCCTCCGTCCAGCACTACTTGGAATCCGAGCATGAGGCGGGCAACGCTGAGGTGCCCGACGCCGAGAGCGCCGCGAACCAGTTCCTCGGCATGATCGCTAACTACGTCCTGTGGCCCCGCATGCTGCTGACCGGCTGGAACCCCGCAGCCTCCGACATCCACAACGCCGTCGAAGAGGCCGTCCAGACCATGCTCGCCAGATACACCCCCGCCCCGCCGGCCTGACCCGAAGCCGGAACTTCGACACTGACGCGCAATGCCGAAGACGGCGACGCCTTCACCCGCGATACCTGTCGGCTGCTCTGCCAGCGGTCCGCGCCGAGCTCGCCGGTGGCCGGGCCGCTCCGCTCGACCGGCCACGTGCCCTGGTCGCTGGTAGCTGAGCGCTACGGCGCGCGGCCGGGCAGGTGGGGGGGCGGCCGCCCTGGCGACCGTCCCTCGGTGAACGACGGCCGCCGGTCGGCCGCCGCGGCGTCGGCCTACAGGTTTTCCGCGAAGAAGGACTCAAGCTTCTCCAGCGCCTGGGCGGTGTACTCCGGCTGGTCGTACAGGTCGTAGTGGCTCGCGCCCTTGACAATGAAGATGTCCTTCTTGTCCGACCGGGCCCGGTCGAAGAGTTCCCAGCCGTCCCGGTACGAGCCGAAGGCACCCGGCACGTCCCCCACGATGATCTGCAAGGGCTGCGTCAGCAGCACCTCCGCCAGGTGGAAGGCGTCGAAGCCCATCGCCGCCTCCAGTCCGGAGAAGCGCAGCTTGTTCGGTGAGTTCGGGTTCTGCCCCCGGGGCGTGCGGTAGTACTCGACGGCGTTGACGATGTCGATGTCCGAGACGCCGGCCTGCTCCCGCTCCTCGGGGGAGTTGGGGATGTAGGTGGCGATCAGCGGCTCCGCACCGCGTGCTTCGGCCGTACGCTGCTTGCCGATCGCTTCGAGGGCGTCGATCGCCGCGTCGGGGGTGAGGTCACCCTCGCGCGTGAGCCGCCCGTAGTTCGCGGCCACCACGGTGCCCAGCGCCCTGACGCGGTGGTCCGTCATCGTCGCCTTCGCGGCATAGCCGCCACCGCCGCAGACGCCCACGACGCCGATCCGGTCCTCGTCCACGTAGTCGAGGGTGACCAGGTGGTCCACCGCGCAGCGGAAGTCCTCCACACGCGTGTCCGGGTCCTCCAGGTAGCGGGGCTCACCGCCGCTCTCCCCCTGGTGCGAGGCGTCGAACGCGAGGGTCACGTAACCCAGCTCGGTCAGCCGCTCGGCGTAGACATCGCCCGACGTCTGCTCCTTGCAGCTGCTGATCGGGTGGGCGCAGATGATGGCGGGGTACTTCCTCG
The DNA here is from genome assembly GCF_056434425.1 of Streptomyces sp. NPDC044033. Classification (NCBI taxonomy): domain Bacteria; kingdom Bacillati; phylum Actinomycetota; class Actinomycetes; order Kitasatosporales; family Streptomycetaceae; genus Streptomyces; species Streptomyces sp. NPDC044033. The sequence continues at coordinate 307,423 of NZ_JBWKFF010000004.1, read as the reverse complement.
CCGGGTCGAAGCCGTCCGGGAGGCGGAGGTCGGCCGCCACATCCCAGGTCCGGTTCTTGAAACGCACGGATTCCTTCTGCATGGTTCTGCTCTCTTCCTTGGTTGCGATCGGCTGTGGGACGGCGCCGGAGTATCCGGGCGCGTCAGGCGGCCAGGTGCCTGCCGAAGAAGCCGGTGAGCTGGGTGACCGCGAGGGGCGTGACGTGCGCGTCCCGCCCGTACCGGGATATGCGGGTGGCGAGCCCCTCACGGGCCGGCCGTTCGGCGCAGACGCTCGGGGCCTGCTCCTTCACGCCGCCGCCCGGGTGGGAGACGACGGCCGGCAGCGGGGTCCCGGTGTGCCCGTCGGGCCCGTCGGGGGTGAACGGCATTCCGGCCGGCTTCAGACCGGCGCGGGGGAAGGTGACGGTGGCCTTCATGCGCTTGCCCTCTCCTCGGTTCACGAGTGCGAAGCGGTTCACGAGTGCGAAGCCCGAAGTGGCACGGAATCCGGAACCGCCCCGGAAACGGGCTCTGCCGGCGCGGCCTCAATGGCCACGAAAGCAACGCTGCCAGGTACCGCTCGCCCGCGAAATGGGCGGCTTCTGTCCCGGGACAGCCCTGTCCTGGGACAGAACCGGCCCCCGCACAGTCCCAGCATTCACTGCCAGACTTGTCCGCATGAGCACCAACGCGCACCGCAATGAGCTGGGCGCTTTCCTCAAGGCCCGCCGCGAGGAACTCAGCCCCGCCATGGTCGGACTGCCGCAGACCGCCGGGCGGCGGCGGGTCGCGGGCCTGCGCCGGGAGGAGGCGGCCCTGCTCGCCTCCATCAGCAGCGACTACTACACCCGTCTGGAGCAGGGCCGCAGGCAAGCCTCGCAGACCGTGCTGGAGACCCTCGCCGAGGTTTTCCGCCTCGACGACGACGAACGCGCCTATATGTTCGACCTGGCGGGCAAGGACGCGGCCCGGCCGCGGCGACGGCCCGCGCAGAAGGTCCAGCCCCAGTTGCGGCGACTGCTCGACGACCTCACCACCACCCCTGCGGTGGTCCTGGGCCGGCGCATGGACGTTCTCGCGTGGAACCCGATGGCCGCCGCACTGATCACCGACTTCGGCCGGGTCCCGGAGAGGCAGCGGAACCTGGTGCGGCTGGTGTTCGTCGACCCGGCCGTCAGGGCGCTGTACCCGGACTGGGAGGGTGTCGCCCACACCGGTGTGGCCCAGCTGCGCATGGAGGCCGCCCGCGACCCGCACGACCCGAGGCTGGCCGCTCTCGTGGGGGAGCTGTCCGTCCAGGACCCGGACTTCCGGCGCTGGTGGGGCGCCCACCACGTCGCCGTCCGCGGCATGGGCACCAAGGTGTTCCGCCACCCCATCGCGGGCGACCTCACCCTGGACTGGGACACCCTCGTCTGCGCCACCGACCCCGACCAGCAACTCGTCACCTGGACCGCCGAGCCTGGCACCCCCGCCCACGACGGACTCCGGATACTCGCCTCCTGGTCCGCCGACGCCGATCGGCCCTCAACACCACCGACGACGGACACCCACTAGCAACCCTCGCGTCCGCACCGCTGACGTCGGCGCCTTCTTCTGCCGACGACGACCACGGCAACGGCTCCGCAGACTGCTCCGACGATCCCGCAGGCGAGCATGAGCGTGAGGTCCATCGTCAGCCTTCCACTGGACTATGGCCTTGCAGGCTGCGCAGGTGACGAGGGCGTCAGGGCCGGTCCGGATGCTCCCCATGACTGGGGAACTCGCAACGAACCCCCACCAGGTCAGTTTCGGCGGGGACTCGTTGTGTCGCCGATCTCAGATGTCTGTACTCCTGACGAACGCGACGAAGTCGCTCCACGCCGCAGGGCTCAAGGCCAGCACCGGACCGTACGGATCCTTGCTGTCACGAACAGGAACCACGCCGCGCGTCACCACGCTTGACGGCGACCACTCGACGCAGTTGCCACCTTCGGGGCTGCTGTACGAGGACTTGACCCAACCAGCTGACTCGGCTGCCACAAGTTGCCCTTTCGTAACTGGTCAATCATGACCATGACCGCCACTTGGGGCAGCACCACGGCCTGCAACTGATGGTAGGCCGCCAACAACCGTCCACGAAGCCCGTGGAACTCGCAACGAGCCCCCACCGGAACAGAATTCAGCGAGGGCTCATTGTGTCGCCAATCTCAGATGTCCGTACTCCTGACGAACGCGACGAAGTCGCTCCACGCCACAGGGCTCAAGGCCAGCACCGGACCGAGCGGATCCTTGCTGTCACGAACAGGAACCACGCCACCCGTCACCACACTGGACGGCGACCACTCGACACAATTGCCGCCATCGGGGCTGCTGTACGAGGACTTGACCCAACCAGCTGACTCGGCTGCCACAAGTTGCCCTTTCGTAACTGGTCAATCATGACCATGACCGCCGCTTGGGGCAGCACCACGGCCTGCAACTGATGGTAGGCCGGCAACGAGCGTCCACGAAGACCGTGGAACTCGCAACGAGCCGCCACCGGACTACAATTCGGCGGGGCTCGTTGTGTCGCCGATCTCAGATGTCCATGGTCCTGGCGAACGCGACAAAGCCGCTCCATGCCGCAGTGCTGATCTCCAGCACCGGGCCGGTCGGATTCTCGCTGTCACGGACGGGGACGACGCCATGGGTCGACACGGCGGCCGGCGACCACTCAAGACAGTTGCCGCCATCGGGGCCGCTGTAGGTCGACTTGATCCACGTAGCGGGGTTGGTAGTCACAGGCTCTCCATCTGCTCTCGCAGTAGGGCAGCACTATCGCCGGGTGACAGCGCGTTCCCGGTCAGATCATCGTAAGCACTCATCGCGGCTTGGACGCTCTCCGGCTCTTCGATGACGCTTGCCGTGCGATAAGCCTCCACGCATACCAGCGTCACATGCTTGGGGGTGGTCAGGAAGCTCACGGACCAGTTGACGAGTAAGTGGGACGGGACGTCCAAGCGCTACCGACGCACCCGCAGCGACCGCCTCACCCTGGAGCCGCCGCAGACGGCACCCGACGAGGGCAAATCCTCCCCCCACCGGGCGACGCGTCATTGCACCGGCTTCGCCGTGTACCCGCCTCGGTCTCCGGCGGGCGCGGCCCTCACCTCCGGCTCTTGAGCACGCAGTCCACTATGTGCGCCCACTGCTCCACCACCCGTTCACGCCGCGTGGCGTCGTCCGTCAGGAGGTTGGCCAGGCCCAGGCCGCGGGCCATGTCGAGGAGGCCCTGTACGGTCTCGCGGATGCCCGGGACGCGTTCGTCGGCTCCCAGGAGTTCCACGGCGATGCGGTGGGTCTCGCGGCCTACGCGCGCTTCGAGCGCCACCACGCGCGGGCAGAGTTCCGCTTCGTTGGAGGCGGCCACCCACAGTTGGAGGGCGGCCCGGAAGAGGGGGCCCGTGTAGAGGTCGACCAGGGCGCGGACCACGGCCCGGGTGCGGGTGGGGCTGGGCCGGGGGCCGTGGGGGGCGCGCATCGCGAGGGTGCGCATGGCCTGGGAGCGGACTTCGGCCACGTACTCCACCGCCGCCGTGAACAGGTCCTCGCGGGTGGGGAAATGGTGCTGCGCCGCGCCCCGCGACACGCCCGCCCGCTCGGCCACGACCGACACCGTCGAGCCCGCCCAGCCGTACTCGGCCAGACAGGAGATGGCGGCCTCCAGCAGCCGCTGGCGGGTGACGCGGCTGCGGTCCTGTTTGGGTACGGTCACCATGCCCATGCCGGGTCCCGCCTTTCCAGAAAGGCCGTCATGCCCTCGCGGGCCTCGGGCGATCCGAACAGCCGCGCCGACTCCTCGGCCAGCGCGTCGGTGTCGCGGTCGAAGGCCCGTAGCAACTCCGCCGTGACCAGCCGCTTCGACGCGGCCAGCCCCTGCGGCGAGCCCCGGCGCAGGCCGTCCAGTACGGGCGCCAGGGCCGCGTCGACCGCGTCCTCTGTCCCTGCCCCTGTCTCTGTCCCTGCCCCTGCCCCTGTCTCTGTCCCTGCCGCCACCGTCACCAGACCGATCCGCGCCGCCTCCGCCGCGTCGAACCGCTCGCCCGTCAGGTAGTACCGGGCCGCGGCCCGCGCGTCGAGGCGCGGCAGCAGCGGCATCGAGATCACGGCGGGCGCCAGCCCCAGCCGCGCCTCCGTGAACGCGAAGCTCGCGCCCGGGCCCGCCACCGCGATGTCGCAGGCGCCCAGGAGTCCGAGCCCCCCGGCCCGTACATGGCCGGTGACGCGCGCGACGACCGGTTTGGGCAGTTTCACGACCGTACGGAGCAGCCGGGCCAGGACGTGCGGGCCGGAGGCGGACGGGTCCGTCACGGCCTCGGTCGGGTCCGCCGTGGCCTCGGTCAGGTCCGCGCCCGCGCAGAAGGTGGTGCCGGTGTGGGTCAGGAGTACGGCGCGCGTCGCGTCGTCCTCGGCCGCCGCCGTCAGCCCCTCGTACAACTCCCGCACCAGCCGCCGCGAGAGCGCGTTGCGGTTGTGCGGGGAGTCGAGCGTCAGGGTGGCGATCCCGTCGGCGTACGAGCACCGCACCAGCCGGTCATCTGCCCGCTCATCGGCCCGTTCATCGGCATGCTCATCGGCATGCCCCCGGAAATCGGCCCGGTCCCCGCTTTCGGCCCGCCCCGTCATCGCGCCCCTCCGTCCATCGCCCGTTCCCGCTCCCGTAGTTCGCGCCGCAGCAGCTTGCCGGAGGCGGCGCGCGGCACGCTCTCCACGAACTCCACCCGCCTGATCTTCTTGTACGGGGCGACCCGCCCGGCCACGTACTCCATCACGCCCTCCGCTGTCAGCGGCCCCGCGCCTGTGCCCGGTCGCCGTACCACGTACGCCTTCGGGATCTCCTCGCCGCCCTCGTCCCACACCCCGATCACCGCGGCGTCGGCTATCGCCTCGTGCGCCAGCAGCACGGCTTCGAGATCGGCGGGAGCGACCTGGTAGCCCTTGTACTTGATCAGTTCCTTCACCCGGTCCACGACATACAGCCACCCCTGCGCGTCCACACTCCCGATATCCCCCGTCCGCAGCCAGCCCGCCGAGTCGATCATCGCAGCCGTCTCCTCGGGCCGGCCCAAGTACCCCTTCATGACCTGCGGCCCGCGGAGGACGATCTCCCCTTCCTCCCCCACTCCGAGATCCCGGCCGTCCTCCGTCAGGGAGACGATCCGCAGCCCGGTGCCGGGCACCAACCGGCCCACGGAGCCGGGCGGCGCGTCGTGTGCGGCGGACAGCGGCCAGATGGTGGCGCACGGGGACAGCTCCGTCATCCCGTACCCCTGCATGATCGGCGGCACCCCGAGCCGCCGCGCACATGCCGCCGCGAGCCCGGCGTCCAGCGGCGCCGCCGCGCTGACCATGTACTCCAGCGACGACAGGTCGTAACCGGTGGCCGCCGAGTGCTTGGCCAGCGCGAGGACGATGGGCGGAGCCACGTACACCACGTTGACCTTGTACGTCTCGATGGCCGACAGGAACTGCCGCATGTCGAAACGCGGCAGCACGACGACCGTGGCGCCCCTGCGCAGCGGCGCGTTCATGAGCGCCGTCAAGCCGTACATGTGAAAGAACGGCAGCACTGCCAGGACCACCTGGCCCGGGCGGGACGGGACCAGATCGTCCAGCTGCGCCAGGTTGGTGGCGATGGAGCGGTGCGTGAGCATCACGCCCTTGGGGGTGGCGGTCGTGCCCGAGGAGTACGGGAGGGCCGCCAGGTCCCGCGCGGGGTCGATGGCGACGTCCGGCTCCGGGCCGTCGAAGGCCATCATGTCCCGCACCGATCGGTGCCCCTCCGCCCGGTCGCAGACGATGATCTCCCTTATACAGCCCGTCCGTTCGGCCGCCTCGCGGACCTGGGGGAGCAGCGGCGAGACCGTGACGATCCAGCGTGCGCCGCTGTCCCCCAGCTGCTTCGTCAGCTCGTCGGCGGTGGAGAGCGGATGGACGGTGGTGACCGTCGCTCCCGCACGGGTCGCGGCGTAGAAGACCACCGGGAAGGCGATGGTGTTGGGGCTGATCAGGGCGAGGACATCGCCTTTACGCACCCCGGTGTCGGCCAGCGCCGCGGCCAATCGGCTTACGGCGAAGGTCAGTTCCGCGTAGCTGACGATGCGTCCGTCCAGGCCGTCGATCAGCGCCGGCCGGTCGCCGAACTCGGCGGCGCGGCCCAGCACGGCCTCATGAATGGGCAGGTCGACAGGGGGCACATCGGCGTACTCGCTGCGGAATTCCATGGCGGATCCCCTCGCGTTCGGCTCAGTACAGCTCAGTACGACTCAGTTCGGATCAGTTCGACTCAGCTCCGCACAGCGCGGATCAGCTCCGCACAGCGCGCTCAGCTCCATCCAGCACGGCTCGGTTCCGCACAGCGCGGCCCAGCTCCGCTGTCGCGCAGCGCGGCCCAGCTCCGCGCGGGCAGCGCGGTCCAGCTCCGCGCGGGCAGCGCGGTTCCGCACAATGCCGCTCAGTACGACTTGGGCAGGCCCAAGGACTGATGGGACACATAGTTGAGGATCATCTCGCGGCTGACCGGTGCGATCCGCGCCACCCGCGCCGCCGTGATCATGGAGGCGAGGCCATATTCGCTGGTCAGGCCGTTGCCGCCGAGGGTGTGCACGGCCTGGTCGACGGCCTTGACGGCGGCTTCCCCGGCCGCGTACTTCGCCATGTTGGCCGCCTCGCCCGCCCCCGCGTCGTCGCCCAGGTCGTAGAGCGCCGCGCCCTTCTGCATCATCAGCCGGGCCAGCTCGATGTCGATATGGGCCTGCGCGAGGGGGTGCGCGATGGCCTGGTGCGCGCCGATCGGCTCCTTCCAGACCGTACGCGTACGGGCGTAGTCGACGGCCTTGTCCAGCGCGTACCGCCCCATGCCGAGCGCGAACGCGGCGGTCATGATGCGCTCGGGGTTGAGGCCCGCGAACAGCTGGAGGAGGCCGGCGTCCTCGTCGCCCACGAGCGCGTCGGCGGGCAGCCGCACGTCATCGAGGACCAGCTCGAACTGCTTTTCCGGGGCGGCGAGTTCCATCTCTATCCGGTTGCGCGCGAAGCCGGGCGCGTCGCGCGGGACGATGAACAGGCAGGGTTTGAGTTTGCCCGTACGCGCGTCCTCGGTGCGGCCCACGATCAGCGTCGCCTCCGCGATGTCCACGCCGGAGACGAAGACCTTGCGCCCGGTCAGGAGCCAGTCGTCGCCGTCCCGGCGGGCGGTGGTGGTGATCCGGTGCGAGTTGGACCCGGCGTCGGGCTCGGTGATGCCGAACGCCATCTTGGTGGAGCCGTCCGCGAGCCTCGGCAGCCAGCGCCGTTTCTGCCCCTCGGTGCCGAAGCGGGCGATGACGGTGGCGCAGATGGCGGGCGAGACGATCATCATGAGGAGCGGACAGCCGGCGGCCCCCAACTCCTCCAGGACAATGGAGAGTTCAGCGATACCTCCGCCTCCGCCGCCGTACTCCTCGGGCAGATTCACACCGAGGTAGCCGAGCTTGCCGGCCTCGGCCCACAGCTCGTCGCTGTGCTTGCCGTCCCGTACGACCCCGGCGAAGTACTCCCGGCCGTACCGCTTGCCGAGCGCGGCCGCGGCCGCGCGGAGGTCACGTTGTTCCTCGGTCTCGATCACGAAAAGCTCCCTGTTGAGGATGCGTCAGGTGTCTGCTGATGAGGACGGGTCGGCCGACGAGAGCGAGCCGACTTATGAGGGTGGATCAGCTCATGAGGACGGATCGGCGACGACGGCGAGGAGCGCGCCCAACTCCACCTGGCGGCCGGGCGCGACGTGCAGCGCGGCGAGAACTCCGGCCGTCGGCGATGCCACCTTGTGCTCCATCTTCATCGCCTCCAGCCACAGCAGCGGCTGTCCGGCGGCCACCGGGTCGCCGACGGCGAGTCCGTCGGCGAGGCGGATGACGGTGCCGGGCATGGGGGCGAGGAGGGAGCCGGGTTCGGTACGGGCCGTGGGGTCCGGGAAGCGCGGCAGGGCGGTGAAGGCGTACGAGCCGAGCGGCGAGTCCACGTACACGCGGTCGCCGTAGACGGCGACGGAGAACGCGCGCCGCACGCCGCCGGCTTCGAGCACGGCCGCATCGGGTGCGGCGGAGAGCAACCGCACATCCGGGCACCCCTCCGCGAGAAGTCCGTCCCGCCCGAGCCGGTAGCGCACTTCGTACTCGGCCCCGCCCGGTTCGCTGCGGTAGGTCTTGGACTGCGGGGCAGAGGAAACGTTGCGCCACCCGCCGAACCGGGACCGCCCGCAGGAGTCCGCGAGGGCGGCGGCGAGCGCGGCGAGCCGGGCCGCACCGCCACCCGCCGACTCACCCGGCCCGTCCGAGCCCCCCGGGTCCGCCGAGTCGGCCGAGTCGGCCGTCAGCTCGGCCAAGTGCCGGTCGTAGAACCCGGTGTCCAGCCGCGCCGCGACGAAGTCCGGATGCCGCAGCGACCGCACCAACAACGCACGATTGGTCACAGGCCCGTGGATGAGGGCGCGTTCAAGAGCGGCGGCCAGCATCCGCACGGCTTCCCCCCGGCTGGGCGCCCAGGCGATGACTTTGGCGAGCATGGGGTCGTAGTGGACGCCGATGACGTCCCCGTCGGCGACGCCCGAGTCGACGCGCAGCCCACGGCGGCCGTCGGCCGGGTACGCGCGGGAGGCGCCGGGTTCGGAGGGGTGGGGGTCCGGGACGCTGACGTGTATTTGCGGGCCGGAGTTCCGGGTTCCCTCGGGGTTCCGGGTGGGCGGCCCGTAAATATACGGTCCCGGGCCCCCGCCCCGGAGAGCCCGGCGCCGCCCCCCGGCAGACCCCGCCGCCGCCCCACCGACCCGCGCCGGAAGCCCGTCGCCCCGAAGCCCGTCGCCCCGAAGCCCGTCACCCCGAAATCCGTAGCCGCCCACCGAGAGCCGGTGCAGCACCCCCGTCTGCGGCGTCCACCCCCGAGCCGGGTCTTCCGCGTACAGCCGGGCCTCCACCGCGTGCCCCACCGGAGCCGGCGGCGAGCCACCCGGCAGCGGCGCACCCTCCGCCACCCGCAGCTGCCAGGCCACCAGGTCCAGCCCGTACACGCACTCCGTCACCGGGTGCTCGACCTGGAGGCGGGTGTTCATCTCCAGGAAGTACGCGCGCCCGTCGCCGGAGAGGAGGAACTCCACCGTGCCCGCGCCCTCGTACCCGATCGCCCGCGCCGCGTCGACGGCCGCGCCGTGCAGCGACTCGCGCAGTTCCGGGGGCAGCCCCGGCGCGGGCGCCTCCTCGATGACCTTCTGGTGGCGGCGCTGGAGGGAGCAGTCGCGGGTGCCGAGCGCCCATACGGCGCCGTGCGCGTCGGCCAGCACCTGCACCTCGACGTGGCGGCCACCCTCCACGTACGGCTCGACGAAGACCTCGCCGTCACCGAAAGCGGCAGCGGCTTCCGTACGGGCGGAAGCCAACTCGGCCTCCAGATCGCCGAGTTCGCGCACAACGCGCATCCCCCGCCCGCCCCCGCCCGAAGCGGCCTTCACCAACAACGGCAGGTCCCGAACAGAGGCCGCACCCACCGCGACAGGTTCGAGCAGCGGCACCCCGGCCGCCCGCATGATGGACTTGGCCCGGGTCTTGGAGGCCATGGCCTCCATCGCGGCGGGCGGCGGCCCGACCCACACCAGCCCGGCGTCGGCGACGGCGCGCGCGAAGGCGGCGTTCTCGGAGAGGAAGCCGTAACCGGGGTGCACGGCGTCGGCACCGGCCGCGAGCGCCGCCTTCACGATGAGGTCGCCGCGCAGATACGTCTCGGCGGGGGCGTCGCCCGGCAGCCGCACGGCGGCGTCGGCGGCGCGGACGTGCGGGGCCCCGGTGTCCGCGTCGGAGTGCACGGCGATGGTGGAGATTCCCAGGTCACGGCAGGTGGAGAAGATACGGCAGGCGATTTCGCCACGGTTGGCGACGAGGAGAGCGGTGATCACTGAAGCCTCACATCCGGAAGACGCCGAAGCCGCCGCGCGCGCCCTCGACGGGCGCGGTGTGCAGGGCGGACAGGCACAGGCCGAGCACGGTGCGCGTGTCGCGCGGGTCGATGACGCCGTCGTCGTAGAGCCGGCCGGAGAGGAACATCGGCAGCGACTCCGACTCGATCTGCTGCTCCACCATGGCGCGCAGCCCGGCGTCCGCCTCGTCGTCGTAGGGCTGCCCCTTGGCGGCGGCCGAGGCGCGCGCCACGATCGACAGCACCCCGGCGAGCTGCTGCGGGCCCATGACGGCGGACTTGGCGCTGGGCCAGGCGAAGAGGAAGCGCGGGTCGTAGGCGCGCCCGCACATGCCGTAGTGCCCGGCCCCGTACGAGGCGCCCATCAGGACGCTGAGGTGCGGCACCTTCGAGTTGGACACCGCGTTGATCATCATCGCGCCGTGCTTGATGATGCCGCCCTGCTCGTACTCGCGGCCGACCATGTAGCCGGTGGTGTTGTGCAGGAAGATCAGCGGTATGTCGCGCTGGTTGGCGAGCTGGATGAACTGGGCGGCCTTCTGCGACTCCTGGCTGAAGAGGACGCCTTGGGCGTTGGCGAGGATGCCGACCGGGTAGCCGTGCAGCTCGGCCCAGCCGGTCGCGAGACTGGTCCCGTACAGCGGCTTGAACTCGTCGAAGTCGGAGCCGTCCACGATCCGGGCGATCACCTCGCGCGGATCAAAGGGAACGCGCAGGTCACCGGGGACGATCCCGAGCAACTCCGCCTCGTCGTACTTCGGCGGCTCGGCGGGGCCCGGATCGGCGTGCGCCTTGCGCCAGTTGAGGCGGGCGACGACGCGCCTGGCCTGGCGGATGGCGTCCGGCTCGTCGAGCGCGAAGTAGTCGGCGAGCCCGGAGGTGCGGGCGTGCATGTCGGCGCCGCCCAGCGACTCGTCGTCGCTCTCCTCGCCCGTGGCCATCTTCACCAGCGGCGGCCCGCCGAGGAAGACCTTCGCCCGCCCCTTGACCATGATCACGTGATCGGACATGCCGGGTACGTACGCGCCGCCCGCCGTGGAGTTGCCGAAGACGACGGCGACGGTGGGGATGCCCGCCGCCGACAGCCGGGTGATGTCCTTGAACAGCGCCCCGCCCGGGATGAAGATCTCCTTCTGGCTGGGCAGGTCCGCGCCGCCGGACTCGACGAGGCTCACGACGGGGAGCCGGTTGGCGTAGGCGATCTCGTTGGCGCGCAGCGCCTTCCGCAGCGTCCAGGGGTTGCTGGCCCCGCCGCGTACGGTCGGGTCGTTGGCGGTGATCAGGCACTCGACGCCCTCGATGACGCCGACGCCGGTGACCAGGGCCGCGCCCACCGCGTAGTCGCTGCCCCAGGCGGCGAGCGGGGAGAGTTCCAGGAAGGGCGTGTCGGGGTCGAGGAGCAGTTCGATCCGCTCGCGGGCGAGGAGCTTGCCGCGCTTGCGGTGGCGGGCCACGTACTTCTCGCCGCCCCCGCCGATCGCCTTCGCGTGCTCGGCCTCCACGGCGGCGAGCTTCTCCAGCATGGCCTCGCGGTTCGCGGCGTAGTCGGCCGACTCGGGGCCCGACACGTCGAGCCCGGATGCGAGCACGGTCACAGCAGCACCTCCGGTATGTCCAGGTGGCGGGAGCGCAGCCACTCCCCCACGGCCTTGGCCTGCGGGTCGAAGCGCGCCCGGTGGGCGACGCCCTGGCCGAGCAGTCCGTCGACGACGAAGTTCAGGGCGCGAAGGTTCGGCAGTACGTGGCGGGTGATGGCCAACTCGGCTGCTTCGGGCAGCAGTTCGCGAAGCCGTTCCTCCGTCAGTTCGTGCGCGAGCCACCGCCAGGCCAGGTCGGTACGGACCCACACCCCGACATTCGCGGAGCCGCCCTTGTCCCCGCTGCGCGCGCCCGCCACCAGCCCGAGGGGCGCGCGCCGCCGGGGGCCGCACGGCAGCGGGGGCGGGAGCTGGGCGGTGGGGGGCGGTTCGAAGGCGGGTACGGGTCGTACGCCTTGTACGGGTCGTACGGGCGCGCCTCCCCCGTCCGCCTGCACGTCCGCCCGTACGTCCACCCGCGTGTCCGCCCTCACGTCCACCCGCCGCCCGTCCGGCAGCACGGCCACGTGCGGGACGCCGGCCGCGTCCGTATAGGCGGCTTCGAAGACTCCGTACGGCTCGCCCTTACCCGGCGGGGCCGTCACATGGAACCCGGGGTAGCTCGCCAGGGCCAGTTCGACGGCAGCGCCGCTGACCGCCCGCCCGACGGCCTCCGGGTCCTCGTCGCGCACCACCAGGCGCAGCAGCGCGCTCGCCTCCTCCTGTACGGGCGCGTCGGCGCGGTCCGTACGGGCCAGGGTCCAGCGCACCTCGGCGGGCCGCCGCTCGGCGGCGTCCAGGGCCGCCTCCAACTGGCCTTTCGCCAGGCGGGCCTTGGCGTCGATGTCGAGGCCGGTGAGGACGAAGACGACCTCGTTGCGCCAGCCGCCGAGGCGGGTCAGCCCGACCTTGAGGGTCGCGGGCGGCGCCTCGCCGCGCACCCCGTCGATACGGACCCGGTCGGGGCCCTCCTGGGTGAGCCGGACCGTGTCGAGGCGGGCGGTCACGTCGGGGCCCAGGTAGCGGGGGCCGGCGGTCTCGTACAGCAGCTGTTCGGTGACGGTCCCGATGGTGACGGCGCCGCCGGTGCCGGGGTGCTTGGTGATGACGGCCGAACCGTCGGCGTGCAGTTCGGCGAGGGGGAAGCCGGGGCGGCGCAGCCCGTTCCGGCCGAAGAGCTCCCCGAAGAAGGAGTAGTTGCCGCCGGTCGCCTGGGTGCCGCACTCCAGCACATGACCGGCGACGACGGCGCCCGCGAGGCGGTCGTGGTCGTCCGGGGCCCAGCCGAAGCGGGCGACCGCGGGCCCGGTGACGAGGGCCGCGTCGGTGACGCGGCCGGTGATGACGATGTCCGCACCGGCCCGCAGGCATTCGGCGATGCCCGCGCCACCGAGGTAGGCGTTGGCGGTGAGCACGCCGTTCGGCCAAGCGCGCGCGCCGAGCAAGTCGTCGCCCTCGACGTGCGCGACGCGCACCGGCACGCCGACGCGCTCGGCCAGTCCCCGTACCGCGTCGGCGAGCCCGGCGGGGTTGAGCCCGCCCGCGTTGGCGACGAGCTTGACGCCACGGTCGGCGGCGAGCCCGAGCCCTTCCTCCAGCTGGCGCAGATACGTTTTGGCATAGCCGCGTGCCGGGTCCTTGAGCCGGTCCCGGCCGAGGATCAGCATCGTCAGCTCGGCGAGGTAGTCCCCGGTGAGGACGGACAGCTCGCCGCCGGTGAGCATCTCGCGCAGGGCGTCGAAGCGGTCGCCGTAGAAGCCGGAGGCGTTGCCTATGCGCAGGACGCCGTCGGGGGCGGCGCCGAAGGCCGGGTTCGGGGAGGGGACGGCCGCCCTCTTGACACCCCCCGCGCCTCGCGGACGTGCGGCTTCGGGCCCGTATCCGTCCGGCTTCCCCCGTTGCTCCGTCATCGGCCCGACCCGCCCGATTCTGAGTCTGGGCCGGCGGGTTCACGGCCTGGCCTGTCCGGTCCGGGGGCTGGGCCGGCGGGTTCACGGCCTGGCCCGTCCGGCCCGGGGGCCGAGTCGGCGGGTTCACGGCCCGGGTCGACAGGCTTACGGCCCGCACCACCCGGTTCGCGGCCCGGCCCCGCCGGGCCGGCGAATGCCTGGGCGATCTCCAACCAGCGCGCGGCGTCCGGCCCTTCGGCCACCACCGCCACCTCCGAACGGTGCGCCCGCTGCGTGACCAGCAGGCAGAAGTCCAGGGCGGGCCCGGTCACCCGCTGCGCCGCGTCCGGCGGCCCGTACGACCACACTTCCCCGCCCGGCGCCGTCAGCTCCACCCGGAACTCCTCGGCGGGCGGCGTGAGTCCGCGTACCGCATAGGCGTAGTTCCGGGCCCGCGCGCCGATGCGCGCCACGTGCCGCAGCCGCGCCGTGGGCTCCCGCTCCACGCCCAGCGCGTCCGCGACGTCCTGGCCGTGCGCCCAGGTCTCCATCAGCCGGCCCGTCGCCATCGAGGCGACGCTCATCGGCGGCCCGTACCACGGGAGGCGGACCCCCTCCGGCTGCCCGGCGAGCTCCCGATCCACCCGCTCGCGCCCCGCCCGCCAGCGCGCGAGCAGTTCGGCGGGCGGCAGCGCGGCACCCTCCGCGGCGGCCTCGTCCACGAAGGCGTGGGGGGCGGCCAGCGCTCTGTCGATGAGCGGCTGGAAGGCTTCTGCCCCCTCGGTGGACCGCACGGCGCATCCGTCCGTCCAGGCGAGATGCGCGATCTGGTGGGCGATCGTCCACCCCGCCGCGGGCGTCGGCGCCGCCCACCGCTCCGGGGCGATACGGGCCACCAGGCCGTCCAGCTCCTCGCCCTCCGCCCGCAGATCGCCGAGTACCTCCGCTGGATCGGCCACGCCGCGCTCCCCTCACCGACTTCACCGACTCCGACTGCTACGTCCGTACAGGCGGGGCGTGTTGGGGCACGCCGCGCACTCCGAGCGTGGCAGCGGACGGCAAAACAATCAAGCGTGATTGCATTAATCATGGCGGGCTCACAGAAACGCGGCGGGGCCGCGCGGCCCCGCCGCACAGCCCTCCGAAACCCCGGCGCACAGCCCTCCGAAGCCCCGGCGCACAGCCCTCCGAAACCCCGCTCGCCGCCAGCGAGCGGCACCCGCCGCTCCCCGAGCCGCGCCGACCGCCCCGTCCCGAGCCACGCCCGTCAGTCCCCCAACGGCACCGGCCCGCCGCGCCTCGCCGACGTCGTACGGACCGCCCCCACACTGGCCACCACCACCAACAGGATCGCCACCCCCTCGGCCACCGACAAGGACTGCGACAGCAGCAGAAAACCGGCCGCCGCGCCCGCCGCCGGCTCCAGGCTCATCAGCACCGCGAACCCCGACGCGGGCAGCCTGCGCAGCGCCAGCAACTCCAGCGTGTACGGCAGCACCGAGGACATCAGCGCCACCGCCGCGCCCAGCCCCAGCGTCACCGGGTCCAGCAGCGCCGTCCCCGTGCTCGCCACGCCCAGCGGGATGCTCAGTACCGCGGCCACGCTCATCGCCAGCGCCAGCCCGTCCGCCTTCGGGAAGCGCTGCCCGGTACGCGCGGACAGCAGGATGTACGAGGCCCACAGCACCCCCGCCGCCAGCGCGAACCCCGCGCCCGCCGGGTCCAGCGAACCGAAGCCGCTGCGCCCCAGCAGGAACACCCCGCCCAGTGCCAGCCCCGCCCACACCAGACTCACCAGCCGGCGCGAGGCCGCCACCGACAGCACCAGCGGGCCGAGCACCTCCAGCGTCACCGCGGCGCCCAGCGGAATCCGGTCGATGGCCTGGTAGAAGAGGGTGTTCATGCCCGCCAGCGCCGCCCCGAAGACGCACACCAGCAGCCAGTCGGCCCGCGCGTGGCCGCGCAGCCTCGGCCGGCAGGCCACCAGCAGCACCACCGCGGCCAGCACCAGCCGCAGCGTCACCACGCCGAGCGCGCCCGCGCGCGGGAAGAGCAGCACCGCCACGGCCGCGCCGAACTGCAACGACACGACCCCGCCGATCACCAGCGCCACCGACGTGAGCTGTCCGCCGCCGGGAGCGGCCTTCCCGGACGGGTCGGGCAGGGGCGCCGCCGGGGCGTCAGCGGTACGGGCGTCGACACGTGCACGATTCATGCACCCCACGCTAGGTACCATCCGGCGTTGCGTGAAATGCCTATTTCCCTGCCGTTATGCTCCGTGGACATGACCATCGAGCTGCGCCACCTCCGCTGCTTCCTCGCCATCGCCGAGGCCGGCAACGTCACCCGCGCCGCCACCGGCCTGCACCTCAGCCAGCCCGCCGTCTCGCGCACCCTGCGCCGGCTGGAGACCGAACTGGGCGCGCAGCTCGTGGACCGCTCCACCCACCACCTCGAACTCACCGAGGCGGGCCACGCCTTCCGCGCCAAGGCCGCGGCGGCCGTCGCCGCCTTCGACGACGCGGTCGACGTCGGGCGGCTGCGCCCGTGGCCGCTGCGGCTCGGCCACGCCTGGTCGGCGTTCGGCGCGTACACGACCCCGCTGCTCCTCGCCTGGGGCCGCGCCCACCCCGAGACGCCGCTCGAATTCCTGCGCATCGACGACCGTACGGCCGGGCTGGCACGCGGCGCCGTGGACGTCGCCCTGCTGCGCGGCGAGGTCCGGGCCCCCGGCCTGGTCACGGAGGTGATCCTCACCGAACCCCGGCTCGCCGCCGTCCCCACCGCCGATCCGCTCGCCGCTCGCTCCGAGCTCAGGCTCGCGGATCTGGCGGACCATCCGGTGGCGCTCAACACGGTCGCGGGCAGTACGACGCTGGATCTCTGGCCGCCGGGGCGTCGCCCCACCGCCACGGTGACGGTCGCCAACAATGACGACTGGCTGGCCGCCATTTCCGCTCGGCGGGCGGTGGGGGTGACGACCTCGGCCACGGCCGTGATGCACCAGCATCCGGATGTGGCCTACATTCCGCTGGTCGATGCGCCGGAGTTGCCGCTGTCGTTGGCGTGGCGGAGCGGTCCGGGGCATCCGGCGATCGGGGAGCTGGTGGCGCTCGCGCGCCAGGTTTCGCTGCGGGCCGTTTGAAGACTTCGGGGCTCCGCCCCGGACCCCGGTCCTCAAACGCCGGACGGGCTGGGGTGCG
Source organism: Streptomyces sp. NPDC044033 (assembly GCF_056434425.1). Taxonomy (NCBI): domain Bacteria; kingdom Bacillati; phylum Actinomycetota; class Actinomycetes; order Kitasatosporales; family Streptomycetaceae; genus Streptomyces; species Streptomyces sp. NPDC044033. The sequence goes on along the minus strand of NZ_JBWKFF010000004.1, from coordinate 290,809 downwards.
CAAGCCTTGCGCGGCGGGTGCCCTCAATCGCCGGACGGGCTGAAAGGCGCGGGCCCTGCACTGGGTGATCGGCTGTCCCCAAACGCCGGACAGGCCGGGACACCCGAGCACCACCCAGCGGGCGTCCTCAAACACCGGACGGGCTGAACGCCACTCGGACGGGTGCAGAGCTCACCGCACCGTGAGCCGCACTGACACAGATCGTCAACTCATTGATTCTCACGGGACTGGTCGCTGTCCCGGTCCTGCGTAGGGTTTTTCAGAAGACGCCAGTGCGGCATTCGCACACTCGATCCGCTGCCGCGCCGAGTGTTCCGGCGTCATCACGAGAGAAGGAAGCACCCATATGCGCGCCCTTGTGGTCGCTCACGGCGAGGCCGGGCCCGTCCGGTTCGCCGATGTCGATGAGCCCGTGCCGTCCCCCGGCGAGGCGTTGGTGGAGATACGGCACATCGGTCTCAACTTCGGGGAGCTGAATTACCTGCACAGGTGGACGGCCGGCGCTGTGCACGGTCACGACGCGGCCGGCGTCGTGGTGCGCGCCGCGTCCGACGGCTCGGGGCCGCCCGAAGGGACGCGCGTCGCACTGGGAATGACTCCCCACGCGTGGGCGGAGCGGGTGGCGGTCAGCCCCGCCTCGCTCGGCACCGTCCCCGAGGACGTGGACCTGGCCGACGCCGCCGCGCTGGGGATCGCCGGAGTCACCCCACTCCGGGTACTGCGCAAGCGTTCCCTGCTGGCGCGCAACGTCCTGGTCACCGGGGCCAGCGGGGGCGTGGGGCACTTCGCCGTCCAGCTGGCGGCGCTGGCGGGCGCTCGGGTGACGGCACTCGTCGGTTCGCCGGACCGGGCCGCCGGGCTCCGCGAACTCGGCGCCGACGAGGTGCTGACCGACCTGGCAGCGACCGAGGGCCGGTTCGACCTCGTCCTGGACACGGTCGGCGGGCCGCTGGTGGCCCAGGCGTGGAATTCCCTCTCCGAGGGCGGCACCATCCACCTGGTCGGTTACTCCTCGGGGCAGGAAACCACGTTCCCGCCAGGGGCCCTGTTCGGCTTCGGCGAACCCCGCAGCATCGCCACGTACGGCGACATGACGCCGACCAGCGAGGACCTGACGGATCTGCTGGGCCTCATGGCCGCCGGAAAGCTCTCGGCACCGGTCGGACTGCGAGGCGACTGGCAGGACGTGGACGACGCCGTCCAGGCGCTGTTCGCGCGGAAAGTGCACGGAAAGATCGTTCTCGACGTGACCTGAAGCTGCGAACGAGGACACAAGCGCCGTCACCCGCAGGTGGGCGCTTCGCGGCGGTGGACGAGAGTGGACCCATGGATGTGCTGGCGGAGGTCTTGCGTGTTTCGGGTGCGCGTGGGTCGCTCGGAGTCGTGCTGAAGGCCGGAGGAACCTGGGGCCTGCGGCTGGACACTCACCCAGGAGCGGCACTGCACGTGGTGTCCCACGGCACGATGTGGCTCCACGCCACAGGCGAGAAACCTCTTCAGGTGCAGGCCGGAGACGCCGTTCTGGTGTCGCCGGGCACCACACACGGGATAGCCGGCGGCGCCGACGTGACGATGGGGTCCTGCGACCGTGAGGCGGCGGCCCGGGCTTTCGGCGATGGCCGAGCCCTGCGGCTGGGCTCGGCGCCGGTGCAGACAGAAGTGATCGTCCTGCACTATGACCAGGACCCGGAGGTGAGCACCCCGGTACTCACCTCCCTCGCCCGGCCGATGCACGTCACAGCCCGCCAGAACGCGCAGCTCAGAAGGACCGTCGAACTCCTCACGGCGGAACTCGCACAGCCCCAGATCGGCACTACCGCCGCCGTCAACAGCATCGTCGACCTTCTGCTCGTCCAGTTCGTACGCGCCTGGCTGGCCCGCCACCCGGAGGAGCAGTCCGGCTCATGGCTGGGCGCGATGCGTGATCCGGTCGTGCGCGACGCCCTGGCATGTGTCCACGCCCGACCGGAGCACCCCTGGACCACGGAGACCCTGGCCGCCGCGACGAGCGTCTCCCGAGCGACGCTGTCCAGGCATTTCCGATCCGCCCTCGGACAGACGCCGGGCGCGTACGTGACGCAGTGGCGCATCGACCTGGCATCAGTCCGGCTCCGCGACACCGATGAGCCGGTCGAGTCGATATCCGGCGCGGTCGGCTACGCCTCTCCGCACGCTTTCAGCCGTGCCTTCAGACGCGCCCGGGGCACGTCCCCGGGCGAGTACCGTTCTCGACTCCGCCAGTGATCACCGGCAGGCGCTCACCGGCAGCACTTGAGCACGAGTGCGCTCCGGGCGGGCGGGTAAGGGCGACGCGCCTCGTCATCGCTGAGCAGCTCGTTGATCTCGCCCTCGGGTGAGCTGACCGGGCTCCATACCCCGACGATGCCGAACCGCCCCGCGTCCTCCGGGACGGAACCTGGACCGTCTCTCCGCCGCCCGCCGGCCCGTTGGCTGAACGAGTGAACCGGTCAAGCTCGTATAGCACCTGATGGGCGTGGCCTCGCACGATGAACACCGCGAGGAGCAGGTGCGGTGCAGGCCGGTCTTCGGCCCGAAGGGTTACGTGTCACCTGGTTCGCCGCTCGTCAACGGCACCCCCCAGTTCGGTAGACGGCAGGGCGGGACCGTACGGCTTCGTCGACGGCCACGCGCAGGGCTCCCGGCGAGGTGAGCCTCAGCCACGGGCGCGGGTGCGCGTCGGTCTCCTCGGGGAGAACCCACAGCCTGTCGCTGTACGTCCCGGGTACTGACGCCGTGATGGGACAGCCTGAGGGCAGTACCTTCACCCGCTCGACATCGGCGAGCGCCTGTCCACGGCCCGCCTCTACGAGCCACCAGGCCGCGTCCTCCGAGCCGCACAGCAGATACGGGCCGACGTGCTGACTGCGGTAGGCGAGGTAGGTCGTGGCCCGGCTGGAGAGGCCGAGTGGCATTTCGATGGCGTCCCAGCGGACGCCGCTGATGAGCGTGGCGGCCTGCCCCTGTGCCCACAGGGCGAGAACGGCACGGGGCTGGGGCGAGGAAGCGGCCAGCCAGTGCGCCACCGACGGATAGCTCGTCCCTGTTGCGTGTCGGGTGGCGTTCATGGGCGGTCCCGTGGGTGCTGGTAGTGGCGGCCTTTCGCGATACGTACGGCGTCGTCCAGCGCCCGGAACGCGCCCGTGATCGGCATCAGGACCTTGTCCGGCAGAAGGTTCTGGTGCGCGAAGACGGCGGTCCGGGCCTCGTTGAGGGCTCGTAGACACATGGCGAGCTGCAACGTCTCCATGGCCTCGCAGAGCGCGGGGCCGATATCGAGGCAGGGGTACGGCGGGCGGCGGTTGCCGGGGCTGTTCACGACTCGGCTTCCCCCGCGTCGTCGGAGCCAATGTCCGCGCCCACCGCGATCAGAGCGCGCACGGCGGACGAGGGGCTCAGAACGGTGCCCGGTGGGATCACCCAATGCGCCCGTGGCCCGTCGCAGGTGTGAGGTGCGGGCAGACCCATGTAGTGGGCCTCGCGGTCGGTGGTGGTGACGCACTCCGCCGCCGCGTCCCAGCCGGCGGCGGTGCCGGGCGGTACGAGGACGACGTAGGTCCCGCCGACGAGGGCGACGGGCCCGGTGACACCGAGGCAGCGCAGCATCGCCCGTACCCGCCCCCGGTCGCCGCCCCCGGCGACAGCGTGCACCAGGTGCGCGGGGAGCTTGACCGCGTCCCAGGCCGGCCCGACGAGGAAGAGGGCAATGCCCCGGCGCCACCACTCGTCCTCGGCCGCGTGCGCCGCCGCCCGCGTGGGCGTCAAGAACCTGGCCGCGGTGTGGTCCTGCCACAGCGAGGAAATCGGTGGAGGGGCGCAGCGCTCGGTCATGCCGGGGTCCGTTCGGGTCGGTTCCGCTCCACGTGCGGGGCGACGGCGAGGAACGCGGCATGGTGGGCGAGCCATTGCAGCAAGGGGAAGCGATTCGGTGAGGCAGCCTCACCGGTGTGCCCTTGAAGGGCGACGACGCCCTCGGCGCGACGATCCTCGATCGTGCGCTGTACTTCGCCCCATCGCTCGCGCTCGGCGAGCGGAATACCAAGAGGCGATGTGTCGAGAACTGTCCGGCTGACTTGCCAGTCGCGAGCGGCCGCGTAGTCACGGAGGCTGGAGAGGGCGTCAGTGGTCCCGCACGCGGGATCACCGGCACAGACGTAGAGAACGACCGCGGTACGTCCGGCCGCTGCGCTGTGTATGGCGCGCCGACGCCGGGTCTGCGCCGAAGGCCGGTTCGGTTGTGCGGGCATCTCGGTCATGTCGGCAACGATCTCGCTACCGTGGGTGCCCGTACAGAAACAGGACGTACGACTTCCGCAGGTCATGAAGCCGGTAGCCCCACACCACGTACGAGCCGACGCCACCGACCGGCGAAGAGTCGTACGTGGCGTACGAGTCAACGCCCCGCTAGAGCGCGGTCCTGGCTGTCGCCGTCGGGAATCCGGTCATCCCCTGGCCCGTGCCGATCAGCTTGGACACGCGACGCAGACGCGAGGTCGACGCTCGCCCCACCTTGGAGACGATCACCTGCGGAAGCGCCTGGTGCCGGGCCCATTGCGGTGCCGTCCTGAGCGCCGCCTCAAGCGTGTCGAGCGAGGTGTCCCACATCTTCGCGTCCGCCTGAGCCAGGGCCTTGTCGAGTTCGTACCTGTGCTGTGCCGCTTCACTGAGCTGCGTCGTGTCGCCGATCGCGTCGATCAGCGTGAGTGCCTTCCCCGTCTGCCCGAGGCTCACGTTCACGCCGACTGCCTGCGTCGTCGCTGAGACAGGGCCGAACAGCGTGCCGTGCGCCCGGACTTCCCGCCCCATGCGGGCACCCGTCGCGTGCGACTGCGACAGGTAGTCGGCGGCCCGGTCCTTGTCACCCAACCTGCTGGCCACGACAGCGGCGAAGTTCACGTGCGAGCCGTACACGGTGAGCTGCTCCTGGGTCGCCTGCGAGAACCGTGGCTCGATGTCGACGGCAGCGCGCTCGGCGAGGTCGAGCGCCTCGGACAGTCGCGCGTCGCGGAGGTAGACCCACGCACGGCCCGAGGCCACGAGCGCCTGCCGAAGGTCGTCGCCCGCCAACTCGGCAGCGCGCTGCGCATGACCGATCGAGGCGTATGCGAGATCACGCACGCCGAGGAGGTTCGCGACGTACGCGCAGATGCGATACGCATCGGCCACGATGCCCCAGGCCGGAGCCTGCTCGCCGACCGGCTGCTCGCGCAGCCTCGCCGCGGCCGACCGCAACAGGGGCGCGGCGAGCGAGCCGACCTCCGTGTAGTGCCCTTTCCAGTACAGTTCCCAGCCCTGCCGGATGACGGCGGTGAGTTCGTCGAGAGTCGGTGCGTCGACCGTCGAGGGGGCTCCTACCGCCGTGTCGTGCACCGCGTGCGAGAGGGCCCGCATCATCGTTCGGTCTTCCTGCCCCAGAGCGCGGCGTGGCGCCTGCTGTCCGAGGAGCACTGACGTGTCGACGCTGAGTGCGCCGGCAATTTTGAGCAGAGTAGGGAGCGACAGCCGTTTGTCCTGCTCGGCGGCCTGAATAGTGGGGATCGAGAGACCCGTCATTTCGGCGAGGTCGGCTTGCTTGATCTCCGAGCCGCGAAGGATCTTGATTCGTTCGCCGTTGCTGTAGTCGGACCACTGAGGCATACCGGACTCCGTTTCAGGCTTCGACATCTGAAACGGTACGCCCTGAACCTGTTTGCAGACGAAAGGAGTTGAACCCGTTCGCCGGACGGTCGCGGTGGCGTGGGCGGGGAATCACTACGGCGCGGCTCATTGATCGGCCCGCCAGAGTTGCACCGCCTATTCGTGCCGTTCGCTGATGAGCGCGGTGAGATCGGTGAGCGAGGAGATGCGCCAGTCTGCGGCGGCGGCCTCGGGGGCATCTGCCCACAGATGCCCCCATGGGCCGCGCCGGATGTGCGCCGCTCTCAGCCCTGCGGCCTTCGCGGGGATGATGTCGTTGGCGGGGTTGTCACCGACGTAGACGGTTTCGTGCGGCTCGGCCTGGGCGAGGTCGATGACGCGCTCGAAGAAGTCGGGTGAGGGTTTGGCGACGCCCCACTCCGCGGAGGTGGCGATGGCGTCGGCGGGCAGTTCGAGGGCGCGTAGGAGTTCGCCCACGCGGGCGGTCTGGTTTCCGGCGATGACGACCCGTACGCCGAGCGCGCGGAGACCGCTGAGGGCGGGGCGGACGTCGGGGTACAGGTCCGTGTCGTCGAGCATCTCGCCCTGTCCGGCCGCTTCGCGTGCCCGGTACTCGGCATGGATGTCGACGCCTGGGCGGACGAGGCGGATGGCGTCGGCGTTGTCGCGCCCTTGGGCGGTGACGGCTCCGACGAGAGCCGACAGGGTGTGCCGTGGGATGTTCAGCCAGTCCGCCCACGAGCGCCAGTAGCGATCGTCGTTGGTCAGTGTTTCCCCGACGTCGAAGACGATGCTCTCGATCACACGACGGCACGCTACGGGGCGGCTGGGCCGCTGCCGGCCCCTGCCTTCGGACGCGTAGATGCCGCACCGCGCAATCGTCGATGAGCAGGCCGTGCCTCTTGGGGTGTCCCGCAAGCTGGGTGCGTCGCTCGGCGTTCACATGCCGATCTCCGCGCGGCAGCGTGGCGGCCGGGGCGGTATGACAACCTATGACACGGAGTTGATCATGCGGGCAGTCGCGATCACGGGGACGCGGTCCACCGGGCACCGGCCGCTCGACGAGTACGCGGCCCTGTTCGCGAACTACATCGGTCCCTTCGCCGATGGTGCCCGCTTCTTCATCGGCGGCGCGAAGGGCATCGACTCCTTGGCCCTGCTGTGGCTGGCCGGCAATACCACCGCGGCCATCACCGTCGTCGTGCCGGGCACCGTGGCCCAGCAGCCCGCCGAGGCGCGGCAGGCCATCGCCCGCGCCCGCGAGCGCGTCAAGGAGGTCATCGAGCTGGGCGCGCAGGAACTCGGTTCACCCGCCTACCACGCGCGGAACCGGTGGATGGTCGACCACGCACAGATGACGATCGGCTTCCCGCACCACAGCGACGAGTCGTCGGGGACGTGGCAGACCCTCACGTACACCGCCGAAGCAGGGAAGCCACGGCTGATCGTGCCCGTGTAACAGCCTGAGTTTTAGGCCACCGTGAGGGCATGAACCAGTACGGCCACGCCTGGCTACGGCGGGGATGCGCTGCTCAAGGCCCTACGGCACCGACGCGGGCCGTCCCTCGCGGGGACCACCGAGAACCTACGCCGCAGCGCATGGGTCCGCGCGGACCACCCCCGTGCGCGGTCGGCCCCGGCCTTCGACGGTCCGGCCCCTTCGGCCGGCCCACACACCGGACAGAGTGGAAGCACCCGCCCCGCTCCCCCTACCCCCCACCCCCCAACCCCTCCGCCAACACCTCAGCCAAGTGCCGCCCCCGCACGCCCCCCAACTGCCCCAGCTGCGTCCGGCACGAGAAGCCGTCCGCCAGGACCTCCGACCCCTCCGGCGCCCGGCGCACGGACGGCAGCAGCTGCTCCTCCGCGCAAGCAGCCGAGACGTCGAAGTGGCCGCGTTCGAAGCCGAAGTTCCCGGCCAGGCCGCAGCAGCCGCCGCTCAGTTCGCCCGTCAGTCCCGCTCGTTCCCGCAAGCGGCGGTCCGGAGCGTCGCCCAGTACCGCGTGCTGGTGGCAGTGGGTCTGGCCGACCACGGGGCGGTCGAGGCGTGGGGGTGTCCAGTCGGGGGCGTACTCCTCCAGGGCCTCGGCGAAGGTTCGTACGGACGCGGCCAGGCGGGTGGCGCGGGCGTCCTCGGCGCCCAGGAGTTCGGGGAGGTCTGTGCGGAGGGCCGCGGTGCAGCTCGGTTCCAGGCCGATCACCGGGACGCCCGCCGTCAGGGCCGGGGCCAGCGTCCGCAGGGTGCGCCGCATGACGCGGCGCGCGCCGTCGAGCTGGCCGGTCGTCACCCAAGTGAGCCCGCAGCAGACCGGGCGCGGCGGCAGAACGACCCGCAGCCCCGCCGCCTCCAGGACCGCGACGGCCGACCGGCCCACCGACGGCGTCAGGTAGTTGGTGAACGTGTCGGGCCACAGGACGACCGTGCGGCCGCCGGCGGGGGCCGGGGCGCGCCTGCGCCACCAGCGGGTGAAGGGCTCCGCCGCCAGCGTCGGAATCGTACGTTCCGGAGCGATGCCGCCCGCCCGCTTGGCCAAAGCCGCCAGCGGACGGACGCCCGCCGCCGCGGTGGCCATCGGCGACAAGCGCAGCGCGGCCGTCCCCCATAGCCACAGCGGCAGCCGGCCCATCGCGTAGTGCGCGGCCGGGCGCGGCCGCCTCGCGTAGTGGTGGTGCAGGAACTCCGCCTTGTACGTGGCCATGTCCACGCCCACCGGGCAGTCGCTGCGGCACCCCTTGCAGGACAGGCACAGGTCGAGGGCGTCCCGTACCTCCTCCGAGCGCCAGCCATCGGTGACGACCTCGCCCGCGAGCATCTCGTGCAGCAGCCGGGCGCGGCCCCGCGTCGAGTGCCGCTCCTCGCCCGTGGCGCGGAAGGACGGGCACATCACATCCGAACCACTGGAGGAATTGCGGCACTTGGCCACACCAACGCACCGCCGCACCGCCGCCGAGAAGTCCCCGCCGTCCTGCGGGTAGCCGAACTCCACGTCCACCGGCCGCTTCGGCAGCACCTCGAAGCGCAGGTTCTCGTCCAGCCGGGCGGGCCGGGCCAGGACCTGCGGGTTCATGCCGCCGTCCGGGTCCCACAGGTCCTTGAACCGCTCGAAGAGGCCGACCATCTCGGGCCCGTACATCCTGGGCAGCAGCTCGGCCCGCGCCAGCCCGTCGCCGTGCTCGCCGGAGAGCGAGCCGCCGTGCGCGACGACCAGCCCGGCCAGCGCCTCGGAGAACCCCCGGAACCGCCGTACGCCGTCCGCGCTCAACAGGTCGAAGTCGATACGGACATGGATGCAGCCGTCGCCGAAGTGCCCGTACGGCGTGCCGCGCAGCCCGTGCTCGCCGAGCAGCGCGCGGAAGTCCCGCAGGTACGCGCCGAGCCTCGCGGGCGGCACCGCGCAGTCCTCCCAGCCGGGCCACGCCTCGCTCCCGTCGAGCATGCGCGTCGCCGTGCCGCTGGCGTCCTCGCGGATGCGCCACAGGGCGCGCTGCGCGGCGGGGTCGGTGACGACGAGGCGGTCGACGGAGCCGTCGGCGGCCCGTACGAGCGCGTCGGCGTGGGCCCGTGCCGCGCCCGCCGACTCCCCGCCGGCCTCCACGAACAGCCACGCCCCGCCGCCCGGCAGCCCCGCCGCGTCCCGTACGAGGTCGGCGGCCATCCCCTCGACGGTCAGCGGCCCGTACGGCAGCAGCCCGGCGGCGGCCTCCGCCGCCGCGCTCTCGTCGGCGTACCCGAGGACCGCGAGGGCCCGCGCCCGCGGCGCCTCGACCAGCCGTACGGTCGCCTCGGTCAGTACTCCGAGGGTGCCCTCGGAGCCGGTGAAGGCGCGTGCGACGTCGGCGCGCTTCTCCGGAAGCAGCTCGTCGAGGGCGTAGCCGGAGATGCGGCGCGGCAGTTCGGGGAAGCCGGTACGCAGCCGGGCGAGGTCCCCGTCGACCAGGGCCCGCAGCCCGTCGCGGAGCCGTGGCGGGAGCGTGTCGAGCCCCTGGCCGAGCCGCGTCCGCTCGCCGCCGTAGGTGAGGACGTCCAGTTCGTGGACGTTGTCGGCGGTGGTGCCCCAGGCCACCGAGTGGGAGCCGCAGGAGTTGTTGCCGATCATCCCGCCGAGCGTGCAGCGGCTGTGGGTGGAGGGGTCGGGGCCGAATGTCAGCCCGTGCGCGCCCGCCGCCGACCGGAGGTCGTCCAGGACCACACCCGGCTGGACGACGGCGGTGCGCGCCTCGGGGTCCAGCGCGACGATCGCGCGCATGTGCCGGGTGAAGTCGAGGACGACGCCGACGCCGGTGGCCTGTCCGGCGATGGAGGTGCCGCCGCCGCGCGGCACGACGGGCACCCCGCGGGCCCGGCACACGGCCAGCGCCGCGGCCACGTCGTCGGCGTCGCGCGGGGCGACGACGCCGACGGGCACCCGCCGGTAGTTCGAGGCGTCCATGGTCGCCAGCGCGCGGCTCGCCGCGTCGAAGGAGACCTCACCGCGCACGGCGGCGCGCAGCTCCCGTCGCAGAGCGCCAACAGCTCCGACAGCTCCGGCGGTGTCGGCAGCTCCGGCCGCGTCGGCGGCTCCGGCATCCCGGTCACGTCGCGAACCCGCTGCCCCAGCCGAACCCGTCGGCCCCGTCGAGCCTGTCGAGCCCGTTGATCCCGATGCTCCCGTTGATCCCGTCGAACCCCTGGCACCCATAAGACTCAGCCTGCCCAATGATCAGCGCCCTCACCACGGCCACGCCCCATCGGCCATCACACGGCGGGTCATCACGCCACGGCGCCCGGCCCCGCCGCTCACGCACACAACCGTCTCGGGAGGTGGACCGCGGATACGTCGCCGGGCCCGGACGGATTACGCTTCGCCCGTGGCCGAGATCCAGATTCCCGCTGACATCAAGCCCGCCGACGGTCGTTTCGGCGCTGGCCCGTCCAAGGTACGTACGGAGGCGCTCAGCGCCCTTGCTGCCACCGGAACCTCACTGATGGGCACGTCGCACCGCCAGGCCCCGGTCAAGAACCTGGTCGGCAAGGTGCGTGACGGTGTGCGCGACCTCTTCTCCCTGCCCGAGGGGTACGAGGTCGTCCTGGGCAACGGCGGCTCCACCGCCTTCTGGGACATCGCGACCCACGGGCTGATCGAGAACAAGTCGCAGCACCTCACCTTCGGCGAGTTCTCGTCGAAGTTCGCGAAGGCCGCGAAGCTCGCGCCCTGGCTGGCCGAGCCGACCGTGATCGGTTCGGAGCCCGGCACCCACCCGGAGCCGGCCGCCGAGGCGGGCGTGGACGTCTACGCCCTCACGCACAACGAGACCTCGACCGGCGTCGCCGCCCCCATCGAGCGGGTCGCGGGCGCCGACGCGGGCTCACTCGTCCTGGTGGACGCGACGTCCGGCGCGGGCGGCCTGCCCGTGGACATCACCGAGACGGACGTCTACTACTTCGCCCCGCAGAAGTCCTTCGCCGCCGACGGCGGCCTGTGGCTGGCGGCGTTCTCGCCCGCCGCCCTGGAGCGCGCGGCCCGCGTGCACGCGTCCGGCCGGCACGTGCCGGAGTTCTTCTCGCTGCCGACGGCGATCGACAACTCCCTCAAGAACCAGACGTACAACACCCCGGCGCTGGCCACCCTCTTCCTCCTCGCCGACCAGCTGGACTGGCTGAACGGCCAGGGCGGCCTCGACTGGGCCGTGAAGCGGACGGCCGACTCCTCCTCGCGGCTGTACGGCTGGGCGGAGCGGTCCGACCACGCGACGCCGTTCGTCACCGACCCGGCCAAGCGCTCCCAGGTCATCGGCACCATCGACTTCGCCGAGTCCGTCGACGCCGCGGCCGTCGCCAAGGCGCTGCGCGCCAACGGCATCGTGGACACCGAGCCGTACCGCAAGCTGGGCCGCAACCAGCTGCGGGTCGCGATGTTCCCGGCCGTCGACCCGGCGGACGTCGAGGCGCTCACCGCGTGCGTCGACTACGTGATCAGCAAGCTGTAGCCCTGCGGGACGCAGTGCCGATACGGGCCTGCCGATACGGGCCTCCGACAGCGCGCCGGGGGCCCGTTCGCGTGCCACGGGCCCGTTCGCGTGCCACGGGCCGACAGGACCGTACGGGCGAGGGGCCCCTACGCACAGACAGATAGCCGTAAGCACAGACAGGTGGCCGCACGCACAGGCGGATGGCCGTCCGTACGGGCGAGTGGCCTGATGAGCGGGTAGCCGGACGGGCCGCGAGTGCGTAGACATGCACCATGACAACTCCCGTGGGTCCCGGTTTGGCGCCCTTCGCCAAGCAGCGCACGGTCCTGCTCACCACCTACAAGCGCGACGGCACACCCGTCGGCACCCCCGTCAACATCGCCGTGGACGGCGAGCGCGCCTACGTCCGTACGTTCGGTACGGCGTGGAAGGCCAAGCGGATGCGCAACAATCCCGAGGTCACCGTCGCCCCGTCCACATTCCGCGGCGCGCCGACCGGCCCGGCCGTCACGGCGCGGGCGCGCCTCCTCGACCACGGCGGCGAGGAGAACGAGCACGCCGCCAAGGCCATCGCCCGCAAGTACCGGTTCCTGCACGGCGTGTTCGTCCCACTGATGCACAAGGTCAAGCGGGAGCGGTCGATCCACTACGAGCTGCGGCTGCCCAACGAGTGAGCCGCCGCCGGCCGGACCGGTGGGTGCGCCGCCGCGAGGTGGGCAAGGTCACGTACCGGCGCGGCGGGCGGGTCCGGGATACTTCTGGGCGCGGGTGACGGCCCGGCCCAGGGGCCTGCGGCGCGCCTCCGCGTGCCTCAAGCCCCGACCAGGAAAACACCACCGTGCGCATCATGTTCGTCGGCGACTCGCAGACCATCGGCGTCGCCGGTGACTTCACCTGGCGGTACCGGATGTGGCAGCACCTGGAGGCCGCGTACGGCGCCCCGTACGAGATCGTCGGGCCGCGCGACGGGCTGTACGACGCGGCGGCCGACGCCGCCGTCTCGCAGGACTACGCCGATCCCGCCTTCCCCCGCTCCGCGCGGGCGCACCTCGCGGGGTGGGGCGAAGGCTGGCTGCACATGGCGCCGGTCGTCGGCGACGCGGTACGGGCCGCGCGGGCCGACACACTGCTGGTGGCGCTCGGCCTGATCGACCTCGGCTTCTATACGGACGCCGAGCGGACGGCGGCCAACGTCCGCCGTTTCCTCGCGGCGGCCCGCGACGCCGCTCCGCGGCTGCGGGCCGTGCTGCTGCCCGTCATCCCCAACACGCGCGCGCTGACCGATCCGCTGTTCGCCGCGGAGTGCGAGCGCTTCAACGAACTGCTGGCGAAGGCCGTCGCCGATCTCTCCTCCCCCGCCTCGCCGCTGCTGCTGGCCTCCCCGCCGCCGGGCTACGACCTCGCCCGCGACACGTACGACGGCACGCACCCGAACCCGAGCGGCGAACACCTCGTCGCGGGGGCCTTCGCCGACGCCCTGCATCAGGCGTGGGGCGTGGGCGGGCCGTACCGCCGCCGAGGCGAAAAGGTGGCACCAGCATGATCGACCGCGGCCGTGCCCGCGCCGAGGATGGGAGCCGTCACCGCAACCCCAGGGGGAGAGACCATGTTCAGGTTGAGGAAGTTGAAGAAGCGGCGGCGGGCCCTGCCCGCCGCCTCGGTCGTGGCCATGGCGGCCATCGCGGCCGTCCTGCCGGCGCCGGCGGCCCAGGCCCAGCCGCGCGGCGCCGCCCCGGACCCCGTACCGGCCCGCTACGCGGACCAGCGGCTGAGCTGGCACGCCTGCGACGGGCAGCCGGCGCTGGAGTGCGCGACCATGACGGCCCCGCGCGACTGGCACCACCCCGGCACCGGAGCGGACATCAGCGTGGAGGTGTCCCGGCACAGCGCGAGCGGCCCGGCGGCGGACCACCGCGGAGTGCTGATGATGGCCGCCGGCGGCCCCGGCGGCACGGGGCTGGAGAGACCGGCCAACATCGCGAAGTACTCGCCGAAGGTGGCCGCCGCGTACGACGTGGTCAGCTTCGACCAGCGCGGCGTGGGGCGGAGCACCCGCGCGCACTGCCAGACCCCGGCCGAGTTCGAGGAGTTCTACGCGCACGACTTCCGCGACCGCTCGCCCGCCGCCGTCCAGGGCGTCCTGGACCGGTCGCGCGCGCTGGCGGAGAGCTGCCGGCAGCGTTCGGGCGGGCTGACGCCGTATCTGACGACCGAGCAGACGGCACGGGACATGGACCTGTTCCGTTCGCTGCTCGGGGTGGAGAAGATCTCGTACTACGGGGCGTCGTACGCCACGATGGTCGGCGCGTACTACTCGACGGAGTTCCCGGGGCGCGTGGCGCGCGCCGTGCTGGACAGCAACATCGATTTCACCGGCAGGATGGACCAGTGGGAGGCGGGGCAGCCGCGCAGCTTCCAGCGCCGGTTCGACCGCGATTTCCTGCCCTGGCTCGCCAAGTACGACTCGGTCTACCACTACGGGCGTACGGCCGCCGAGGCGAAGGAGAAGTGGGAGGCGCGCCGCCGGGCGCTGCACGACCGGCCGCTCGCCGTCGGGGCGTCGCTCATCGGCCCCAACCAGCTGGACAGCGGCACGATGCAGGCGATGTACAACGCCGCCGGGGGCTTCGACCCGCTGGCGCGGGCCCTGGCCGCGCTGGACCACTGGGGCTCCGCGACTCCGGACGAGCGCGAGCTCACGAGGAAGGTCTTCGGCTCGTACCAGAGCCCGGAGTTCGCCGCCGAGTTCTTCTCCGTGACCTGCAACGACACTCCGTGGGACCACGATGTGGCCCGCTGGGTCGAGCGCGGTGCCGCGGCGGCGAAGACGTATCCGCTGGTCGGCCCCCGCGAACTGGCCTACGCCGCCACCTGCGCGTACTGGCCCGCCACCACGGCCCCGCGGGTGAACGTCACCGGCGAGGGGCTGCCCCCGACCCTCATGCTCAACTCGCTGCGCGACCCCGCCACCCACTACGAGGGCGCGCTCGCCGCGCACCGGGGACTGCGCGGCTCGCGTCTGGTGACGGTGGAGGGCGGCGACCACGGCCAGTACACGAACCACAACCCGTGCGTGGACTCCCTCGTCGAGAAGTACCTGTTCGACGGCGATCTCCCGGCCCACGACACGACGTGTTCGGCGCCGCCGCCGCCCGTCCCATCGGAAATCTCTCACCGGTCGGCCGCAACCCGGGACTGAGCCACACGTCTGGTGGGGGTGAAGGCGCTTTCGACCGAGGTGAACGAGGTCTATGCACCCCATATGCGTTCCGCCGGTGCCGCTGCTCCTGCCGGGGGCGGCGGCACCGGCACGTCATGTCCCACGCGACCGTGGGCCGCTGCGCTGGGCCCGGCGGCTGCTGCGCCGCGCGCGTACGGCCGGGGGGCGTGACGAACCGTGGCCCGAGCCGTGGCCCGCGTCCCCGCTCCGCCCGTGGCCGGTCCCGTGGTCGGCCGCCGCGCGATCGGCCCCGTGGTCGGCTGCCGCGCGGTCGGTCAAGCAGTCGGGCCAGTCGGTCGAGCAGTCGGGCCCGAAGTCCTCGGCGCGGAAGCCCACCCCGCGGTCTGCCGCCGAGACGCCCCTCTACGGCCGCCGGCTGCGGGCGGTGCGCCGGCCGCCCGGGGAGGAGGGCCCACGGGATTCGCACCGGCCCACCCTGGCCGACCTCTACCACGCGCGGCGGCTGGAGATGGTGCGCCTGGCGGTGTTCCTGGTCGATGACCGGCACACCGCGGAGGACGTCGTGCAGGACGCGTTCACCGCGGTGTGCCGCAGGCACGGCGCGTCGCTGGACGACCTCCAGGACGCGGCGGCGTATCTGCACACGGCGGTGGTCAACGCCGCCCGCTCGGTGCTCCGCCGCCGTCGCACGGCGCGCGCGTACACGCCGCCGCACGAGGGGTACGGACCGCCCGTGGACGAGCGGCTGCTGCTCGCCGAGGAGCACGGGGAAGTGCTCGACGCACTGGCCAAGCTGACGGAACGTCAGCGGGAGGTGCTGGTGCTGCGCTACTGGTCGGAGCTGACCGAGGCGCAGATCGCGGAGGCCCTCGGGCTGTCCCGCGGCACCGTGAAGTCCACCGCGAGCCGCGCGCTGGACGCCCTGGAGAAGAGACTGCTGGAGGCGGACCGTTGAGCCCACGCCACCCCGGCGCGGCGGCCGACCGCCACGCCGAGACCGAAGCGCGGCTGCGCGCGGCCCTCGAAGCCCGCGCCGAACTGATCACCCCTCACGACCTCGCGCCCGCGCCCCCGCCGGCCGGCCGGGCCTGGGGCACGCGCCGGGTGCGCCGGACCGTACTCGCCGCCGTCGGCGCGGTCGCGGCCTCCGTGTCCCTGTACCTGCTGCTGCCCGGCAGCCCGCTCCGGCCACCCCAGGTGCCGCCCGCGTACGGCCCGGCCGCCTCCCCCACGCCCTCGCCGCCGCCGAGCGACGGCCGCCGGCCGAGCGTCGGCACGCCGAGGCCGACGATGCCCCGCGGCTACCCGAGTTCGGACGCGGACCCGACCGCGGACCCGACCCCGGACCCCGGCTCCGACCGCCTCCGCCGCGGCCTCGACGCCCGCAGCAGCGCGCACCCGGGCCCGGATGCGGATCAGCGGCGCGGGTGACCCCGCTACGTCCGTAAGAGGTGTCCATCCTCTGGGGGCAAAGGGGGGCAGGGGGGCAAGGCAGCAAGGGGGCAAGGCCCCTGCCCCGCCCCCAGAGAGACGGCGCCTGAATCCGGCCTCTGACGCCGGCCCCGACTCCGGCCCCTGGCTCCCGCCCTGAAATGGCTCCGGCTCTGAAACTCCGGCCCTTAGCTGAGGAGCCGTGTGACGGCCCTGTTGCCGGCCACACCCTGCAAGGACCGCATCCGGCTCATCGCGGCCTCGTCGACCGAACGCTGTACGGACTCTTCCGGCGCCGCTTCAACGGAATGGGCGCCGGCGGACGGGGCCCTTTCGATGCCCGCGGCGAACGCGGCTCCGTCGACCTCCGCCGTCCGCTCCGAGCCCTGCCGGGGGTCGGTCACGCTCACACCGGCGCCGTTGTCGTTCCCTGTCTCCCGGACGCCGCGCAAGTTCTTGTCGACGTGTCCGAGTTCATGACCCATGACTTCCTTGTTGCCGGCCGCCCCTCGCCCCAGGAAGACATGGGACCCCACGGTCATGGCCTGCGCGCCCAGCGCCTCGGTCGCGCGCTGCGCGATCTGGTTGTCGTGGATACGGGCAGGGGAGAAGTCGTTCTGATAAAAGGAATCCGCCTCGGAGCGCAGGGTCCCGCCCAAGGGGCGACTCGGCGAGGACATGGCCGAATTCAGAAGCTCGCTCTGCGCGGCGGCGGTATCGCCGCTCTCGCCCCCGCCGTGACCGCAGCCGGCGCCGTGGACGTGCTGTTCCTGGTCGGAAGCGCGGGCGACGGTCCTGGAATTCGCCAGTCGCTGGATCGACGTGATTTCAGCCGCAGTCAGCGGATTGAGAACGGGCGCGTCCTGGTTTCGGCTCCGCCGACCCGCGCTCCGAGTTCCCGCGCCGGCCTGTTCCGACTGCGACCGCATATGGTTCGCCTCCATGAGTGTGGGTGAGGTTACACCTCGTTCCATTCATACACGCGCGGTGCGACGGCGCCAGAACCTGCCGGGCAGCGGCTCGGGCAGAGAATGCTGCCCCATAGGTCGCCGGCCGTGTCCGAAGCGTCGGCCGACCCCTTTCGCCGCCGCGTCGACATGGGCGTCGGCCACGTCGGCGTACCGGCGGATGGGCGGTGGTGCGATGTACTTGACGATGCCGTAGCCGGCCTCAAGCACAGGAGCGCGTCGGCCTCGCGTCGCGAAATGGCCGCTCTCCACGGGGCGTTCAGCCGAGGCGAACCGCGTTCATAGGCCCTTTAATACGGTCGCGATCCATCAGGCACGGGCAGGCGACCGACGCGTAGCCTCGCTCGTTGGCCAACAGGCGACCAGTTGCGCGCGGAGACAAAGTCAGGGTCTCCGTCGAGGCGTGGAGGGTGGGTAAAGGTTCGGCGAAACGTGGGCGTGGTCGCGCCGGTCGCATTTATTATGGTTCCAGGCTGCGGCCTGCCTGTCGGCAGACACGGTGAAATTCATAAGTGGCGCACCTGGCCACTGCCTTGGAAGGATTTATGGCTTGAGCTCGGAATACACCCACCCCCTCGCTCGGCTCGGCGCACTGACATTTGAGGCCTACGACGAAACGCTTATCCGGGAGGTGCATGCTCTCGTCGATCCGGACGCCACATTTAGGCTCAACGGTAAGGAATCATCCGTTACCGAATACCTCCAGCACGTGATGGAGTTGCGTTCGGGCATGAATGACGGCTTGCTCACAGTGGTTGACACTGTGTGGGACAGCGGTCAGTCGCCCAGCACTGCCGCGGCCCGGGTCCTGGTGCGGATGGACCTGAAAGACGGCACTGTCGCACGAGGCGAGTCACATCTCATCGGTCGCCTCGGCGGCGACGGTCGCCTCACGAAGATGACCGAGATCGGTCGACTGATCAGCGATGAGGACGATCCGGCTGAAAGTCACTGAACCGTTTCCATCCTGTCCTGCGGGGGTGATGATGCAGGTCAGGGGGGTGAGGTGACGAGACGAGATCCTGGTCGTCGCGGTGGTGTTCGTCACGCACCACGCTTCGTCCGAGGAGCCTCGCTTGGTCCCGTATCGAGCCACGCTCGACGCCCCTCATGGGCTGGTCGAGCATGTCTCTTGGCTGATCTATGCCCGACGGTGTGAACGCGGCACGCGATGGCGCAAGCTGGGCTCCTTCCACCAGGCCCTTCTCGCACCGGTGCATGTGTGCAGGAACGAGACGCTGCACCAGCCCGCGGCGGGATTCGGTGCCTCCGCCGCGACCGCCTGACGGTATGAGGACGAGACTCTCGAACGAGGAGCTCGAACGAAGAGGACGCCCCGCGTTCTGCGGTCGTCGATGCGCTCGCGGCCCGGATACCGGTACCCGCGTGGGCGCCGGGGCAGCAACGGCTCGATGAGCGCCCACAGCTCGTCACCGGCCTCCCACGGCTTCGGCCGGGTCATCCTGACCCCCGAGGAACGCGCTCGCCTTCCCACCCACCATGCCACACCAAGATCATTCTGCAAGGACTCCTTAGAGTGCCACAGGGGCACCGAGCGAGCTGAACGTCCGAAGGAGCAGCAGATTGCGTACGAGAGAGAAGCCGGAGACCCCTGCGCCGAGGCAGCCACCGGCGCGTTCACGGGAGGCGGATGCCGGACCGGCAGCGCACATGGACACGGTCGCCGCGCACAGTGCCGCGAGCCGGCCGGGGCGCGGCCGTGCGTCCGGGGCGGTGGTCGAGGCGACCCGCGGAGTGCAGGGGACCATGGGCAACGCCGCGATGGTCCAGATGCTGCGTGACGGCGGGGCGAACCGTACCGGGGCCGCTGGGCCGTCGGCGCGCAACCGGCCGGACGCCGACCGCCGCGGAAGCGGTCCGGAGTCGGCTCACGCCGCCGCCACCCGGCCGGTGCAGCGGATGCCGCAGAGCGGGCGCACCGCCGTGCTCGGGCAGGGCGGCCCGCTGGACGGCCTGGACCACGCGGGCAATTACTACAAATTCGACTTCAAACATGTGCGCGCGAAGGCGTTGCGGGACCATGCGAACGCCCTGGTCGGAATTTCCTTCCCGACCATGCCGGGGGACATCGAACAGGTCACGGCATGGGCGAAGCAGCCCCACCGGACCTCGGACGTGGAGGTCTACAACGTGAACCTCCAAGGCGATATCCGTGCACCCACGTTCCATTTCGGGGCCCCGGTGCCCGCACCGTGGAGCGACCGCCCCCTGTACGTCCACGCCCACGCGTCCAACGAGTTCTTCAGCGTGCCGGTGGAAGTGGCCCCGGGGACCGTCAAGGCGGTAAAGGTCGACGGGGCCACGTTCAGCCGCATTCTGCGCAATCACCCGGGATACCGGGAGGCCGCCCGCAACACCCCGGGCCAGGACGGGCTGCTCATGTCCTGCACCTCCGGCCATCCGATGGCGACCGCGGCCGCGGACATGGCCAATGAGATGCACAGCAACGGCTCGAACCGGACGTGGTACGCACCGTCCGGAATGGGTGTCCGGATGAAGTCTCTGGAGGGCAGGCCGGACGCGTCCGGCTACGGCTCGGCGCAGTCCTGGGACGCACAGGGCAACGAGATCCCCGGCGGATTCGTCGCTCACCGTCCCCCTGCGAGGCAGGGGGACAGCCGGAACCGGTGAGCCCTTTCAGCATTGCCGCTGAACGGGCGACGGGGCCGCTGGGGGCGAGGGGCTTCGGGGAGTGCGGAGGCCCGCAGCGCACGAAACTCCCGTGCCGTGAAGGAGGAGTTCCACTCCTCACCTCACGAGCACGGGAGAATCGTCGATCATCCGCCCTGCCGCACCCGGCCCGCCGCACGCCCTGGCCGCCGAGTGCGACCGGACCGGCGACAGCCGCGCGAGGGCCCTGCGCGGGCCGCGTTCACGTCCCCGGCGTCCCCGAACTACCCCTACGGGCAAGCGGGTTCAGGGAACCGTTCGCGGCGGCCCATGCCGGGCATGCTCAGCGCATCCACTCCGAGTAGAAGTTGGGCAGGCCGGGCTGGGGGTCGCTGACGCAGGTGGCTTCGTGGTACTGCGGGCTCAGCTTCAGGTCTTCCTGGATCTGGTCGTTGCATGCCTGCCAGGAGTCGTACGACTCGCCGCCGACGGGCTGCCAGCCGTCACCGGCCGGGGGGCCGGCGGCGAAGGCGGACGAGGCGGTCAGCGGAACGGTGACCACCGCGGCGCCCACGGCGAGACCGAGAGCGATACGGGTGCGCCATGACTTCATGAATTCCTCCATCGGGCGTCTTCGGGGCTTCCCCCGCGCGGCTCTCCTGGAGAGGCGCCACGGTCGAAAGCCGCCTGTTCTGTGCGTCGTTCACCGGGTTGGATGCGCACACCGGGCCGGAAGTTCACTAAGTGGCGGTGTTTCGGTCCGCTTCCGCTCCAAAGTGCCCGAGGAAGACCTCCGCGATGCACGGCAGGGCAGCCGGGACTGCCCTGTCATGCCTTGATCAGCCGGGACCGGTCACGCCGGACCCGAAGCTCGGCCACGACGGGGGAAGCCCGCGGCCGACCGCCCTCTCGGCCATCGAGACGCGCGGCCCCGAGCACGTAACCGTCACGGGCGTCCACGGGCGTCCACGGGTATCCACGGGTATCCACGGGCGGCCCGTACACGTCCCTCACCGAGGTCCGCGCTTCGAGCGGCGCCGCCGTCCCCCGCTGACTGACGGAACCGGCGGGCCGCCGCGCGCCCGCGACGGCCCGGCTGTCTTGATTCGAGTGCGCTCCAAGGCGTTGGCTATGGCCCATGGAGTACACGCAGCTCGGACGCACCGGACTCAAGGTCAGCCGCCTCGTCCTCGGGACGATGAACTTCGGCCCCCAGACGGACGAAGCGGACAGTCACACCATCATGGACGCCGCTCTCGGCGCGGGTGTCAACTTCTTCGACACGGCCAACGCCTATGGCTGGGGCGCCAACAAGGGCCGTACGGAGGAGATCGTCGGCAGCTGGTTCGCGAAGGGCGGCGACCGGCGGGACAAGACCGTCCTCGCCACCAAGGTCTACGCGAACATGTCGCTCGACGACGGCCCCGCCTACCCCAACCACGACAAGCTCTCCGCCGTCAACATCCGCCGCTCGGTCGAGGCCAGCCTCAAGCGGCTCGGCACGGACTACATCGACCTGTACCAGTTCCACCACGTGGACCGGGATACCCCGTGGGACGAGATCTGGCAGGCCGTCGACGTCCTCGTGCAGCAGGGCAAGATCCTCTACGCGGGCTCCAGCAACCACGCGGGCTGGCACATCGCGCAGGCCAACGAGGCGGCCCGCCGCCGGGGCTCGTACGGGCTGGTCAGCGAGCAGTGCCTGTACAACCTCGCCGAGCGCCGCGCCGAGATGGAGGTCATCCCGGCCTCGCAGACGTACGGGCTCGGCGTCATCCCCTGGTCCCCGCTGCACGGCGGGCTGCTCGGCGGCGCGCTCCGCAAGGAGCGCGAGGGCGGCTCCGGCCGTACGTCCTCCGGGCGGGCGTCCGAAGCCCTCCAGGACAAGGCCGTGCGCGATCAGATCCAGGCGTACGAGGACCTGCTGGCCAAGCACGGCCTGGAGCCCGGCGAGGCGGCGCTGGCCTGGCTGCTGACCCGGCCCGGCGTGACCGGCCCGATCGTCGGCCCGCGCACCACCGACCAGCTCGCGTCCGCGCTGCGCGCCGTCGAACTGAAGCTGTCGCCGGAGCTGCTGTCCGCGCTCGACGAGATCTTCCCGGGCCCCGGCCCGTCGCCGGAGGCGTTCGCCTGGTGACCCGGCGGGGCGGGCCGGCCGCGCCGGTCCGCCCCGTACCGCCTGGTCAGCGCGTCACTTGACCGCCGCCATCACGACAACGACGACGAGCAGCACGGCGAGTACGCCGGTCATGATCCGGTTCCGGGTCTTGGGGTCCACACCCCGAGGTTAACCGGAGCCCCGGGCGGCCGGACGCGGAGGGCCCGCCGGCCCCGCCCCGTCAGCGGCCCAGCCGCCACACCGCCAGCGCCTCGTAGCGGGGGCGCTCGCCCTTGATGCCGGAGGCGGGGAGGTGGCTGCGGACGAGGGTGAGTTCGCGCGCCGTCCACGGCGCGCCCTCGAAGCGGGCCAGCTCGCTGACGTACGGGCGCAGGTCGGCGTCCGCGCGGTTGCGGGCAAGGGTGAGGTGCGCGCGGAAGGCGCGGGCGTCGGCCGGGAGGGCGGCGGCGCGGCGGCAGCCCGCCGCCACGGACTCGGCCAGCCGCCCGAGCGCGGCCGTCTCGCCCGCGGCCCCGGTCCACAGTGCCCGCTCCCCGAACCGGCCGCCGCGCGAGAGCCGCAGCTCCGGCGGCCGGTGCCGCGCCGCCGCCCGCCCCAGCCGCTCCCGCAGCTCCGGCAGGACCACCTCGGCGGTCTCGCCGAGGAAGGCGAGCGTGAAGTGCCAGCCCGCGGCCTCGGTCCAGTGCAGTCGGTCGGCCCCCGGCAGGGCCTTCAGCTTGCGGACCTCGGCGGCGAGTTCCGCGACGATCCCGGCCGGAGGGAGTACGGCGACAAACAGCCTCATGCCTCTTAGTCTGGCGCAGATGAAGATCAGAAAGGGCGGGGCGGACGACATCCCCGCGATACTCGCGATGCTGGACAGCGCCGTGGAATGGCTGGTCGCCGAGGGGCGTACGGGCCAGTGGGGCACCGAGCCGTGGTCCTCCCGGCCGACGGCCGCGGAGAAAATCGGGGATACCGTGCGGTCCGGCACCCCCTGGATCGCCGAGATCGACGGCGAAGCGGCCGGTTCGATGACGCTCGCCCCGCACCCGGCCCCGTATGTCGCCCCGGCCGGCGAACCCGAGGTCTACGTCCGTCTCCTCGTCATCGACAGCCGCTTCCGGGGCCACGGCGTGGGCAGCGCGCTGCTCGCGCACGCGGTGGAGGAGACCCGCAGGCAGTCGGTCGGCCTGCTGCGCGTCGACTGCTACGCGGGCGGCGGGGGCCGCCTCGTCGACTACTACCGCCGCAACGGCTTCACCCCGGCGGAGGACTTCACCGCCGACGGCTGGCCGGGTCAGGTGCTCACGCGGCGCGTATGACGCGGCCGGGCGCGCAGTGCGTATGACGCGGCGGAGGCACGGCCCGTATGACGCGGTGGGCGTGCGGCCCGTACGACGCGGTGGGCGCACGGCCCGCATGACGCGGCGGACGCACGGCCCGTACGACGCGGCGGACGCACGGCCCGTAGCGCCGCCCCGCCCAGCCCGCGACGCCGATGGCCGGAGCCCCTCCGTGAGGGACTCCGGCCATCGGCAGGTGGAACGGGCGTCAGGCGATCGCCGCCAGCTCCTCCTGCCGTGCCGTCCGCTCGCGCGGTACGAACGCCACGTGCCGGTGTCCGCGCCGCAGGTCTATCCGCAGCCGGAGGCCGCCCACCCGGGCCAGCGCGAGGCCGACGCCGACCGCGGCCAGCAGGGAGATCAGGCCGCCGAAGAGGAAGCCGAGCCGGGCGCCGTACTGGTCCGTGATCCAGCCGACCAGCGGTGCGCCCAGCGGCGTGCCGCCCATGAAGACCATCATGAACAGGCTCATGACGCGCCCCCGCATCGCGGGGTCCGTCGCCAGCTGCACGCTCGAATTCGCGGTCACGTTGACCGTGAGGCCGACCGCTCCGATCAGCACCAGCAGCGCGGCGAAGACCCCGAAGGAGGGCGACAGCGCCGCCGCCATCTCCAGCACGCCGAAGAGCACCGCCGCGCCGACCAGCAGCCGCAGCCGCGAGGTGCCGCGCCGGGCCGCCAGCAGCGCGCCGGCCAGGGAGCCGGCCGCCATGAGGATGTTGAACAGGGCGTACGTGCCGGCGTCGGAGTGGTAGACGTCATTGGCGAACGCGCTGAGCCAGACCGGGAAGTTGAAGCCGAAGGTCCCCACGAAGCCGACGAGCACGATCGGCCAGATCAGCTCCGGCCGCCCGGCCACGTACCGCAGTCCCTCCTTCAACTGGCCCTTGCCGCGCGGCACCGGCTCCGCCTTGTGCAGCTCGCTCGTGCGCATCATCATCAGCCCGGCCAGCGGCGCCACGAACGAGACCCCGTTGAGCAGGAACGCCCAGCCGCTGCCGACGGCGGTGATCAGCGCGCCCGCGACGGCGGGGCCGATCAGCCGGGCGGACTGGAAGTTGGCGGAGTTGAGGCTGACCGCGTTGCGCAGGTCGTCCTGGCCGACCATCTCGACGACGAACGCCTGGCGGGCGGGGTTGTCGACGACGGTGACGAGCCCGAGGACGAACGCGGTCACGTAGACGTGCCAGACCTGGACCTGGCCGGTCAGGGTCAGGGCCGCCAGCGCGAGGCCGGTGAGGCCCATCGCGGCCTGGGTGATGAACAGGAGCTTGCGCTTGGGGTAGCGGTCGGCGAGGACGCCGCCGTACAGCCCGAAAAGCAGCATGGGCAGGAATTGCAGCGCCGTGGTGATGCCGACGGCCGTGGAGGAGCCGGTCAGGCTGAGGACGAGCCAGTCCTGGGCGACGCGCTGCATCCAGGTGCCCGTGTTGGAGACCACCTGTCCGGTGGCGAAGAGGCGGTAGTTGCGCACCCTCAGGGAGCTGAAGGTCCCGCCTCGCGGCTTGGGGTCGGCGGGTATGTCGTCGTCGGCGTTCGGTGCGGGTGCGGAGTCTGCTCCGGGTCCCGTACTCAAAATGGGGTCGCCTCCTAGGGGCAGAGTGGTCTTACAGGTGCGCGAGCTTCTCCAGTACGGGCGCGGCGGCGCGCAGCGTCGCCCACTCGTCCTCGTCCAGCTCCCCGACCAGCTCGGCGAGCCAGGCGTTGCGCTTGCGCCGGCTCTCCTTGAGCATGGCCTCGGCCTGCTCGGTCTGGGTGACCACCTTCTGGCGGCGGTCCTCCGGGTGCGGTTCGAGTCTGACCAGCCCCTTGGCCTCCAGCAGCGCCACGATGCGCGTCATCGACGGCGGCTGTACGTGCTCCTTGCGGGCCAGTTCGCCGGGGGTGGCGGAGCCACATCGGGCGAGCGTGCCGAGCACGGACATCTCGGTGGGGCTCAGCGATTCGTCGACTCGCTGGTGCTTGAGTCGGCGGGACAGGCGCATGACGGCGGAGCGCAGTGCGCTCACGGCTTCGGCGTCGTCCGGGGGGTCTGAGATCTCCTCCGCCGGGGGCGGAGGGCTGGACAGTTCCGGCATGGTCTTTAGCCTAACTCATTACTCCGTCTAAAGAAAACCAGGAAAGGTCAAAGCCCTCGCATGTCACGGCCGCTTCACCCGTACGGGTGAGCACACGTGGGAAAACAACCGCCGCACCGGCCACCCACTGGACCCTGGCACCCATGGGATCAAGGGTGCTCAGCCTACGGATGGACGGCGAGCTGCTGGACCGGGTCCGGCAGCACGCCGAGAAAAGAGGAATGAGCGTCCAGGACTATGTGGTCCGGACGCTCATTCGGGACGACTTCGACGAGCGGTTCCAGCGCTCCGTCGACGCGACGGCGGCGTTCTACTCCGCCCCGCCGCCCTGACCTGCGGCTTCCTCTACTACTTCACGCCCAGCAGCTGCTCGATCGGGTTGAGCAGGAAGTAGACGAGGAAGCACGCCCCGACCACGCTCAGCAGCCACGGGATCTCCCGCGCCCGCCGGTCCGCGATCCGCAGCAGGATGAAGGCGAGCACGCCGAGCCCGATGCCGTTGGTGATGCTGTAGGTGAACGGCATCGAGATGATCGTCAGGAACGCCGGGATCGCGATGGTGAAGTCGCTCCAGTCGATCTCCCGGACGTTGGCCGACATGATCAGGAAGCCGACGACGAGCAGCGCGGGCGTCGCGGCCTGCGAGGGCACCACGGTCGCCAGCGGCGTGAAGATCAGCGCCAGCAGGAAGAGCCCGCCGGTCACGAAGTTCGCCAGGCCCGTACGGGCGCCCTCGCCGACGCCCGCCGTGGACTCCACGAAGCAGGTGTTGGCGGACGCGGAGCCGAACCCGCCGGCCGCGACCGCGACGCCGTCCACCATCAGGATCCGGCCCATGCCCGGCAGCTGGCCGCGCTCGTCCGTCAGCCCGGCCTCCTCGCCGACGCCGATGATCGTGCCCATCGCGTCGAAGAAGCCGGACAGCAGCACGGTGA
The DNA here is from genome assembly GCF_056434425.1 of Streptomyces sp. NPDC044033. NCBI lineage: Bacteria > Bacillati > Actinomycetota > Actinomycetes > Kitasatosporales > Streptomycetaceae > Streptomyces > Streptomyces sp. NPDC044033. Next base: position 264,537 of record NZ_JBWKFF010000004.1, on the reverse strand, counting down.
AGACGAAGAGGCAGCCGGTGAGGATGCCGACCTCGTGGAAGCCGCCGAACAGGCTGATGTCGCCGACGAGCGAGAAGTCGGGCGCCCCGACGACGTTGTCCGGGACGGTCGGCACCGACAGGCCCCAGCTCGCGTCCGGGATGGTGGCGATCGAGTTGATGACGATCGCGACGACGGCCATCACGACGATGCCGATCAGGATCGCGCCGCGCACCTTGCGCACGGTCAGCACGAACATCAGCGCCAGGCCGATCACGAACACCAGCACCGGCCAGCCCTGGAGCTGGCCCCCCGCGCCCAGCCCGAGCGGAACGGTGGTGTGCGCCTTGTCCGGGTTGCGCGAGACGAACCCGGAGTCGACCAGGCCGACCAGCGAGATGAACAGCCCGATGCCGATCGCGATGGCCCGGCGCAGCCCGCCCGGGATCGCGTCCATCACGCGCTGCCGCAGCCCCGAGGCGACCAGCACCAGCAGCACCAGACCGGCCAGCACCACCATGCCCATCGCGTCCGGCCAGCTCATCTTGGGCGCGAGCTGGAGCGAGACGACGGCGTTGATGCCCAGGCCCGCGGCGCAGGCGATCGGCACATTGCCGATGGCGCCCATCAGGATGGTGGTCAGCCCCGCCATCAGGGCGGTGGCGGTGACCAGCTGCGCGTTGTCCAGCTGGTGGTGGAACTTGTCTTCCCCCGCGCCCAGGATGATCGGGTTCAGGACGATGATGTAGGCCATCGCGAAGAAGGTGGCCAGCCCGCCGCGGAGCTCACGGGAGACGGTCGAACCGCGCTGGGAGATCTTGAAGAACGCGTCGAACGGGTTCTTGGGCGGCGTCGGGAGCGGCGGCCTGGCGTCGACCGGAGCAGTGGCCGAGGGGGACATGCGGGACCTCAGTCGTATGGGCCTACGGGGAGGCGAGGGGGGCCGAGCGGGGCTGCGGGAACCGGTAGCGGAGAGCACTCCGGAGCCGAACAGACCCTCTTGGGGCGATCTTTGGATGATCAAACGAAAGAAACCAGTCAGAAACGAGCAGTTTCAGTATGAATAAACAAGCCGTCAATTGCTATCTCCGCGCGTAGACCCCTATGAACCCCCGGTTCCGGTCGCGTCCCCACCCCGGAGGGCCACCCCGACACCACCGTCTAGGCTGGAGCCCATGACGAAGTGGACCCCACGGCACGAGGCGCCTGAGCCCTACGAGGGCAATGTCGTCGCCACCATCACCGGCGGCACCATCGCGTGGTTCATCCTCTTCCTGGCCCAGCTCCCCTTCTACGGGTGGTTCCACGACAACGGACACCTGTGGTGGGTGTGGACGTGCCTGGCCGCGGCGGCGCTGGGGTTGCTGGGGATTTGGTACGTGCGCAAGCGCGACGCCGCCATCCGACGGCACCTCGCCAAGGCGGCGGAGCCGCCGCAGGGCGCCTGAGGTTCGGGGCTGCGCCCCGGAGCCTTTGTCCTCAAGCGCCGGACGGGCTGGATTTGCCTGGGCGCAGGGCCGCCTGAGTGTGCGGGCACAAACGTCCTCAAACGCCGGACCGGCTGAACGGGCTGAGCCCAGATGTCCTCGAAACGCCGGACCAGCTGGATTGCCCAGGCTCAGGACCACCTGAGTGCGCGGGCACAAGCGTCCTCAAACGCCGGACCGGCTGAATGGGCTGGGCCCAGGTGTCCTCGAACCGCCGGACCGGCTGTATTGCCCGGGCCTGGGGGCCTCGCGTGCCGGAGCGGCTGGAATTGTCGGTGGATGCCTTCCGTCGCTGGACGGTTGATGAGACGTCTGCCACGCCGCCCAGCGCGTATATCCAAGGGGTGAACCTGACGTGAGCCCCGTACCGTCGTTGGCATGACCGATCCGGCGCAGACCGCAGTCGAAGAGCCCGTACCGCCGTCCGCGCACCCCGGGCTGACCACCGCACAGGTGGCGGAGCGGGTCTCCCGCGGCGAGGTCAACGACGTACCGGTCCGCTCCTCCCGGTCCACCTCGGAGATCGTCCGCGCCAACGTCTTCACACGCTTCAACGCCATCATCGGCGTCCTCTTCCTGATCATCCTGGTCGTCGGCCCCATCCAGGACGGCCTCTTCGGCTTCGTGATCGTCGCCAACACGGCGATCGGCATCATCCAGGAACTGCGCGCCAAGAAGACCCTCGACAGCCTCGCCGTCATCGGCGAGGCCAAGCCCACCGTCCGGCGGGACGGCACGGCCGCCGCCATCCCCACCGGCGAGATCGTCCTCGGCGACACCATCGAGCTCGGCCCCGGCGACAAGTGCGTCGTCGACGGCGAGATCCTGGAGGCCGACGGGCTGGAGATCGACGAGTCGCTGCTGACCGGCGAGGCCGACCCGGTGCTCAAGAAGCCCGGCGACAAGGTGATGTCCGGCTCCTTCGTCGTCGCGGGCGGCGGCGCGTTCGCCGCCACCAAGGTCGGCCGCGAGGCGTACGCCGCGCAGCTCGCCGAGGAAGCCTCCCGCTTCACGCTCGTCCACTCCGAGCTGCGCACCGGCATCAGCCAGATCCTCAAGTACGTGACCTGGATGATGGTCCCGACCGCGATCGGCCTGATCGTCAGCCAGCTCGTGGTGCAGAACCACGACTGGCGCGAGGCCGTCCGCCGGGTGATCGGCGGCATCGTCCCGATGGTCCCCGAGGGCCTGGTGCTGCTGACCTCCGTCGCCTTCGCCATCGGCGTCATCCGGCTCGGCCGCAAGCAGTGCCTGGTGCAGGAGCTGCCCGCCATCGAGGGGCTGGCCCGCGTCGACGTCGTCTGCCTCGACAAGACCGGCACCCTCACCGAGGGCGGCATGGACGTCACGGAGCTGCGCCCCCTCGACGGAGCGAAGGAGCCGTACGTACACCAGGTGCTCGGCGCCCTCGGCCAGTCCGACCCCCGGCCCAACGCCTCCCTCCAGGCCATCATCGACGCCTACCCCGCAGCCGACGGCTGGCGCTCCACCGAGGCGCTGCCCTTCTCCTCCGCCCGCAAGTACAGCGGCGCCGCGCTGAGCGGCCCGGACGGCGAGTCCAGCACCTGGCTGCTGGGCGCCCCCGACGTCCTGCTGCCGGACGGCGACGCGTCCCTGGCCGAGATCGACGACCTCAACGCGCAGGGGCTGCGGGTGCTGCTCCTGGCCCGTACGGAACGGGGGCTGGACGACCCCCGGGTCGCGGACGGCGTACGGCCCACCGCGCTGGTCATTCTGGAGCAGCGGCTCCGCCCGGACGCCGCCGAGACCCTGAGCTACTTCGCCGAGCAGAACGTCGCGGCGAAGGTCATCTCCGGCGACAACGCCGTCTCGGTCGGCGCCGTCGCCGGCAAGCTCGGCATGAGCGGCGCGGAGAACCCCGTCGACGCCCGGCGGCTGCCCGCCGACCGGGACGAGATGGCGGCCGTGCTGGAGGACGGCGCGGTCTTCGGGCGCGTGAGCCCCCAGCAGAAGCGGGACATGGTGGCCGCCCTCCAGTCGCGCGGCCACATCGTCGCGATGACGGGCGACGGCGTCAACGACGTGCTGGCGCTCAAGGACGCCGACATCGGCGTCTCGATGGGCTCCGGCTCCGAGGCGACGCGGGCCGTCGCCCAGATCGTGCTGCTGAACAACAGCTTCTCGACGCTGCCGTCCGTGGTGGCGGAGGGCCGCCGCGTCATCGGCAACATCACGCGCGTCGCCACCCTCTTCCTGACCAAGACGGTCTACTCCGTGCTGCTGGCGGTCCTGGTCGTCTGCTCCCAGGTCCCCTACCCCTTCCTCCCCCGCCACCTGACGCTGCTGTCCACGCTGACCATCGGCGTGCCCGCCTTCTTCCTGGCGCTGGCCCCCAACAAGGAACGCGCCCAGCCGCACTTCGTCCGCCGGGTGATGCGCTACTCCGTGCCCGCCGGCGCCATCGCGGGCGTCGCCACCTTCGCCGCCTACCTCCTGGCACGGCACTACTACACCGGGCCGGGCGCCCTCGACGCCGAGACGAGCGTCGCGACGCTGACGCTCTTCATCGTCTCCATGTGGGTCCTCGCGATCATCGCCCGCCCCTACACCTGGTGGCGCGTCGGGCTGGTCCTGGCGATGGCGGCGGGGTTCCTGATCGTGCTCGTCACGCCGTGGCTCCAGACGTTCTTCGCCCTCAAGCTCGTCGGCACGACCATGCCGTGGGCCGCCGTCGGCATCGCGGCGGCCGGCTCCGCGGTGCTGGAGGTCACCTGGCGGTGGGTGGGGCGTCGGTTCCCGGTCTAGAGCAACGCCATTACGGAACGTGGCCAATCACTCCGAAGGGTGACCGGCGGGGGTCTTCGTCGTTGGCCGGAGTGCGGCCCGGGTATTCCGTGGCGCGGTCTGGCTGCTGCTCGTCGGGCAGTCCCCCGCGGGTCGCACCGATCTGACGCGCGTACGGGAGCTGCTGGCCGCGCCCGGCGGCATGGCGGAGATCTTCCACACCTTCAACCTCGCCCTCGCGCTGGCCGTGGAGGCCGCCACCGACGATCTGCGCGCCCTGGCCCGGCGGGCGGCCGGCGATCCGCGCGCCGACTACCGCGAAGCCCTCTCCCCGGTCGTCGAAGCCCTCGCGCACCTGACCGCGGGCCGCCCCCGGGCGGCGGTCGGGCTGCTCACGGCGCTCGGCGAAGAGGCGGAGCGGATCGGCGGGGTGCGGGTGGAACGGGAGATCATCCAGGACACCCTGGCCCGCGCCCTGGCCGACACCAGCGAGCACGTCCGCGCGGCGGACCTGCTGCACCACCGCACCGCGACCCGCCGCCACCACACGTACGAGCGGCTTCTCGCCGAGGCGCGGACCGCCCCCGCCCCCGCCCCATAAAAGCGAACGGTCTCAGGTCCGGGCGTCCGTCAGGCCCACGGCCCGGAAGGCCAGCCAGAGGTCGTGGCGCGCGCTCGGGGCGTGCAGCAGGGAGCGCTCCAGCAGCGCCTCCAGGCGGGTCAGCCGCTTGCGCGCGCCGGGGACGGAGATACCCAGTTCGGCGGCGGTCCGGCTCAGTTGGGCGTCGTGCTCCAGCCAGGTGCGGAGCGTGGCCGACGGGTCGGCGGGGCAGCCCTCGGAGGTCAGCGGGCGCAGCTGGATACGGGCCCAGCGCTGGACGGCGGGCCGTGCCAGCAGCTCGTCGAGGGTGCGGGCGGGCGCGGTGTCCGGGCCGCCCGGCCGGTGGTCCGGCAGCGGTACGGGCGCGGCGTGCACGCGCAGGGCCAGCGCGAGCGCGGACTGGTCGGCGAGCCGGTCGAGGTCCATGCCGAGCAGCTGCCCGATCAGCCGCAGCCGGGCGGCGAGGGTGTTGCGGTGAATCTTGAGATGGGCGGTGGCCCGGGAGAAGAACGCGAGCCAGGAGGAGGCCGTCGCGATCAGCTCCTGGCCGCTCGGGTCCTGGGGCCGCTTGGGGGCGTGCGAGGTCAGCGGGGCCAGCAGCTCCCGGGCCCAGGGCGTCGCCACGCCGCCCGCCACGAGGGCCAGCTCGGGGGCGGCCCCGAAGCTCGCGTACCGGTCGGTGTGGCCGCGGGCGATGGCGAGGGCGTGGAACGCCTGCGCGTAGCCGACGGCCGTCTCCCGCAACGGCACATCGTCGCTGACCCCGACGGCGCAGTCGCCCGCCATGGAGGTCAGCGCCCGGTCGAGCGGCCCGGCGGCACCGGGCGGCGGGGGCGTCAGGGCGATCACATGGCCGGAGTAGACGGGGCACCGCACCACCCAGGCGCGCCCCTCGGAGGCGTCCGCGCACATCCGCACCACGTCGTCGCGCCGCCCCGGCGGGCACTCGGCCACGTACACCCGCATCAGGTCGGGCAGGTTCGGCCGCAGCGCGCCCGCGATCTGGTGGGCGGTGGTGAGCTGCCCGATCATCAGCAGGTGCAGCACCGCCTCGCGGCTGCGGGCCTCCGCGAGATCCACCCGCCGCCGCTTGCGCTCGGCGCTCTCCGCCTCCCAGCACAGGGCCAGCGGCAGGGTGACATCGGCGAGCAGCACGGAGAGCCGGTCGGGCAGCGGACCGGCCACCACGACGCCGAGCGCCAGGCCCCGCTGGTGCCGCGACCCGCCGAGCGCTAAGAGCACGGCCGTCTCCGCGTCCCCGTCCAGGGTCACGGAACGCAGCCCGCGGTCCATCAGCTTCCGCGCCGCTCCGGCCGCCAGGGCGGTGGCCTGCCCCCCGGACGCGCCGCGTCCGATGCCGTCGCCGGGTCTTATCGCGGGGCGGTGGTGCATGGCGGCGCACAGCACGGTGCCGGAGGCGTCGAGCAGCCCCGCCCAGCCGCCGGCCCGCGCGGCGAGCCACCGCAGCAGCGCCCGGGTTCCGCCGGAGCGCGCCAGCCGCTGCATCCGCAGCACGTCCTCGGCCCGTTCCAAGCTCCAGCGCGCCGCTATGGCGCCGCCGGTGTCCGAACTCTCCCGCGTCTGCACCCGACCTCCCGATGTTGGTGAATGTGGCTTCTGAAACCTGTGGCACGCCCCGCAGTGCAAGGTGAACCTCGTCGCCGTGCCCGCGGCGCCCTAGGGTCGTGAGCCAGGTGATCCGGCCGCCGGAGCCGGCCCACAGTGGCTTACGGGGGTGGTCACCGCGGCCCGAGACCCACGGCGCTGGATCGCCTTGAAGGGGCGCGGGGCCGAACACCTGGGGCGTGTGGTGAACAGGGAACACCACACGCCCACAGGGCTGTTCACTGCCCGTACAGACGTACACGGGTGCGCCGGTCGACGCAACGGCGGGGTACGAGCGGGGAGTACGAGCGGGGTACGGGTCCGACCGCGGGGGCCCGGGCGGGCGCGGGGGCGAAGCGCGGGCCGAGGCGGGCGGAGCCCAAGCCGGTACGGACCGGGCAGGCCCGCAGCCGAAGCGGAGAGCGAGCCGGGCAAACGCGAGGGCGAAGCCGGTACGGACCGGGCAAGCCCAGGGCCGAATCCGGCACTAACCGGGCAGGCCCGCAGCCGAAGCCCGAGCTGAGCAGAAAGGCGCGGGCCCGAAGCCGACCAGGCAGTCCCGGAGCCGAAACCGCAGCGAACCAGGCGCGCCCGCAGCCAGGGCGGGGATCCGGGGCGGGGATCCGGGACGGGGATCAGGCCCCCGCCCCGCCCCCGCGCAGGGCCTCTAGTCGAACCAGCGGGCCTCGGCCAGCTCCTCCGTCCGGGACGGGTCCTCCAGCAGCGCCGCCGCCTCGAAGCGCCGGCTCCACTGACCCGCCGCCCACGCCAGGCCCGCCGCGACGCCCTCCAGCGTCGAGGCGTGCAGCACCTCGTCCGGACCGTGGCGCCAGTCCAGTTCGACGCCCTCGACCATCAGCTCCTCGTGCTCGATGTACGAGTCCGGCGCGCCCGGCAGCAGCACCCGCACCCCTGCCGGCACCCCGCGCCGCTCGCCGCCACCGGGCACGGGGGCGGTGAACTCCTCGCTCAGCCGCCGCACTTGCAGCAGCTCCGCGAGGTCCGCCGCCAGCGCGGGCCGTACGGGCAGCAGCGCCCGGCCCTCCGTCAGGGGCAGCAGGTCCGGGGCGTCGGCGATCAGCGCCTCGGCCGCGTCCACGACCCGCACCTCGCCGTCGACGACGGCCCGCAGCTCGTCGGGGAGCGTGACCTGCTCGGGGTCGAGGGCGGCCAGCGCGCCGTAGATGCCGTGCAGCTGGGCCTCGCCCACCCGCAGCCGGCTGTCCGCCAGCCGCGCCAGCAGTTCGGCCGCGCCGCCGGGCTCGTCCAGGAGGGAGGCCAGGGAGGTCCGTACGCCCAGGGCCCGCAGCACCTGTTCGTCGCGACTCTCACCAAGGAGGGCGTCGGCGTCGGCGGCCTCGTACAGCCCCGCCAGCAGCGGGTCGCCGCCCGCGGCCCGCAGGCCGGCCGGGCGCCGTCCGTCCAGCACGGGGTGGCCGCGCAGCCACCACGCCGCGTACGGCCGCACCGACTCCGTGGTGCCGTCCGGCAGCAGGACCCGTACGGGCGCGGTCAGCGCGTCCCGCAGCGGCGGCCGGGCGAGCATCCGCAGCGCCAGCGGCCACGCGTCGTCGTCGACCAGGTCCAGGTCCCGTACGGCCACGATCTCGGTGGCCACCGGGGGCACCGCCGTCTGCGGCAGCCCGTCCAGCACGTCCTCGCACCACACGTCGACGGCGTCCAGCAGCCCGGCGTCGTCCGGCTCCGCGAAGTCGCCGTCGCGGGGCTCCAGTTCGTCGGGGTCCAGGACGACGTCGGTGGCCCGTACGAGGGCGAAGGTGGCGAGCACCCCCACCGCGGTGAGCGGCTGCTCCCCCCACCGCTCGGCCAGCTCCGCGTCGCAGGCGGCCAGTTCGCCGTCCCGTACGACCTGCTCGAACGGGCTGCCCGGCAGCACGAGTTCACCGGCCGGGGCCGGCTCCCCGTCCTCGTCGGGCAGCGCCAGCGCCGCCAGCCACGGCTCGTCGCCGGGGGCCAGGTGCGCGTCGCGTACGAGCGCCAGCACGGTCTCCGCGAGCTCCTCGCCGCTCAGCGCGTCGCCTTCGAGGAGCCCATAGGCGTCCTCGTCCGCGTCCAGCGAGTTCGCGACCGCCGCCCGCACCTGGGGCGTCCTCAGCACGGCGCGCGGGGACGCGGGGACCGCGCCCAGCTTCTCCAGCAGCGGGTGCGCGGCGTCGGGGTGCGCGACCTTCAGGCCGAGCCGGGCGAGCGTCTCGTGGCGCGCCCCCTCGTCGGCGCCCGGCAGCAGCACCTGCCGGGGGCCGATCGTCGTACGGCCGTCCGCGAGCGGCACCGGCAGCCCCGACAGCCGGTCCGGGTCGACCCCGGCCAGCGAGTCGTACAGTCGCCGCCACCAGGCGGGGTCCCGCTCGACGCCCGCCAGCCGGTCGACCATCTCCCCCAGCGGCACCCGCTCCACCCCGAGTACCCGCAGCTCCACGCGCCGCTCCAGACCGGCGGGCAGCAGGCTGGGGAAGAGCTCGGCCAGCACGGCGACGGTCCCGGCCCCGGCGCCCTCCACGATCTCGGCGTCGACGGCCCGCAGTACGTGCGCGCCCTCGGCCGGTCCGGTGAGCGCGGTGGGATCGTCCCAGTCGGGTCCGGCGTCCTGAGCGCGGTCCGCCGCCGGGTCGTCGTCCTGTTCCGCGGCCGCGCTCGGCAGGAACGGGACCCGCGGCAGCCGCTCCAGCAGCAGGCGGCGCAGCTCACCGTCCAGTTCGCCCTTGCCCAGGGGGCCGGGCACCAGGTCGATGGTGCCGGTGCCGACCGGCTGCCAGTCGCCCAGCAGGGCCGCGTACCCCTCGGCCGCCCGCGCCACCAGAAAGTCCGTCAGCGCGCCGGGCGCGGTGCGGCGGCGGGTGGGCTCCAGCGGGAACGAGGCGATGAGCAGGGCCGGCAGGCCCAGCGGCTCGTCCGTCGGCGTCGGCGCGTGGAGCACCTGCGCGGTGTCCGGCCGTACGGGCGCGCCGTCGGCGCCCACCGGCACCGCCCACGTCACCGACCAGTTCGGGCGCAGCCGCTCCTCCACCGGGCGGTCGGCGAGCAGCGGCGCGTCCAGCGCGCCGCCGGTGCGCGCCACGCGCCAACGGGCGGGTGCGATGCGGGCGCTGTCCTCGATGACGGTGTACGGGCCGTCCGTACGGCGCGTCACCGTCCGTACGCCGTCGGCCGTCTCCACGACGACCTCGGACAGCCCCGGCAGCGCCAGCAGCAGCGCGTCGTCCAGGCCCGCCAGGAGACGCGCCGTCAGATCCTCGGCCGCGCCGTCCCGCAGCGGCAGGACGACGACGGTGTCGTACCCCTCGGGCGCGGAGCCCTCGGCCGGCAGGGGCAGCCGCAGCAGCGGCACATGGCCGTCGCGGCGGCGGATCTCCGTGCCGAGCCCGGGGGCCGCCGCGGCGGCGTCCGCCGCGATCAGCCGCGCCTCCGCGAGCGAGAACCGGACGCCGCCCGAGCGGCCCACCACGGCGGGCTCGTCGCTGACGGCGAGCACGGCCGAGAAGCCGACGCCGAACCGCCCGACGGCGCCGCCGTCGCCGCCCTCGGCCGCGTCCCGCTTCGCGGAGGCCCGCAGCGTGGACAGCGATTCCACGCCGTCGGCGTCGAGCGGGGCGCCGGTGTTGGCGGCGGCCAGCACGGCGTGCGCGCCGTCCTGTCCGGGGTGCAGCGTCAGCCGCAGCCGGCCGGGCACCCCAGCCCGGGCGGCGGCGTCGGCGGCGTTCTGCGCCAGTTCGACGACGAGCCGGTCGCGGTAGCCGCCGAGGGACAAGTCCTCCTCGGCGTTGGCGTCCTCACGGAACCGCGCGGGCGACGCCGCCCAGGCGTCCAGCACCCCGCGCCGCAGCCGTCCGGTCCCGAACGGGTCCGCGCCCTCGTCCACGCCTCGTACCATCGCCGCGCCGCTCACGTGTCGTCTCCCCTGCTAGCCCCGCACCAATTTGCCGCCGCACTACCTGCCGCGAAACGTACAGCGCTTCCGCCCTTGGCTGCTCTCCACGTCCCCCGTCCGCAAACGGACCGGGGCGGCGGCGCCGGTCGAGCGGTCAGGAAAGTCCGGGGCGGCACCGCGCCCGTACGGCCCCGACTGAGCGGCCGTGGAAGCCCGGACCGCGAGGGGCGCGGGGAACGGGCCGCGGTCGGCCCCGCCGTCCCAGGATCATCACCTTGCCCCGTAAAGGGCGCGGGAACCGCGCGGTCGGCCGCGAACGGCCTGGGGCGGACCGACCACACCGGCCGACCAACCACACCGGCCGACCGGCCGCACAGCCGTCCGCGGCCGTGCGATGAAGCCGACCGGCCGCGATAAAGCCGGCCGGCCGCACGGCCGCGCGGCTACGCGATCAGGAGTGGCCCAGCTCCTCCGCCGGAGCGTCCGGCTCGACCGAGCCGCTCGTGCGGTCCGGCCGCAGCGGCATCGGGTCGACCAGCGTCTCGTCGATCACCGGAGCCGCCGGCCGCGACGGCCTCGGCATGACGGCCGCCTCCGAGTGCCCTCCGCAGCCGAAGCCCAGGGAGACGACGTGCCCGTCCGCCGGCCCGAATTCGTTGGCGCACACGCCGAACGCCTGTAGCAGCGACCCCGCCAGCGGCACGAGGAAGCCGCAGCTCTCGCAGGAGGCCGGGGCCGCCTGCGCCATCGGCGTCTTGGCGCCGTACGTCTCGTCCCAGCGGTCGGCGGCGGCGTGCAGCCCGTACCGGGACAGGACCCGCGCCCGGCGCATGCCGAGCTCCTCGGCGACGGCGGCGATGCTGCCGCGCTCCGTCCTGGCCGCCGGTGCGGCGGGCGCCGGCTCGGCGGGGGCTTCCGCGGGCGGGCCCGGGGTGAGTTCGGCGTCCTCGGCATCCGCGAGGTCGGTCAGGCTCCGGCCCGCCGTGGCCTCGTCCGCGAGGACGGAGCTCGGCGGCGGCGCGTCCTCGCCGGAGAACCCGGGCTCCAGCCGCAGGTCGTCGGCGTCGGTCGGCAGCAGGTCGCCCGGGCCCATGTCGCCGGGGCGCAGCCGCTCGCTCCACGGCACCCATTCGGGGGCGAGGAGCGCGTCGGGGCCGGGCAGCAGGACGGCCTCGTCCAGGGTGACGGTCTTCGACCGCGACGCGCGGGCGACGGTCACCGCCCAGCGCCACCCCCGGTATCCGGGCTCCTGGCACGCGAAGAAGTGCGTGACGACGCGGTCTCCCTCGGCGGCGACATCCACGTGCTCGCCGACCATTCCGGGGAGCGCGGCCTCCTCGGCCGCCGCACGGGCCAATTCGACCGCCTCGGCGCACTGGCGGTCAGGGGTCCGGCTTCGCATCGCAGCACTCACAGGATCGATTCTCTCTTCCACGCCGTCTCACGAGTGCGCCGGCCGTACGGCCGGGTCGGCGGACGGAGCGGACCTCAGGACCGCGTCAACGTCCGCGCCCGATCGGTCAGGGGCGCACCTTGTATGACCCATTCTGCGGGATCGAGACTCGGCGCGCGGCCAAGAACGACCGCCGGTGGCGCGCTACGCACGCTACCCCGCTCCAGCATGCCGGGGATACCCGGGCTGCGGCGAGCCTCACATCCGTATGCGGCCGGGCCCGGCGACCGTGCTCCGGGGCCGGGCCGTATCCGCCCGGCGCGGCCCGAGTGACCTGGTGGAGATCTCCCCGTGCCCGACCCGATATGGAAAGGACACCCGCGAGGGGCCGGGCGGACGGCCGGAGGGGGACGCCCGGCGGATTCCGGGCGCACCCCGGGCGCACTCCCGGTGACCGGGCGGCGAATGCCGGCGTCCTGACCGAACAGATAGCGGGAACGCGCCATCTTCCCTGTGTCTTGGGGCAGTATGGCGTGGTGGGAGCCATTCAGTCCGCTCATGGCAGCCCGCTCCGCCGCGCGGGACGGGCAGCCGGTCACGCCCTGCGCGCGCCCTTCACCGGCGCCGGCCGTTCCATCAGACGGGCGACGCACGCCCACGGCGCGGGCGAGTCCGGCCTCGGCAAGCTGATCGAGTTGCACGCGGTGCACTCGGCCGGCGACATGCTGATCACCGTCGCGCTGGCCTCCACCGTCTTCTTCTCCGTCCCCACCGACCAGGCCCGCGGCCGGGTGGCCCTGTACCTGGCCGTCACGATGGCCCCCTTCATCCTGCTCGCCCCCGTGATCGGCCCGCTCCTGGACCGCCTCCCGCACGGCCGCCGGGCCGCCATGGCGAGCGCGATGCTGACCCGCGCGCTGCTCGCGCTGACCATGACGGGCGCGGTGGTGAGCGGCAGTCTGGAGCTGTATCCGGCGGCGCTGGGCGTGCTGGTGGCCTCCAAGGCGTACGGCGTCGTGCGGTCCGCGGTCGTGCCGCGCCTCATGCCGCCGAAGATCTCCCTGGTCAAGGCGAACTCCCGGGTGACGCTCGGCGGCCTGCTGGCCACCGGGGCGGCGGCCCCGGTGGGCGCGGGGCTGCATCAGATCGGGGCGGCCTGGCCGCTGTACGGGGCCTGTGTGCTCTTCATCATCGGCATGGTCCTGTCGTTCTCGCTGCCCCACAAGGTCGACTCGGCGAAGGGCGAGGCGCGGGCCCGCCTCACCACCCGCGAGCACCGGCCCCCACGAGCCCCCTCGCTGCCCGGGCGGGGCCGGCGGGAGCAGCCGCGGCGGCCGCGGCCGCTCGGGCTGCGTACGGTCGGCTCGTCCGTACTGCACGGCTTGCAGGCCAACAGCGCGCTGCGGATGCTCTCCGGCTTCCTCACCTTCTTTCTGGCGTTCATGCTGCGCGAGCATCCGCTGAGCGGGCTGAGTCCGGCCGTCTCGCTGGGCGTCGTCGCCGTCGCGGCGGGCGGCGGGAACGCGCTCGGCACGGCCATCGGGGCGCTGCTGCGCTCGCGCGCCCCGGAGTCGATGATCGCGCTGGTGCTGACGGCGGCGCTGACCGCGGCCGTCGTCGCGGCCGTCCTCTACAGCCCCGTGGCGCTCACCGTCGTGGCCGCGACGGCGGGCATCTCGCAGGCGCTCGGCAAGCAGTCGCTGGACTCGATGATCCAGCGCGATGTGCCGGAAGAGGTCCGTACGTCCGCGTTCGCGCGCTCCGAGACGCTGCTCCAGATGTCGTGGGTGGTGGGCGGGGCGATCGGCATCCTGCTGCCGCTCAACGGAGTGCTCGGCATGTCGGTCGCCGCGGCGGTCATCGCGCTGGGCGTGGCCGCTTCCGTACGGGGCCTGCTGACCGCCGCCCGGCGCGGCACGCCGCACCCCCGCGTGGCGTGAGCGGAGGCGACCGATAACCTGCCCGCATGACCGCTCTGTTTTCCCGGGGTAAGGGCCGCCGCGCCGCTGCCGCCGTCGGTGCCGTGACCTTGGGGCTTGTCGCCCTTACCGCCTGCGACAAGCCGACGCCGCTGGCCACGGTGACCGTCGGCTCGAACACTGTGACCTCCGAGGCCACCGCCGGCTGCTTCGGCGACGGCAAGGCGCTCGCCAAGTCCGTGATGGAGAAGTGCCTGTCGAAGAAGGACGGCAAGACCGTCAAGGTCGACGCCGGCGCGAAGGTGCGCATCGGCGTCGAGCCGAAGATCGCCGACACCGGGTGGGTCGTGGTCGCGGGCGGGCCGGTCATGCCGGAGCCCACCAAGAACACGTACCGCACCTTCGACGCGGCCGACCTCTTCACGCAGAAGAACCAGATGGGCCAGGCCACCCTGATGGACAAGGTCACCGTCACGGTCATCGAGCTCGGCAAGGGCGAGGCCAAGGGCATGTGGCACTTCAACCTGGAGCGCAACGGCTCCTGACGCGACCCGAGGGTTACCAGCTGATGCGCGTACTCGTCGTCACCGCCGTCCCCGCCGAGCGCGACGCGGTCGCACGCGGCGCGTCGTCCGCCGGGGACCCCGTGGAGACCGCCGTGCCGGGCGGGGTGCTGCACCGGGTGCACCGCCCCGCCGGGACGGTCGTCGACGTGCTGGCGGCGGGCGTGGGCCCGGGCGCCGCCGGGGCCGGGGCCGCCGCCGCGCTGACCGCCGCCGCGCTCCGCTCGGAACCGTACGGCCTCGTGCTGTCCGCCGGCATCGGCGGCGGCTTCCAGCCCGCCGCGCCCGTCGGCTCGCTGGTGGTCTCGGACGCGATCATCGCCGCCGACCTGGGCGCCGAGACGCCCGAGGGGTTCCGCTCCACGACCGAACTGGGCTTCGGGACCGTGGCCCACCGGGCGCCGGAACACCTTGTACGGGCCGTGGCCGAGGCGACGGGCGCCGTGCCCGGCACGGTGCTCACCGTGTCGACCGCGACCGGTTCCGCCGAGCGCGCCGCCGAGCTGGCGGCCCGTCACCCGGGGGCGCTCGCCGAGGCGATGGAGGGGTTCGGCGTCGCCGAGGCCGCCGCCGCGCACGGCGTGCCCGCGCTGGAACTGCGGGCCGTCTCCAACCCGGTGGGCCCCCGGGACCGCGCCGCCTGGCGGATCGGGGAGGCCCTGGGCGCGCTGCGGCTCGCCTTCGGCCGACTGGCGGACCGACTCGAACCCGAAGAGGAGAGCACCCCCATGAACGAGCCTCTGAAGAGCGAGCCTCTGCCGCCTTCGCAGAGCGAGCCGCTGAAGATCGCGTACTCGCCGTGCCCGAACGACACCTTCGTCTTCGACGCGTGGGCACACGGCCGCGTCCCCGGCGCGCCCGCCCTCGATGTCACCTTCGCCGACATCGACATCACCAACGGCATGGCGGAGCGCGGCGAGTTCGACGTGCTCAAGGTGTCGTACGCGGTGCTCCCCTGGGTTCTCGACGACTACGCCCTGCTGCCCTGCGGCGGAGCCCTGGGGCGCGGCTGCGGCCCGCTCGTCCTGACGCGGGAGTCCCAGGAGGCCGGGGACCCGGCGAGCCTGCGCGGGAAGACCGTCGCGGTGCCCAGCGAGCGTTCGACGGCCTATCTGCTCTTCCGGCTCTGGGCGGCGTCCGAGGTGCCGGGCGGGGTCGGCGAGGTGGTCGTGCTGCCGTTCCACGAGATCATGCCCGCCGTCCGGGACGGGAAGGTCGACGCGGGCCTGGTCATCCACGAGGCGCGGTTCACCTATCAGGATTACGGTCTGCACCGCCTCGCCGACATGGGCGAGCACTGGGAGGCCACCACCGGCCTGCCCATCCCGCTCGGCGCGATCATCGCGAAGCGCTCGCTCGGCGCGGAGCGGCTGCGCGAACTGGCCGAGGCCGCCCGGACGTCCGTACGCATGGCATGGGACGACCCGGAGGTCTCCCGCCCGTACGTGCTGGAACACGCCCAGGAGATGGACCCGGCCGTCGCGGACCGGCACATCGGCCTGTACGTCAACGAGTTCACCGCCGACCTCGGCGAGGACGGCTACGCGGCGGTACGCGGCCTCCTCACCCGCGCCGCGGCCGAGGGACTCGTACCGCCCCTCGGCCCGAACGCGCTCACCTTCGCGTAACCACCGGAACCCACCGGACACCGGGGCCGGGCCGGCTCTGGCCCGGGGGGCGCGGGCCCGCTGAGGGCGCGCGCCCGCGCCCCCGAGCAGCGGGTGTCGTCGGGGCGAGGGCCCAGCACGGCCCCGGTCAGCCGGGAAGCTCCCAACTCCCACTGCCCTCCAGGGAAACCCGTTGACGGCCGGGTTCGGCGGAGAAGCCGAAGCGGGTCCAGTCCGGCCGTCGGGCCCGCGTCCACAGCGCGTGGGCCTCCTCCACCCAGCTCCACAGCCGGCGCGGGCCGCCCTGTTCGACGTAGCGGTATCCGGTGGCGTCCGGTTCGTAGACCTCGGCCCAGGAGGTATCGGGGGCGCGCAGGCCGAAGAGGTGACGGCCGCCGTTACCGGCCGTGTACGGGCGTACGCCGGGGAGATGGAGCTGGGCGAGGAAGGCGAACGCCTGGTCATCGAGGACCGCGGGGTCGAGCGTCGTACTGCCGGTGGTGTACTCCTCGGCGTAGTCGCCCTGGGGCTGAGGGTGGCGGGAGGGCATGAACCCCGCCCACCGCGGCAGGAAACGGCCCCTTGCCGTGCCGTCGCCGGTCACCTGAGCCAGCAGCATCGCGCCGCCGAGCAGGCCGGTGAGGTTGGTGAGGATCAGCCCGCCGGGCCGCGTCTGCGCGATCCACTCCGGCGGCACGTACGGCAGTCCGCAGGTGGCGACCACCCGGTCGAAGGGGGCGTGCTCGGGGCTGCCGCTGCGCCCGTCACGCACGGCCAGACGGGGCCGGTACCCGAGGTGCGCCAGCCGGCCGCGGGCCCGGTCGACGAGGCGCGCGTCGATGTCGACCGAGGTGACGCGCTCGCTCCCGAGGCGCTCGCACAGCAACGCCGCGTTATAGCCGGTGCCGGTGCCGATCTCCAGCACGGTGTCGCCGTCGGCCAGGCGCAGGGCGGCGAGCATCCGCGCCATGAGACCGGGGGCGGTCGAGGAGCTGGAATGCTGTCCGTATCCGCTGCCGGCGGCGAGGAACTCCTCGACCGGGCGGCCCTCGATCTGGGTCACCAGCGTGGTGTCGGAGTACACGGCGTCCAGCCACTGCCCGTACTGGCCGGGGGCGTCGCCGGAAACGAGCTCGTAGCGGGTGCCCCGGTCGCTGAGCGCGGTACGGGCGAAGTGCCCGACGAATTCATGACGGGGCACCCGCGCGAACGCCTCCCGCCACACCGGGTCGGTGATGTCCCCGGTCTTCTCCAGCGCGTCGGCCAGGGCCCTGGCATGCTCCCGCCAGGCGCCGGTTCCGTGAGAGCCGTTCACGTGGTTCCGTCCCCTCGGGTCAGGACATCGGCGAGCGCCGGGGCGATCGGCAGACCGCACTCGGCGGCGAGCCACCCCCATTCACCGTTCTGGTTCGTCTCCAGGAAAACGACGTCGCCGTCCGGGGTGACGATCAGATCGCAGGCACCGTAGACAAGGCCGAGCCGGGCGTGCAGGACGACCAGGGCCTCGCGGACGCGCGCGCTCGCGGCCTGGCCGCGCGTACGTGCCCGCTCGCGGTCCTGCGCGGCGAGGGCGCCGCATCGGCGCACGACCTGCCGTGAGTTCCGCCCTTCCGGTCCGGACAGCCGACGCCCCGCAGCGAGGGCGCCACCGTGCCTCCCCGCGCCGGAGGGGCACGGCCCGCCCGTCCACGCCGCGCGGGAACCGGTGAACCGGACCGGTCACATCCTCAGACGTCCAGCTGGTCCGCCACCGCCCGCAGCATGCCCGCGATCTTTCCGCCGTGGGCCTTGTCGGGGTAGCGGCCCCGCTCCAGTTGCTGGGTGACGTTCTCCAGGAGCGTGGTGAGGTCCTGGACGATCGAGGCGAGTTCGTCGGGCTTGCGGCGCTGTGCCGCCGCGACCGACGGGGCGGGGTCGAGGAGCGTCACGGTGAGCGCCTGGTCGCCGCGCTGGCCCGCTACGACACCGAATTCAACGCGCTGGCCGGGCTTGAGCGCCTCGACTCCGTCCGGGAGTACTGAGGAGTGCACGAAGACGTCGCCGCCGTCGTCACGGGAGAGAAAGCCGAAGCCCTTCTCGCTGTTGAACCACTTGACCTTGCCGGTAGGCACGTCTGTCCTCGTCCTCGTACTCGTCGGGAAAAGCAGCTGAAAACGGCTCTGGATAGCACTACAGCGGGCCGCAAGACCCGCCATCACCAAGGCTAATGGTCCCGGGCCCGGTGACAAGACGTCTTCGGGTGGTTCCGCAGCGCTTTGGTCCATGGGGACAAACGCCCCGGGGCTAGGGGACCTACCCTGTTGAGGTGAGTGATACTCCTTCCGCCGGGGTCCTGACCCCCGCGCCCTCAAGCCCCAAGCACGCCGGTGACCTGCTCGTACGGATCGGTGCGATCGTCTTCATGGTCGGCGCGGTGGCCACCCTGGTCACCGTCGCCCCGCTGTTCCTGGGCCTGCACCCGCTGCCGTCGGCCGCTTATGTCGTCTGCATGCTCATGGGCGTCGGCTTCGTCATCGCCGCGGCGGGCGTGCTGCGCTCGATCTCGCAGGAGCGGCGTCAGGCCCGTTCCCTGACATAGCCGCGCACCCACTCGGGGAACTCCGTCAGGTCGTCGAGCACGGCGTCCGCGCCCTCCGAGCGCAGTTCGTCCGCGCCGCACGGCCCGGTCGCCACCGCCACGGACAGCGCACCGGCCGTACGCGCCCCGCGCACGTCCCCGGTGTGGTCGCCGACGTAGACGGCCGCCCCGTACTCGTGCAGCGCCTCGGCCTTGGCCTCGGCCCACAGTGAACCGATCACGGCGTCGGCGCCGATGCCGAGCCGCTCCAGGTGCAGTTTGGCGTTGGGCTCGTGCTTGGCGGTGACGACGATGGTCCGCCCGCCCAGTTCGCGCACGGCTGCCACCGCCTCCCGCGCGCCCGGCATGGCGAGCGTCGGCTCGATGGCGTATTCGGGGTACATCTCGCGGTAGCGGTCGGCGATCGGCTTGATCCGGTCGGCGGGGAACCAGTGCGCGAGCTCCAGTTCCAGCGGCGGGCCGAGGCGGGTGGTGGTGAGGTCGGCGTCGATGTACACGCCCGTCTCCGCGGACAGCGCCGAGAACGCGGCCCGGATGCCGGGCCGGGAGTCGATCAGGGTCATGTCGAGGTCGAAGCCGACGGTGAAGACGGGCTCGGCGGAGCGGACAGTGGGCTGGGCGGCCGGCTGGGCGGCGGACCGGGCAGTCGACTGGGCGGCGGGCTCGTGGTTCGGGGTATGCGGGGACATGCCGAACATTGTGCCGCGCCCCTGCCCGTACACTTAGCGTCGCCTAACCACAACTCCGAACCGCGTCGACCAGCGCGAACCAGCCGACCGGCGCCGTGCGGCACGTAACCGACCAGCCCAGAGCAGCACAGAGCAGCACCGGCCGGCCTGTACAGCGGGGAGCAGCAGCGCCGACCCGCACCGACCCGCGAAGTGGAAGCGATGTCAGCCGTCCCGATCAGCAGCCCCAGATCGCATCTGGTGCGGCGCCGCATCGGCTGGACGGCGGCCGCTGTCGCCGCCCTGCTGGTCGCGGTCCTGCTCAGTCTCTCCATCGGCAGCAGCCAGATCGCACCGTCCAAGGTCGTCGACGCGCTGCTGCACGGCGGCACCAGCAACAGCGCCGAGATCGTACGGTCCATGCGGCTGCCCCGCACCGTCGTCGGCCTGATGGTCGGCGCCGCCCTCGCCATGGCCGGCACGGTCCTCCAGGGCATCACCCGCAACCCCATCGCCGACCCCGGCGTCCTCGGCATCAGCCAGGGCGCCTCGGTGGGCGTGGTGCTGGCCATCGCCTTCGCCGGGGTGCACTCGCTCACCGGGTACGTGTGGTTCGCCTTCGCGGGCGCGGGCCTCGCGTCCGTCGCCGTCTACGCGGTGGCCACCAGCGGGCGCGGCGGGGCGACCCCGGTGAAGCTGGCGCTCGCGGGCGCCGCGATCAACGCGCTGCTCGCCTCGGTGTCGCACGCGGTCCTCACCACCCGGGCCGCGGCGCTGGACGAGTTCCGTTTCTGGCAGGTCGGCTCGCTGGCCGGTCGCGACGCCGGGCTGGTCGGCCAGGTCTGGCCGTTCCTGCTGGTGGGGCTGGTGCTGGTGTTCTCGGTGGCGCGCGGCCTGGACGCGCTGGCGCTGGGCGAGGACGTCGCCAAGGGGCTCGGCCAGAACGTCGCCGTCGTACGCGTCGTGGCCGGCCTCGGCGCGACGGTCCTCACCGGCGTGGGCGTCGCGGCGGCCGGGCCGATCGCCTTCGTCGGCCTGGCGGTCCCGCACATCGCCCGCGCGATCGTCGGCACCGACCACCGGTGGGTGCTGCCGATGGCGGCCCTCGTCGGCCCGGTCATGCTGCTCGTCTCCGACGTCATCGGCCGTATCGTCTTCCCGCCGAGCGAGGTGCCGGCGGGCGTGATGACCGCGCTGATCGGGGTGCCGTTCCTGGTGACCCTGGTCCGCCGGAAGGCGGTGGCCTCATGACCGCGGCCCCCGCTGCCGTACGCCCCGCCGGGTACACGCTCGTACGGGCCGGACGCGGCTCCTTCCTGCTGCACCGGCGGGCGGCTCTCGTCGCCGTGGCGCTGGCCGCGCTGCTGGCCGCCGCGTGCGTGGCGTACCTGTGCGTCGGCGAGTCCTTCGTGGCCCCCGGCGAAGTGGTCAAGGTCCTCCTCGACCGGCCGTCCCCCGACGAACTGGTCGTCGGGACGCTGCGGCTGCCGCGCATGACGGTGGGGCTGCTGGTCGGCGCCGCCTTCGGGATCGCCGGGGCGCTGATCCAGACCGTGGCGCGCAACCCGCTCGCCAGCCCCGACATCATCGGCGTCACCCAGGGCGCGAGCGCGCTGACGGTGGGCGCGATGACGCTCGGCGTGACCTCGTACGCGACGCTGCCCTACCTCTCCGTGGCGGGCGGGCTGGTGGCGGCCGCGCTCGTCTACGTCTTCGCGTGGCGCGGCGGGCTGCACGCCGCGCGGTTCGTCCTCATCGGCATCGGGTTCGCGGTCGCGCTGCGCTCCGTCACCCAGCTGTTCCTGACCAAGGGCGACTACCTCGTGGCCCAGCAGGCCCAGGTGTGGATGACCGGCTCGCTCAACGGGCGCGGTTGGGACGAGGCGGCGCCGCTCGCCTGGGCGCTGCTGCTGCTCAGCCCGTTCGTGCTCTGGGCGGCCCGGGCGCAGCGCACCGTCTCGATGGACGACGACACCGCGACGGCGCTGGGCGTACGGCTGGGCCGGGTGCGGCTCGGGCTGGTGGCGCTCGGCGTGGTGCTCGCGTCGATGGCCACGGGCGCGGCGGGGCCGGTGGACTTCGTGGCGCTGCTCGCCCCGCAGATCGCCCGCCGGGTGACGCGCACCGCGCAGATCCCGCTGCTGTGCTCGGCGCTGCTGGGCGCGTTCATCGTGGTGGTGGCGGACCTGCTGGCGCGCCGGCTGTTCGCGCCGACGGAGCTGCCGGTGGGCGTGCTGACGGCCGTCATCGGGGCCCCGTATCTGATCTGGCTCATCATCCGCAGCCGTACCGGAGGAAAAGCGTGACCGAGGCAGCGGACACCACCGCGGACAGGACCCCGGCCGGGCCCGCGAGCAGGCTCACCGCCCGGGACCTGACCCTCGCGTACGAGGACCGTACGGTCGTCGACGGCCTGGACCTGGACGTCCCGCACGGCGAGGTCACCGTCATCGTCGGCCCCAACGCCTGCGGCAAGTCGACGCTGCTGCGGGCGCTCGGCCGGCTGCTCAAGCCGCGGAGCGGCGCGGTGCTGCTGGACGGCGCCGAGCTGAGCCGCATCCCCACCCGCAGGATCGCGCAGGCGGTCGGCCTGCTGCCGCAGACGCCGGTCGCACCCGACGCGATCACCGTCGCCGACCTGGTGGCCCGCGGCCGCCAGCCGCACCAGCACTGGTGGCGGCAGTGGTCGGACGAGGACGAGCGCGCGGTCACGGACGCCATGGAGCGTACGGACACCACCGAGCTCGCCGAACGGTCCGTGGACGAACTCTCGGGCGGCCAGCGGCAGCGCGTGTGGATCGCGATGGCCCTGGCGCAGGAGACGGACCTGCTGCTCCTCGACGAGCCGACGACCTACCTGGACATCTCGCACCAGGTGGAGGTCCTGGACCTGGTGCGCCAGCTCAACCACGAACGCGGCCGGACGATCGTCGCGGTCCTGCACGACCTCAACCAGGCGGCCCGCTACGCCGATCACCTGGTGGCCATGAAGAATGGCCGGATCGTGGCGCGGGGCCGTCCCTCGGAGGTCGTCACGGCGCGGCTGGTGCGCGAGGTCTTCGGCCTGGAGTCGGTCGTGGTCCCGGACCCGGTGACGGGCAGCCCGCTGGTGGTGCCGGGCGCGCCGTGGCAGGCGGGGGCCGGAGCCGGTACGGCCGTACGGGGCGCGCGAGGCGTTCAGGACGGCGCGCGGGAGGACGGGGACGGCCCGCGGTAGGCAAGGGGCGACGTACGGGACGCGGCGCGGGAGGACGGGGACGCCGCACCGGAGGTACGGGACGCCGCGCGGGAGGTACGGGACGCCGCGGCGGAGCCGAGTGGCGCGGCGTCGGCCGGGGCAGTCTCAGCTCGCGGCGCACAGCCCGCCGGGGCCGACGGGGAGGACGGAGGCGCCGACGGGCCCGCCCCCACCGACGAGAGGTCCTGACATGCATCGCACTCTCCGCCGCCGTGGTGCGGCGGCGGGCTTGCTGGCTCTGGCCACCGCCCTCACGCTGTCGGCCTGCGGCTCGGACTCACGGCCGGGACCGGGACCGGACCACGGAACGGCCTCGGGCTCCGGTACGCACACCGTGAAGACGGCCATGGGGGACGTGACGGTCAAGGACCACCCCCAGCGCGTCGTCGTCCTCGACACCGCCGAACTCGACTCCGCGATCACCCTCGGCGTACGGCCGGTCGGCGCGACGCACGCCGACGTCGCGACCGGGTTCCTCGACTACCTGCCCAAGGGCGCGGTGTCCGGCATAAAGGACGTCGGCGGGATCGCCGCGCCCAACCTGGAGGCCGTCGCCGGGCTCAAGCCGGACCTGATCCTCACCAACAAGGACCGGGACGCGACGCGTTACGAGGAGCTGTCGCAGATCGCCCCGACCGTGATGACCGGCACCACCGGCTTCCCGTGGAAGTCCAACTTCACCACGCACGCGGCGGCGCTCGGCAAGGCGGACGAGGCGAAAAAGGTCGTCGCCGACTACCTCGCACACGCGAAGCGGGTCACCGCCGCGCTGGGCGGCAGGGAGAAGGCGGAGGCCACGGAGGTCAACGTCGTGCGGTTCGTGGAGGGCGCGGACATCCGCATCTACGGCAGGCAGAACTACATCGGCACCCTCCTCGCCGATGTCGGCCTCGGCCGGCCCGCCATCGTGGACAAGGCGAAGGACGGGTTCTCGTACGACGTCAGCCCCGAGCAGATCGACAAGGCCGACGCCGACGCCGTCTTCACGTCCACCTACGGCGACCCGCGGAAGTCGAAGGAGTCGCAGGCCACGGGCAGCGCGCTGTGGAAGAACATGAAGGCCGCGAAGAACGGCCGGACGTTCAAGGTCGACGACCAGCTGTGGATCCAGGGCATCGGCTACACGGCGGCCGACAAGATCCTCGACGAACTCCAGACGGACCTGACGAAGAAGCGGACCTGAGAAGGCGGCAGGTCTGACGGGGAGGCGGACCCGACGGGAGGCGGACCCGACGGGGAGGCGGACCGGACCGGGCGGCGGACCGGACCAGGCAGCGGATCGGACCGGACGAGGAAGCGGTCCCGGCGAGGAAGCAGGCCGGATCGGGCAGCGGACCGGACCAGAGATCAATGGCCGGAGATCTATAGCCGGTGATCAGTAGCAAGGGCCGGGGGCCGCCGCCCGGCGGCAGGCCCTAGACCTGCCGCCGGGCCCGCCAGATGAGGAAGGCCGCCGAGGCGACGGCGGCGACGCGGACGACCACGGGCCAGGTCTCGGAGAGAGCCGGGCCCATCTGCCCCTGTGGTATCCGATCGCCCCAGTGCCCGGCGGACCGGCCCCACAGCCATACGATCCCGCCCGCCAGCGTGAGCCCCGGCACGACCATCACGGCCCACTGCGACTCCGTACGGGACAGCCGGCGCGTGCTGTAGGCGAGCGCCCAGCCCAGGCCGAGGACGATCCAGTTGCCGAGCACGGCGCCCACGACGAGGAGGACGGCGGCGATGAGGATCAGCGGGCTCATCCGGACGCCGGAGCTCTCGCGCGGACCGCGGCGCGGCATGATCCGCAGCCGGCGCCGGCCCGCCGCGCCCGCTACGGCCTCCTCTTCCTCGGCCGCCTCTTCTTCGGCCTCGGCCTCGTCGTCCTCGGCCGGCGCCTGCTCGACGGGCCCGCGGGCTCCGGACTCCGGCTTCGGTTTGGGCGGAGGCTTGAGTATTTCGGGTATCTCGATGCCGCCGACGAAGCCGTGCACGGTCTCGCCCTCGGTGAACGGCACCGGTTCGATCCGCCACCAGTCCGGGGCGTCCACGCCCGATCCCAGCTCGTCCTCGCCCGCGAGGTGGGGCGGCAGCGCGGCCGTAGGGGAACGCTCGGGCTCGCCCTCGGTGCGCGGCGCGGGCACCTTGGCGGCGGACCCGCCCCGGCCGCCGCGCCCCGCGAGGCCGGTGAGCCCCGAGAGCTTCTCGCGCGCGGACGTACGCGGTCGCCCCGTGACGGGCGAGTGCACGGGCGCGGCGTTGGCCCCGTCCGTACCGCCGTCGGCCGGACCCGCGCCCTCCACGATCTTGTCGGGGGTGCCCATTTTGGTCAGGATGCGCTTCACGGCGCTGGGGTTCTCCGCCATGCCGAGGGCCGCGCGCTGCTGGTCGATCTCGCTGCGCAACCGCGCCACCAGGCGCATTCGGTCGCCGGACGGCAGCCCGCGCTGCTGAGCCAGGTCTCCGACCCGGCTCAAATAGTCATAAACGAGCTGATCGCTCTCGATCCCCACCAAATCCCCTACGGGCCCGTTCGGTTGCCGCCCCCGACGGTACCGCGCGGGCCCCACCCGCGCAGTGCCCACCACGCCCACCGGGGCGCACGGCGAATTCACCCGACCAGCGGCTGGGCTGCCCTGCCGGAACCGCGAACGGCGCACCTCGCGGACCGCAACCGGCTTCCGTACGGAGGAGACTGGCGGGCCGTCAAGGGTGGGACTGAGGGCGCGAGCTGAACCGAACCCGACCGGGCCCCGGCGAGCGGCGCGCATGGCGCCCCGGGGGCCCGGCCGGTTCTCAGAACGTCAGGCGGTCGGGACGTCAGACCGTCAGCACACAAGCCATCAGCCCGTCAGTCCGTCAATCCGTCAATCCGTCAGCCCATCAACCCGTCAGTCCCAGACGATGGAGTAATGGGTGAGCGGCTCGCCGTTCTCGAAGAAGTAGACGATGCAGTTCACGCCGCGTGCGGTGGGCAGCACATCGGTGTCGTTCCAGGTGCCCCCGGCGGCCACCTCCCGCTCCTTGACCACGGTCTTGCCGTTGCCGTCGCCGTACTCGATCTCGACCCGCACCGTGCGCGCCTCGGCACAGTTCACGTTCCACGCGGTGGCCGCCCGCCAGCCGTCGGCGGTCTTGACCTCGTTGCCCTCCGCGATGGCGTCGCACGCGGTCGCCGCCTTCGCCGTCGGGGCGGAAGCGTGGGAAGTGGGGGAAGCCGCGAAAGCGGGGGAAGCGCTCAGCGCGGCGACTGCCGCCAGCGCGAGGGCGGCAGCCGGGGCGGCGACTAACGACGTGACTCTCTGCATGGTCGTCAACTCCTCAGTGACAGGGCCGGACTTCGGGTTTTCGCCCGGCCGTCACCGCCACTCTCACAGAAGCGGATCAAGAGGGGATCGACGCGGTATCCAGACGAAGGGGACTATGTCGCCCATCGCCCGTCACCCACCGCCCATCCCCCGCCCTCGCCCCCGCGCGCGTCAGTCCCCCTCCTTGCGCAGCAACAGCAGGTAGTAGTCCACGTGGTCCCGGCAGAAGTCGCGGAAGGGCTCCATCAGCGGGTCGGTACGGGCCGTCATCTCCTTCCCGTACCGCTCCTCGATCTCCTTCCGCCGCTCCTGGTACAGCGCGTTCATCAGCTCGCCGGACAGCACCGCGTTGGACGTCATGCTCTGGATCTTCGTGACGCGGAACCCGGCCTCCTCCACCTCGCTGAGCAGTTCTCCGAACGGCCGGATCGGCGGACAGGTCCACAGCTGGGTGTAGGCGGCCACCCCCGCCTCGTCCGGGACGCCGCGCAGCGTGAAGTCCGTCATCAGGAACCGCCCGCCCGGCCGCAGCACGCGGTACGCCTCGCGCAGCCCGGCGGGGCGGTCCGAGAGGTGCGGGATGCAGTCGATGGACCAGGCGGCGTCGAAGGAGGCGTCCGCGTAGCCGAGCTCCATGGCGTTCGCGCGGGCGAACTCCACCCGGTCCGCCACAGACGCCCGCCCCGCCGACGGGGCCCGCCCCGCCCCCGAGGCCCGGTCCGCCACAGACGCCCGCCCCACCACCGCCTCCGCCGACGCCTGCAGCCGCTCCTCGCAGTGCGCCAGCTGCCCCCTGCTGACCGTGATCCCGGTGACCCGCCCCCCGCTGCGCTCCGCCAGCCGGATGGCGGGCCCGCCGGTGCCGCACCCGATGTCGAGCAGATGGGCGTCCGGCCCCAGGTCGATGGTGTCGATCAGGAACTCGGTCTGCTGGTCCTGCCCGATGTCGGCGAGGCCGACCAGGGAGGAGACGGGCGAACGCTCGCCGTGCGGTACGTACATGCCGATATGGACGGCGGTCCCGCCGAGCAGCATGCCGAGCATGTCGCCGAACTCGTCGTACATCGCCCCGACCTCGTCGGGTGTGGGGGCGGGGCTGCCGCCTGCGCCGTGTGCTGTCGCTGCCATGGTGATTCCCCTCAACTCAACGCCGAGACGCGGTCAGAACCAGGGAGTGCGAAGGTGCGCGCGTGCCGCAGACGACGCTAGCCGAGCCCCACCGCCACGGACACCCCGCACGGACCGCCCGGGGGCTCCCCGCCGCCGGAGCGCGGGAGAAACCGGAGCGCGCGCCCCTCCCCCAGCCGGGCGCCGCCCGGCCCCGCGCACCCAAACCCCCACAAGCCCAGCGGGGCGCTCCGGTACCGTTGGCAGAATGACCACCGCGCGGCATCGGGACCCCGCCCACAGCGACACCCCTCCAGGAGCGCCCCGCACGCTCGCCGAAGAGCTGCGCACCCGCCCCGACGACGGCCTCGCCGCCCTGCTGCACGCCCGCCCGGACCTCCTCACCCCCGTGCCCGGCGACCTCACCCAGCTGGCCACCCGCGCCGGGACCCGCGCCTCCGTCGTACGGGCGCTGGAGCGCCTGGACCGGTTCGCCCTCCAGACCGCCGAGGCGCTGGCGGTGGCCCCGGACCTCTGCCCGTACGAACGCCTCAGCGCGCTCATGACGGGCCAGAACCCCGAACCGCACACCGAGGCCACCGTCCGGAACCTGCCGCACGCCGTGGCGACCCTCCGCGCGCAAGCCCTCATCTGGGGCGCGGACGACCGCCTCCGCCTCGTCCGCACGGCGCGCGAGCTGCTGTCGCCCTCCCCCACGAACCCGTCGCCCACGGGCCTGGGCCCCACCGTGGCCGAGGCGACGGCCGGCATGTCGCCGGGCCGTCTCCAGGGGATCATCGGGGCGGCCGGGCTGACGGCGACGCACGACCCGGTCTCGGCCGTCACGGCGCTGGCGGAGCTGTTCGGCGACCGTACGCGCATGGCGGCGCTGCTCGGGCAGGCGCCGCCGCGGTCCGTGGAGGTCCTGGACCGGCTGGTGTGGGGCCCGCCGTACGGTTCCGTGACCGCGCATCCGGCCCCGCACCTCCAGTGGCTGCTGGACCGCGGCCTGCTCCTGCCCTCCGCGCCGGGCAACGTGGTGCTGCCGCGGGAGGCGGCGCTGTACCTGCGCGCGGGGCTGGCGCACCGTACGACGGAGCCGACGCCGCCCGCGCTCGTACCGGCCGCCGAGTACGGCGCGCGGGCGGTGGACGCGTCGGCGGCGGCCCAGGCGTTCACGGCGCTGACCACGGTCGAGGAGCTGCTCAAGGAGTGGGAGACGGGCACCGGCCCGCTCGTGCTGCGGGCCGGCGGGCTGAGCGTGCGCGACCTGAAGCGGGCGGCGTCGGTGCTGGACGTGACGGAACCGGTGGCGGCGTTCTGGATCGAGCTGGCGTACGGGGCGGGACTGCTGGCCTCGGACGGCGAGACCGATGAGCGCTACGCGCCGACACCCGCGTACGACGACTGGCTGGCGCTCCCGGCCGAGGACCGCTGGGCCCGGCTGGCGACGGCGTGGCTGGCGGGGACCCGTACCGCGGGGCTGGTGGGGACCCGCGACGCGAAGGCCCGTACGCTCGCGGCGCTCGGCCCGGACCTGGACCGCTCGCAGGCGCCGGACGTCCGGGTCCGCGCGCTGCGGCTGCTGGCGGAGGCGCCGGAGGGCACGGCGGTGACCCCGGACTCCCTGCTGGCCCGGCTCCGCTGGGAACGCCCGCTGCGCGGCGGGGCCGCCTCGGAGACGACGGACCTCCGCTCGCGCATCGCGCGCTGGACGCTGGCGGAGACGGAGCTGCTGGGGGTTACGGGCCGGGGCGTGCTGGCGGCGCACGGCCGGGCGCTGCTGGGGCCGCCGGAGTCGCGCCTCCAGGAAGCGGCGGAGCTGCTGGCCCCGCTCCTGCCGACCCCGCTCGACCACGTACTCCTCCAGGCGGACCTGACGGCGGTGGCACCCGGCCCGCTGGAGCGCCCGCTGGCGGCCATGCTCGGCGTGCTGGCCGACGTGGAGTCGAAGGGCGGCGCCACGGTCTACCGCTTCACGCCCGGCTCGGTGCGGCGCGCGCTGGACGCGGGCAGGACGGCCGTGGACCTCCAGGCGTTCCTGACGGAGCACTCGCGGACCCCGGTGCCGCAGCCGCTGGCGTATCTGATCGACGACGTGGCCCGCAAACACGGCCGGCTGCGGGTGGGCGCGGCCTCGGCGTACCTGCGCTGCGACGACGACGCGTTGCTGGCCGAGATCCTGGCCGACCGCCGCTCGGCGAACCTGCGGCTGCGCCGCCTGGCCCCGACGGTCCTCGCCGCGCAGACCGCCCCGGACGCGCTCCTGGAGGGGCTGCGCGCCATGGGTTACGCGCCCGCCGCCGAGTCCGCCGAGGGCGACGTCGTCGTGGCCCGCGCCGACGCCCACCGCACCCCGGCCCGTACCGCGCCCGCCCCCGTGCCGGACGGCCCGCCGGTCCCGGACGAGACGCTGCTCGGCGCGGCGGTACGGGCCATCAGGGCCGGCGACCTGGCGGCCACCGCCGAACGCAAACCGTCCCAGACCCCCTCCTCCCCGCCCCCCGCCAACGGCCGCCTGCCCCGCACCACCTCCGCCGAGACCCTGGCCACCATGCAGGCGGCGGCCCTCACCGGCTCCGCCGTATGGATCGGCTACGTCAACGCGGACGGGGCGGCCAGCCAGCGCGTCATCGCCCCGGTGCGGGTGGAGGGCGGCTTCGTGACGGCGTACGACCACACGGCCGACGAGGTCCGTACGTACCCGCTGCACCGCATCACGGGCGTGGCGGAACTGGCGGACGACCCGGCCTGAACCACGGGGCAGGCGGCTTCATTTGCGCCTCCCCTGAGCCGCCCCGCTCACGCCCGCCCGTCTTGAGGCCGAGAGGGCTGCGGCATGGGAAGCGGGAGGGCCAGGCCCGTCTTGATGGTGTCGAACACGAGCAGGGTTTCGTAACGCCTGACGTTGTCGTCCGCGTTGAACAGGCGGTCGCCCAGGCGGCTGCATTCGCGCATGCTCCGCGCGGCCAGGACGACCGCGTAGTCCCATGCCCCCGCGACCTGGTAACACTGCTGAACCTGCGGGTCGGAGAGCATCCGTTCGGCGAAGGCGCGTTGGTGCCCGAACGATTCCTCGCCGAGGGTCACCAGGACCACGGCCAGGACCGTGGGGCCGAGGCGGTGCGGGTCGAGGACGGCGACCTGCCCGGTGATGAGGCCGTCCTTGCGGTAACGGGCGATCCGCCGCTGGACAGCGCTCGGTGAGAGCCCGACCCGTTCGCCGAGGTCGTGCAGGGTACGTCCGGCGTCGCGCTGGAAGAGGTCCAGGAGTTGCGTGTCGATCTCGTCCAGGCGGGGCGGCAGCGGTTCGGGCATGCAAGATTATTGCGTCCTGGCGCAAAAACTCTCAATCGCGTCGATCGGGCGCTCGGCTAGCGTCGACCGGGTCCGGAACACCCGGTGTTCCGGCTCGCGGGCCCCAACACCCAGCTCAGGCAGTCGACATCGCTATGCCCGCGAGACAGACCCGAGCAGTACGGACTCGACCTCACCGACCCGGACCGGCCCGGGTCGCCCCGGCACGCCATGGAGG
This sequence comes from Streptomyces sp. NPDC044033, assembly GCF_056434425.1. NCBI lineage: Bacteria > Bacillati > Actinomycetota > Actinomycetes > Kitasatosporales > Streptomycetaceae > Streptomyces > Streptomyces sp. NPDC044033. Next base: position 234,333 of record NZ_JBWKFF010000004.1, on the reverse strand, counting down.
CAAGACGCAGTGAAACGCATCGGCATCATCGGAGTGGGCGAGATCGGCCGGGCCATCGTGACGGGCCTGTGCGAAGGGGAAGACGAGTCTCCGGAGGTCTTCCTGTCACCTCGGGGAGCGGGCACGGTCGCCGAGTTGTCCGAGCGCTTCGAGAACGTGCGGGTGTGCGCCGGCAACCAGGAGGTGGTGGACCGTGCCGAGGTACTGATCATCGCCGTGCGCCGCCAGGACCGGCACGAAGCGCTCGCCGGCTTGAGGGTGGACGGCGGAAAGCTGGTCATCAACGTGATGGCCGGCGTCGGCATCGACGACCTGCGCCAGACCCTGGCCACGGACGCCCCACTGGTACGGGCGATCCCCCTGCCCGCCGTACGCGAACGCCGCTCCATCACGGTCACGTACCCCTCGCACCCCGCCGCGGACTCCCTCTTCGAGCGCCTGGGCGGCGTGCTCCCGGCCGAGGACGAGGCGGCCTTCAACGCCTTCTCCGCGCTGACGGGCACGCTGACCACCCACTACTCGTATCTCGCCACGCTCACATCGTGGGCCGTCGGCCACGGCATCGCCCCCGATAGCGCGGACAGCTACGTGCGCAGCCTCTTCCAGGGCGTCGGCCGCTCCCTGAGCGACCGGACCCGCTCCCTGCACCAGCTCGCGGCCGACCACGAAACCCCGAACGGAAACAACGAACGCATCCGCACCACATGGTTCACCCCGGCCAACTCCGAAGCCCTCGGCAAGGCCCTGGACGAACTCCTCGGCGGCCTTGAGGGGCCACGGGACAGCGGTCGGCGGTAACGGCACCCCAAAGGGCGGGGCTCCAGCCCCATGCTTCTGGCTGGGGCCCCGTGTTGGGGAGTTCGCCTATACGTCGCCGAACTCGCCGTGCTGCACGGCACGTACGAATGCCGTCCATGCCGCCGGGTGGAAGACGAATGCGCCCAGGGCGCGTTCCTTGCTGTCACCCACGGCGACCAGACCGTCGGTTGTAGATTGAGTTTCCACGCAAGTCGGGCCCTGGTCCCCGCTGTAGGAAGACTTCTCCCACCGACCCTTAGGCAAATTATTCCGGATCACAGAGTAGCCCTTCGTCGGACGACCCGACCTAAACCGCGCCTGTCAGCCTCGCCACATGTCACCCAACTCACCACGCTTCACGGAACCCACGAACTCCGCCCATGCAGCCAGGGGGAAAACGAACGCACCCAAGGCGCGCTCTTTACTATCTCCCACGGCGACCAACCCATCGTCAGTAGATTGAGTTTCCACGCACGTCGAGCCTTGGTCAGCGCTGTAGGAAGACTTCTCCCACCGACCCTTAGGCAAATTATTCCGGATCACAGAGTGGCCCTTCGTCGGACGGCCCGGCCTAAACCGCGCCTGTCAGCCTCGCTACATGTCCCCTAACTCGCCACACTTCACAGCAAGCACAAAATCCATCCATGCCACCGGAGAGAAAACGAACGCACCCGAGGCGCGATCCTTGCTGTCGCCCACAGCGACCAAGCCGTCGGCGGTGTACTGCGTCTCGACGCAATCAGACTGCTGCGAACCACTGTAGGAGGACTTGGTCCAATCCTGCTCGGGAAGGCTGTACCGCATCACGAAGGATACCCCTCTGCCTATTCATCAAGTTCTTGTGCGATCGAGGAGATCAATTTCATGGACTGCCCGGACGACAGCGCTGCTGACCTCAGCGCATCGAATGTATTGCGGTATTTCGAGACCGTGGCGTCCTCCTGCAAGAAGAGCGTGCCATCCAGGTACTCGACATAGACGATGTCGAGGTCCATGGGGTCAGGATACGAGAAGAGCATGAAGGCGCTCCCGACGTTGACGTAAGGACCCTGGAAGGGGATGACCTGAATGGTGATCCCGGAAGTCTCATTCATGTGCACGAGATGACGGAGCTGGTCGGCCATCACTTTAGGGTTATCGACTACCTGGCGCACTACGCCTTCGGTCAGGTAGCAGAGGTACGGCGGCGGTTCTTTCCGCCGGAACACCTCCTGCCGTTCGATTCGCAAGGAGACGTAGAAATCAAGCTCCTCCGCCGACAGCGGTTCACCCGATCCTGCAATGATCGCAGTGGCGTACTCCTTGGTCTGGAGAAGGCCGGGGACGACCAGCGGCTGGAAGACAGCGATTCTCGCGGTGTCGGCTTCCAGTGACAGCAGTTCCTTGAGCCCCGGCCCCAGAGCATCACCGTGCTGCCGCCACCAGCTTCGCTGCCGACCCTGAGTCGACAGAGCGATCAGCCTCTCCCGCAGCTTGTCTTCCTCCGGGACACCGTAGAGGTCCAGCAGGGTCTCCAGCTCAAGTCGTGAGCCGCGATAGCTGCCCGTCTCGATCCTGCTGATCTTGGAACCATCGCCGTGCAGCCTCCGTGCCGCTTCCTCCACGGACACCTGAGCGGCCTCCCTGAGTGTTCTCAGTTCCGCCCCCAACCTGCGGCGACGTGCCGTCCGGAGCGTCTGCTGGCCCACGGTGGTTTCTCCCTTGCTGACAGGTGGATGCCCGCCGCACGGTACGGCACCACCCAGCATCCTCCCGGGCTGCCGATGGCGAATCACCCCTAAGGGTGGAGTTCTGAGATTTGCGAGCCAACAACTTGCAGAAAAGCAGAACCTGGACCCATCGTATGAGGCGTCGCACCAGAACAACCGGCGGACGGTTCCCCGGTGCACCGTATAACCGTCAACTGCCTTGCCATCGGCCGGAGTTGGCGATGGGAGAACCCTGGAAACGCCACCGCCGAGCCCCGTCACGGCGCTTTCAGGGTCAGCTCCCACCAGGGAGCCCCAACGCGGCCTGCGGCCGCACAGGCCGGGCCCCCGCCCCCAACGGTTTCACCCCCACCGGCAGCGTGAGCGAGCAGTGAGGCGGCAGCCAACCATGGCGACGATGACCACAGGTGCATCGGGCGTACGCAGAAAACCCGTACAGGACACAAAGAGTTGGGCGATGGAGTTCGATCCGCACCGACTTCCACTCCTCCGGGAAGTGGTGACGGACCAGATGCGCGTCTGGGAGCTGGAGGAGCGTGTCGAAGACGCCCGTCTCATCGCCACAGAACTCGTATGCAACATCAAACACACCGGCGACAACCACTTCAGGTTGATCATGCGTCGCCGCACCGACGCGATCGTGATCGGGGTGCGGGACTTCTCGCCGGTGCTGGTGACATTCCCCGAAACGGAACCGGACTTGGCGGGCCTGGACCTGCGGCAGCTCTCCGAGCACGGCCGGGGGCTGGGCTGCGTGCGGAGCTTCGCGGACGATGTCGGCGTGCGCTCGGTGCCGAACGGAAAGGTCATCTGGGCGAAGCTGAGGTACCCACATGCCTGCCAGGCGTAGGTACAGAGCGGTGTACAGGACACTGGCGGTCGTCGCGCAGACGATTCGGCGGGGCGACTGGCTCAAGGTCGACGGCGCGTACTTCCGCGTGGTGGACCTGCGGAGCCGCGTCGGCGGGAGGCGCGTGGAGCTCGACGGCCATGCCCCGAGGAACCTCGACGACGGCGTGCTGTACGAGGTCCAGCGCCTCCAGAAGGAGCCGTACCGGTGACCGCCGAGCCCGAAGGCGGCTCCGAGGCCCCCGAGGTGCAAAACGCTCCCGACGCGGGAACGCAGTGCTACATGTGCCACCGCTCCCTCCCCAAGGAGGCCAGAGCCCTGGAGGGGGCGGTTGTCCTCGGCAAGGGGTGCGAGGTGCCGGTGTGTTGGTGCCAAAAGTGCATGGAGGTGCTCTTGTCGTACCACCGTCGGCAGAAGCCCCGGCAGGCGCATGGACGAGCCTCATGATGCCCGAAACCCTGTGGGCGCAGGCGACATGGGCGAAGGGCCGCTGCCGGAGGTGCGACACCGAGGGCGAAGTCGCCGACACCGGCGAAGACATAGGCCCCCGGGGCAGCCGGGCCCCCGTCCACGCCTGCCGAATCTGCTACTTCCTGCTCTGGCAGGGCCTGTGGGCGCATGTCATTCTCGACGCCCGCCAAAGCCCCGGAACCAGGACCACCGGCCCGGCTCTTCTCCCTTCCCCGCCGAACCGTGACAGGCGTTGTCCCCACCCGCAGACCGTAGGCGCGCGGTAGGTCGCTTGCGACGATTGTTCGGCGCGGGGGCGCTCAGGTGAGGGCCGTTTTGAGGGCCGTGAGCCAGTGCCGGGTGGTCTGCTGGGCGAGGGTGCTGTGCGGGGCGGCGAACTCGACCATGCGCCAGGCGCCAGGAACGTCCTTGGTCTCGACAGGGACGTCGGCCTCGGTGAGGCGGCGGGTGTAGGCGAGGCCCTCGTCCCGCAGGGGGTCCAGGCCGCAGGTGAGAACGTAGGCCGGGGGGAGCCCGGCGAGCGATGCGGCGCGGGCGGGTGCCGCGCAGGCGGGGAGGAACACGGCCATGCGGCATGAAGCACGGGTCTACCTCGCCCGCCACCTGGGCCTCGACTCCGGCTCTGCGAGCCGGCTGCTGCGGGCGCGAGGCCCCGCGGCGGGGTCAGATGGTGAGGACGAGCTTGCCCTGGAGGTGACCGGCATCGAGCAGCCGGTGCGCGTCGGCGACGCGCTCGAACGGGAACGTCTCCTGCACGTGGACCCGGAGCCTGCCCTGCTCGACGAGTTCGACGAGACCTCGCAGGGCGGCCGGGTCGGGGTCGACCGCGATGCCGCTGAAGCGCATGCCGGCCGCCTCGTACTTGGCGGCGAGTTCCGCATTCTCCTCGGCCGCCGCCGTGACCAAGTGGCCGCCGGGGCGGAGCACTTCGAGCGACCGCTCGACGGTGTCGCCGCCGATCGTGTCGAGCACGACGTCGATGTCGCGGGCCGCCTCGGTGAAGTCGACCGCCGTGTAGTCGATCACCTCGTCGGCGCCGAGCCCCTCGACGAACTTCCGCTTGCTCCCGCCGGCGGTCGCGATGACGTGCGCGCCGAGCGCTTTCGCGATCTGGATCGCGACATGGCCGACCCCGCCACCACCGCCGTGGATCAGGACGCGGTCGCCCTCGGTCACGCCGCCGATGTCGATGAGGCCCTGCCACGCCGTCAGCCCGACGACCGGCAGCGCCGATGCCTCGACGTGCGAGAGCGACGCCGGCTTGTGCGCCAGGTGCAGCGCCGGTGCCGCCACGACCTCGGCGTACGCGCTCGCCGCCCGTGGGAACAGCGGCATCCCGAACACCTCGTCGCCGGGCCTGAACCGCCATGTCTGCGGTGCCGCCTCGACCACGCCGCTGATGTCCCAGCCGAGGATGAACGGCGGCCGGCCGATCAGCGGGAACTCACCGGCGCGCAGGCGCGCCTCCAGCGGGTTCAGCCCGATCGCCTTGACGCGGACGAGCACCTCGGTCGGGAGAGGCCGGGGCTCGGGCGCGTCCACGATGGTGAGCACCTCGGGACCGCCGAGCGTCTGCTGGGTGATGACGCGCATGACTCTCCTGGCTTTGGAGGGGGGTAGAAGAGTCAGGCTAGTTTTCCGATAGGAACCAGCAGGTACCTTTGGCGCCATGAGCGGTTTCGGTCCCGGCGGCCCCTTTCTCGCCGACTGTCCGGGGCGGTTGGCGGTCGAGCTCATCGCCGACAAGTGGACGGCGGTCGTGCTCTACGGGCTCAGCGAGGGCCCGGTGCGCCATGGCGAGCTGATCGAGCTGATCGGCGGCATCTCGCGCAAGGTGCTCACCCAGACGCTCCGCCGCCTTGAGGCGCACGGACTCGTCCGCCGCCACGCCTACGCCGAGGTGCCGCCCCGCGTCGAGTACGAACTCACCCCGCTCGGGGCGACACTCATCGATCCGATCCACATGCTGACCGAGTGGGCGAGGGCGAACGGCGACGCGGTGCTCGACGCACTCGACGCCGATCCCGAGCCGGTCGGCCCGTAGCGGCCGAGGCCCCTGCCAGGGCCGTACCTCTTGTGCCGGCCCCCGGCCCCCGGCCCGCGCTCGGCCTGCGGGCTCTCAAGTCCCGGAAGGGCCGGGGCCGGGGGCTGCGGCAAAGGCCCGGACAGGCCACCATATTTTGTTTGTTTTTGACAGGTAGACGCACCAGGGTTTTCCGACGTCACGGCCGGGTGCGTTGCTCGGCCGCGTCGAGCGCGGGTGCGAGCGGGGCCAGCGCCGCGCGGAGCTGGTCGGGCAGTGAGCCGGAGGGCACGACCAGCCCTCCGGCGCCGAAACTCCCGGCGGCCTCCGCGCTCCCGGCCGGCCGGAGCCAGCCTTCCAACGCGATGCGAACCGCCGCGGCCACGCTTGCCGCGAGAACACGGGCCGCGTGCGCTTCGGCGTCACCCAGGCGTTCGGTGATCACCGCCGCGAGAGGGGGCTCGATGCCGGCTGTGGCATCGAGGAACGCGTCGCGCAGCGCGGTCCGGGCGGTGATCAGCAGCAGCGCCTCGCGTTCGCGCTCACCGGTGCCCGTGTACTGCTCGACCACTGCTTCAGTGACGGCGTCAGCCAGCCGCACCCCTGCGGGCCGGGCCGCGACCGCCGCCGCGATCCGCGCCTCCCTGTCCGAGGTGACAGCGGAGACGATCGCCTGCTCGCGGCTGGCGAAGTAGTTGTTGTAGGTGCGCGGCGAGACCCCGGCCGCCTCGGCGATGTCCTCGACCCGCACCTGGTCCGGTCCGCGCTCCAAGGCCAGACGCAGGGCCGCCTCGCGCAGCGCCTCGCGTGTGGCCTGCCGCTTCCGCTCCCGTAGCCCTGGTGATGGTGATGGTGTCGTCACGGTGTCAGCGTTCCACACGGGGTTGCGTGCACGCAAACTTGCGTGCACGCACTTTTCTTGTCAGTCTCGACACGCCCCGAGACCGACGGAGAGGACGCCACCATGCGAGCAAGAGGAATGACCTACGACACCGGATTCGTCGTGCACGGTCGGACATCCCGCGAGCACTTCGACCCCGCGGTGGTCCGGCGCGAGCTCGCCATCATCCGCGACGACCTGCACTGCAACGCGGTCCAGATCATCGGCGGCAGCCCGGACCGACTGGAGCTGGCCGCCTGTGCCGCCGCCGAACTCGGCCTGGAGGTCTGGTTCTCGCCCTACCCGCTGGAGCTGGATCCGCAGCAGATCCTCACGCTCTTCCGTGACTGCGCCGAGCGAGCGGAACGGCTCCGGCGGCAGGGGGCCGCGGTCGTGTTCGTCGCAGGGGTCGAGCTGAGCGTGATGAACCGCGGGTTCCTGCCCGGGGAGAGCCCCGAGGAGCGGGTCGGGCATCTGATGAGCCGGCCCGAGAGGCGAGCCGAGGCGATGCGCGAGCTCGGGGTGCGCGTCAACTCGTTCCTCCGCGACGCCGCGGCCACGGTCCGCGAGCGCTTCCGGGGCAAGCTCACCTACGCATCCATTCAGTTCGAGCAGGTCGACTGGGCCCCCTTCGACATCGTGACGTTCGAGCTGATCCGCTCCGCCGAGGTCGCCGACCGGTTCCGGGACGCGGTACGCACCCTGGCCCGAGGGCCGAAGCCGCTCGCCATCACCGGGTTCGGCACTGCGGCCTACCGCGGCGCGGGAGACCTCGGTGGGCGAGTGCTGGAAGTGGTCGAGTACGACGCGGAGACCAAGGCTCCTGTACGGCTGAAGGGCGTATACGAGCGCGACGAGGCCGGTCAGGCCGCATATCTGAGCGAACTGCTGGAGATCTTCGAGACCGAGGGCGTGGACAGCGCGTTCGTGTTCCTGTTCGCACTGCCTGGCTTTCCGCACCGGCCGGACGGCGACCCCAGAGACGACCTGGACCGGGCCGGCCTGGGCATCGTCAAACTCCTCGAAAGCCGCCGGGGGCAGACCTACCCCGACATGGAATGGGAACCCAAGGCCGCCTTCGCGGCAGTGGCGCAGCGGTACCGAAGGTGACGGCTCCCGCGCAGACACGGCACGTGCACCCTTCGACCAGGGTGTTTCCGTTGAGAACGGGCTTGCCGTCGAAGCAGTGGCCGACGGGGTCGACCAGGCGTCTCCCTCAGCTCAGCCGCGCCCGTCCGAAGCGACCTGAACCGCCGGAACAACTCCGGAGCTTCGCCTGAAAATGGCAATTTCTGTCGCATGAGTGTCTTGAACCCTACGAGAAATTCCCACGGAAGCACTTTACAGTAATCTCCATCACAGCAGGATGATCACAATGGCCGACCTGCGCCCATAATGCCCGTAGAGGCGTCTCCAAGGTTCAAGGTTGTGTTCATGCGTTCCTCATTATTCTCGAAAGCCTCACTGGCTCTGGTTCTGGCACTCGCCGCTGCCGTAGGAATTCTCAGCCCCCTCCTAGAACCGATAGGAGGCCGGGCGGCCCAGGTCACCTCTGTCACGCTGGGTGCCGGGTGGGCGTATGCCGCAGTTTCCTATTTTTCCGGAATGGCAGGCCATTCGAAAAAGGGAGCCGCCATCCTCGGCGTCGCCTCTCTCTGGGTATGCGTACCGGCTTACTACCTGACGAAGGCCGCCCAAGGCAGCTACTGGATGATCGACCTGAGCGACCACTCCGGGAAGACCGAATATTTCGCGTGGGATGGGCTTATATCGTCGATCGGGGTCTGGTGTGTGTTCGCCTGCCTGCTGGGGCCCGTCTGCGGGATATCCGGGAGGGCTTCGCGCAGTGGACCCTACCGTTTCCCTTTCCAGCTCCTTATTCCGTTCGTGGTCGTGGGTGAGACCACCATGCGCCTGGCCGATACGGCCCCTTTGCAGGATCAGCTGTCTGTACATACGTGGTATGTCACTCGGGTTTTGGCGATAGCCGCTGTCATCGTCCTGGCTGTCAACGCACTGTTGAAGAGGCGACGTCAGCGCCCCGCGGAACAAGCCCACGTGTAGGGCTCACCGCACATGAACCCAGAGCGGCGGGATGGCGGCGCGCGGCGGCACCATCCATGCAGAGCACCGAGGATCAACGGCCCACGCCGCATCTGAGGTGGTCACCGCGCCCCGACGAGTCGGCAGGGGCCCGGGAGGGACTGCGGCAGAGGCCCGGGCAAGCTTCGGCAGAGGCCCGGAGGGGCTGCCGCAAAGGCCCGGACAGGCTTCGGCAGAGGCCCGGAAGGGCTGCCGCAGAGGCCCGGACAGGCTTCGGCAGAGGCCCGGAGGGGCTGCGGCAGAGGCCCGGACAGGCTTCGGCAGAGGCCCGGAGGGGCTGCGGCAAGGGCCCGTACACGCCTGACCAGGGCGCTCCGGGAAGTGGCCCCCTCCCCTCCCCCCGATGAGCGACCATAGAAGGTGGCGCGCACCCCCGGCGCGTCGGCCGGGACACCCTTCCGGCGTCGGGCGCGGGCATAGCCCGTGCCGTGGCAGACGTTGTTTCTGTCGCGAGACGACCCTATCCATGGAGGAATGTGTGTCCTGCCTCATCGTCCAGAGCGACAAAACGCTGCTCCTGGAAGTGGATCACGAGCAGGCGGAAGCCTGCCGGCGGGCCATCGCGCCGTTCGCGGAGCTGGAGCGCGCCCCCGAGCACATCCACACCTACCGCATCACCCCCCTCGGGCTGTGGAACGCGCGAGCGGCCGGGCACGATGCCGAGCAGGTCGTCGACGCGCTCGTGGAGTTCTCCCGTTACCCCGTGCCGCACGCCCTCCTCGTCGACGTCGCCGAGACCATGGCGCGGTACGGGCGGCTGAAGCTGCTCAAGCACCCGGTGCACGGGCTGGTGCTGGAGTCCACCGACCGGCCGGTGCTGGAGGAGATCCTCCGGTCGAAGAAGGTCCAGCCGCTGGTGGGCGCGCGGGTCGACCCGGACACCGTCGTCGTGCACCCCTCCGAGCGCGGGCAGATCAAGCAGACGCTGCTGAAACTCGGCTGGCCGGCCGAGGACCTCGCCGGTTATGTGGACGGCGAGGCGCACGCCATCGAACTGGACGAGACCGATTGGGCGCTGCGCCCGTACCAGAAGCAGGCCGTCGAGGGCTTCTGGCACGGCGGCTCGGGCGTCGTGGTGCTGCCGTGCGGGGCGGGTAAGACCCTCGTCGGCGCCGGGGCCATGGCCGAGGCCAAGGCGACCACGCTCATCCTCGTCACCAACACCGTCTCCGCCCGCCAGTGGAAGCACGAACTGGTCAAGCGGACCTCGCTGACCGAGGAGGAGATCGGCGAGTACAGCGGTACGCGCAAGGAGATCCGCCCGGTCACCATCGCCACGTACCAGGTGCTGACGACCAAGCGGAAGGGCGTCTACCAGCATCTGGAGCTCTTCGACTCCCGCGACTGGGGCCTCATCCTCTACGACGAGGTGCACCTGCTGCCCGCGCCGGTCTTCAAGTTCACCGCCGACCTCCAGGCCCGCCGCCGCCTCGGGCTGACCGCCACGCTCGTACGGGAGGACGGCCGCGAGTCGGACGTCTTCTCGCTCATCGGGCCGAAGCGGTTCGACGCCCCGTGGAAGGAGATCGAGGCGCAGGGCTACATCGCGCCCGCCGACTGCGTGGAGGTGCGCGTCAATCTGACGGACGCCGAGCGGCTCGCGTACGCCACGGCCGAGACCGAGGAGAAGTACCGGTACTGCGCGACCACCGCCACCAAGCGCCGCGTCACCGAGGCCCTGGTGCGGCGGCACCAGGGCGAGCAGACGCTCGTCATCGGCCAGTACATCGACCAGCTCGACGAGTTGGGCGAGCACCTGGGCGCGCCCGTCATCAAGGGCGAGACGACGAACGCGCAGCGGGAAAAGCTCTTCGGCGCCTTCCGGGAGGGCGAGATCAGCGTGCTGGTCGTCTCGAAGGTCGCGAACTTCTCCATCGACCTGCCCGAGGCGACGGTCGCCATCCAGGTCTCCGGAACGTTCGGGTCCCGGCAGGAGGAGGCGCAGCGGCTCGGCCGCGTGCTGCGCCCGAAGGCGGACGGGCACGAGGCCCGTTTCTACTCCGTCGTCGCCCGCGACACCGTCGACCAGGACTTCGCGGCCCATCGCCAGCGGTTCCTGGCCGAACAGGGCTACGCGTACCGGATCGTGGACGCGGACGAGTTGCTGTCGGGGTCGGGGGACGGGGCCTGACGGTCCGGTCCTGGCCCTGTCGTCGGGAGGGCGAGTGAGGCTCGCCCTCCTCCTACTTCTCGTCCGCGTAGTCCCCAAGGAGGACGACGCTGATCGCCGCCCCGGCGAAAACCTTGATCGCGCGGAGCGTGCCGCCCAGCCCATGACGCTGCTGACCTGCGGCGGAGTTGAGGGTGGCACCTCGGCGGGCGCCCTGGCCGGTGTGGGTGAAGGTTGCGGTGCTCATGGGTTCCATCATGGTTTTCGCGGGGCCGCGACGCATCGGCCTGCCGATGTAACAACGGCCGCGCGTCCGTACGACTACAGGCCCATGCCTACCCCTACGGGAGAGGGACGGCGTCCCTGAGAGCGGGGGGGGAGGCCGCGGCGATGAGTTGACCGAGTTGTCCGGCCATGGTGCCCGCATCGCACACGGCGGCGTACGCACGTCGAGCGCCTGATCGGCAAGCTCAAGGCCGGGCGCGGCATAGCCACCCGCTACGGCAAGACACCCGAAAGCTACCTCGCCGGACTCCTGGGCCGCTCATCACGCTCGAACTGCGCCGAGCGGAGCCCTAACTGATAGGAAAAAAGACCAGTGATTAAAAGCTAACCGTTAGTGTTACGGTTGCCGCATGAAGAGGGCGGGGCTCGCCGAGTCCGACGGTCCGGCGCCGGGTTCGCCGTCGCCCGTCGTCGGCTGGTCCCACCACCACACCGGACGGCAAGAGGAGGAACGATGCGCACGGTGATCGTGGGAGCGGGTCTGGTGGGGCTCACCGCCGCGGCTGCGCTGCGGCAGATCGGGCATGAGGTCATCGTGCTGGAACACGCGCCGCAGGTGCGGGCCGCCGGGGCCGGCATCGCCCTGTGGCCCAACGCGCTGCGGGAGTTGGACACCCTCGGCGTCGGTGACGACGTCCGGCGCATGGGCAAGACCGTCGACGCCTGGTTCTTCGACGCCGCCGGACACCCGATGCGCGCGGCCGGCTACGAACCGGCCGTCCACCAGCTCCTGATGGTGCCGAGGCCGGGCTTGAACAACCTCCTCGTCGACACCCTCGGCAGGGACCGGGTCCGCCTGGGAACACACGTCACCGGCTTCACCGAACACGACACACACGTGGAAGTGCACATCGCCGACGGTGCGCCACTGCGGGCGGATCTGCTGATCGGAGCGGACGGTGTGTACTCCGACGTGCGCGCCACCCTGGTACCCGGCAGCGCGGCGGTCGCGCATGCCGGCAACTACGCCTGGCGGGCCGTGGTGCCCTCCGGGGACGAACGGCCGGAGGGCACGTTCGTCACGATCGGCCACGCGCGGACCCGAGGCGGCTACACGCGGGTCGCGCAGGGCCAGACCATGTGGTGGGTCGGCCAGTTCGACGCCGGTGAACTAGTCGGCGACAAGAGGGACCGGGCCCTGCGACGGGCCCGCAACGTGGCCGAGTCCGGTTGGCACGACGAGCTTCTGGAGATGATCGCCGCGACGCCGGAGGAGTCCATCCTGGAGAATCAGATCATGCTCGTCCCCGAGCTGCCACGCTGGACCACCGACCGGGTCGCGCTGATCGGGGACGCCGCGCACGGCCTGTCCCCGCACATCGCGGCGGGCGGCACCCTGGGCATCGAGGACACCGGAGTACTGCGCGCCGAACTGGCGAGCGGGTCCGACATAGCCGCCGCCCTCGCCCGCTACGAGAGCGCCCGCCGCTCCCGGTTCGAGCAGGTGCGCGAGCACTCCGCCGCGATCGAGCACGCCAACGGGGCCGCCGAATCCGCCGAACGCTACGCCGCCTTCACCCACTGGATGACCACCACCATGCCCACCACCTGACCAGGCCCTATCAGGGTCTGTGTGAGGTGGCGATCAGTGGGCGGCTTCCCGGAGGCTGTCGATCCAGATCATTCACTGAGGCACGGAGATGGAGTCCGGCGAGGCAGCTTTCGGATGCCTTGTCGTAGCGGGTGGCTATGCCGCGCCCGGCCTTGAGCTTGTTGAACGGGCGCTCGACGGTGTTCCGTTGTCTGTAGAGATCAGCGTCGTGGCCGATGGGCCGGCCGCCTCGTACGCCCTTCTTCTTCCGGTTGGCCGCTTCTTCCGGTTGGCCGCGGGATGATCCTGAAGTCCTGATGCGCTTGGACTCACCTGCGGCGGCGGGCCGCGGGGTCGCGTCGCGGGGCCGCGGGGCCGCGTTCAGCCTTTCACGTTCATCCCGTGGCCCCGCTTGGTCTCTCACCTGAGTTACGCCCGTTGAGGCGACTCGGTTGATCGTCGATCAAACCGCAACTACTCTGGTTGCAGTTAACCGGCGATGGCGAGGAGCAGGAGATGGCGGGGCTCAGCAGTAGGAGCGCGGTCGCGATTCACGCGCTGGCGATGCTGGCGCACCGGCGTGGGGGCTCGTTGACTTCCGCGGAGATCGCGGACAGCCTTGAGAGCAATCCCGTCCTCGTGCGGCGCATCCTCGGCCGCTTGCGAGACGCCGACCTGGTGTGGTCCGCCGAGGGTCGGGGAGGCGGCTGGTCCCTTGCTCGCGCCCCGCGGGACATCACGCTCCATGACGCGTACGCCGCCGTCGAGGAAGGGCAGATCTTCTCGCGGCACACCCATCCGCCCAGCGGGGCGTGCGAGGTCGGACGCAACATCGGCGACCTGCTCGACGCCGAGTTCCAGAGCGCGGAACGAGCTCTGGAGGAGCGACTCGGCAGGACGACGATCGCCGGCCTGCTGCATCAGATACTCGCCTCCGACAGTAAACCGAGGAATCACTGATCAGGCGCTGACGCATACCCACCCTGCGTCATACCGCATGACTCAACTGTAACTGGCTTGGTTGCAGTTTTTCCGGCCCGGGCACTCCGGGCCCTCCTGACCCTCGATGTCAGCGGTCGGCCGCATGACCCGTCCGCGTGTACCGAGGCCCGAACACCTGCTCAGAACGCACCGGGAGTGAGAGCGATGCCCCAGGAATCCGAAGCAATCGCGGGCACGGGGGCCCGTGGCCCCGCGACCTACGACCTCGTGATCAGCCGCGCACATGTCTTCGACGGCCGCCAGGCGCTCGCCGGTCTGTACGACGTCGCCATCAATGGCGGAGAGATCGCTTCCGTCTCGGCCGAGCCGCTCAGGGGCAGCCAGGAGGTGGATGCGGCCGAAGGATGGGTCATGCCGGGCCTGATCGACACTCATATCCACTTCTACGACGTGCGCGCGGTCTCCGATCCGGAGTCGATGCGGGCCTTCGAGGAGAACGAGCTTCCCGGAAGGCTCGGGCTGTTCCTCGACCACGGCATCACCACCATCAAGTCGGTGGGTGATCCGACGGGCGGAATTCTGGACACGCGGGCGAAAATCGCCGCGGGCGCGCTGCGGGGCCCGCGACTGCTGGCGACCGGTTGCGGTATCACCGGACGCGACGGGCATCCCGCCGCCACTGTCTTCAGCGGCAACCCCTGGGCGCGCGAGCGCTTCACGGGAGAGGTCGACAGTGTGCGGCAGATCCGCGACCTGGTGCACCACCTCGCCGACCGCAAGGTGGACGCGGTCAAACTCCTGTCGGAAGGCGCGTGTGCGCACGCCGGCGGGCCGAAGTACCTCTGGCGGAATCCTGCCTTTCCGGGTGGTGTCGAGTTGGAACGGCTTCCCCTCGATCTCCTGCGGGCGGGTATCGAGACCGGGCACGAGCGGGGCCTTCGGGTCACCGTCCACACCACCCAGCAAGCCGCGGCACGCGAGGCGATCGAGGCTGGGGCGGACGGCCTGGAGCACGGTGTCACCGTCGAGCCCCTCACCGACCACTCGCTCATCGACCTGATGCTCGAACACGGCATCACCTACACGCCCACGCTCTGGATCGACGATGCCCACCCGGACGCCCGTGGCAATCTCAAGAAGGTCGCCGAGGCCGGCGTGCACATCGCGCTGGGCAGCGACACCTTCAGCGGCCGGGGCCTGTTCGGAGCCAACACCCTGGACGAGGCCGAACTCATGGTGGCGGCCGGGATGACGCCCACCCAGGTGCTGGCCGCAGGTACCAGCGGCGCGGCGCGGCAGTGTGTCCGCCCCGACCTCGGCGCGGTGGCCCCCGGCAAGCGCGCCGACCTGCTCGTGCTGAACGCTGATCCCACTGCGGACATCGACAACCTCCGCGATCTCGGCAAAGTGATCCTGAACGGCGGGGTCGTCGTCGACAAGCGCTAGGCGCGCGCGTGGCGGGACGCCCTCCCGTCGTTTCCCGTCGTTTCCCGTCGTTTCCCTCCAGGGGTAAACGACCCATGAAGACCTGGTTCATCACTGGCGTCAGCAGCGGTTTCGGCCGCCTGATGACGGAAAAGCCGGGCCCGCCGGCCCGCAGGGCCTCGGTCTTGCACGGCCTTGCGCTCTCCCCAGGTCCCGCACCTGCCAGACGGGCGGGTACGTACGCCGGAAACGGAAAGGCGCGCCCCGCTCCGGCCGCGTGCCGGATCAAGGCCCGTAAAACCATTCGCGCCCCCCATCCGTGCTGACTACAATCTCCGTCTCCCCGCCTCCCACGCCGCCGCATCACCGGGAGCGCCCCCGTCCGGACGGAAACCGGCCGGTATCTCGCTCGCTACCCACTCATAGACGGAGGCAGCACCGTGCTCTCGCACGCCCAGGGGCAGGACCCGACCGAGGCCCAGGACCAGGACCAGGACCAAGACCGCGCCCGGGACCCGGAGTCCAATCCGCTCGACCGGGAGCGCGCCCATCTCACCGCCTCCCGTTCCGCGCTGCGCGCCATGCGCGCGGACGTCGAGTCCCTCGACATCAAGGACGTCACGGCGAACTGGGTCAACGCCGAGGTCCTGCGGAGCCAGATCGACGACCGGATCAAGGCGCTGGCCGACCTGGCCCACACCCCGCTCTTCTTCGGCCGCCTCGACTACCGGCACGCGCCGGGCACGGAGCTGGCCGAGGGCGCGGAGGGCGAGCAGTTCTACATCGGCCGCCGGCACGTCCACGACGCGGACGGCGACCCGATGGTCATCGACTGGCGCGCCCCGGTCTCCCAGCCCTTCTACCAGGCGTCGAAGAAGAATCCGCTGGACGTCCAGCTGCGCCGCCGCTTCGGTTACACGGGCGGCGAGCTGACGGCGTACGAGGACGAGCACCTCACCGACCGTACGGAGACCGAGCGGTCCAGCAAGCTGCTCCAGAGCGAGATCGAACGGCCGCGCGTCGGCCCGATGCGCGACATCGTCGCGACGATCCAGCCGGAGCAGGACGAGATCGTACGAGCCGGGATCGGCGGCACCGTGTGCGTACAGGGCGCGCCCGGCACCGGGAAGACCGCCGTCGGCCTGCACCGCGTCGCCTACCTCCTGTACGCGCACCGCGACCGGCTGGCCCGCTCCGGCACCCTCGTCATCGGCCCGAACCGCTCCTTCCTGCACTACATCGAGCAGGTCCTCCCGGCGCTCGGCGAGCTCAACGTCGCACAGGCGACCGTCGACGACCTCGTCGCCCATGTCGAGGTGCGCGGTACGGACCCGGCCGCCGCGGCCCGTATCAAGGGCGACGCGCGCATGGCGCGGGTTCTGCGGCGCGCGGTGCGCTCCGGGGTGACGATGCCGACGGAGGCCGTGGTCGTGGTCCGCGGCTCGCGGCGCTGGCGGGTGCCGGCGTACGAAGTCGAGGAGATGACCCAGGAGTTGCTGGCGCGCGACATCCGGTACGGGGCGGCCCGCGAGGCCCTTCCGCAGCGCATCGCGCACGCCGTGCTCGTACGGATGGAGGAGGCCGGGGAGGCCCCCGACGACCGGGTGCAGGACTCCGTGGCGCGCAACGCCGCGGTGAAGGCCGCGGTCAAGGCGGTCTGGCCGCCGGTCGATCCCGCGAAGCTGGTGCTGCGGCTGCTGGGCGACGCGGAGTTCCTGGCGGAGCACGCGGACGGGCTGCTGTCGCCGGAGGAGCAGAAGGAGATCCTGTGGGTGAAGCCGGCGCGCAGCGCGAAGTCCGCCAAGTGGTCCGCCGCGGACGCGGTGTTGATCGATGAGACGCAGGACCTCATCGCCCGTACGCACTCGCTCGGGCATGTCGTGCTCGACGAGGCGCAGGACCTGTCCCCCATGCAGTACCGCGCGGTGGGGCGGCGCTGCTCGACGGGTTCGGCGACGATCCTCGGCGACCTCGCGCAGGGCACCACGCCCTGGGCCACGGACAGTTGGCAGGAGGCGCTGGGCCACCTCGGCAAGGCGGACGCGGTGGTCGAGGAGCTGACGCAGGGGTTCCGCGTGCCGCGCCAAGTCATCGCGTACGCCTCGCGGCTGCTGCCCGCCATCGCGCCGGGGCTGGCGGAGGCGACGTCGATCCGCGAGGCGGCGGGCGACTTCGCGGTACGGGCGGTGGCGGCCGGGGAGCTGGACGCCTCGGTGATCGCCGCCTGCCGGGAGGCGCTCGCCAAGGAGGGCTCCATCGGTCTGATCGCCGCCGAGGCCAGGTTGCCGGCGCTGTCCGAGGCGCTGGCGGCGGCGGGCCTGACCGCGCTGGCCCCCGGCGAGGAGACCTCCGCCGAGGCCCGTCTGACGCTCGTACCGGCGACGCTCGCCAAGGGCCTTGAGTACGACTACGTGGTGCTGGACGAGCCCGCCGCCGTGGTCGACGGCGAGCCGGACGAGCGCACGGGCCTGCGCCGCCTGTATGTGTCCTTGACGCGAGCGGTCTCGGGGCTGACGGTGATCCACTCGGCGCCGCTGCCGGAGCAGCTGACGGCGAGCTGACAGCGGTCCGACGGCGAGCCGATGACCGCGGTGAAGAGTTCAGCAGCTCGGAGAAGGGTTCAGCCGGCACTCCGTCAGCGCGGTGAACTGGCGGCGGTACGGGCGCTGTTGGCCGCCGCGGGAACGGCCCGCGGCCCGCGCACGCGGTACGGCAGCGGGACGTGAGTGAAGCGTTTCCGGAACGTAAGCGGCCCCAGGAAGAGTGGTGTCCACAGGGCGGGAACGACCGAAGAAGAGTCCCGCACAACGCAGGGGGAACCCGATTATGCGTACTTCCCGGATTCGTACCGTCACTCTGGCCGCCGTCACCGCCGCGCTGGCGCTCGGACTGACCGCCTGCGGCGGCTCCGACGGCGACTCGAAGGCGGCGGGCGGCGACAACGCCGGCGCGGCGCTGAGCCAGTCCGCTTCCCACGCGAACGGCAAGGGCGGCACGGACAAGACCACGGGCAAGAGCGCCGCGAACGAGGCCGCGGGCGAGGGCACGACGGCCGGCTCCCAGCAGTGCCGCGGCGACGAGTTGCAGGTCGGCGCGGTGCACCGGTTCGCCGGACAGCAGGGCGACCACCTGCTGATCACCGCGTCGAACACGGGCGACACGCCCTGCTGGGTGACCTCGTACCCGTCCGTGAGGCTCGGCGGCGACGTCGACAGCGCCGCCCTGCCGCACTCGAAGAAGGACGAGCGGGGCGGCGGCGGCAAGCACATCACGCTCCAGCCCGGCGGCAAGGTCTACAGCGCGGTGAACCTCTTCGACTACGGCTCGAAGCACCACACCGCCAACACGTTCGCCATGGCGCTGCGCGGCACGGACGGCCAGGACGGCCCCTCCTACTCCGTCGACACCAAGGGCGACAAGCCGCAGTTCAGCTGGAACGAGGCCGACGTCCTGAACTGGAACACCAAGAAGCCCTACAACTTCTGACAGCCGACAGCGGGCGGCGCGTCACCCCGACGCGCCACGCCACCCCCGCCCCTTCCCCGCGACCGGGTACATGCCAGGCGTCGCGGGGCGGACGGGCGTCGGGGGGCGGACGGGCGTTTGGCGGCAGGGGCTGAGCCCGGCCTACGCGCTTGGCGGCAGGGGCTGAGCCCGGCTTACGCGCTTGGCGGCAGGCGTCGAGCGCGGCTTACGCGCTTGGCGGCAGGCGTCGAGCGCGGCTTACGCGTCCAGCGCCTCGCGCCACACCCGCACCGCGCCCGCGTCCACCGGCGCCTCCCACCCCGCGGGCCGCGAGGCGCCGCCGATGTGGAAGGCGTCGGCCCCGGCCTCCCGCAGCACCGGTACGTGCGCGAGCCGCAGCCCCCCGCCCACGAGGATCCGCGGCCCATAACCGGAGTCGCCGGCCACGTGCCGAGCCAGTTCGGCGAGCAGTGTCTCCAGGCCGTCGCCGACCCCTGACGGGGAGCCCGCGGTGAGATACGTGTCCAAGCCCGGCTGGTCCGCGAGCTGCTTGCGCAGAGCGTCGCGGTCGGCCGCCCGGTCCACCGCCCGGTGGAACGTCCAGCGGGCCGCGGGCCCCATGGCCTCCACCAGCGCGTCCACGGCCGTGAGATCGGCCCGGCCGTCCGGGGTGAGGAAGCCGAGTACGAACTCGTCGGCGCCCTCCTCGCGCAGTCCGCGCGCGGCGGCGCGGAGCGCGTCCAGCGCCGCCGCGTCGCCGACCGCGAAGCCGTCCGTGGCGCGGAGCATCACGCGCACCGGGATGGAGACGGCGGCGCGCACGGCGGCGAAGGTCTCGCGGGCGGGGGTCAGGCCGTCGGCAGCCATGTCAGCGACCAGTTCGAGGCGGTCCGCCCCTCCGGCCTCGGCCGCGATCGCGTCCTCCGTGCTGAGGGCGATCACCTCAAGCATTGGTCTAGACATGTCGCATAGCGTGCCACAACCGCGACCAGCAGCGAAAGCTGTACCCCACAATTGGCTTATGGCAGCCTCGACCGAATACCCGTCCGGCCCCTCCCCCGCGCTGCTCGCGCGCTGGTCCGACCTGGTCGCGTCAGCCCGTGGCGGCGCCGGCGGGCCCGACCCCCGGCCGTATGGCGAGAACCTCCTCGCCCGCTGGGCCGAACCCCAGCGCCGGTACCACACCACCGCCCACCTGGCCGTCGTCCTCGACCGCGTCGACGAGCTGGCCGGCCACGCCGAGAACCCCGCCTCCGTAGCGCTCGCCGCCTGGTTCCACGACGCCGTCTACCGCCCCGACCGCTCCGAGAACGAGGAGCGCAGCGCCCACCTGGCCGAGCGCGCCCTCCCGGAACTGGGCTTCGACGCGGCCCGTACGGCCGAGGTCGCCCGCCTCGTACGGCTCACCGCCACCCATGCCCCGGACGCCGACGACCTCAACGGCGCGGTCCTGTGCGACGCGGACCTCGCGGTGCTGGCCGGGGCGCCGCAGGAGTACGCGGCGTACGCGGCGGCGGTGCGCGCGGAGTACGGCTTCGTCCCGGACGACGCGTTCCGCGAGGGGCGGGCGGATGTGCTGCGGCAGCTGCTCGCGCTGGAGCGCCTGTTCCGGACCCCGCAGGGGTACGACCGCTGGGAGCACACGGCGCGCCGCAACATGGCCACGGAGCTGGAGCTGCTGTCGACGCACTGAGGTGTGTGACGTGAGGGAAGCACCATGCGCGTGAGGGAAGCACCACGCGCGTGAGGTGAGCAACGCGCGCGTGAGGTGAGAGAAGCGACACGGGCGCGTGCGGTGAACCGCGACACGCGGTGCAATTCCCGCCACACCGGACAGCCGGCGTCTCCGTGCGCCCCTCGGGGGAATACACCGCCCCATCACCACGCTGGCTTCCAATATGCCCAACGCCAGTAACCCCCGCATGCCCGTGGCCGTATACGTGCTCGGGCTCTCCGTCTTTGCACTAGGAACCTCAGAATTCATGCTGTCCGGGCTGCTCCAGCCCCTGGCACGTGACATGGGCGTATCGATTCCGCAGGCCGGTCTCCTGGTCTCCGCCTTCGCGGTCGGCATGGTCGTCGGCGCGCCCGTACTGGCGGCGGCGACGCTGAAACTGCCGCGCCGCACGACCCTGATAGCCCTGCTGGCCATATTCGGCCTGGGGCAGATCGCCGGCGCGCTGTCCCCCTCGTACTCGGTGCTCTTCGTCTCCCGCGTGGTGAGCGCGCTGGCCTGCGCCGGGTTCTGGGCGGTGGGCGCGGCCGTCGCCGTGTCGCTGGTGCCGGTCAACGCGCGGGCGCGCGCCATGGCCGTGATGGTCGGCGGGTTGTCGGTCGCGAACATCGCCGGGGTCCCGGCGGGAGCGTTCCTCGGGCAGCACGCGGGCTGGCGTTCGGCGTTCTGGGCGGTGGCCGGACTGTCGCTGATCGGCCTCATCGGCGTGGTCATGCTCGTACCGCGCACCAAGCCCGCCACGGGCGCGGACGCACCCCGGCTCCGTACCGAGCTGTCCATCTACCGCGACCGCCAGGTGTGGCTCGCGCTGGCGGCCACCGCGCTCAACGGCGCGGCCGTCTTCTGCCTCTTCTCCTACCTCGCGCCGCTGCTGACCGAGACCGCCGGGATGAAGGAGAGCCTGGTGCCGATGGTGCTGGGCCTCTTCGGGGTCGGCGCGCTGATCGGCACGGCGGTCGGCGGCCGCATCGCCGACGCGCACCTCTTCGGAACGATGTACGCGGGCATCACGGCCTCCACCGTGGTCCTCGCGATACTGGCGCTGACGGCGCACAGCGCACCGGCCGCCGTGGTGCTGGCGCTGATGCTCGGCGTCTCCGCCTTCACCACCGCGCCCGCGCTCAACGCCCGGATGTTCAACGTCGCCTCCGCCGCGCCGACCCTGGCGGGTGCGACCACCACGGCCGCGTTCAACATCGGCAACACGGTCGGCCCCTGGCTCGGCGGCCTCGTCATCGGCGCGGGCTGGGGCTACCCGGCGGTGGCCTGGACGGGTGCGGCGCTGGCGGCGGTCGCCGTGGGCACGACGGCGGTCGCCTCGCGCCTGCACCACGCTACGAGCACATCCCGCCTGGTGGCCTCCTCGGGGGACGCGGCGCACTCGTCGGAATCGGAGCGGTCGTCGGAATCGGGCCACGCGGCGCACTCGGCCCACTCAGCGCATTCGCTGGAGAAGCCGGCCTGCGCCACCGCTGCCCCGACCGACTGAGACGGACTTCGGCGGCCCCGGCCGCGGTTTCTTCGAGGCAAGGCCCCCAGGTGGCTTCCCCTGGGGGCTAAGCCCGCCCCTTCGCCCGCCGGAGCCCCGCCTCCGTCAGCCGTCGCAGCAGCTCCTTGCTGCCGACCTCCACCGCGCCCGCCCGTACCGCGTCCGCATACCGCGTCGACGGCATGTCGTAGTGGTCCCGGTCGAACGCGCGCGGCGGGCATCCGATGCCCGCCGCGAAGGCGTGCAGTTCGTCGTACGACACGTCGCTGACCAGGTGCGACCACATCCGTCCGTGCCCCGGCCAGGTCGGCGGGTCGACATAGACGGTCATGACCGCCCGCCGTCCGGACCGTCGCCGGACCGGTCGGCGGGCCCGCCGCCGGGCCCCCGCCCCAGCTTTCCGACCGGCGCGACGACCACGCCCGCCTTGCCGCACACCCAGTGCGGGTCCGGCCCCAGTTCGGGCTCCACGTCCAGCGCGTGCGGATCGCCCTCCCCCACGCAGACCGGGCACAGCGGCCACCGCCCGTACCGCTCCAGCAGTGCGTCCTGTACGTCCTGGGCGACGAGCCCGGCCACGAACTCGACGCCCTGCGGCCACTGCTCGACCCACCACCGGCGGTGTGCGACGGCGTCCTCCACGAGCGACACGACGTCGGCCTCGGCGACCTCGCCCGCTACCAGGTCGGCGAGGATGAGCGCCCGCGCCGTATGCAATGACTGTTCGAGCTCCATGCTCCCCATTGTCGCCCGAACGCCTCACTCGGGACCAAAATCCCGTCCGCCCCGGTATCCACAGGGGGTTGACGCCGCCCCGTCCTGAAAATATCTTTCAAGAGTGAGCAGCCATCTGAAAGAAACTTTCGCAGCCGGTTCCACACCGCCGCCCCCGGCGACCCTGGCGGCCAGGGTTCGCACGCTCGGGCCCTCCATGACCCGCTCCATGCAGCGCGTCGCCGAGGCCGTGGCCCTCGACCCGGCCGGCTGCGCCGCGCTCACCGTCACCGGACTAGCGGAGCGTACGGGCACCAGCGAGGCCACCGTCGTCCGTACCGCCCGCAGCCTCGGCTACCCCGGCTACCGCGATCTGCGGCTCGCCCTCGCCGCCCTGGCCGCGCAGCAGGCGGCCGGCCGCGCCCCCGCCGTCACCGCCGACATCGCCGTCGACGACTCCATCACCGACGTCGTCGCCAAGCTCGCGCACGAGGAACAGCAGTGCCTCGCCGACACCGCCGCCGGGCTCGACACGACGCAGTTGGAGGCCGCGGTCGGCGCGCTCGTCGGCGCCCGCCGCATCGATGTGTACGGCATCGGCGCGTCCAGCCTCGTCGGCCAGGACCTCGTGCAGAAGCTGCTGCGCATCGGGCTCATCGCGCACTCCCACTCCGACCCGCACCTGGCGGTCACCAACGCCGTGCAGCTGCGCCCCGGGGACGTCGCCATCGCCATCACCCACTCCGGGCGGACCGCCGACGTCATAGAGCCGCTGCACGCCGCCTTCGACCACGGCGCCACCACCGTCGCGATCACCGGCCGCCCGGACGGCGGGATCGCGCAGTACGCGGACCACATCCTCACCACCTCCACCGCCCGGGAGAGCGAGCTGCGCCCGGCCGCCATGTCGAGCCGCACCAGCCAGCTCCTGGTCGTGGACTGCCTGTTCATAGGCGTGGCGCAGCGTACGTACGAGACGGCCGCGCCCGCCCTGTCGGCCTCGTACGAGGCGCTGGCCCACCGCCGCGATCCACGCGCGGGCCGCTGAGCCGGCCCGTATCCGTAGGGCGTCGGCGGAGCCGGCACATGCGGCGCGGGCAGCGCCTCCGCGCCGGGACGGTCCGGACGGCGAAGGCCCGCCCTGGTTTCCGCGCGGCCCCGGCCTGTACCGGAGACGTCGCCCGCACCCGTACCGGAGGCGTCGCTCGGACCCGTGCCGGGACGCCGCCCGCACCCGTGCCGGGGACACCGCCCTCACCCGCACAAAAGATGTCGCCAGCAGAGAAAGAGCCGCACTGCCATGACCCCCTCCACCTCCACCACTGACTACTCGCAACTGCGCGCCGAGCTCGAAACCCTCGCCACCGAGGCGTTCCGCCCCGAACTGGCCGAGATCGACCGGCTCCCCACCCTCGACATCGCGAAGATCATGAACGGCGAGGACGCCACCGTCCCCACCGCCGTCGCCGCCCAGCTGCCGCGCATCGCCGCCGCCATCGACGCCACCGCCGCCCGGATGAGCCGCGGCGGCCGGCTGGTCTACGCGGGCGCGGGCACCGCGGGCCGGCTCGGCATCCTCGACGCGAGCGAGTGCCCGCCCACCTTCAACACCGAGCCGACCGAGGTCGTCGGCCTCATCGCGGGCGGCCCGTCGGCGATGGTCACGGCCGTCGAGGGGGCCGAGGACAGCAAGGAGCTGGCGGCGGCCGACCTCGACGCGCTCGGGCTGAGCGCCGAGGACACCGTCGTCGGCGTCTCCGCCTCGGGCCGCACGCCGTACGCGATCGGGGCCGTCGAGCACGCCCGTGCCGCCGGGGCGCTCACCATCGGGCTGTCCTGCAACCCCGACTCGGCGCTCGCCGCCGCCGCCGAGCACGGCATCGAGGTCGTCGTCGGCCCCGAGCTCCTCACCGGCTCGACCCGGCTGAAGGCGGGCACGGCCCAGAAGCTCGTGCTGAACATGGTCTCGACGATCACCATGATCCGGCTCGGCAAGACGTACGGAAACCTGATGGTCGACGTACGGGCCTCCAACGAGAAGCTGCGCGCCCGTTCGCGCCGCATCGTCGCGCTGGCGACCGGAGCCGCCGACGCCGAGATCGAGACGGCGCTGGCCGCGACCGGCGGGGAGGTGAAGAACGCGATCCTCAGCATCCTCGGCGACGTGGACGGCCCCACCGCAGCCCGCCTCCTCGCCGAATCCGGCGGCCATCTGCGTGCGGCGCTGCACGCGTCGATGGCCTGACGGCTCCCGGACCCGGCTTCCCGGGCCCCGACACCCCGGCCCCGCGAGTCCATCGCGCGAGCCCCACACCAGAACAAGGCACCCGCACCATGGCAACAGACGACAAGAACCGCGCCACCGCCGCCGCGATCCTCCCGCTCGTCGGCGGCGCCGAGAACATCGACACCATCGCCCACTGCATGACCCGCCTCCGCCTCTCGCTCCGGGACCGCTCCCTGGTACGGGAGGAGGAGCTGAAAGCGCTGCCGGCCGTCATGGGGGTGGTGGACGACGACACGTACCAGATCGTGCTCGGGCCGGGCACGGTCGCCAGGGTCACGCCGGAGTTCGAGGCGCTGGTGGCGGAGGAACGTACCGCCGCGCCGGCCTCCGGGCCGGCCGCGGGGCCCGTCACCCCCGAGCCGGACCCGCACCCGGTGACGGCCGACGAGCTGGCGGCCCAGGGCGCGGCGCTCAAGGACCGGCAGAAGGCCCGTAACGCCACCCCGGTCAAGCTCTTCCTCCGCAGGATCGCGAACATCTTCGTGCCGCTGATCCCGGCGCTCATCGGCTGCGGCATCGTCGCGGGCATCAACGGCCTGCTGGCCAACCTGGGCTGGCTGCCCGCCATCGTCCCGGCGCTCACGGCCATCGCGTCCGGCTTCATGTCGCTGATCGCCGTGTTCGTCGGCTACAACACGGCGAAGGAGTTCGGCGGCACGCCCATTCTCGGCGGCGCGGTCGCGGCGATCATCGTCTTCGCGGGCGTCCAGAACATCAGCGCCTTCGGCCAGAAGCTCGCACCGGGCCAGGGCGGCGTGCTGGGCGCGCTGGGCGCGGCGCTGCTCGCCGTGTACGTGGAGAAGCGGTGCCGAAAGTGGGTGCCGGAGTCCCTGGACGTACTGGTCACCCCCACCCTCACCGTGCTGGTCTCGGGGCTGGTCACCATCTTCGGCCTGATGTTCATCGCGGGTGAGGTCTCGACCGCCATCGGCGACTTCGCCAACTGGCTGCTGGCCAACGGCGGGGCGGGCGCGGGCTTCGTGCTCGGCGGCCTCTTCCTGCCGCTGGTGATGCTCGGCCTGCACCAGGCCCTCATCCCCATCCACACCACGCTCATCGAGCAGCAGGGCTTCACGGTCCTGCTCCCCATCCTCGCCATGGCGGGCGCGGGCCAGGTCGGCGCGGCCGTCGCGGTCTATCTGCGGCTGCCGCGCAACGAGTCGATCCGCAAGACCATCAAGTCCGCGCTTCCGGCGGGGTTCCTGGGCGTCGGCGAACCCCTCATCTACGGCGTATCGCTCCCGCTGGGCCGCCCCTTCATCACGGCCTGTATCGGCGGCGCGTTCGGCGGCGGTTTCGTCGGCCTCTTCAACCAGCTCGGCGACGCGGTCGGCTCCACCGCCATCGGCCCCTCCGGCTGGGCCCTCTTCCCCCTCCTCAAGGGCGACCACGGCCTGGGCACCACGGTCGCGATCTACGCGGCGGGGCTGGCGGCCGGCTATGTCGCGGGGTTCGTGGCCACGTACTTCTTCGGCTTCAGCAAGCAGATGCTCACGGAGTTGAACGAGCCCCAGGGGGAGGGTGCGGGCGCCGCAGCCGGTGCCACTGGTGCCCCGGCGACCTCCGCCGCCGCGCAGGCCACCACCACGGCGGAGGGCGAACCGGCGACGGTCTGAGCAAGGGACCGTCGGGGCCCCTTGCGGCGATTGGAGTGGGGAAACCGCCCGTAAAGCACGTATCCGGGAACGGAATCGGGCGGTTTCCCCACTCTATTGCTCAGTGAACTCCTGGCACCGGCCGTCGGCCTTTGCGTCGTGCACCGCGCCCCTGATCCGGCCCTCGCGTATCCACTCCGGATTCCCGCCCCGAACGCGGCAGAAATCGGCGCACCGGCCCCCGGGGCTCAAGTCCCGGAGTCCGGGCGCTCTTTCCAAGGAATGGCCGGCGGGCAATACCCACCACCCCACCAACTCCCGCACACGGCCGGGAAGATAACTTCCCGTGGCCGACTTGCCACGGGGGGTTATGGCGGTTTAGCGTTCGCGGCAACAAACAACCCCGACCGGTGCTACCAACACACGGCCGGGGTCTGACCACCAAGATCGAAGTAGGCCGATCCCATGGCTAACGAAGACTCTAACGCCGCCGCCTCCCCGGCCGCACACCCCATGGCGGGCACCGGCTACGGCAAGCGCAGCGCACCGTCCCAACTCCCCCGCAGAGCCCATGACTTCGCGCACCTCCCACGCCGCGAGGCGTCCGTGGCCGCGTATCTCGACCGGCTGCCGGACGGCGCGGACATCTCCGTGAAGACCCTCGCCAAAGTGCTGCCGGACTACGGCCAATGCGCCCTGCGCACGGCGCTGCGCCGCCTGTCGGAGGCCGGTCACCTGCGCCGCGTCACCGAACACCTCTGGGGCGAGGACGGCAGCCCGCGCTGGGTGACGCGCACGTACTTCTCCCGTACTCCACGGGACGACGCGTGGTGGACGGCGTTCCGCGCCGGGAACGTACCCGACGCGGAGCACCCGCCCCGAACCGCACCCGAACGAGCGAACCGCACCGAGGCGTACGACCAGCTGGCCGCCCTCGGCCGCGCCGAACCCCGCCTGACGCTCTCCGCCAACGACTGCGCGTCCCTGGAGGCGCTGGCGGCCGAGTGGTTCACGCGCGGCGCGACGCCCGCGCAGTTCCTGCACGCCCTCACCGACGGGCTGCCGTCCGAGATCCATCACACGGGCGGCTTCACCCGCGGCCGCCTCATCGCGAAGCTGCCGCCCCCGCCGCGTACGGACCCGGACGGCACGCGCCCCGCTCCGCTGCGCATCCTCGAATGCACCCTCTGCCGCGCTCCCGGCCGCCCCGAGGCGCTCCCCGGCGGCATCTGCGGACGCTGCCGCGGCGAGGCCCCACCGGACCGCCACGCACCAGCCCTCCCGCCCGCGCACGTACACGCCCACGCCACCAAGGCCCGTGCCGCCGCCCGCTCCCCCGAAAGGAACCACGCATGACCAGTCAGCCCATCCGTGCCAGAAGCAGGGCACGATGTAGGGGAGGAGGCGACACCATGACCCCCAGCACCGCCGACCACCCCCAGATGACGGTCGAGGACTTCGAACAGCTCGCCCATTCGGCCCCCGAAGCAGTGACGCTTGAATTCATCAACGGAAAGCTTGAGGTCAAGCCGGTGCCCGACGGGGATCACGGAACCATCTTCATGTGGCTGCTGCGGCAGTGCATGCAGCAGCGGCCGGAGCTGGATCTGTACCCCGAGCAAGGGCTGCAAGTCGAGACGTACCGCAAGGGCCGCGCCCGCCCGGACGGCGCGCTCGCGCCGCGGCGGCACTTCGCGGGGCAGGGCGAGTGGGCCAAGCCGGACGGCGTCCTGATGACCGTCGAGGTGACCTCCCACGACGCCGACACCGACCGCCGGGACCGCAGCGAGAAGCGGGACGCCTACGCGGCCGCGGGCATCCCCGTCTACCTGCTCATCGACCGCGACGCCTGCACCCTCACCGTGCACAGCGAGCCGGAGAACGGTACGTACCAGCAGCACCCCTCGTACGCCTACGGCACGACCGTCGAACTGCCCGCCCCCGTCGGCATCACCCTGGACACCGAGGAGCTCAAGGACTACGCCCACTGATCCGCGTACGTCCGCAACAGCCGCCTGCCTATCAGCGCACGCCCGAGCGGGCCCTCGCCCTCCTCGACCGCCAGATCGACCGGCTGTTCACCGGCCCGGACCGACTCCCGGGCCCCCGCCCGTGAAGACGGCCCGTGAAGCCGACCCGGGGCAGGACCGCGAGCCCCCGCCGGAGGTGGCTCGCGTCCCGCGCCCCGGGTCGGCCCATGGGACGCCCCGGGTCGACCCATGGGGCGGGACGAGGACCCCGTTCGCGGTCCCTCAGTCGAGGCAGAACTCGTTGCCCTCGACGTCCTGCATCACCAGGCACGACTCGTTCTCCTCGTCGGCGAGCAGCAGCCGCACGCGGGTCGCGCCGAACGGGATCAGCCGTGCGCACTCCGCCTCAAGCGCGGCGACGCGCTCGTCCCCCACGAGCCCGGTGCCGGCCCGCACGTCAAGGTGGACCCGATTCTTGACGACCTTGCTTTCGGGAACGCGCTGGAAGTACAGGCGCGGGCCCACACCCGAGGGATCCATGCAGGCGAACCCGGAATCCCGACGCTCAGGCGGCAGCGAGCGGTCGAAGTCGTCCCACGTGGCGAACCCCTCCGGCGGCGGCGGTACGACATACCCCAGCACCTCACACCAGAAACGAGCGACGCGCTGTGGTGACGCGCAGTCGAAGGTGACTTGGACCTGCTTGATCGATGCCATCGGATCACCTTAGCCACGCGTGCTGTTCACTGGGACCCCGAATGTGATCACCGCGCGGATCAGGGTCTCGCGTGACATGAGCAGCAGCGGGCGGTGGTCAATGCGAGGAGTGGACATGGGAGCTATGGCGGCGGGCACGCGGTCGGAACAGGACGGCCCGGAACAGGGGTCCGGGAAAGCGGCGGAGAAGGGCGGGAGGTGGCGGAGGGCCGGAAAGCCCGCGAAGGCGCAACGGTCGTTCTGGAAGGAACTCCCCCTGCTCGTCGTGGTCGCGCTGGTGCTGGCGCTGCTGATCAAGACTTTCCTGGTGCAGGCGTTCTCGATCCCCTCGGGGTCCATGCAGAACACCCTGCAACCGGGTGACCGGGTCCTGGTCGACAAGCTGACCCCGTGGTTCGGCTCGAAACCCGAGCGCGGCGAGGTCGTCGTCTTCCGCGACCCGGGGCGCTGGATGAAGGACGAGCCGACGCCCGAGCCCAACCTGGTGCAGAAGGCGCTGGGCTTCATCGGGCTGATGCCGTCCGCCGACGAGAAGGACCTGATCAAGCGGGTCGTGGGCGTCGCCGGCGACACCGTCGAGTGCCAGGGCACCGGCCCGCTGAAGGTCAACGGCAAGCCGTTGAAGGAGCCCTACGTCTTCTCCGGCGACACCCCGTGCAGCACGGACCCGGAGAGCCAGTTCAGGGTCACGGTGCCCAAGGACCGGCTGTGGGTGATGGGCGACCACCGGCAGAACTCGCGGGACTCCCGCTACCACCAGAACGAGGCCGGCGAGGGGTTCGTCCCCGTGAAGGACGTGGTGGGCCGCGCCATCGTCATCGCCTGGCCGGTCGACCGCTGGGACACCCTCTCCGTCCCCGGCACCTTCGACCAGAAGGGCATCGACAAGGCCGCGGCCGCGGCCCCCACCGCGGTGGCCTTCGTCGGGGCGGTCCCCCTGGTGCTGGTGCGCCGGCGCCTGCTCTCCCGCCGATCCGCGCGCCCGGCCTCCTGACGGGAGAGGCCCGCCCCGCGTCCCCTCGCAAGGCCACAAGGCCACAAGGCCACAAGGTCGCAAGGCACCAAGGCACCAACGCCCGAGGGCGGCACCCCCACACGGGAGTGCCGCCCTCGGTCCGTACAGCTATGGCCGACTGATCCTCAGGAGGATCAGAAGTCCATGTCACCGCCCGGCATGCCGCCCGGAGCGCCGGCCGCAGAGGCCTTCTCCGGCTTGTCGGCGATGACGGCCTCGGTGGTGAGGAAGAGCGCCGCGATGGAGGCGGCGTTCTGCAGCGCGGAGCGCGTGACCTTGGCCGGGTCGATGATGCCCGCGGCGATGAGGTCGATGTACTCGCCGGTCGCGGCGTTGAGGCCGTGACCCGGAGTCAGGTTGCGCACCTTCTCCACGACGACGCCGCCCTCAAGGCCGGCGTTGATCGAGATCTGCTTCAGCGGGGCCTCAAGGGCCAGCTTCACAGCGGCGGCACCAGTGGCCTCGTCGCCTTCGAGGTCGAGCTTCTCGAAGACCGACACGGTCTGGAGCAGAGCCACGCCACCACCGGCGACGATGCCCTCTTCGACGGCCGCCTTCGCGTTGCGAACGGCGTCCTCGATGCGGTGCTTGCGCTCCTTGAGCTCGACCTCGGTCGCGGCACCGGCCTTGATGACCGCAACACCGCCGGCGAGCTTCGCCAGGCGCTCCTGCAGCTTCTCGCGGTCGTAGTCGCTGTCCGAGTTCTCGATCTCGGCGCGGATCTGGTTGACGCGACCCTGGACCTGGTCGCTCTCACCGGAGCCGTCGACGATGGTCGTCTCGTCCTTGGTGATGACGACCTTGCGGGCGCGGCCGAGCAGGTCGAGACCGGCGCTCTCCAGCTTGAGGCCGACCTCCTCGGAGATGACGGTGCCACCGGTGAGGATGGCGATGTCGCCGAGCATGGCCTTGCGGCGGTCACCGAAGCCCGGGGCCTTGACGGCGACGGACTTGAAGGTGCCACGGATCTTGTTGACGACGAGCGTGGACAGCGCCTCGCCCTCGACGTCCTCCGCGATGATCAGCAGCGGCTTGCCCGACTGCATGACCTTCTCCAGCAGCGGAAGGAGGTCCTTCACGTTGCCGATCTTGGAGTTGACGATCAGGATGTACGGGTCGTCGAGCGACGCCTCCATACGCTCCATGTCGGTGGCGAAGTACGCGGAGATGTAGCCCTTGTCGAAGCGCATGCCTTCGGTGAGCTCAAGCTCCAGGCCGAAGGTCTGCGACTCCTCGACCGTGATGACGCCTTCCTTGCCGACCTTGTCCATCGCCTCGGCGATGAGCTCGCCGATCTGGGTGTCGGCGGCGGAGATGGAGGCGGTCGAAGCGATCTGCTCCTTGGTCTCCACGTCCTTGGCCTGCTCCAGCAGGGCGGCGGAGACGGCCTCGACGGCCTTCTCGATGCCACGCTTGAGGGCCATCGGGTTGGCGCCGGCGGCTACGTTGCGCAGGCCCTCGCGGACCAGCGCCTGCGCCAGGACGGTCGCGGTCGTCGTGCCGTCACCGGCGACGTCGTCCGTCTTCTTCGCGACCTCCTTGACCAGCTCGGCGCCGATCTTCTCGTACGGGTCCTCAAGCTCGATCTCCTTGGCGATGGAAACACCATCGTTGGTGATCGTGGGGGCGCCCCACTTCTTCTCTAGGACGACGTTGCGACCCTTGGGGCCCAGGGTCACCTTGACGGCGTCGGCGAGCTGGTTCATGCCGCGCTCGAGGCCGCGCCGTGCCTCCTCGTCGAACGCGATGATCTTGGCCATGTGAAGTGGTCCTCCCGGACAGAAGGGGGTCCCCCTGCTCCCTGTAAGGAGCTCGGGGGCGGATTGCTCCGGACCGCGTGGCGCCCGCGACGGACGACCTGTCGCCTTGTGGTTCCTTGCCCCACCCGGCGTACGGGCCTCACCGACCCGGTCCATTTCTGTCACTCTCACTGGGAGAGTGCTAAGCCCAATGATTAGCACTCGACCCCCGAGAGTGCAAGCGGCTTCGCAGACCCGGAGGCGGTCGGGACACGACCGGAACCCCGGGACGCACGAGGGGCCCGCACCCCGGAAGGTACGGGCCCCACATGTGAGTGAGCCGGTGGTCGATCGCGCCGAGATCAGACGGCGAGCTTGACCATGTCCGCCTGCGGCCCCTTCTGGCCCTGCGAGATCTCAAACTCCACTCGCTGACCCTCCTCGAGGGTGCGGTAGCCGTCCATCTGAATCGCGCTGTAGTGGACGAATACATCCGCACCACCGTCGACCGCGATGAAGCCGTACCCCTTCTCCGCGTTGAACCATTTGACGGTGCCCTGAGCCATGCCTAACTCCCCTATTACTGGCCCTTGCGCAGGACCGCACTTCGCGGACCCGGGTCAGACCTCACCCCCTGACAGGTGGGGGTGTGCGCCGGAACGCGTCGACCGCGGCTGAATGTATCTGCACGGATGCCGTCTGCAACAGGTCAATCGGACGAGAATTCCGACGGTGGCCGACCGGCGCTATGCGGAGAATTCCCAGCAATCCGGGGCAAGTCGGGCCGGGCATAGCGCAACTTACCCGGCAATTCGCACACAGTCTTTGCACGCAACTTGACGGGTTCTCATGTGCGTTCGGCACCGACGCCGGAGGGGGATCGTCTTCAACTGTATCGCCATTCAACAGACGGAATCGCCCCGTCCATTTCTGGCCGGGGCGATTCGCGGGCGATCCGAGATCGATTCGGGATTGCTCCGAGGGCGATTCAGGGACGCTTCGGGGACGTTTCGGGAGGGGCGACGCGGCGGGGCGACGTGGCGGGGTGGGGAGGTGCGGCGGGGAGGAACGGCGGGGAGCGCCGAGGAACCTCAGCAGCCGCCCGCGACCGCCGGGATGATCGAGATGCCCGCGCCGTCGGGCGTCGCCGCCTGGAGGCCCCCCTCGAAGCGCACGTCGTCGTCGTTGACGTACACGTTCACGAAGCGGCGCAGCTTGCCGGAGTCGTCCAGCACGCGCGCGGCGATGCCCGGGTGGTTCGTCTCCAGGGAGGCGATGACCTCGGCGACGGTCGCGCCCTCGGCCGGCACCTCGGCCTGGCCGCCCGTGTACGTACGGAGAATGGTAGGAATTCGGACATTGATGCTCATGACGGTTCCCTTCGGGGGTGGACGGGGTGGGCTGGGATGTGTCGGGGCAGCCGGGTCAGCCGGCCAGGCCGGCGGCGCGGAACGCGTCCAGGCTGGGGCGGATCGTCGCCGTGGGCCCGGTGGTCGGCGCCACCGCGTCCAGCGTCTTGAGGCCGTCGCCGGTGTTCAGGACGACCGTGGTCAGGGCCGGGTCGAGCAGCCCGCCCTCGATCAGCTTCTTGGTGACGCCGACCGTCACGCCGCCCGCGGTCTCCGCGAAGACGCCCTCCGTACGGGCCAGCAACTTGATCGCGTCCACCACCTGCGCGTCGTTGACGTCCTCGACCGCGCCGCCCGTGCGCCGGGCGATGTCGAGCACGTACGGGCCGTCCGCCGGGTTGCCGATGGCGAGCGACTTGGCGATGGTGTCCGGCTTCTGCGGCCGTACGACGTCGTGGCCCGCCTTGAAGGCCGTGGAGACCGGCGAGCACCCCTCGGCCTGGGCGCCGAAGATCTTGTACGGGCGGTCCTCGACCAGCCCGAGCCGGATCAGCTCCTTGAGCCCCTTGTCGATCTTCGTGAGCTGGGAGCCGGACGCGACCGGGATGACGAGCTGGTCCGGGATGCGCCAGCCGAGCTGCTCGCAGATCTCGTACGCGAGCGTCTTGGAGCCCTCGCCGTAGTACGGGCGCAGATTGACGTTGACGAAGCCCCAGCCCTCGCCCGCCGGGTCGCCGATGAGCTCGGAGCAGAACCGGTTGACGTCGTCGTAGTTGCCCTCGATGCCGACGAGGTCGCCGCCGTAGACCGCGGCCATGACGACCTTGCCCTGTTCCAGGTCGTGCGGGATGAACACGCAGGACTTGAAGCCGGAGCGGGCCGCCGCGGCGCCGACCGCGCCCGCGAGGTTGCCGGTCGAGGAGCAGGAGAGCGTGGTGAAGCCGAAGGCGCGGGCGGCCTCGACGGCGATGGCGACGACGCGGTCCTTGAAGGAGTGCGTCGGGTTGCCGGAGTCGTCCTTGACGTACAGGCCGCCGGTGACGCCCAGCTCGCGGGCGAGGTGGTCGGCCTTGACGAGCTTGGTGAAGCCGGGGTTCAGGTTCGGCTTCCCGGCCACGTCGGCCGGGACCGGCAGCAGCGGGGCGTACCGCCAGATGTTGTCGGGGCCGGCCTCGATCCGCCGGCGCAGTTCCTCCGGGTCGCCGGCCGGCAGCTCGTACGCGACTTCGAGCGGGCCGAAACAGACCTCGCACGCGAAGATCGGGCCGAGGGCGAACCGTTCGCCGCACTCGCGGCAGGAGAGTGCCACGGCGGGACCGAGGTCTACGGGGGTGGTGGAAGCGGTGTTCTCTGCGGCTTGCACAGCCATGGAGGCGAGGCCCTTTCTCCTCATCTTCCCCGCGACGAATCTCGCCGCGAGACGGAATTGGCACCTTCCCCACCGGGAGCCTCGCGAATATTTCGGCGAGACCGGCGGGAGGGTTGCCGGGGCTTCAACGGGCCGTTCCCTCTGCCCCTCTGGATGAGCGGTATGGCACTGGGCGGGGCCCAGGCGTTTGTCGACGCGCGACCCCGACATGCGACGGGCGTCCGCGTTGTTCAAGACTGTAACCGAAGCCATGGACGGTTGAGATAGTCGTCCGAACCGCGAGATGGATCACAAAGGAGACTTTCGACGTGCTGGAAGAGGTCGAGCACTGGCTGAAGCAGCGCTCTTGGTCCGCCGCCGACCGCCCGCTCGACCAGCTCCTCGCCGCGAAGCGTGCCGCCGGTTCGCGCGGCACGGTGAGCGTGGTGCTGCCCGCCCTCGACGAGGAGGCGACGGTCGGCGCGATCGTCGCCGCCATCCGCCGGGAGCTGATGGACGGACCCGTGCCGCTGGTGGACGAGCTGGTGGTGCTGGACTCCGGTTCCACGGACCGTACGGCCGCCGTCGCGGCGGCGGCCGGCGCCCGGGTCGTGCACCGGGACGCGGTGCTGCCGCGGCTGCCCGCCCTGCCGGGCAAGGGCGAGGTGCTGTGGCGGTCGCTGCTGGCGACCAGCGGCGAGATCGTCTGCTTCGTCGACGCCGACCTCCGGGAGTTCTCCGCGGACTTCGTCTCGGGCATCGTCGGCCCGCTGCTGACCGACCCGGACGTGCACTTCGTCAAGGCGATGTACGACCGTCCGCTCGGCGACGCTGCGGGCCAGGGCGGCCGGGTCACGGAGCTGGTGGCCCGCCCGCTGCTCAACCTGCACTGGCCGCGGCTGGCGGGCTTCGTGCAGCCGCTCGGCGGCGAGTACGCGGCGCGCCGCTCGCTGCTGGAACGGCTGCCGTTCCCCGTCGGCTACGGCGTGGAGCTGGGCCTCCTCGTCGACGCCCTGCACACCGTGGGCCTGGACGCGCTCGCCCAGGTCGACGTGGGGGTGCGCAAACACCGCCACCAGGACGGGCAGGCGCTGGGGCGGATGGCCGCGGCCATTTACCGGACCGCTCAACTGCGCCTGGCGCGCGGGCATTTGGTGCGTCCGGCGCTGACGCAGTTCGACCGGGGTGAGGACGGGTTCGTGGCGCGTACGCACGCGGTGGACACGGAGGAGCGGCCGCCGATGGGCGAGATACCGGAGTATGTGGCGCGGCGGGCGGCGTAGGGACGGGCGGGCCGGGGGCGGCCCGCAGCCATTCCGGCAACAGCCCGAGGGCACTTCAGCCCGTCCGGCGATTGAGGACCGGGGTCCGGGGCGGAGCCCCAGCGGCACCTTGGCGGCACCCCGCGGCGACCGCGAGCGCTGCCCCCGCCGCTGCCCCTGTCGCCGGCCCGGATGCCACGCCCGCGTTTGAGCGCTCAAGCCAGTGGCTAGGCTCGCCCTATGGCCTCCCAGCACGGCGCCCAGGTCCTCGTCGCGTCCAATCGCGGCCCGGTCTCCTTCTCGCGGGACGACGACGGGTCGCTCGCCGCCAAGCGGGGCGGGGGCGGGCTGGTCTCCGGGCTGTCGGCGATCGGGCCGGACACCGACGCCGTCTGGGTGTGCGCGGCGCTCGGGGACGGCGACCGGGAGGCCGTACGGCGCTCCGAGGGCGGCCATCTGCCGGCCGACGACACCGGCGGACAGCGCGTCCGGATGCTGGACATCGCGCCCGACGTGTTCGCCGCCGCGTACAACGGCATCGCCAATTCCGTGCTGTGGTTCGTCCACCACCTGCTGTACGAGACCCCGCTGGAGCCCGTATTCGACGCGGGCTTCCGGGAGCAGTGGGGCGCGTACGAGACGTACAACGCGGCCTTCGCGGACGCGCTGGCCGCCGAGGCCGCGCCGGGCGCCGCCGTGCTGGTGCAGGACTACCACCTCACGCTGGTCCCCGGCATGCTCCGCGAGCGCCGCCCCGACCTGCGGATCGGCCACTTCTCGCACACGCCGTGGGCCGCGCCGGACTACTACCGGCTGCTGCCGGACGACGTGGCGGCCCAGGTGCTGCGCGGAGTGCTGGGCGCGGACCGCGCGGCGTTCCTCACCCGGCGGTGGGCGGACGCGTTCATCGCCTGCTGCCGGGACGTGCTCGGCGCGAGCGCCGCCGACGACGGGAGCGCCGTCACCTTCGAGGGCCGTACGACGCGCATCGGCGTGCACGGGCTCGGGGCCGACGCCGACTTCCTGCGCAGGCGCTCGCACGAGGCCGATGTCGAGGAGCGGATGGCGGCCCTGCGCGAGCAGGTCGGCCCGGGCCGCAAGACCATCGTCCGCGTCGACCGCACCGAGCTGTCCAAGAACATCGTGCGCGGCCTGCTCGCCTACCGGCTGCTGCTGGAGCGGCGCCCCGAGTGGCACGGCGAGGTCGTGCACATCGCCTTCGCCTATCCCTCCCGGCAGGACCTGGCCGTGTACCGCGACTACACGGCGCGGGTCGAGACCGTCGCCGAGGAGATCAACGCGGCCTTCGGACGCGAGGGCTGGCAGCCGGTCGCGCTGCACGTCAAGGACGACTTCGCGCGCTCCCTCGCCGCGTACCGGCTCGCGGACGTCGCCCTCGTCAACCCCATCCGGGACGGCATGAACCTCGTGGCGAAGGAGGTCCCGGTCGTCTCCGACGAGGGGTGCGCGCTGGTGCTGTCGCGGGAGGCCGGGGCGTACGAGGAGCTGGGCCAGGACGCGATCACCGTCAATCCGTACGACGTCGAGGCCACGGCCCGCGCGCTGCACGAGGGGCTGGTGATGGCCCGCGACGAACGGGCCGAGCGCACGAAGCGGCTGGCCGCGGCGGCGACGGCGCTGCCGCCCGCGCAGTGGTTCATGGCTCAGCTGCGGGCGCTGGACGGCTAGTCACCCGCCGGAATCGGGCGGGAAGGGGGCCGGGCGCAGGATCGTATACAGCCGGGTCTACCGTGGTTCGGCGTGACAGCGACTGCGATTTTCGGGGCTTCTGCGTTCTTTGGGTCTTCTGGGGCTGCTGCGGCTTCTGGGGTTTCTGGGTTTACCACCGCCGCCTCCTCCGCCGGAGGGCTGCCCGAGCCGACGATCGGGCGCATGTTCGCCAGCTGGCAACTCGACCCGTACGCGCTCGCGCTGGTCCTCGTCCTCGGCGGGCTCTACGCGTGGGGCGTGGTGCGGGTGGTGCGCCGCGGCGAGCGGTGGTCGGTGGGGCGCGGCGTGTCGTTCTTCGTCATCGGGCTCGGCGCGATCGTGGTGGCGACCATGTCGGGGCTGGCCGTCTACGACCACGTGCTGTTCTGGCCCGCCGCCGTGCAGAACATCGTCCTCGACCTGATCGGCCCGCTCGGCATCGCGCTGGGCGACCCGCTGTCACTGGCGGCGCGGGCGCTGCCGCAGGAGGGCCGCGCGGCGCGCCGGCTCCAGGGGGCGATCAGCGGACGGGTGCTGCGGGTGCTGACGTTCCCGATGGTCAGCACGGCGCTGGTGTTCGCCTCCGAGATGCTGATCTATTTCACGCCGTACTTCGAGACGGCGCTGCGCCACGACGCCCTGCACGAGCTGATGTATCTGCAACTGCTGGTGGTCGGGACGCTGTTCGTCCTGCCGATGCTCACCCGCCAGGACCTGCTGCCGTCCTGGTGCGGCCACCCGATCCGGGCGGCGTTCATCTTCGTGGACGGGATCGTGGACGCGCTGCCCGGCCTGGTCGTGATGACCAGCGGCACGCTGGTCGCGGGCGGCTGGTACGCGGCCCAGGACCGGCCGTGGGGCCCGAGCCTGGAGCGGGACCAGTTCATCGGCGGCGGGGCGATGATGACGATCGCGGAGCTGGTCGGGCTGCCGTTCATCATCGCGGTGTTCGTGGAGTGGGTACGGGCCGAGCGGCTGAAGACGGCGGAACTGGACGCGCGCCTGGACCGGGAACTGGAACACCGCCCCGCACCGGCCCCCGCCTCGGCCGCTCCCACCGCTGTGCCCGAACCCCAGCTCACCCGCCCGTGGTGGGAGACGGACCAGGGCATCGTGGGCGAGCGCTACCGCGGCGGGGGCGGCGCGTAGCCGCGGGCGGGTTCACACGGCTGGGAGGCACGCGGGCGCTTCACACGGCCGGGAGGCCCGGGCGCTTCACACGGCTGGGAGGCGCGGGCGCTTCACACGACCAGCAGGCGCACGGGCGCTTTCACGCGGCCGGGAGGCGGTCCGCGATGGCCTCCAGCAGTTCCACGACGCCGCTGGGCCCGTCGGCCACCAGGTCGGCGCGCTCCGTCAGCTCGGTGACCTCGGCGCTGCCGCTGCACACCAGGACGCCGCGCAGCCCCTCGGCCCGGAGCTTCTCGACAGCCGCGAAGGCGGCGAGGTCGCCGAGGTCGTCGCCCGCGTACAGGACCGTGCTCGCGCCGGACTCCCGTACGTATTCGGCGAGCGCGACGCCCTTGTCCATGCCCGGCGGGCGCAGCTCCAGGACGAGGCGGCCCGGCTCCACGATCAGACCGTGCCGTTCGGCGAGCTCGCGCAGCGGTTCGCGCAGCAGGTCGAAGGCGGCCTGCGGGTCGGCGGCGCGGCGGGTGTGGACGGCGACGGCGCGGCCCTTGCGCTCGATCCAGGTGCCCTGCCAGGCGCCGGAGGCGTCGAGGACGCCGGGGAGTTCGGCCTCCACAGCGGCGACGCCGGGGTGCGGCGCGGGGGCCCGTACGGTCCCGGTGGCGGCGTCCCAGCGCTCAGCGCCGTAGTGGCCGAGCACGGTCAGCCGCTCCAGCCCCGGTACGCCCGCGAAGCCGCCGAAACGGACGGCCACGCCGGCCGGGCGACCGGTGATCACGGCCGCGGAGCGCAGCCGGGGGGCCAGCCGGGCGAGGGCGGGCACGGTGCCGGGGTGGGCGCGGGCCCGCTCCGGGTCCGGCACGATGTCGGCGAGGGTGCCGTCGAAGTCGAGGGCGGCGACGGCCCGTTCGGGCGCGTCGAGAAGCGCGGCGAGACCGTCGCGCCCGGCGGGGGTCACGGGAACGGGAAGAGGGTTGCTGCCCATACGGCGACGATACCGGAGCGGGCCCGGCACGGGCCGTTCCCACAGCTCACAAAGGGCCCGACATGGCAACCGCCACCCTCACGCACGCCGAACGGCAGCGTCCAGGAAACCGGAGACATTTACGCGGTCCGGTTCGGGGGGGCCGAGGCCGCCATCTGCGTAATTTCCCTTACCAATGGCGGAATTGAGGTGCCGGACCTCGGGGGAATTCGGCGAGAATTCCGCACATCGGACCCTGATCGTTTTCTACTGCGGATCGCACTGTTCGGCGACAAGGCGGCCGTACGCCCCATCGCCATGCTCAACACTGATATCACCGAAGAGCCCCGCACTCGCCACGCCTTCTGGGGCGGCGGGTGCGGGGCTCTTCTGTGTTGTCGCCTGTGGGGCGGGGTGCTCAAGCGTCGTGTTCGGCGGCGAAACCGATGAACGCGGCCCATGCGGCCGGCGAGACCATGAGCATCGGCCCGTGGGGGTCCTTGCTGTCACGGATGGGGACGATGCCCGGTATCCCTTCCCCCACCTCGACGCAATCGCCGCCGTTGGTGCTGCTGTAAGTGGATGCCCGCCACGTCACGGGAGCGCGAGATCCAAGTCTTTCGCCAAGGCCAGGGACGGGACCCGGCGGCGACCGCGCTCGACCCTGCTGATAACAGGCTGCGTTGTGTTCGCGTCTGAGGCCAACTCCGTCTGCGACGTCGAGCGCCGGAGTCGTGTCACCTCCGAGCCGAAGAAAGCCAGCAGCGATGCGGTGGGATCGAGATCTTCCGTCTCTGCGGTCATACAAGATCACTTCCTTATGCCAGGCCATTCGGCATAGCCCACTCACTGTTGAGCGTACGCACAGACGCCCATTCTTGAAGGCCAGGCGAGAGTACGCACTCAGGGAAGGGGCCCATTCCCGTGAAGCGGAGCCGGCCGGGGCGGGTCACCCCCAAGAGCACCTGCACGAACAGCACGCCTGATCAACGCCCCTCGATCTCAGGAGTGATGCACCATGACGCTAACCGCGGAGCGCCCGGCCCCCCTCGGCCTGCTCACGTCCATCGAGCTGGAAATCACGGGCGGGTGTCAGCTCCAGTGCACGCACTGTCTGGCCGAGTCCAGTCCCCAGGGGACGCACGGCAGCATGCTGCCCGCGGACTGGCGCACACTGATCATCGACGCCGCCGCGCTGGAAATCCCCCTGATCCAGCTCATCGGCGGCGAACCGACGCTCTACCCGCATTGGGTCGAACTCGTAGACCTGTCCTTGTCGTTGGGGCGCAAGGTGGAGATCTACAGCAATCTCTTTCACGTCAAGCCCACGTGGTGGGCCGTGTTCCAGCGCGACGGAGTGTCGCTCGGGACGAGCTACTACAGCAACGACCCCGCCGAACACGACGCCGTCACCGGCCGCGAAGGGAGCTACTCAGCCACCCGCCGCAATATCCGGGAGGCAGTCAGCAGGGGGGTGACCATCCGGGCAGGCATCGTTGACGTGCTCGACGGGCAGCGTATTGCCGAAGCTCGCGCCGAACTGGAATCCATGGGCGTAACCCGCATCAGCACCGACCGTGTACGCGCCGTGGGCCGTGCCGCGTTGCCCGACACGCCACCGGCCCTGACCGAAATGTGTGGCCGGTGTACGCGGGGGCGCGCTGCGGTCCTCCCGAACGGGAACCTCGTAGGCTGTGTGCTCTCGCGGGACTTCCCTGCGGGAAACGTGCGGGAAACACCGCTCGCCAATCTGCTCGCCGGCGAAGCATGGGCAGAGCTGTCGGCCGGCATTCCTCAGCGAGGCGCGACCGCATGTCAGCCGGACGGGTCCGACTGCGACCCCGCGAGCACCCCCGCGTGCCTGCCCAAATACCCCAACCACCCACCGAAGGCCACACGGTGACCTGGGCCGACCGAGCCGCCGAGCTGGCCGACGAAGTGACGCATCCGGAGTCCCGCTGGCACGACGCCGTATGCGGCATCCCGCGCCACCTGTTCGTGCCGAACTGGTGGGAGAACCCCTCCCACGGCCCGACACCGCACCACGGCCCGTCCACTCCGGAGGCATGGATGCGCGCGGCCTACAGCGACCGCACGCTGGTGACCCGCCTCGGGGCGCTCCACGCCGACCACGCCGGGCCCCATGACCGTCCCGACTGGTGGCCGTCATCGTCATCGACCCTGCCTGGCCTGGTCGTTCAGATGTTCCGGCACACCCGCCCCCAAGAGGGGATGGACGTGCTGGACGTCGGAACCGGGTCCGGATACTCGGCGGCGCTTCTCGCGCACCGGTTCGGCGACGAGCGCGTGACGAGCGTGGACGTGGACCCCTACCTGACCGAGGCGGCCCGCGCACGGCTCGACCAGACCGGCCACCGGCCCCGAGTGGTCACCGTGGACGCTACCGGCACTTTGCCGGGCGCCTATGACCGCATCGTGTCCATGGTGTCTGTCCCCCGCATCCCGGCATCGTGGCTGACCGCCCTCCGCCCCGGCGGCCGGCTGGTCACCACCATCGCCGGAACCTCCCTGATCATCGGCGCGGGCAAGACCTCGGACGGGGGCGCCGTCGGCAGGGTCGAACGTGACTGGGCGGGATTCATGGGAGTCAGGCACGGGCACGACTACCCGCCCCGCCTCATGGACCGGTTCCCGCACGCAAGAGACCAGGAAGGGGAAGAGGTCACCACCGGGAGGTATCCGGTGCTCGACGTCGAACAGGCATGGGAGGTCAAGACGCGCCTCACCCTGGCCGTACCGGGCATCGAATGCCACTTCGAGACGCGTGCCCAGGACCGGACAGCGTGGCTGTTCCACGAAGACGGCTCATGGGCCCGCGCCGAGGGGCATTGGACCGACCCGCCCACCGTGCACCAGAGCGGCCCCCGCCGCCTATGGAGCGAGTTGGAGCGCATCCGGCACATGCTCAACATGGAAGGCGGCGTGGGCCTGTACGGCTGCCGCGTCCGCATCGATCCTGATGGCGTCTGCCACCTGTCACGCGGCGGGTGGGCAGCCACCATCGGATAGCGGCCGCTGAAGATGGATCCGGCGGGCCCGGCCGTGGCCGCCAGGCGCCGGCGGCCGGATTCGGCGTGCGGGTCGCCCGTACGGTACGTACCGGACACGCGCCGCGGCCGGCCTAGCGGCGGACGCGGCGGGCCTCTCTGACGCGGCGCAGGCGGTTGACGGTGACCGGGTCGTGGGCGAGCGCGCGCTCGTCGTCGAGCAGGGCGTTCAGGAGCTGGTAATAGCGGGTCGGCGTGATGCCGAGCTGTTCCCGGATCGCGCGCTCCTTGGCACCGGGGCCGGCCCAGGAGCGTCGTTCCACGGCGAGAACGGCCAGGTCGCGATCCGGAAGCTCCGGAGGCGCTGATAGCTCCGGAGGCACCGGAAGGGCCTCCTCCGGCTCC
This sequence comes from Streptomyces sp. NPDC044033, assembly GCF_056434425.1. Classification (NCBI taxonomy): domain Bacteria; kingdom Bacillati; phylum Actinomycetota; class Actinomycetes; order Kitasatosporales; family Streptomycetaceae; genus Streptomyces; species Streptomyces sp. NPDC044033. The sequence goes on along the minus strand of NZ_JBWKFF010000004.1, from coordinate 191,303 downwards.
CCCGCCTCCCCCGGCTCCTCGGAAAACGCCTCGGGCTCCTCGTGCGGGCTCACCTCACCCACCCTAGCCGTCCGCGTTGTCCGTGGCCTCGGCCTCGCGCTGGAGCTCCCCGAGCAGCGACGCCGGGTCGCCGCCCTTCTTCACCGTCGAGCCGATCTTCTCCTTCAGCACCTTGGTGACCCGCGCCCACGAGGTCTTGTCCGCCGGGTAGAACTCGGCGGACTGGAGCTGGTCGAGGAACGGCCACAGCTTCTTCTTCGCCTCGTCGCCGTGCATCGCCTCGGACGCGGACGTGGTCACCGGCAGCAGGTCGTACTGGCCGGTGAACGACAGGACGTTGTCCTTGTGGTAGACGAAGTCGAGGAAGCGGCCGATCTGTTCGCGGCGGCCGTGCGTCTTGAAGCCCATCATCCAGTCCGCGACGCCCATCGTCGCCTCGGCCTTGCCCTCGGCGCCGGGCAGCGGCGCCATCCGGTACTTGATGTCCTGCGCGGCGGCCTGCTGCATGAGCGTGGGGTGGCCGTTGAGCATGCCGACGTCGCCGCGGGTGAACGCGTCGAAGACCTGCTGCCGGTTGGTGCGGCTGGGGTCGCCGGGCCCGGCCAGCCCCTTGCCGACGAGTTCGTCGCGCAGCCACTCGAACGCCTTGACGTTCTCGGGCGAGTCGATCGTGTACGCGCCGGTGCGGTCGGTGTAGCCGCCGCCCCCGCTGAGCATCCACATCATGGTCTCGGCCTGCGGCTCCTCGGGGCCGAACGGCAGCCCGAAGGGGATCTTCACGCCCGCGGCCTTGAGCTTGTGCCCGGCGGACTGGATGTCGTCCCAGCTCTCGGGGGCCTTGGTGATGCCGGCCTTCGAGAAGAGGTCCTCGTTGTAGAAGAGCAGCCGGGTGCTGGAGACGAACGGCAGCCCGTACTGGACCCGGTTCAGGTCGCCCGCCGCGGATATCGTCGATATGAAGTCGGACTGCGTGGGGATCGACAGCAGCTGGTCCGCGCTGTAGAGCTTGCCGGCCGAGGCGTACTCGGCGTACGCGCCGATCTGCGCGATATCCGGGGCCTGACCGTCCTTCACCATGTGGGCGAGCTGCTTGTCGACCTCGGTCCAGGCCAGCACGGTCACATCGATCTTGATGTCCGAGTTCTTCGCCTCGAAGGCGCGGGCCACCTTGTCCCAGTACTTCTTCGAGCTGTTGGCGGGTTTGTCGCCGTAGTCGGCCGCGACCAGCTTCAGCGTCACGTTGCCCGAACCAGAACTTTCACTGCCGCACGCTGCCAGCGTGGACGCCATTGCCGTCGTCGCGGCCCCGGCCGCCGTCAGACTCAAAAACCGCCGCCGCTGCACAGCTGCTTCCCCACCTTGCGGATTGATCGGTATTGATGGACCGGTACTGATCGCATATGTCCCCGGGAAAACCTGCGCAACCCGGGCTCCTCGCCGCGAAAACCACCTGGCTTCTCAGGCCGGCCACGGCTGCGAGTCTGCCCCGCGCGCCAGTCTAAGGTCTACTCCACACCTGATCTCGCTTCGGTATCGCCCTTCCCTCACGCAGCTCAGGGCTGCTATCCACGGAACCGGCGCGGTACGCGCACACACCGCCGATCTCGTCTTCCGCCTCACCCTGTCACCCCGTCAGCCCGTCACTGCCATCACCCCCGCCACCCCCGTAACGCCCGCCACCCCGTCGCCTCGCGAGGAGCAGCAGCGCATGGAGTCGTCCTCCCGTACCGCAGCCGAGACAGCCACCCAGCCCAGCTGCTGGCGGCGCGCCGCCGAGGCCGCGGGCGCGGCGACCGGACTGCCGCTGCCCGGCGAGCGGGTGGCGGTGACCGGCTGCGGTACGTCGTGGTTCATGGCCCAGTCGTACGCGGCCCTGCGCGAGGCCGCCGGGCAGGGCGAGACGGACGCCTTCGCCGCGTCGGAGTTCCCCGTCGGCCGCGCGTACGACCGGATCGTGGCGATCACCCGGTCCGGGACGACGACGGAGGTGCTGGACCTGCTCCGGGACGTGAACGGCCGCGCCACGGCCACGCTGGCGCTGACCGCCGACCCGACGACGCCCGTGATGGACGCGGCCGACGCAGTGGCGGTGCTCGGCTTCGCCGACGAGGAGTCCGTCGTGCAGACGCGCTTCGCGACGACGGCCCTGGCCTTTCTGCGGGCCGGTCTGGAGGCGCACGGCGAGCTGCCCGCCGGGGTGAAGACGGTGGCGGAGGCGGCCGTGGACGCCGAGCTGGCGGTCACCCAGCCGCTGCCGGAGGCCGCGCTCGGCGCGGAGCAGTGGACGTTCCTGGGGCGGGGCTGGACATACGGGCTGGCCCAGGAGGCCGGTCTGAAGATGCGCGAGGCGGCGGGCGCGTGGACGGAGTCGTACCCGGCGATGGAGTACCGGCACGGCCCGATCGCCATCACCGGGCCGGGGCGGGTCGCGTGGGCCTTCGGCGAGTTGCCGCCGGGGCTGGCCGGTGACGTCGACCGCGTCGGGGGGACGCTGCTCGCGGACTCCTGCGCGGTGGGCTCGCTGGACCCGATGGCGGATCTGATCCGCGTCCAGCGGCTGGCCGTGGCCGTCGCGGAGTCGAAGGGCTACGACCCGGACCGGCCGCGCAACTTGACGCGGAGCGTCATCTTGCCGGGGTGACGCGCGTACGGGCAGGGGCCGGGCGTACGTACGGGCAGGGGCCGGGTGGCGCCCGTACGAGCCTTGCCGGCCTGACGCCCGTACGAGCCGGGGCCTCGCGCCGGGGCCCGACCTGCGGGGCGCCCCACCCCACCCCCACCCGGCCGTGAGATCCGCCACGCCGACGAACCGCGCGCCGTGCGCCGGGCACCGGCGGGGCGCGCCCGGCGCACGTTCCGCCGTCCGAAACGGTCCGTTCAGCTCCCGTACGCGACGCCACGCCCCGAAGTGGACTAGACCTTTCGCGGTATAACGCGCGAGACTGTCCCCGTGAGACACGTCATCGCGCTCGATGTGGGCGGCACCGGGATGAAAGCCGCCCTCATCGGGGCGGACAACGCGCTTCTGTACGAGGCCAGACGACCCACCGGCCGCGAGCGCGGGCCACAGGCCATCGTCGGCGAGATACTCGACTTCGCCGCCGAACTCCGCGACAAGGGCCGCACGCTGTTCGGCGAACCGGCGGAAGCCGCCGGAGTGGCCGTCCCCGGCATCGTGGACGACGTGAACGGCGTCGCCGTGTACGCCGCCAACCTCGGCTGGCGCGACATCCCCATGCGGCAGCTGCTCAGCGAGCGGCTGGACGGGCTGCCGGTCGCCCTCGGCCACGACGTACGGACCGGCGGTCTCGCCGAGGGCCGGATCGGCGCGGGCAACGGCGCGGACCGGTTCCTGTTCATCCCGCTCGGCACCGGCATCGCGGGCGCCATCGGCATCGACGGCCGGATCGAGGCGGGCGCCCACGGGTACGCCGGCGAGATCGGGCACATCGTGGTGCGCCCCGGCGGCCCGGAGTGCAGCTGCGGACAGCGCGGCTGCTTGGAGACCATGGCCTCCGCCTCCGCCGTCAGCCGCGCCTGGGCCGCCGCCAGCGGCGACCCGGAGGCCGACGCCGCGGACTGTGCGAAGGCCGTCGACTCCGACGACCCGCGCGCCCAGGGCGTCTGGCACGAGGCGATCGGCGCCCTCGCCGACGGCCTCCTCATCGGCCTCACCCTGCTCGACCCCCGCACGCTCATCATCGGTGGCGGGCTCGCCGAAGCGGGGGAAACCTTGTTCACACCGCTGCGCGCGGCCGTCGCCGGCCGTGCCACGTTCCACAAGGTCCCCCGCATCGTCCCGGCGGCCCTCGGGGACACCGCCGGCTGCCTCGGCGCGGGGCTGCTCGCCTGGGATCTGCTCGCCACGAAATCCACGGAGGTTACGGCCTGATGGTCGAACGAACGGTTCTCTCGGGCGCCCGAGTGGTGCTGCCGACCGGCGTCGTCGAGAACGGCCGCGTCACGGTCGAGGGCCGGCGCGTCATCGACGCCGGCACGGCTCAGGAAGGCGAGGGGAGCCGGCGGGGCGCGGAGGCGGCGCTGGACCTCGCCGGGCACTGGATCGTTCCCGGCTTCGTCGACATGCACGTGCACGGCGGCGGCGGGGCCTCGTTCTCCGGCGGCACCGCCGAAGAGGCGCTCACGACGATCCGTACGCACCGCGCGCACGGCACCACCACGACCGTCGCCTCCACCGTCACCGGCGACCTCGACGACCTCGCCCGGCAGGCGGCCGTCCTGTCCGAGCTGACGGAGCAGGGCGACCTGGCGGGCATCCACTTCGAGGGCCCGTTCATCTCCTCGCACCGCTGCGGCGCGCACCAGCCGGAGCTGCTGCGCGACCCGGACCCCGCGGACGTCCGCAAGCTCGTCGAAGCGGCGCGCGGCGCGGCGAAGATGATGACGCTGGCCCCCGAACTGCCCGGCGGTCTCGACTCCGTGCGGCTGCTCGCCGAGGCGGGTGTCATCGCGGCCGTCGGCCACACCGACTCCGACTACGACGCCACGCAGGAGGCCATCGAGGCGGGCGCGACCGTGGCCACCCACCTCTTCAACGCGATGCCCTCGCTCCTGCACCGCGCGCCCGGCCCCATCCCGGCCCTCCTGGAGGACGAGCGGATCACCGTCGAGCTGATCAACGACGGCACCCATCTGCACCCCTCGATCCTGGAATTGGCGTTCGCGCGCGCGGGCGCGGCGCGCGTAGCGTTCATCACGGACGCGATGGGCGCGGCCGGCATGTCGGACGGCCAGTACCATCTCGGCCCCATGCGGGTCGACGTCAAGGACAGCGTCGCGCGCATCGCCGACGGCCCCACGGCCGGTGCCATCGCGGGATCGACCCTCACCCTCGACACGGCCTTCAAGCGGGCGCTGACCGTCGACAAGCTGCCGGTCGAGGACGTCGTTCGGGCCCTGTCGGCCAACCCCGCGCGGTTGCTGGGCGTGGCCGACCGCGTCGGTTCGCTGGAACCCGGCAAGGACGCGGACCTGGTCGTGCTCGACGCCGCGTACGACATGGTGGGCGTCATGCGGCACGGCGAATGGATCGTCAAGCCCGCCACTGTTAGCGGGGGTTGATCCCCCAAACCACCCGAGCGGGTGGCCTCCTCGCGGCTGCGGCACCGCCGCGGAGCCACCGCGGAAGCGCCCGCGACATCGCTGCGAACGACGGCGGTCGGCCCCTGCGTCTGGGCCGACCGCCGTCTGTTTGGCATGATCACGATGGCACACCACACACGTTCCCCAAGGGTGGTCCATGTGATCCTCACCGTCACGCTCAACGCCGCCCTCGACATCACCTACGGGGTGCCCCGGCTACGCCCGCACGCCTCCCATCGCGTCACCGACGTCATCGAGCGCCCCGGTGGCAAGGGCCTCAACGTCGCGCGCGTACTGGCCGCCCTGGGCCACGACACGGTCGTCACGGGGTTCGTGGGCGGCATCACGGGCGAGGCGCTGCGCGCCGGTCTCCGCGACCACACGGAGGCGGCCGGCGCCGGCGGCCGTACGGGCCCCGGCCCCGCAACCCGGCCGGACAGCCCGGCAGCCGGGCCGGCGGCCGTCCCAGGCACCCTCACGGACGCCCTCGTCCCCATAGCCGGGACCACCCGCCGCACCGTCGGCGTCGTGGACGCCTCGACCGGCGACACCACCCAGCTGAACGAGGCCGGCCCCACCGTCACATCCGCCGAGTGGGCCGCCTTCACCGACACGTACGCGACGCTCCTGCGCGACGCCTCCGCCGTCGCCCTGTGCGGGAGCCTCCCCCCGGGGGTGCCCGTCGGCTCGTACGCGGACCTCGTGCGGGAGGCGCGCGCGGCGGGCGTCCCCGTGCTCCTCGACACCAGCGGCGAAGCCCTGCGCCGCGGCATCGCCGCCCGCCCCGACCTGATCAAACCCAACGCCGCCGAACTCGCCGAACTCACCGGCTCCGCCGAGCCGCTGCGCGCCGCCGGGGACGCCCGCCGCCGCGGCGCCCAAGCCGTCGTCGCCTCCCTCGGCCCGGAGGGCCTGCTCGCCGTCACTCCCGACGGCACCTGGCGCGCCGCCCCTCCGCAGCAGGTCGCGGGCAATCCGACGGGCGCGGGCGACTCGGCCGTCGCGGGCCTCCTCTCCGCCTGGAGCGAGAACCTCCCCTGGCCGGACCGGCTGGCGCGCGCGGTGGCGCTGTCGGCCGCGACCGTACGGGCCCCCGTGGCGGGCGAGTTCGACCGCCCGACGTACGAGGACCTCCTCCCCCGGGTCGAGGTGGCCCGCGCCACCGGCGTACCCGTCTGAGAGCCCGCGCCATACCCCTGGCCGAGCACGCGGCGCCCGGCACGCGCGCTGATCCGGCCCGGGAGGACACGACACAGGCCCTGACCGGCGCTCAAGGGCGGTTCCCCACGGGGCCCGGCGGGGAATGATCCGCCGCACAGCCGCCATCGGCCGGGCGGCGGTGCCCGTGCCGCTCGTCCTGCACGGGTCGTCCGGGGTGCCGGACGAGGAGCTCCGGCGGGCCGTCGCGTCCGGCATGGTGAAGATCGACGTCGATACGGCCCTCAACGCCGCGTTCACCGGCGCCGTACGGGACTTCCTGCGGGCCCGTCCCGAGACCGTCGACCCGCGTACGTACCTGGCCGCCGCGCGGGCGGCGATGGCGGAGACGGCGGCGCGCTTCCTGCAGGTCGTCACGGCCGCCGGGTGACGCGCCGGGGCTGGGCTCCGCCCGGCTCCACCAAGCCGCCCGGCTCCAAGCCACCCGGTTCCACGCCGCCCGGCTCCGGCGGCCTACCCCTTGACGTGACCGGCCTTCAACCAGACCTGGTCGATGTTGAACCCGCACTTGTTGCCCTGCTCGCACGAGATCTTTATGGAGTTCTTGCCCTTTTTCAGGTCGGTCCAGGCGAACGTGCGCGTCCAGCCCTTGTCCCACTCGCCTTCCTTGGCGGGGGTGAAGTTCCCCATGTTCAGCGGCTGGCCGCGGACCTCGCCGTTGATCGTGAGCGTGGAGTCGGCGTCCTTGCCCGGCACCCCGTAGTTCACGAAAAGGGTGTAGTCGCCGGCCTTCTCGATGTCGAAGTCCCAGGTGACGCCCGCGCCGGGCTTGTCCAGGCCCCCCACGTACGTGCCGTCGGCGGAGCGCGCCCCCTTCACGTCCTTGGACGTGGTGGCGCCGCCGTCGACGCGCAGGCTCCCCGCGTCCTCCTTGGGCAGCTTGCCGGGCTCCTTGGAGGGGGTGGGCGAATTGCTGGGCTTGTCGCTGGGGGCGTCGGAGGGCGTCGAGTCGGACGCGGAGTCGTCCTTCTTCTCGCCCTGACTGTTGTTGATCATGGCGATGCTGATGCCGGCGATGACCACCACGACCACCGCGATGGCGCCGATGAGCAGGCCGCGCCGGTTGGGGCGGCCGCCGCCCTGACCGCCGTCCTGGCCGGGGCCGCCGGGGTGCCGGGGCGCGCCACCGGGGAATGTCTCGGGGGCGGCGTACGCGGCGTTGGGCTGCTGCTGGCCGTAGCCCTGTTGCTGTTGCCCGTAACCCTGCTGTCCGTAACCCTGCTGGCCGTGGCCCTGCTGCTGTCCGTAACCCTGCTGGTTCGGCACGCCCTGGCCGTACGTGCCGCCCTGCTGCTGCCCGTACTGCCGGGAGCCGACGGGGCGGACCTGGTTGTACGACGTACGGGGGACGCCGGGCTGCTGCGCGGTCCCGCCATCGGCGGCCTCGCCGCCCTCCGAGCGGTACAGATAGGCGAACGGGTCGTCGTTCTCCGGCTTGTCGTCCGCGCCGTTGTTACCGGCCGTCATCCCCTGTCACTCCCTACGTGCTGTACCCACCGGCCCATCACGTACGCGCCCGGGCCGCTCTGTCCGGGCCGGGGCGGCCTGAAGCGGGCTTACGCGATCCGGATGGCCGGAATTCTTGATCGATTCGCGGTCGGCGGCAGGCGCCGCCCCGGCGCAGCCTACCCCGTACGGAGTAGCCGGCGCGGTGCCGCGCGCCTCACCCGGCCCGCCGGCCGGCCTTGGCGCGAGAACGCTTCTCCACGTACATCCGCTGGTCGGCGGAGTGCAGAACCTCCTCCGCGGACATCCCGCAGCCCGCCCATCCGATGCCGAAGCTGGCGCCGACGCGGACCGCCCGGCCGTCCACCCTGATGGGCGGAACGATGGCGTTGCGCAGCCGTACGGCCAGGTCCTGGGCGTCCGCGCGGCCGAGCCCGTCCGCGAGGACGACGAACTCATCGCCGCCGAGCCGGGCCACCGTGTCGCCGTCGCGCACCCCGTTGGTCAGCCGGTGGGCGACCTCGATGAGGACCGCGTCGCCGGTGTGGTGGCCGAACCGGTCGTTGATGGACTTGAAGCCGTCGAGGTCGCAGAAGAGGACGGCCAGGCCCTTGCAGCCGTCGTCGTCCCCGCCCTCGTCGGGGGCCACCGTGTGCACATGGTGGTCGAACCCGGCGGCGAGCACCGTCTCCAGGCCGCTGCCCGCGGCGTAGGCGTCGGCGCCGAAGTCGTGCCCGTACGCGGCGCCCTCCACCTCGGCGAAGCCCGCGAGGACCCCGTCGGCCAGGGCTGCGGCCGCGTGCCCGTCGCTGCCGGGGGGCCGGGCGCAGAGCCGGCTGGCGAGGCGGGCGCGCAGCTCGGCGCTGTTGGGCAGGCCGGTGAGCGAGTCGTGGCTGGCGCGGTGGGCGAGCTGCAGCTCGTGGCGTTTGCGCTCCTCGATGTCCTCGACGTGGGTGAGGAGGAACCGGGGGCCGTCGGCGGCGTCGGCGACCACGGAGTTGCGCAGCGAGACCCACAGGTACGTGCCGTCGCGGCGGGCCAGCCGCAGCTCGGCGCGGCCGCCCTCGGCGGCGGTGCGCAGCAGGGTGCCGATGTCCTCGCGGTGGACGAGGTCGGAGAAGGAGCAGCGGCGCATCGCGGAGGCGGGCCGGCCGAGGAGGCGGCAGAGGGCGTCGTTGGCGCGCACGAGGCGGCCGTGCTGGTCGCCGCCGAGCTCCGCGATGGCCATGCCGCTGGGCGCGAACTCGAACGCCTGCCGGAAACTCTCCTCGCTGGCCCGCAGCGCCTGGCCCTCGCGCTCCAGCCGGACGAGTGCACGTTGCATGTTTGCACGCAGCCGAGCGTTACTGATCGCAATCCCGGCCTGAAAGGTGTACATCTGTAGCGCTTCGCGCCCCCAGGCGCCGGGGCGGCGCCCGTTACGGGGCTTGTCCACCGAGATGACCCCCAGCAGTTCCCCGCCGGCCGTGTCCGCCGCGTACATCGGGGCGAAGAGCCGGTCCATGGGGTGCCACTCGTCGGGGAAGCGGGGGTCGGGTCCGCCGGTGTGCCACTGCGGGACGTCGTCGTCATCGAGCACCCAGCCCTCGGCGTAGGGCACGAAGCGCAGGTCTCCCCAGCCCTCGCCCATGCCCAGCCGGCGCTCCCAGGAGGCCCGGGAGCCCACCCGGCCCGCCATGAGGGCCTCGGCGCTGGCGCTGCCCGCCACGGCGGCCACCACGAGGTCACCGTCGGGCCGCACCACATTGACGGCCGCCAGCTCGTACCCGAGGCCCTTGATGATGCCTTCCGCGACGGTCTGCAGCGTGTCCGCGAGGCTGCGCGCGGTGTTCAGATCCGCGACGACTCGATGCAGTTGCCTCAGGGTCGCAAGGCGGACGTACGGCTCCGACTCGGTCTCCATACCGTGCACTCCCCCGAGACCTCGACAGCAACTCCAGAATTCTTGTCGTCCGATTACCACGGCCACTGAATCACAGCGAGCTGACCACTCGGTACACAGGGTCAACAATTACTGGCTGCTGTGACTCATGTCACAGCGAGTGTTCGGCTTGCGGGGGTGGCGACCGGCCGCCTCACTATGCTTCCTAAACGCAAATCCGAGGCCACCCCACCCGGGCGGCCGGTCGGCCGTCGGCCCTAGGACCCGCCTGGTCCCGTAGCCCGATGTGACGCAGAGCGAGGGGCGGCTAGCGTGCGGAACGTGTTGCAGACGACTCCCTTCCTACGCGCCGACGCCGACATCCCCCATGCTGACGGGGTGAGCAATGACGAGTTCCGGGCCGCGCTGGCGCGATTGGCCGCCGGCGTGGTCCTGGTGACCGCCCATGATCCCGAGGACGGTCCGCGCGGCGAGGACGTCGGCATGACGGCGACCGCGTTCATGTCCGTGTCCCTGGACCCGCCGCTGGTGATGGTGAGCGTTCGCAACGAGTCCCGGATGGACGATCTCCTGGAGCGCCACCCCCTGTGGGCCGTGTCCCTGCTCTCGCAGAGCCAGCGGCACATAGCGGGGCGGTTCGCGATGAAGGGGCGCGTCAGCGACCGGCTGCTCTTCGAGGACATCCCCTACGAGCGCGGCAAGGAGAGCGGGGCGCCGCTGGTGGGCGGGGCGCTGTCCGTACTGGAGTGCCGCACCGAGCAGCGCGTCACCGCCGGGGACCACACGCTGGTGATCGGCCGCGTACTGACGGCCGCCAACCCGAGCGCGGAGGGCGGCCCGCTGCTGTACTTCCGGGGCAAGTACGGGAAGTTGGACTGACGTGACCCGGCCTGACGTGGCTGGACTTGGCTTGGCTTGACTGAACCGGACTGACTTGGCCTGGCCGCGCTGGGCTCGGCCGGGCTCGGTTCCGGACGGCCCGGCGGGGGCCCGAACAGCCCGGCCGCCCTCAGCCCCAATCGCGGCCGGAGCGCCCCCGCTTGGTGTCGCTGCGCGCCTTCTTGTTGCGCAGGCGGCGTTCGTTGACGCCGCGCGGTGTCTTCCGCGTCTTACGGGGCCGGGGCGGCGGAGCGGTCGCCTCCGCGAGCAGCGCGGCCATCCGCACCAACGCCGTCTCCCGGTTGCGCCACTGCGAACGGTGCTCGGAGGCCCGTACGGACACGACGCCGCCCACAAGGCGGCCGGCGAGCCGCTCCAGGGCGCGCTCCTTCCACACCTCGGGCAGCGCCTCCGTCCTGGCGAGGTCGAAGCGGAGGTCGACCTGGCTGTCGCTGGTGTTGACGTGCTGCCCGCCGGGCCCGGAGGACCGGGAGAAACGCCACATGAGCTCCGCCTCCGGCAGGGAGACGGAACCGCGAATGATGTGAGGCCCGGACATGTCACCCATGATCCCGCGCCCGGGCGCCGCCGTCACCTCGTTTTGCACGACCCGATCGGCGACCGGCCGTCAGGGATGAGTAAAGAAAGTAAAGGGAGCTGGAACCCTGCGGTCCCTCCTTCGCGTTATCGAGGGTGACGGTAGCTTCGTCCGCAGTACGAAGCCCCGCGTCTCGACCAGAAAGGGACATCTCCCATGGCTGTAAGCCTGTCCAAGGGCGGCAACGTCTCCCTCACCAAGGAGGCCCCGGGCCTGACGGCCGTCACGGTCGGTCTCGGCTGGGACGTCCGCACCACCACCGGCACGGACTTCGACCTGGACGCGAGCGCCATCGCCGTGAACACCAGCGGCCAGGTCTACTCGGACCAGCACTTCGTCTTCTTCAACAACAAGGTCACCCCGGACCAGTCCATCGAGCACACCGGTGACAACACCACCGGCCAGGGCGAGGGCGACGACGAGCAGATCAAGGTCAACCTGGCCGCGCTGCCCGCCGACATCGACAAGATCGTCTTCCCGGTCTCGATCTACGACGCCGAGAGCCGCAGCCAGAACTTCGGCCAGGTCCGCAACGCCTACATCCGCATCGTCAACCAGGCGGGCGAGGCGGAGATCGCCCGCTACGACCTCAGCGAGGACGCGGCCACCGAGACCGCCATGGTCTTCGGCGAGCTGTACCGCAACGGCGCGGAGTGGAAGTTCCGCGCCGTGGGCCAGGGTTACGCCTCGGGCCTGACGGGCATCGCGAAGGACTTCGGCGTCAACGTCTGACGTTGCCGGCACGGTGAACGTGCAGGTCAAAGGGGGGCGGGCCCATTGGGGTCCGCCCCCCTTTCCGCTGTGCCCTCGTACTGTCCCAGGCGTGTTGACTGAACCATGTTCGACGGCTGGGCCGGCCGGGCAAGACCGACGGCGGCATCGTCACGGTGACCACCCGCTGACCGCGTGCGTGTTCCTGAGCGGTCGGGGCGGCTGCTCGGTCGCTTCCGCCGCACGGAAGCCTCACGCGGAGTTCGGGCCCCTTGCGAACGCGAGTGATCCGAGAAAGCGCGTCTGCTCGTGTTCCACCGTGGCGTCCAACTCGCCCATGGCCTCCAGGGCGCGGGGATCGCCGAGCGTCATGGCGCCGAGTGCGCGCTCCAGGTGGCCCTGGTCCTCGATCTCCCACAGGTTGAATGCCTCGTACAGCGGCCCGACCTGCGTCACCGTGCCCGCGACCAGCGAGATGCCCTGCGATTCGAAGAGTTCGCGGATGGTCACCATGGCGGCTTCGTAACGCGCCAGATTCGCGAAGCCGTACTTGAGCTGGAGCTGCGCCAGCATGTAGCTGCTCATCTGTCTGCCTTTCCTGCGGGTCCCGTCGGGGCTTTCGCCAGGAAGGTAGACGTTCACACTGGTGTGAAGGGCAAGTCAGCGGTTGTCGGTCACCGCGTTCAGTACGGCTTCCAGGCCGGTCAACTTGGCGTGCAGTTCTTCCGCTTCACGTGAGAGTTCGGCGTGCCGCGTACGCAGCAGAGCCTCGACCCGGGGCGCGGAGTCGGGGAGTCTCCACTCCTGGACCACCGTACGGATCAGGTCGCTCGGCAGGCCCACGCCGTACAGACGCTGGATGAACCCGACACAGTCGGCGTCTTTGGCCTGGTACCTGCGGTGCCCCACGGCGTTGCGCGACGGGAGCAGGAGACCTTGCTCCTCGTAGTACCGCAGTGACCGCGTGCTCACTTGGCACCGGTGAGCGAGTTCACTGATCGACAGCGACACGGGGTTCGAATCGGGGTTCCGCTCGGGGCCCGACTCGGAGGTCGATTCGAGGCTGTGCGCCGGCCTGCCCCCGCGCGGCGAGACGGCCCTTGGAGACGCCGCAGCGCCTTCACGGGATGGGTCATTCGAGGCATGGGAACGCATAGTGAACTCTAGTCCCCTCTCGACTGGTGCCGTCGGGCATGCCGGTCGGGCGAGTGCGGGCTCAATCCGCCGCGAGACGTGCTTCAGCCAAGTGGGCCTGAATGGCGTCGCGGTGCCTGGTGAGGATGTCGATCCTGCTCTGAATGTTCTCCAGCTCGCGGGTCAGACTGGCGGCGAGTTCCGTGTCCGCCTTCGCCCGCAGCGACTCCCCCGCCCCGGTGAAACAGCAGCCGATGTCCTTGATGGCCTCGGTGCCGAGGCCGGACCTGAGCAGGTCGCGAACCCGCTCGGCGCATACGAGGGACTCCTCGGAGTAATCCCGGTAGCCGTTGGGGAGGCGACGGGGATGAAGCAGGCCCAGCTGCTCGTAATAGCGCAGCGAGCGGCTGCTGATCCCGGTGTGCTGAGACAGCTCACTGATCTTCAAACCGCATCCTGTTCTCCGTCGTCTTGACCTTGACATCGGTGTGAAAGTTTACCGTCCCAGCCGTGAACAACCTTGCCAAAACCACGTCATCTCTCCGGTCCGGGCGTGCCGCCCTGGCCGTGCTGTTCCTGGCCGGCTTCATGTCGATCACGACGGAGACGCTGCCCATGGGGTTGCTGCCCCAGGTGAGCGGTGGCCTCGGCGTCTCGGAGTCGCGGGCCGGCCTGCTGGTGGCCCTGTACGCCTTCGTCATCATGGTGGTGACGCTGCCGATCACGGCCCGAACCGCGCACTGGCCGCAGCGGCGTCTGCTCCTCGTCATCATGGCCGTGTTCGTGCTGAGCAATCTGCTGCTCGCCGCGGCCCCTTCCTACGCTGTGGCTGTCGTCGCCCGTCTGATCGCCGCTTCGACGCACGGGGTCCTCTGGTCGGTCCTACCCGTCTACGCCACCCGCCTCGTCCCCCCGGAGCGGGCGGGCCGCGCCGTCGCCGTCGTCTTCGCGAGCAACTCCGCCGCGCTGGCCTTCGGCGTGCCGCTGGGAACCACGGTCGGCACCGCACTGGGCTGGCGCAGCGCCTTCGTCCTGCTCGCCGCGGTGGCCGCACTCGCCCTCGTCGCCGCGCCACTCCTGCTGCCTGAGGCGTCCGGCCCCCCGGCGACGCGGGTCACGGCCCTGGCCGCCTTCAAACTCCCGGGCGTGCTCACCGTCACCGTCGCCACGACCTTGGTCATGCTCGGCCACTTCATCCTCTACTCCTACATCTCGCCCTACTTGCGGCACATCGGCGTCAGCTCGGCAGCGGCAGGCCCGGCGCTGCTCGCCTTCGGACTCGCGGGAGTTGTCGGAGTGTGGACCACCGGCGTACTGGTCGATCGCCGTCCCCGCGGCGCGACCCTGCTCTTCGCCGGCGCGATGGCACTGGTCTTCGCGGCGTTGGCCGCCACAGGCAGGGCCACGTCCGTGAGTCTCGTCCTGATCACCGTATGGGGCCTGCTCTTCGCGGGTCTGCCCACCCTCTTGCAGTCCGCCGCGCTCACGGCCGCACCGCAGGCCCAGGCCGCGGTGTCCGCGCTGTACGTCATCGGCGTCAACTTCAGTATCGGCGGCGGTTCCATCGCGGGCGGGCAGGTACTGGACCGTCTGGGAGTGGCGTCCTTGCCGCTACTCGCCGCGGTGCCCGCGGCCGCGGCGTGGTTCATCATCGCCGGCGCCCGCCGCCATGCCTTCCCCCGACGTCCGATCGCCAGTGCTGGCGCCCGGCCGGAACAGGACAGCGGCGACGGCGTGCCCCGCGAGGCGGACGAGGCGTCACCGTAGGAGAGGCGGACGAGGCGTCACCGTAGGACCGGATCTACGACCTGTTCCGCAGATGGCAGCGCGATGGGACCTGGGAGCGGATCCTGGAGCAACCGCAGGTCCAGGCCGATGCGCAGGTCCCTGTCACCTGGGATGTGAGCGTCGACCCGACCGTCTGCCGGGCCCATCAGCATGCCGCCGGCGCGCGTAAAAAAGGGATCTCCAGCGCGGACCTCCCGGAGGGATCGACACCGAGCCGGACGACCATGGACTCGGGCGCAGACGCAGGATCGAACGCACCATCCCGGAGAAGGCCGATCAGGTCCGCAACCGCAAGAAGCTCGGCTTCCGAGGCGGCCGACCACCGACCTTCGACAAGGAGGACCACAAGGAACGCCACGCGGTGGAGTGCGGGATCAACCGACTGAAACACCACCGCGCGGTAGCCACGAGATACGACAAGCCGGCCGTGCGTTACGAGGCAACAGTGCTGGTCGCAGCCCTCAACGAGTGGCTGTGACCAGCACTTTCGCGACAGACCCTAGTGCACGACTCCGGCCGCGCGTACGTCGGCGAGCGCCTGCCGTGCCAGCGGGCCGAAGCCCTCTCTGTTGTCGGTGCCGATCCACTGGTCGTAGGCGATCTCCCAGGCGAGCGTGCCCAGTTGCGCGGCCACACGCGCGCTCAGACTCGGGACTCCGCGGCGATTGAGGGCCTCGACCATCGAGGCGGTGAGGTCGATCCTCTTCAGGGCTTCACGTTCGCGCAGTTCCGTATTGGCGTTCAGAACGGCCTGGCGCCGACCGCTGAACTCGCGGCGGTCGGCGGTGAAGAACGTCCGGCCGAGCGCATCGAGGGCCTCCGCCACCGAGCCGAGCGGCCCGGACTCCGGCGGCGCCGAGGCGATCCCTTCGACGAGCAGACCGGCCACCGTGCCCCCGCCGAAAAGCACCTCGCGCTTGTCCGGGAAGTACCGGAAGAACGTGCTCTTGGTGAGCCCGGCGTGCTCCGCGATCTCGATCACGGTCGTGCTCTCGTAGCCCTGTTCCTCGAAGAGGTCGAGGGCAGCGGCGGCGAGTCGTCCTGGTGCGTCGGGTTGCCAGCGAGCCATGGAAACAGTGTACGGGACATGGTCTCATCAGTGGTGTACGGTCGATGAGACCAAGTCCCATCACTGGCCAGGAGAGATCACCGATGAGTAAAGCTGTCCGCTACCGGCGATTCGGCGGCCCCGAAGTACTCGAACTGCAGGAGATAGCCGAGCCGCACGCCGCACCGGACGAGGTTCGCGTCCGGGTCACGGCCGCCGGGCTGAATCCGATGGATTGGCAGATCACCACCCAGCCCGACATGGCGGCGCGGTTCGGCATCCAATTGCCGGCCGGGTTCGGCAGCGACTTCGCCGGAGTGGTGGACGAAGTGGGCGCCGAAGCCACCGGCTTCGCGGCCGGCAACCGGGTGTTCGGGGCGGCGATTGGCCGGTCCGTCGCCGATTTCGTGCTGGTCAAGACACCCGCCGCGGACCTGTGGCCCACCCCGGATGGCATCGGCGACGAGGTGGCGGCCACGCTTCCGGTGTCCGGCCTGACGGCCTCCGCCGCGCTCGCCGCGATCGGACTCCGCGCCGGGGACACCGTCCTGATCGGTGGAGCGGCGGGTGGCGTGGGCATCTTCGCCGTGCAGTTGGCGAAGCTTACGGGTGCCCGGGTGCTCGGCACCGCCTCCGAGCGCACTTTCGGATTCCTGCGCGGGCTCGGCGCCGAACCCGTGGCGTACGGCCCTGGCCTGGCGGACCGGGTGCGGGCCCTGGCACCCGAGGGGATCACCGCCGCAACCGACCTGTTCGGAAGGGAGGCGGCCGAGACCGCCCTCAAGCTCGGCGTGGCACCCGAGCGGATCTCCGTCGTAGCCGACGGCCCCGCCCCGCCGCCCGGTGTCCGCAAGGCGGGCGCCCTCGACGCGGGTCCGGGCACCCTGGAACGGATCGCCGACGCGATCCATGCCGGCGAGATCACGGTTCCGATCGCGGCGACCTTCCCGGTCGAGCAGATCCGAGAAGCCGTGACGACGCAGGCCGAGAGGCACGTTCACGGCAAAATCGTGATCGCCCTGTGAACCGGCACGAGGTGGACTCGGCGACCAGGATTCACTCTCGCAACAAGCCCTATTTGAATGAGTCCAAATGAGTCCAAGGGGTGTCGTTGCGGTCAGTGATCGTAGGCCGTCAGTGATCGTTTGACCGGCTGCCCGGTCTTGTCGTTGTGCCAGATCGCTGCCGTGAGTGCGAGGATCCGGCACAAGACGCGCCGTCGACGAGGGATATCTCGGGGCTCGCGCAGCGCTACTGCCTCAAAGCCCTGGAGTTGGCCGGCGCCGCCAAGAACCATCTGGCCTACTGCACGACTCTCCGAGGCATGAGCCTCCAAGCCGTGGACCTCCAGCACTCGGCACAGGCCAGGCGGCCGGCGGACGCCGCCGCAGCGGCATCCCCGGAAGCCGGGCCACGGATGAGGGCTTTCGTGGCCGGGCAGCAGGCGCACTCGGTTACCCAGGCCGGTGATCGGCACACTGCCCTGATGTGCATCAGGGAAGCCGCAGTGGCGAGCGGTCGGAGACCACGAGCGCGGGCGCGTGATGTCGTCGGGCCCATGGGCAGGCGCAGGTGTCCGGCGTCAGCGGCTGCGGCCACTCCCCTGAGCCGTGCCGGTGAACCGCACCGCTGAAGCGCGCCGCCCGGCCCGCCGTCGGGCCGCCGGGCAGGGCCGGGCGGCGATGAGGCCCCGGCGTTCGCCCGGGGGAGGCCGGAGCTTCGCGGGGCCGGCTCCCGCGGAGCGCGCCCGTACGCCGAACCGCACAGATCTCACCCGCCCCACCCGCTCCTCCTCCCGCCCGTATGCACGCCCCCCGCGCTCCCCCGCCCCGCGATCCCGGCATGTCTCGCCGCAAACCGGAGCGAATTCCCCCGCCTGTCGAAGAACGCGGGATCAAATCCTTGTTGCGCCCCTGTCAAAGAGCTTCGGCTCCTGGCACTCTCTCATCGGTTCACTCCTGCACTACCGGGCACCCCACCCTCGGCTGCCCGGCCCATCGATGGGCCGCGAACCAGCGGTCCGCGCAAGGAGACCGAGTTGAGACGGATCACGTCCACCCCCCGCAAGAACACGCTGCGCGCCGCCGCGCTGATCGCCTCCGCCGCGATGGTCGCCGTCGGCGTCCAGGCCGGTTCGGCCTCCGCGCAGCCCGACCGTGAGTCGGGCGCGACAGCGGTTCAACTCTCCGCTTCCCAGCGGTCGTCCGCGCTGCGCGACGCCGCGGACGGGGCCGCCGCCACGGCCGGGAAGATCGGCCTCGGGGCCAAGGAGAAGCTCATCGCCCGGGACGTCGTCAAGGACGCGGACGGCACGGTGCACACCCGGTACGAGCGTACGTACGCCGGACTCCCCGTGCTCGGCGGGGACCTGGTCGTACACGTGACGAAGAGCGGCACGCGCACCGTCACCAAGGCGACCGAAGCCGCGATCGCCGTGGCCGGCACGGACGCCCGGCTCGCCCCGGCCGCCGCCAAGAAGAGCGCGCTCGCGGCGTCGACCGCCAAGAAGAACGCCAAGACGGCCGCCAACGCCGCGCCGCGCAAGGTCATCTGGGCCGCGAGCGGCAAGCCCGTCCTCGCGTACGAGACCGTCGTCACCGGCGTCCAGCCGGACGGCACCCCCAGCGAGCTGCACGTCATCACCGACGCGGCGACCGGCGCGAAGCTCTTCCAGAACGAGGCCGTCGAGACCGGCACCGGCACCAGCACGTACAGCGGCAAGGTCAACCTCACGACGACGAAGAGCGGGTCGACCTACCAGCTCACCGACGGCGCGCGCGGCGGCCACAAGACGTACGACCTCAACCAGGGCACCTCCGGCACCGGCACCCTCTTCACCGACGCCGACGACGTCTGGGGCGGCGGCCGCCAGACCGCCGGCGTAGACGCCCACTACGGCGCGGCCGTGACCTGGGACTACTACAAGAACGTGCACGGCCGCAACGGCATCCGCAACGACGGCAAGGGCGCCTACTCCCGCGCCCACTACGGCAGCAACTACGTCAACGCCTTCTGGCAGGACAGCTGCTTCTGCATGACGTACGGCGACGGATCCGGCAACACCCACCCGCTCACCGCGCTCGACGTGGCCGCCCACGAGATGAGCCACGGCGTCACCGCCGCCACGGCCCGCCTCAACTACAGCGGCGAGTCCGGCGGCCTCAACGAGGCCACCTCCGACATCTTCGGCACCGCCGCGGAGTTCTACGCCAACAACGCCTCCGACCCCGGCGACTACCTCATCGGCGAGAAGATCAACATCAACGGGAACGGCACCCCGCTGCGCTACATGGACAAGCCCAGCAAGGACGGGCGGTCCAAGGACGCCTGGTACTCCGGCCTCGGCGGCATCGACGTCCACTACTCGTCGGGCCCGGCCAACCACTGGTTCTACCTGATCTCGGAGGGCTCCGGCCCGAAGGACATCAACGGCGTCCACTACGACAGCCCCACCTCGAACGGCTCCAAGCTCACCGGCATCGGCCGGGCCAAGGCCGAGAAGATCTGGTACAAGGCCCTGACCACGTACTTCACCTCCACCACCAACTACAAGGCGGCCCGTGCGGGCACCTTGAAGGCGGCGAGTGACCTGTACGGGGCGTCGAGCGCCGAATACAAGGCCGTCGGAGCGGCCTGGTCCGGCATCACCGTCAACTAGCGGTCCGGCACCACCCAGCACATCCCGCACATCCAGCACTCCCCCCGCGCCTCCCGCACCACCCGTACGCAGCCGCGTCCCCGCCCGCCCCGACGGGCGGGGGCGCGGCCCGCGGCCGGTCCCCGGCCGTGACACCATCGGGGCGTGATCGACCTCGGCTACTCGCTCTCCTCGCGCTTCCCCGACCCGTCCCATCTGGACTACCGGACGGCGGACGTACGGGCGCTGCGCCACGACCTGTTCTGCGGAGACGTGTACCTCGCCGACGCCAAGACCGACCGGGAGCTCTCGACCGCCTGGGGCTGGGTCCCCGTGCTCGACTTCGCCTGGGCCCTGTGCGACATCCTGGAACAGCTCGACCGCGACCCACGCGGCAACCGCTCCGCGACGCCGT
The DNA here is from genome assembly GCF_056434425.1 of Streptomyces sp. NPDC044033. Taxonomy (NCBI): domain Bacteria; kingdom Bacillati; phylum Actinomycetota; class Actinomycetes; order Kitasatosporales; family Streptomycetaceae; genus Streptomyces; species Streptomyces sp. NPDC044033. Next base: position 171,444 of record NZ_JBWKFF010000004.1, on the reverse strand, counting down.
ACTACGCCGAGCTGGACTTCACGGAGTCCGCGGACCGGATGCTCTTCGAACGGCGCTTCGGCTGGGTGGAGGTCACCGCCGACTGGGTGCCCGCGGACGAGCCACCGCTCAGCTTCAACCACCGCGCGCTGCGCCGCGAGGCCCGCGACTTCCTGCACGACCTGATCGCCGACCTCACCGACATGCACGAGGGCCTCGGCGACAACCCCGTCATATGGGACCTCCAAAGCCGCTTCCCGCGGACCTGAACCCCCGGCCGTACGGGACCCCTGCCGTACCGAGCCCCCGGCCGTACGGGACCCCTGGCGATCGCGGCCCCTGTCGTACCGAGCCCCTGCCGTACGGGGACGGCCATACGGGGACGGCCCCCTACTCCACCCGCACCCCGATCTGCGCCGCGAACGCCGGGGCCAGGTCGAAGAGCTGGGCCGGGCTGATGACCGCGCCCGCCAGCTGGTCGACGCCGCGCGCGATATCCAGCTCGGTCACCTCCCGCAGGTCGACGTCCGTCATCCGCACCGCCGTGAGATCGACCCGGCGCACCACACAATCCCTGAACACCACCCGCTCCAGCCGCGCGCCCCCGAAGTCCGCCTCGGACAGCACGCACCCCTGGAACGTCACATCCTTGAGCGTCGCCTTGCGCAGATTCAGATAGTCGATCTTCCCGCCGCGCACCAGCACCCGCTCCAGCACCGCCCCGTGCAACTGCGAGCCGCCCAGCCGCGCGTCCACGAGCTCCACATCCCGCAGCGACGCCTGCGCCAGGTCCGTGCCCACCCCCCGTACGCCCTCCAGCACGCAGTCCACGAACCGCGCCCGGGCCAGCCGCGTCTCGTCCAGCGCACAGCGCGTCATCCGGCAGTCCATGAACCGCGCCCCGCGGCCCTCCTGCCCCACGAGATCCAGGTCCGTGAAAGCAACCCCGTCGTAGTCGCCCTCGGACTCCAGCTCCCCCTCCTCGAACGGCCGCAACGGAGGCAACCGCACCTCCGGAACCCGCACCGGCCGCCGCCCGGCCTCCGCACTCTTCCTGCCTCGCGTCGTCATGGCATCGCCTCCCGCCCTTACGGTGGCACACGGCACTGACAACGCCCCGGCGCGGCCCGTGCCACCGCCCGCCGCCCGGACCCCGCCCGTCCGGAGCGCGCCCCGCCGTCGGAGCGCCTACGCTGAACGAGCGCGTCGGTACGTGCGTACGCGACGCGTGCGGACGGCGGGTACGGAAGCCATACGTACGCGGCGTCGGTACGCGGCCGCGGGTACGCGCACAGGCACCGGTCGGTCCGCCCGACCCCACGGCGCGCGGCAGGCCCCATGAACGCGAGCGGCCGCGAAAGCAGGTCTCCCGATGACCCAGAGCCACATATCCGCCACCCCGGACAGCAGCCCGCAACCCGACCCCCGCCGCTGGTGGGGGCTGGTGATCATCGCACTGGCGCAGCTCATGGTGGTGCTCGACGCCACCATCGTGAACATCGCGCTCCCCTCCGCGCAGCGCGACCTGAACATGTCCGACGGCAACCGGCAGTGGGTGATCACCGCCTACACCCTCGCCTTCGGCGGCCTGCTGCTCCTCGGCGGGCGCGTCGCGGACCTCGTCGGCCGCAAGCGCACCTTCATGATCGGGCTCATCGGGTTCGCCGCCGCCTCCGCGCTCGGCGGCGCGGCGTCCAGCCAGGGCATGCTGTTCCTCGCCCGCGCCCTGCAGGGCGCCTTCGGGGCCGTACTGGCCCCCTCCGCCCTCTCCCTGCTCACCACGACCTTCACGGACGTCAAGGAGCGCAGCAAGGCGTTCGGCATCTACGGCGCCATCGCGGGCGGCGGCTCCGCGATCGGGCTGATCGCGGGCGGACTGCTCACCGAGTACCTCGACTGGCGCTGGTGCCTGTACGTCAACATCCCCATCGCCCTCGCCGCCTTCCTCGGCGCGGCCACCCTGCTCCACGACCGCCCCGGCCACGGCAACGTACGCCTCGACGTCCCCGGCGCGATCCTCGGCTGCGGCGGCCTCGTCGCCATCGTCTACGGATGCAGCGAGGCCGAACCCCGCGGCTGGAACGACGCGCTCGTACTCGGCCTGCTGGCCGGCGGCGCCGCGCTGCTCGCCGTCTTCACCTGGTGGCAGTCGCGCGCGCCGAGCCCCCTGCTGCCGCTGCACATCGTCCGTGACCGCAACCGCGCCGGCGCCTTCCTGACCATGGGGCTCGCCGTCATCGCGATGTTCGGGATGTTCCTGTTCATGACCTACTACCTACAGGTCGTGCTCGGCTACTCGCCCGTCAAGACCGGCATGGCGTTCCTCCCCATGACGGTCGCCATCATCATCGGCTCCACCCAGGTCTCCGCCCGGCTGCTGCACCACCTGCCGCCGCGCGTCCTGATGGCCCCCGGCGCCGTACTGGCCGCGGTCGGCCTCTTCCTGCTGACCTTCCTGACCGCCGAACCCGCCTACGTCTCCCACGTCCTGCCCGCCGAACTCCTCGTCGGCCTCGGCATGGGCCTGATCTTCATGCCCGTCATGGCCACCGCCACCAGCGGCGTCGCCCCCCAGGACTCCGGCGTCACCTCGGCGACCGTCAACACCGCCCAGCAGGTGGGCGGTTCCATCGGCACCGCCCTCCTCAACACCATCGCCACCTCCGCCTCCACCACGTACATCGCCACCCACCTCAAGGAGGCCGCGGCGCGTACGGGCGGGGCGCCGACCCCGGCCGTCAAGGGGGCCGTGATCAAGGACGGCGTGGTCCACGGCTTCACCATCGCCATCGGCTGGGGCGCGGGGATCATGCTCCTCGCCGCCGTGGTCGCGGGGACCATGGTGACGGCCGGAGCGCCCAAGAACGACGCGGGCGAGGACAGCCCCGCGGCGCCGGAAGCCTCCACTCCGTAACCGGCAGGCCCCGGCGCCCGCCCGCGGTGCGAGGCCGGGGCCGGTGTCGCGCGGTGCGGGGCCGGGGCCGGTGTCGCGCGGTGCGGAGCCGGGGCCGGTGTCACACAGTGCGGAGCCGGGGCCGGTGTCACACAGTGCGGAGCCGGGGCCGGTGTCACACAGTGCGGGCTCGGTGTCGCGCGGCCGTCAGGCCACCACCCGAAGCTCCCGCGCCGTGTTGTTCAGCCGCCGGCCGCCCGACTCCGTGCACACCACGATGTCCTCGACGCGCACCCCGAACCGGCCCGGCAGATAGATCCCCGGCTCGATCGAGAAACACATCCCCGGCACCAGCGGCAGATGCTCGCCCTCGACCATGTACGGCGGCTCGTGCGTGGTCACGCCGATGCCGTGCCCGGTCCGGTGGATGAAGTACTCCCCGTACCCCGCTTCCTTGATCACCTGCCGCGCCACCCGGTCGATCTCCTGGCAGGCCACCCCCGGCCGTACCGCCTCGAACCCGGCCTGCTGCGCCCGCCGCACGGTGTCGTGCACCTTGCGCTCCTCGGCGGTCGGCTCGCCGACGTGGACCGTACGGGTCGTGTCCGAGCCGTATCCGTCCTTCAGGCCACCGAAGTCGAGTACGACCATGTCGCCCTCCTCGATGACCCGATCGCCCGCCTCATGGTGCGGGTTGGCGCCGTTCGGGCCCGAGCCGACGACCGTGAAGTCCACCTGGCTGTGCCCGTTGCGCAGCAGCGACGCGGCGAGCTCCGCGGCGATCTCGCTCTCCCGCCGCCCCGCGAACCGCACCTGGGCGATCTCCTCGAACGTGGCGTCCGCCGCCGCGCCCGCCGCCGCGAGCCGCTCCACCTCGTGCGCGTCCTTGACCGCCCGGAGCATCGGCAGCACCTCGGTGAACGCCGAGTACCCCGAACCCGGGAACGTCCGCTGGAGCCCCAGCAGATGCAGCGCCCAGGCGTTGTCCGAGACGCCGTAGCGCCCCTGGACCTCCCCGAGCAGCCCGCCCACGGCCCGGTACGGGTCCTCCCCGTCCGTCCATCCGCTGATCCGCACCGCACCGGCCCCCGCCGCGAGCTCCGCGTCGGGCCGCTCCAGCGTCGGCACCAGCATCAGCGGCTCGCGCCCCGGTACCAGCAGCAGCGCCGTGAGCCGCTCGGTCTCGGCGGTCGGCCGGTATCCGCAGAGCCAGCTCAGATCGGGGCCCGGCGTCACCACCAGCCCGGCGAGCCCGGCATCGGCCGCGGTCCGGGAAGCCCGCTCCATACGGGCCGCGTAGTCCTCGGAGGTCATGGGGGCGGGAGGCGTCGACGCCGCGGAGGATGAGGTCATGGGGGCAGCGTAGACCGGCGGCCGCGGCGGGCCGCGGCCCTCGCCGACGCGAGACGGACGAGAGGCGGCGGAGGAACGGCGACGGCCCCCCGCGATCTCCGCGGAGGGCCGTCATCCACGCTGTGACGCGCGTTCGGTGGGCCGCCTGTCGGAATCGAACCGACGACCACCTGTTTACAAGACAGGAGCTCTGCCAACTGAGCTAAGGCGGCATCGCGTACGGCAGCCCGTACGCGAAAGCGGCTCCACTCTACACAGGGCCCGTTCGCCCAGCCACGCCAAGGTCAGCGGCCTGCCGGAAGAATTTCGTGACCGTTCATCTACTGACAAGCGGATGGCCTGCGGGTAGCGTCACGTGAAGTCCGGCCAATTGGACTGGACCACTCCTTTTACTCGGATCGTCCGGCACGTTCCTGCCGGTGAAGGGACCACATCACCATGGCTACGGTCACGTACGACAAGGCCACCCGGGTCTACCCGGGGACCGAGAAGCCCGCCGTCGACCAGCTCGACATCGGCATCGAGGACGGCGAGTTCCTCGTCCTCGTCGGTCCGTCCGGCTGCGGGAAGTCCACGTCGCTGCGGATGCTCGCGGGGCTTGAGGACGTCAACGGCGGAACCATCCGGATCGGCGACCGTGACGTCACGCATCTGCCGCCGAAGGACCGGGACATCGCCATGGTGTTCCAGAACTACGCGCTCTACCCGCACATGACGGTCGCCGACAACATGGGCTTCGCGCTCAAGATCGCGGGCGTCAACAAGAGCGAGATCCGGCAGAAGGTCGAGGACGCCGCGAAGATCCTCGACCTCACCGAGTACCTGGGCCGCAAGCCCAAGGCGCTCTCCGGCGGCCAGCGGCAGCGCGTCGCGATGGGCCGCGCGATCGTGCGCGAGCCGCAGGTCTTCCTCATGGACGAGCCGCTGTCGAACCTCGACGCGAAGCTCCGTGTGCAGACCCGCACCCAGATCGCCGGCCTCCAGCGCCGCCTGGGCATCACCACCGTGTACGTCACGCACGACCAGGTCGAGGCCATGACCATGGGCGACCGGGTCGCCGTGCTCAAGGACGGTCTCCTCCAGCAGGTGGACACGCCGCGCAATATGTACGACCGTCCGAACAACCTCTTCGTCGCGGGCTTCATCGGCTCCCCCGCCATGAACCTCGTCGAGGTGCCGATCACCGACGGCGGCGTGAAGTTCGGCAACAGCGTGGTCCCGGTCTCCCGCCAGGCGCTGTCCGCCGCCGCCGACAGGGGCGACAGCACGGTCACGGTGGGCGTGCGGCCCGAGCACTTCGACCTGGTGAGCGGCGAGGCCGGCGCCGAAGGCGCGGCCAAGTCCCTGTCGAAGGAGACCGAGGACGCCCCGGCCGGGCTCCCCGTCACCGTGAACGTCGTCGAGGAACTCGGCGCCGACGGATACGTCTACGGCACCGCCGCGGTCGGCAACGAGGAGAAGAAGGACCTCGTGGTCCGCGTCAACGGACGGCGGGTGCCCGAGAAGGGCGCGGTGCTGCACGTCGTGCCGCGCCCGGGCGAGCTGCACGTCTTCGCGACCTCCACCGGCGAGCGCCTCACCGACTGATCGGGCGCCTGAAGCACCGGCCGCCTGAACCACTGGCTGGCCCGCCGACTGAACCTCTGCCTGGCCCGCTGGCTGGCCCGCCGGCTGAACCTCTGTCAGACCCGACGCGCTCATCCGGCCGACGCCGTGTCTCCGCACCCCGGAGGCACGGCGTCGGCGCATGTTTGGGGCACGCTCGGTAAATACCCGCACATAACGCCCGTTTCCACCCCTGCGCGTCAACGCGAGAACCGCACTTGCGCGCCACTCCTTCGCTCGACCGAGTGACTAAATGTCGCCAAATCATCACTCCTCGCTACGATCTGCCGCATGCAGCGTCCAGCTCACCACGCGAGGAAGTCACCCATGAACCACGCAGCCCGCCGCATCGGCAGAACTCTCGCCCTCGTCCTCCCGGTCGTCCTCGTCCTCTCCGGGACGCTCGCGGTCACCCGCGTGCCGTGGTCGGCGCCCTCCGACTCGCAGATCCTCGCCGCCTCCTCCGGGACCGCGTCCTCCTCCCAGCCGAAGACCCGCGCCGCGCACGAGGTGCTGCGCGACCGGCTGCTGACCGAGCTTCAGGAGAAGGACCCGGGCGTCGCGCTCACCCACCTCCAGGAGGCGACCGAGCAGCGCCCCTCGCTGGCCCGCCACTGCGTGGAGATCGCCCGGGCGCTCGGCCGGGCCGCCGTCGCGAAGTACGGCTCCGTACGGCAGGCGCACGTCTACTCCCGGCCCGTGTGCGACACGTCCTTCGCCACCGGCGTCATCCACGCCAACTGAGAGCCGCACCCGACCGCACCGCACGGCGCAGCCGCACCGCCCCATATGGTGCGGACCATGACAGGCACGCACCCGTACCCCGTACAAGCCGTCGTCCTGGCCGGAGGCCAGGGCTCGCGACTGCGCCCGTACACCGACGACCGCCCCAAGCCGATGGTCGAGATCCCCGGCACCGGGACCCCGATCATCGGCCATCAGCTCGCCTGGCTGGCCGCCGAGGGCGTCACGGACGCCGTGGTCTCCTGCGGCCACCTCGCCGAGGTCCTTCAGGAGTGGCTGGCCTCCGCCGATCTGCCGCTGCGGGTGCGGACCGTCGTCGAGACGGAGCCGCTGGGGCGCGGCGGCGGCCTGAAGTACGCGGCCGCTTCCCTGCCGCACCCCGACCGCCCCTGGTACGCCACCAACGGCGACATCTGGACCCGCTTCTCGCTGCGCGAGATGGCCGCCTTCCACGCCGAGCGTGACGCGACGGCCACCCTGGCCCTGGCCCGGCCCCGGATTCCCTGGGGGGCCGTGGAGACCGACGAGTTCGGTCACGTGATGGACTTCATCGAGTCGCCGCCCTCCCCGTATCTGATCAACGCGGGTGTCTATGTCTTCGCGGCGGACTTCGCTTCGCTGCTGCCCGAGCGGGGCGACCATGAGCGCACGACGTTCCCCCGGCTGGCGCGGCAGCGGCGGCTGGCGGGGTTTCCGCTGCCCAACGGCGCGTACTGGCGGGCCATCGACACGGCGAAGGACCTGACGGAGGCCGCCAAGGAGCTGGGCACGCAGTCCCATTGACGCGGTCCCGTTGACGCAGCGCGATTGACGCGGGCCCGTTGAGGCGAGCCCGTAGAGGCAGGCTCGTTGAAGCGGGCCCGTAGAGGCAGGCCCCCGGGCCCCCAGAAACGCCGCGGCGCCCCACTCAAGGAGTGGGGCGCCGCTGTCCGTGGTCGAGGGTCGCCGTCAGCCCAGCAGGCCGCCCAGAGAGCCTGTGTGGCTTCCGGAGGTGGACCCGGGGGACTTGGGGGCCGTGTTGCCGCCCGAGGTGCCGCCCGAGCCGCCACCGCTGCTGCTACCGCCGCCGCCCGCGGGCGAGCCGGAGGAGGTGTGCGGGGGCGCGGCGGGCGCCGCGGGCCGGTTCGGGGTGCGGGGGGCGGGCTGGACGCCGCCCTGGGTCTGGCTGGGCTGCTGCCCGGGGCCGCCGGTACGGCCGGGCTCGTGGACCGCGCCCGGCGCCTTGGAGACGGCCGGGGCCGGCTTGGTGTGGCGCTTGGCGCCGGGCGCGGTCGGCTTGCCGCTTCCGGCGCCCGCGCTGGGACCGTGCGTGCCGGGGCGGGTGTGCTTGCCGGGGTGCTGCGGGAGCGGCGAGCCGGGCAGGTGGTTGGCGGGCGGGTCGCTGGGGCCGGGGACGTCGGTGGTGTCGGAGGAGCGCACGGCGCCCCCGAGCAGCGATCCGACCAGCAGGGTGACGCCCGTGACGAAGGCGGCCAGGGTCCCGCCGCGGCGCAGTACGCGCTTGCGGAGGTCCCAGAGTTCGGAGCGCGGGCCGAGCCTGCGCCAGGCTTCGCCGGCGAGGCGGCCGTCGATGGAGTAGACGGGGGCGCCCGCGATGATCAGCGGGCTCCAGGCGGCGAGGTAGATGATGTCGGGCGCGTCGTAGGCGGGTACGGTCCGCCAGCTGACGGTCAGCAGCAGGGCCGCGGAGAGCAGGGCGCCGAAGGAGGCCGCGAGCCGCTGCCAGAGGCCGAGGACGGTGAGGACGCCGACGGTCACCTGGAGGAACGCGACGGTGAGGCCGGCGCCGACGGGGTGGGCGAGGGCGAAGTCGCGCAGCGGGGAGGCGACGGCCCAGGGGTGCAGGGAGGTGAGCCAGGTGACCATGGAGCCGCGGCGGCCCCCGTCGAAGTAGACGGGGTCGCAGAGCTTGCCCATGCCGGCGTAGATGGAGATGAAGCCGAGGAAGACGCGCAGGGGGAGCAGGACGACGCCGAGGTTCATGCGGCGCCCGGGGTAGTAGGCGTGCCGTACGTTGTCGCCCGCGCGCTGCGGGCGCGCGGTCGCCTCGTCGTCGAACTCGTCGGGGCCGTATGGATCTTCGTCGTACGCGCCCCGGGCGGGCCGTACGCCGTGCAGGAGTTCGGTCGGGGGGTCGGCGGCGGCGGGGTGCTCGACGGGGCCGCGCGGGCCGACGACCGTGTTCCGGGTGGGCGGCCCGTCGTCGACGCGGACGCGGGGCAGCACCTGGGTCGAGCCGGCGTCCGCGGGGACCTTGCCGAGGGCGGGCTCGACGGCGGTCGCCAGGCCGGAGTGGCGTACGGCTTGCAGGAGTTCGGTGGCGGCGGGGTCGCCGGGCGCGGTCCGTCCGCTCCACACGACGGGGGCACGGCGGCGGGCCGGGCCGGCGGCGACGGGGATCTTCGCCGTGTCGGCGAGGCCGGCGAACTGCCGGGCGACGCGCGGGGGTCGGGCGAGCCGTACGCGGAAGCTCACGTGGTTGACGATGACTTGCGCCGGGTCGCTCGGGACCTTCACCGTGCTCAGCGCGGGCTGGTCGTCGTATCCCGGCGAGCTTCCCCCCGTGGGGCGGGGTGTTCTGGTGTCCACACTCATCTAACCGAGTGACGGGTGTTTAGGACACTGCTTGACCGTGCCGAACTGTCCGAGACCCGTCAAGGCCGGGGCAGGACCACGGCCCCGCCCGGCGCCCCGCCCCGAAGCGGGGCGGGACCGGACGAGGCGGCTCGCCGCGGGTCAGGCGCGCTGCCTGGCCGCCTCGTAGAGCACGACGCCCGCGGCGACGCCCGCGTTGAGGGACTCCGCGCCGCCCGGCATGGGGATGCGGACGCGCAGATCACAGGTCTCGCCGACGAGCCGGGACAGGCCCTTGCCCTCGCTGCCGATGACGATCACGACGGGGCCGTCGAACGCCCGGACGTCGCCGAGTTCGGTGTCGCCCTCGCCCGCGAGGCCGACGACCGTGAGCCCGGCCTTCTGGTACGCCTCCAGTACGCGCGTCATATTGGCGGCGCGCGCCACGGGCGTACGGGCGGCGGTGCCCGCCGAGGTCTTCCAGGCTCCGGCGGACATGCCGGCCGCGCGGCGCTCGGGGACGACGACGCCGTGACCGCCGAAGGCGGAGACGGAGCGGACGATCGCACCGAGGTTGCGGGGGTCGGTGATGCCGTCGAGGACGACGATGAGGGGGTCCTCGCCGGCGTCGAAGGCCGCGGCGGTGAGGTCGTCCGGGTGCGCGTAGTCGTACGGCGGCACCTGGAGGACGACGCCCTGGTGGTTGAGGCCGTTCGTCATGCGGTCGAGCTCGGGGCGGGGCGCCTCCATGAGGTTCATGCCGCGCTCGGTGGCGAGCTGGATGGCCTCGCGCACGCGCTCGTCGCTGTCGATGTACTGCTGGACGTAGAGGGTGTTGGCGGGCACGCCCTCGCGGAGCGCCTCGGCGACCGGGTTGCGGCCGACGACGAGTTCGTTGGTGCCCTTGGGACCGCCGCGGCGGGGCGCGGGGCGCTTGGCCTCGTGCCGCGCCTTGGCGGTGGCGACGCGGTTCTTCTTGTGGCCCTTGCGGTCGGAGGCGGGCGGAGTGGGGCCCTTGCCTTGGAGGGCCTTGCGCCGGTTGCCGCCACTGCCGACCTGCATGCCCTTCTTGTTGGACGTGCGGCGGTTTCTGCGTTGGCTGTTCCCGGCCATGGGTCACCTGTCTCTTCACTGCTGTGAGCCGCCCGGGACGGCTCGGAAAACGTACGTACGAAAAGTGTCGCTCAGGAGAGCGACCAGCGCGGGCCGGACGGCGTGTCCTCGATCGCGAGACCGGACTGCTGGAGCTGGTCTCGGATCGCGTCGGCCGTGCCGTAGTCCTTGCGGGCGCGGGCCGCCTGCCGCTGCTCCAGTACGAGCCTGACCAGCGAGTCCACCACGCCGTGCAGGTCCTCGCCGCGGCCGCTGTGGCCGCCGGACCAGTGCTCTTCGAGCGGGTCGAGGCCCAGCACCCGGAGCATGGCCCGTACCTCGGCGAGGCGGGCGACCGCCGTCTCCTTGTCGTCGGCGGTCAGCGCGGAGTTCCCCTGGCGGACGGTGGTGTGCACGATCGCGAGCGCCTGCGGCACGCCGAGGTCGTCGTCCATCGCCTCGGCGAAGGCGAGCGGAACCTCGTCGGCGGGCTCGACGGTCTTGCCGGCCTTCTCGCAGACCCGCTGCACGAAGCCCTCGATCCGCGCGAACGCGGACTCGGCCTCGCGCAGCGCCTCCTCGCTGTACTCGATCATCGAGCGGTAGTGCGGGGTGCCGAGGTAGTAGCGGAGCACGATGGGGCGCCAGCGCTTGACCATGTCGGCGACGAGCACCGAATTGTCGAGCGATTTGGACATCTTCTCGCCGCCCATGGTGACCCAGCCGTTATGGGCCCAGTATCCGGCGAAGGTGTCGCCGTACCCCTTGGCCTGGGCGATCTCGTTCTCATGGTGCGGGAAGATCAGGTCGATGCCGCCGCCGTGGATGTCGAACGCCTCGCCCAGGTACTTGTGGGCCATGGCGGAGCACTCCAGGTGCCAGCCGGGCCGGCCGCGCCCCCAGGGGGTGTCCCAGCTGGGCTCGCCGGGCTTGACGGCCTTCCACATGGCGAAGTCGCGGGGGTCGCGCTTGCCGGTCTCGCCCTCGCCCGTGGGCTGGCGCAGGTCGTCGAGGTCCTGGTTGGAGAGGGCGAGGTAGTCGGGGTACGAGCGCACGTCGAAGTAGACGTTGCCGTCGGCGGCGTAGGCGTGGCCGCGCTCGATGAGGCCGCGCATCATCTCGATCATCTCGGGGATGTGCCCCGTGGCGCGCGGCTCGTAGGTGGGCCGGAGGCAGCCGAGCGTGTCGTACGCGGTGTTGAAAGCGCACTCATTGCGGTACCCGATGGCCCACCAGGGTTCGCCGCTCTCGGCCGCCTTCTTGATGATCTTGTCGTCGATGTCGGTGACATTGCGCACGAACGTCACGTCGTAGCCGCGATAGGCGAACCAGCGGCGCATGATGTCGAAGTTGAGTCCGGATCGAATGTGCCCGATGTGCGGTGCGGCCTGGACGGTCGCGCCACAGAGGTAGATCGAGACACAGCCCGGCGCGAGCGGGATGAAATCACGGATCTGCCGGGCGCTGGTGTCGTACAGGCGAATGCTCACGCAATAAGGGTAGTGGGCGCGCGGCAGTGCATCACCCGCCATCCACTTTGCCCTCTATTTGCGTTTTGCACCTATATGGGAATCATCCGTGGTAGCTTCCCCGGCACGCCTCGCCTTCCCGGTGGGGCTCCGGGGAAACCAGGAGCAGGAACCAGGAGGAGCGTTGCACTCCACACTGCCCGTACAGCAGGAGGTACCGGCCACCGCACCGGTCGCACCGGTCGCACCTGGTGGGCAGCGCGGCAGACGACTGGCCGCCCTCGACGGACTGAGACTGTTCGCGGCGCTGATGGTGGTCGCGTACCACTACATCGCGTTCGACAGCGGCGCTTGGCCCAGATCCTCGAAAACGCTCTTCCCCACCGCTTATCTGCCGGCCTCCTACGGCTGGCTGGGGGTCGAGCTCTTCTTCCTCATCAGCGGCTTCGTCATCTGCATGAGCTGCTGGGGGAAGAGCCTCGGGCAGTTCGCCCTCTCACGGATCACCCGGCTCTACCCCGCGTACTGGTTCGCGGTGGCCCTCGTCTCGCTCGTCGTCTTCGTATGGCCGGTGGTGAACGAAGCCCCTTCGTGGGGGAACGCGGCCGTCAACCTGACGATGTTCCAGGACCCCCTCGGGGTGACGCCGGTCGACGGCGTGTACTGGACGCTGTGGATTGAGATGCGGTTCTACCTGCTCTTCGCGATCGTCGCCTGGCGCGGGCTGACGTACAAGCGGGCCGTCTCGTTCTGCGTGCTGTGGGCGATCGCGGCGATCGTCGCCAAGGCCGTCGACAACAGCCTGCTCAACCAGATGCTGCTGCCGGAGGACTGCTGGTACTTCATCGCGGGCATCGCCTTCTACCTGATGCACCGCTTCCGCCCGAACCTGCTGCTGTGGGTCATCGTCGGCGGCTGCTTCCTGATCGGTCAGCACTACCTGCTCCAAGCGCACGCGCGGGCCGAGGAGCACATGGGGCACCACGTCCCGAGCTGGCCGACCGTGGCGATCCTCGCGCTGTTCTTCCTGCTGATGGCGGCCGTGGCGCTGGGCTGGACGCGGCGCGTCAACTGGCGCTGGCTGTCCACGGCGGGCGTGCTGACCTACCCGCTCTACCTCATCCACGAGCGCATCGGCTGGGTGGTCATCGAGCACGCCGCGGGCCATGTGCCGCACTATGTGCTGCTGCCGGCGCTGGTCGTGGGGATGCTGGGGCTCGCGTGGCTGGTGCACCGCCTGGTGGAGCGCCCGCTGGCCCGCCTGCTCAAGCGCGGGATGCAGCGGGCGATCACGGAGATCCGAGCCGGTTAGCGCGCGGGCGCGCCGGTTCGGGGGGCTACGGTCCTCTCCCGGAGTGACCCGTACGATCACGCGCCCCACGCTCCGTCCGCCACCCGTACGGCCGCCCCGAGGCCGCCTTGCGGCCGGGCCCCGAGCGGGCGCGCCCGGGGCCGTGCCGGGGCTCAGACCCTGACGAGGAGCGCGGTCGCGACGGCCGCGAGGCCCTCCGCCCGCCCCGTGAGGCCCAGCCCGTCCGACGTCGTCCCGGACACCGAGACGGGCGCGCCGGCCGCCGCCGACAGCGCCTTCTGGGCCTCGTCGCGCCGCTTGCCGATCTTCGGCCGTACGCCGATCACCTGGATCGCGACATTGCCGATCTCGAACCCGGCGGCCCGTACGATCCGCGCGGCCTCGGCCAGCAGGACGGTGCCCGCGGCGCCGGACCACTCGGGCCGGTCCGTGCCGAAGTGGGCGCCGAGGTCGCCGACGCCGGCGGCGGAGAACAGCGCGTCGCACGCGGCGTGCGCGGCGACGTCGCCGTCGGAGTGGCCCGCGAGGCCGTGCGTCGCGTCCTCCCAGAGCAGGCCCGCGCACCACAGCTCGCGGCCCTCCTCGAAGGCGTGCACATCGGTGCCGATGCCGACCAGCGGCAGCGGCGGGCGGGCGGACGGGCCGGCGTCAGAAGCCATCGTTGGCCCTCCTGCGTGCGAGTACGGCCTCGGCCAGGATCAGATCCAGCGGCCGGGTCACCTTGAACGCCTCCTCGTGGCCGGGCACGAGCACGACCGGGACGCCGAGCCGCTCGACCATTCCGGCGTCGTCCGTGGCGCCGTCGCCCTCCAGGGCGACGTTCTCGTGCGCCTCGGCGAGCGTGGCGCGGTCGAAGCCCTGCGGGGTCTGCACGGCGCGCAGCCGGGCCCGCTCGGGCGTGCCGACGACCGGCTCGGGCTCGCCCGCCGGGCGCGGGTCGACCTGTTTGACGGTGTCCGTGACCGGCAGGGCGGGCACGACCGCGGGGGCCCCGGCCCGTACGGCCGCGGCGACGGCGTCCACCGTGTCGACGGGGACGAGTGGGCGGGCCGCGTCGTGGACGAGGACGGCGGTGATGTCCGCGGGAAGCGCCGCGAGGCCGAGCCGTACGGACTCCTGGCGGGTGTCGCCGCCGGGGACGACGAGCACGTCGGTGCGGTCCGCGAGCGGGTACTCGTCGAGGAGGTTGCGCACCGCGGCGGCCCCGTCGGCGGGGGCGACCACGACGACGAGGGAGACGGCGCGGGAGGCGGCCATCGCCCGTACGGCGTGGATCAGCATGGGTGTGCCGTTCAAGGCGCGGAGCGCCTTGGGGGTGCCCGGGCCGAGGCGGACGCCGCGCCCGGCCGCCGGGATGACCGCGGCGGTACGTACAGGCGGACGGGCGGTGGTGGTGCCGGGAGCGCTCTCGGGGGTGGTCTGCGGAGCGCGGTCTGACTTCGCGTTGGCGTTCAGGTTTGCTTCCTCGGCCGAGTTGGGTATGGCCACAGCGTGCCGGGCGCGAAGCCCCGATCAGCCCCTTCCGTGACGGCTGGTCGTGTCAGCCGCCCGGGCCCGGCACGCCAAGTACGGCGGGCGTGGTGCACCGAGCGCAGAGATGCCGCAGCGCCCGGCGATTGACTTCCGTCAGTCACGCGGGCACCGCGGCACCACTGCCTCTGAAGAGCACTTGCCTTACGTCGAGCTGTGCGACAAGCGTGGCGTCAGGACGCGAGGACCTCGTCGAGCAGGGCCTCGGCCTTGTCTTCGTTGGTGTTCTCCGCGAGGGCGAGCTCGCTCACCAGGATCTGGCGGGCCTTGGCGAGCATCCGCTTCTCACCTGCGGAGAGTCCGCGCTCGCGCTCACGACGCCACAGGTCGCGGACGACCTCGGCGACCTTGATCACGTCGCCTGAGGCGAGCTTCTCCAGGTTTGCCTTGTAGCGGCGGGACCAGTTCGTCGGCTCCTCCGCATACGGTGCGCGGAGCACCTCGAAGACCCGGTCGAGCCCGTCCTGGCCGACCACATCGCGCACACCGACGAACTCCGCATTGTCCGCTGGTACGCGAACCGTGAGGTCACCCTGGGCGACCTTCAGCACCAAGTAGGTCTTGTCCACGCCTTTGATCTGGCGAGTTTCGATGGCCTCGATCAGCGCGGCCCCGTGATGGGGATAGACCACGGTGTCGCCAACCTTGAACGTCATGTGACAGGTACCCCTTCCGTGGCTATCCAGTCTAACACGGGAACAGGCGGTTCTGAATGGCGTTTTCGCAGGTCAGGGCATATCTCAGGGCTTGACAACAACGACCGGAACGTGCTGCGACAGGGGTGCGGAAGCAGGTATTCGCAGGTGGGAGCGGCTGTCCGGGCAGGGAGAAACGAGTACGTTACACCCGCTTGGGGTGCCTTCAGGGAGGGTCTACGTCCCGGTTTGCCGGAGTCCGTGTGGTGGACTTCCGCTACTCCGTTCGGGCCCTCTCCGGGTTCGGCGCCACCGGATTCGCTAATTGATCACAAGAACGCGATCACCCCGTTGATCAATTCGGGGACCTTCCCGGATGCGTCGCGGAAGCTCCACGCATTCCTTACCGTTCCTTACCGATAATCCGCCCCGCCCGCCGCGCGCGCCAATTCCGCGGGACCGCGGAACGGGTCGTGGGAGAAGCGGGTCGCGGGAGACCGCGGGGCGGGACACGCGGGACAGGCGAAAGACATGGGGCGCAGGACCGGAAGGGTGGTCGGGCGGGGCCGCTCAGTCCCCGGAAGCGGTCCCGAGGCGCCGCTTCACTGACGGCCTGTCGACCATGGGGGCGGGTCGGGTGCGGCGGCCGTCCGGCGGCTCGGTAACCTGAGGCCGCTGACACACCCTTAGGGCGGCTTTACACCCGTGTACCGCCGTCCACGCCGTCCATCCGCGACCGGGCAGACCGTTCGGCCGCCGTAGCTCGTCTAGGAGATGCCGCCGCCGTGAGCAGCAGCCTTCGACGCGGTGCCCTCGCCGCCACCGCCCTCGTGCTCTCGATCGCACCGCTCTCCGCGTGCGCGGCGGGTACGAGCCCCCAGACCCTTGAGGTCAAGCCGGACAACGCCGCCGTCACGGTCGGCGACATCAAGGTCCAGAACGTGAACGTGATCACCCAGCCGGACCAGGACACCAAGGGCCCGGCCGTCATCACCGGCCACCTCTTCAACAACAGCCGCGAGGACCAGACGCTGCAGGGCATCACGCTGACCGGCAAGAGCCAGCCCGTGAAGCTCTCCCCCGCCAAGGGCGGCGGCCCGCTCGTCGTGCCCGCGCACGGCTCCGTACTCCTCGGCGGCGAGGGCAACGCCTCCGCGGTGCTGCCGAGCGGCCGGGAGGGCCTCCGGGACGGGGAGCAGCAGCAGCTCGTCTTCGACTTCAGCTCGACGGGCGACGTCCGCGTGGGCGCGTTCATCGTCCCGGCGACGAGCTACTTCCAGAAGTGGGGGCCCAGCGAGGCGCCCTCGCCGACCCAGACGGGCCTGACGAAGCCGGGCGGCACCCCGACCGGCAGCCCCGCGGGCAAGCCCGGCGGGAAGCCCGGGAACACCCCGACGAACGGCGCGACCCCCGGCGGCCACGGCCAGGAGAACGCCCAGGGCGACGACACCGGGCAGCAGCACGCCGGGCACTGAACGACGGCCCCGTGAAGGGCCCGCAACGCCGCCGCCCGCCGCCCCGAGAGGGGGCCGGCGGGCGGTCGGCGTCGTGAGCGCTCACGAGCGCTCACAGGCCCTTACGGGCCCATCGGTCCACGGGCCCGGCCTACGGCTCGAACTTGTAGCCCAGGCCGCGCACGGTCACCAGGTAGCGCGGCGCGCCCGGGTCGGGCTCGATCTTGGCGCGCAGCCGCTTCACATGCACGTCCAGGGTCTTGGTGTCGCCGACGTAGTCGGCCCCCCACACCCGGTCGATGAGCTGCATACGGGTCAGCACCCGGCCCGCGTTGCGGAGCAGCATCTCCAGCAGGTCGAACTCCTTGAGCGGCAGATCCACCTTGCCGCCGGAGACGGTGACGACGTGGCGGTCGACGTCCATCCGTACGGGGCCGGCCTCCAGGGCGGCCGGAGTGACCTCTTCCGGTTCGCCGCGCCGCCGCAGGACGGCCCGGATGCGGGCGACCAGCTCGCGCGAGGAGAAGGGCTTGGTCACATAGTCGTCGGCTCCTATTTCCAGCCCGACGACCTTGTCGATCTCGCTGTCCTTGGCGGTCACCATGATGACCGGGACGTTGGAACGGCCGCGCAGCTGTCGGCACACCTCCGTACCGGGCAGCCCCGGCAGCATCAGGTCGAGCAGCACCAGGTCGGCGCCGTTGCGTTCGAACTCGTCCAGCCCATCGGGTCCGGTGGCCGCGATGGCGACCTCGAAACCCTCCTTTCGGAGCATGTACGACAACGCGTCGCTGAACGATTCCTCGTCCTCGACAACGAGCACTCGGGTCACGGAAGGACCTCCGGGGCAGGCAGATGTTCAGGGGTGAAGGTCTCGTACGGGCGGTCCTCGTCGTCGAGGCCGCCCCCGGACCGGCCGGTCGGCTCGGTCCGCGCGTTCGATGAGCGGCCCCCGCCGCGGGCGGTGCCCGCTTCCGGGAGCCGCAGGGTAAAGGTGGAGCCCTGGCCTTCGGAGCTCCACACCGTGACCTCCCCGCCGTGCGAGGCGGCCACGTGCTTGACGATGGCGAGGCCGAGGCCGGTCCCGCCGGTGGCGCGCGAGCGCGCCGGGTCCACTCGGTAGAACCGCTCGAAGACGCGCTCGCGGTCCTTCTCGGAGATGCCGATCCCCTGGTCGGTGACGGCTATCTCGATCAGCGCGCCGCCGGGTGCGGCGATGCGGCGGGCGGCGATGCCCACGCGCGTACGGGCCGGACTGTAGTTGACCCCGTTCTCCACGAGGTTGCCGAGGGCGGCGGCGAGCTGGCCGCGGTTGCCCCAGACGTGCAGGTCGGCGGTGCCGCCCGCGGCCATGGTGATCTGTTTGGTGCCGGCCTGGTGGCGGCAGCGGTCGATGGCCTCCGCGACCAGCTCGTCGACCCGGACCGGCTCGGCGTCCTCCAGCGGGTCGTCGTTCTGCACCCGCGAGAGGTCGATGAGCTCCTGGACCAGGTTGGTGAGCCGGGTCGCCTCGATCTGCATGCGCCCGGCGAATCGCTCGACGGCCTCCGGGTCGTCGGAGGCGTCCATGACGGCCTCCGAGAGCAGGGAGAGCGCGCCGACGGGGGTCTTGAGCTCATGGCTGACGTTGGCGACGAAGTCCCGGCGCACGGCCTCTATGCGGCGGGCCTCGGTGAGGTCCTCGACGAGCAGCAGCACCAGCCGGGAGCCCAGCGGAGCCACTCTGGCCGACACCGCGAGGGCGTCGCCCCGGCCCGTACCGCGCCGGGGCAGGTCCAGTTCGACCTGGCGTATCTCGCCGTCGCGGCGGGTGTCGCGGGCCATCTGGAGCATGGGCTCCACGGCCAGCTTCCCGCCGCGCACCAGTCCGAGGGCGTACGCCGCGGAGCTGGCCTTGACCACGGCGTCGCCCTCGTCGAGCACCACTGCCGAGGAGCGCAGCACGGAGAGCACCGTGTCCACGCCGGGCGGCAGGACCGCGTCCGTATGCAGGGAGCTGCGGGTCGGGCGGGCCTGGTCGCGTTCGCTCCAGCGGAACGCCAGCATGGCGATCACACCGGTGCAGAGACCGGCGATCGCTGCCGCTGCGGCGACGGCCGCGTCCACGTTCATGGCTCCAGGTTATGCGGGGCGTACGACAGGTCCACAGCCAAACGGGTGCCGCCTCGAACACTCGTCTCCCAGAGTTCACCTTCACGACAGTGCCGGTTCACTCCGGGGGCCGGATCCGGACGCGTTGCGGCTCGAACGTGGGAGCGTGGGGCCACAGCGCTCCCGGGAACCGCCACCGCCTCCGCCGGGCTCCGTCCGGCGCGGACGGCCGTTGGAAGCCGATGCACATCCGATGCACAGCCGATGGAATCTGATGAGTTCTTATGAATTCTGATGATCCGGCGAATGAGGAAGAAGGTCACGGAATGCGGGACGCGTACCACGAGGAGCTGGATTCGATCGGCGAGGGCCTCGTCGAGATGGCCCGGCTCGTCGGCTCCGCGATCGGGCGCGCCACCACGGCGATCCTCGACGCGGACCTCAAGCTCGCCGAGACCGTCATCGCGGCGGACGAGAAGGTCGACGACCTCCAGCGGGACCTGGAGGCGCGGGCCATCGCGCTCCTGGCCCGCCAGCAGCCGGTCGCCACCGACCTGCGGATCGTCGTCACCTCGCTGCGCATGAGCGCCGATCTGGAGCGCTCGGGCGACCTGGCGCAGCATGTCGCCAAGCTCGCCCGGCTCCGCTTCCCGGACCGGGCGGTGCCGCGCGATCTGCACGCCACCATCCTGGAGATGGGCCAGCTCGCGCAGCGGCTGATGGCCAAGGCGGCCGAGGTCATCATCACCAAGGACGTCGATCTGGCGCTCCAGCTGGAGCAGGACGACGACGCGATGGACCTGCTGCACCGCGCGCTCTTCCAGCACCTGATGGACGACCGCTGGAAGCACGGCATCGAGACGGCCGTCGACGTGACGCTGCTGGGCCGCTATTACGAGCGGTTCGCGGACCACGCGGTATCGGTGGCCAAGCGCGTGGTCTACCTGGTCACCGGCGAGCACGCGGACGAGCTGGCGGCGCAGGCGAACACGGCAGGAGGCACCGGGACCATAGAAGCGCCCTGACTCCCTCGGCACGGCCGACCTGCCGGAACGGGCCCCGTGCGGAAATGTGCTTCCGCGCGCCGTTCACGCGCCCGCCGATGCGGGCATTGACTGAAGACAGGCAGCGGACCACCTCCGAGGAGGTACTACATGGTCGACTCTCCTTGTCCGATAGGCAACGTAACCAGCGATCCGACGTCGCCACCCACGCTCAGCGGCTGCCAGTGCGGCCCCGGCTGCTCATGCGGCTGCCAGTCGGGCAGCCCGTGCCAGTGCGGCGGCGGCTGCGGCTGAGTCACGTACAGCCCGTACCACCATGTGGGGCCCCGGCCGTCCGGCCGGGGCCCCACATGCGCGTTCCGCGGTCCCCACCACTTCCGCTATGAAGTGGCGCAGGTCACACTGGAGTGCCTGATTGAAGTGAGGGGGGCATCGTGAGCAGTTCACACCTCAACGCGCCCATCCAGGCCCGCATGTACGCGAAAACTCAGCACAAGGTGATCTGGATCGTCGTGGTCGTGGTGTCGTTCGGCCTTCTGGCACCGCCACTGTTCTTCATCGCGGCCAAAAAGCGCGTCGTCAGCATGGCTGTGCCCGTGGTCTACGCGGCGGTCATCTACGGCACTCTGATCCTGGAGGCGGTGCTCGGCAATCCGAAGAACTGGGTGGGGGGCGTCCTCGTCATCGCGACGATCGTCGCCGCGGTGCATGCCGCCATCCTCGACACGGATTGGAAGTCGGGCAGGTAGCCGCCGGGAGACCGGCCTCCGTCCTGCAGCGCGGGCGGAAGTCACGGTGGCACGAAGCAACCCTCGGCGCCCCTGGCGCCTTCGATGTAACCCGTCTGAACCTCAGCTGCTGACGGGAGTCAGCGACGGCGGGTTCGCCGACCGACCAGACCCGCGTGCCTCCCCTCACCAGCCCCAGCCACGCTACCGACGCCGGAACCCTCACCTTGGGAAACTGCGGCCGTTCGCGGCTGGTTCGGGCGCCAGCCTGGGCGAACAGCCGGGCTGCGGCTTCTTCGGGCTCGACCATCAGCGCGCCGAGGTGAGATGACGCCCTCACTGCGCTCCGGGCCCGCATGCGAGAAGCCCTGCGCGTCAGTGGGGACAGCGCTGCGCCTTGAGTTTGGGAAGAGCCCTAGAAAGGCAGTGCCAGCAGTTGGGTCAGCCAGAGAACCGCCGGGATCCCGCACACGACGCCCCAAAGGCCCGTCAGCGCGAACGCGCCCAGAGCGACTCCCAACCAAGCCACGCGGGTCGGAGCCATCACACGCGAGGGCTCCTGCGGGTCATACCGGATCTCGTCCCGGCGCCCTCGCAGCGCCGGGCGCGCCGTGACCTGCCGGCCGTCGAGGGTGTGGAAGCGGACGATATAGCTGACGCCTTCGCTGTCGCTGTCCCGGTCGAACTCGAACCTCGCGCGCACGGTTATGCCTCGGCGCCACATCACCCACCGTGTATCCAACTCGGCCATGCACACCCATAGGCGAAGCAAGCCGACGCTCAGCGGCAGCAACATCCAGGCGAAGATCCCCAGGGGCCGGGGCTCCACCGGCAGCCACACAGCCAGAGGCAACCCCAGGACCAGGTACCAGAGGGCTCGTCGCCACCAAGGGCTGCCCGACAAGACCCGAACATACAGGCCAGCCATCACGCGCAGGGGCCATACACGCACCGACTGCCGACGCACCGGGCTCCGGCTTCCCGATGGCCCCACGTCGCGCATGATCGCTTCAATCTCCGCGCCGAGCGCGGCAACCGCCTCCGCATTGCGGTCCCGGATGGTCATGCCGGTGCCAATCTGCGCACCCTCAAAGAGGCCCACGGTCAGCGACTGCCCCACGACCTCGACTTTGCGGATCTGCTCTCCGGACACGGTGACAGTCGTACGCCCCCGCTTCCAGCGCAGCACATCCCGCTCCACCCACACCCGGGTACGACCTTTGGACAAGATCACTCCTGCCACAGGCCCAGCGTTTGAATTCTTCACGACAGCGGATCCTAGACGCATCAGGAGGCAGCAATGTCCGTCAGTGCAGCACCGCGCAACCAGTAACCTCAGCCATTGAAAATCCCTAGAGGAATTCCTGAAAATGGGTAGACGCTGCACGAAGGCCGGAGCCTTCCTTCCATGGAAGGAAGGAAAGAACCTCGCTAGCGACGCCGCCGCACCGGGCGTTAGCTATCGCTGCCCGAAGCGGCGCTCTGGGACACCGTAGCGACCAACAGGTCACTGACCTGCACACCCCACGAATCCAATTGTCCACGCAAATGGACGGGAAAGCACACCTTCCAGGATTCCCGAGAGTTGTGCACATGTAAGCACAGAAGCACAGGGCGCATTGCTCCACACCCCCATTTCACCTGCCTGCTTGTTCGCTTGGCAGCCCTGAGAAAGTCTCACCGACATGCGAATACCGCCCGGCCAGAGACGGAATCCGATTCCATGCCCACATCCGAAATCCGACCAGGAAAACGAACCCAGTTGAAGGCTTCATGACCCAACGGACAGGCATCACCGTCGACATCCGCCCCCGTGACCCGCCCATGACGCTCATCGGCTCGGCCGACGGGGACTCGCCCTCTGGACGCACGCCCCATCCAAGATCGCTGCACCCGTGGCGCTGCTGATCGCTCTCGACATCCGCATCCGCCGCCGCCGGCATCGGCGCGCCTGACGGTCGAGAGATGGCCCCAAGGCAGCATCAAGCCCCCCACTCGCGGGAAAACCGCGGGTAGGGGGCTTATTGCTACTGCCTTACCGCTTATCCGTGTCCTGCGGCTACTTCTTCTTGCCCTGGTTCTTCACGGCCTCGATGGCGGCCTTCGCGGCCTCCGGGTCGAGGTACGTGCCGCCGCGCTTGAGGGGGCGGAAGTCGGCGTCGAGCTCGTAGGCGAGCGGGATGCCGGTGGGGATGTTCAGGCCGGAGATCTCCTCGTCGGAGATGCCGTCGAGGTGCTTGACCAGGCCGCGGAGG
The DNA here is from genome assembly GCF_056434425.1 of Streptomyces sp. NPDC044033. Lineage (NCBI taxonomy): Bacteria > Bacillati > Actinomycetota > Actinomycetes > Kitasatosporales > Streptomycetaceae > Streptomyces > Streptomyces sp. NPDC044033. The sequence continues at coordinate 148,726 of NZ_JBWKFF010000004.1, read as the reverse complement.
CTGTTGCCGTGAGCGGCGACCAGGACCGTGCGGCCGGCGAGCAGGTCCGGGAGGATGCCGTCGTACCAGTACGGCAGCATGCGGACGACGACGTCCTTGAGGCACTCGGTGCGCGGGCGCAGCTCGCTGGGGATCGAGGCGTAGCGCGGGTCGTCGCTCTGCGAGAACTCGGTGCCGTCCTCCAGGGCGGGCGGCGGCGTGTCGTACGAGCGGCGCCAGAGCATGAACTGCTCCTCGCCGAACTCGGCGAGGGTCTGCGCCTTGTCCTTGCCCTGGAGCGCGCCGTAGTGGCGCTCGTTCAGCCGCCAGGAGCGGTGGACGGGGATCCAGTGGCGGTCGGCGGCCTCCAGCGCCAGCTGCGCGGTGCGAATGGCGCGCTTCTGGAGCGAGGTGTGGACCACATCGGGGAGCAGACCGGCGTCCTTGAGCAGCTCACCGCCGCGGACCGCCTCCTTCTCGCCCTTCTCGTTCAGGTTGACGTCCACCCAGCCGGTGAACAGGTTCTTCGCGTTCCACTCGCTCTCGCCGTGGCGGAGGAGGATCAGCTTGTACGGTGCGTCGGCCATGCCCCTGAGCGTAATCGACCCGGCGCCCCGGTCCCGCGCCCGCCCGATTGACGGGCATCGTCAATCCATTGGCGCCCCGACCTCGCGCTTTGTAAGTCGCGGGAAGCAGATGAGCCACTTACAACCGGCTGATGCCCCGGGGGGACGCACCGTGACGGCGAACGGCTTGAGACGCGCGGTGCGGGAGAGCGTGTCCGGGATGCCCCGGGCCTTCTGGTGGCTGTGGACGTCCACTCTCGTGAGCCGCCTCGGGGCGTTCGTCGCGACGTTCATGGCCCGCTATCTGACGATCGAGCGCGGCTACTCGGCGTCGTTCGTGCCGGGCTCGTCGCGGCCCTCTACGGGCTCGGCGGCGCCGTCGCCTCGATCGGCGCGGGCGTGCTGACCGACCGGCACGGGCGGCGGCCGACGATGCTCGCCGCCCAGTCCTCGACCGCCGTCCTGGAGGCGGTGCTCGCCTTCGTCCAGCATCCGGTCGCCATCGCGGGCGACGCGCTGCTCGTCGGCATGGCCGCCAGCGCGTCCCGGCCCGCGGTGCAGGCGATGTTGGCGGACATCGTCGCCCTGTTCCAGCGGTAGCCCTGGGCCGGGTGCCTGTCGTGGGGAGAGCAGACATACTGAACCCCTGCGTTCCCTCACAAGCAAGACGCGGCTATCTACCCATTTACCCCGTATGCCGGCACTTGCGGAAGTGGGTAAAAACCGCTGCCGACCCGCATAACATCGCAGGTCACGGAGGGTGCTCCCCGCGCATACGGGGGTGGTCCTGCCGTCACGCATGTTCCGTCGCAGTATTCGGTGTGCTCCCCGCGCATACGGGGGTGGTCCCGATCATGCGTGCTCTGGAGCGGGCACACATGAGTGCTCCCCGCGCATGCGGGGGTGGTCCCATCAGGGGGAACCGGGGGGATGGCCCGTACCGTGCTCCCCGCGCATGCGGGGGTGGTCCCGGCAAAAGCCCCGCCGCTAGCTGCAAATAAGGGTGCTCCCCGCGTATGCGGGGACGGCCCCCCAACCGATCCGCGGGACTCTTCCACTGCTGTCACGGTCCCACCGCGTCCTCGTCGGCGAGCTTCGCCGCCACCTGGGCGGCGGCGAGGTCGCCGACCCCGGCCTCGTCGAAGTTGCGGAGGTTGCGCAGCAGCGCCCTGTGAGCTGGCTACCGCCCACTGACACCACCACGCCCCCGCACCGGCTACGTGCCGGTGCGGGGGTTTCTTGCGTTTGCGACGAATCAGACTTCGCTACGGGCCGCGAACGCGACGAACGCGGACCACGCGGCGGGGGAGACAGCGAGGACGGGGCCGTTCGGGTTCTTGCTGTCACGGATAGGGACGGCTCCAGCATTTGCCGCCGTAGCAGGTGACCACTCGACGCAGCTTGATTGCCCGTTGCTGTAGCTGGACTTCTGCCACGTTGCGCACTTCAGGTCAGCCTTTTTCATAGTGTCCTGCCGTTTCGAGAATCAGGCGCTGTGACGCCTCTTCGGGCATTGCCTTGGCCCAGATGTCGTGGAACGCGTGGTCATAACGCTCTACTTCTTTGGGCTTGTCCAAGTAGAGGTCCCCCGTGTAGCCATCCGAGTAGACGGTCGGAGGCTCCGTTTCGGTGCCGTTGCCGGTGAGCGGGAAGCGGAGAATCTGGAACTGTCCCGCCATGACCCCTCGGTGCAATCCCGTCGCGAAGGGTACGACCTTGATCGTCACGGTGGGTAGACATCCCACCTTCGCCAGGTGGCGAAGCTGCCCCGCCATGACATTGTCCCCGCCGATAGGGCGCCTCACCACAGCTTCGTTGAGTACTACGTTCAGCGTTGGTGGTTGAGTCACTCGGGTCAGGAGTGTCTGCCGCTTGATGCGAAGCTGAACCCGCTGCTCGACCTCGCCAGCATCTTCGTCGGGGTTGTCTTCCGTGATGATTGTGCGTGCGTACTCGTCGGTCTGAAGCAACCCAGGGATCAACTCCGGTTCGTACCAGTCAAGGCGTGTGGCTGCCTCTTCTAGTCCGATGTAGAGGTCAAAGCCTTCGGGGAGAACATCCCCATACGCGTGCCACCATCCTTTCGCCTTCGTTTCGTGCGCGAGTCCAACCAGGGCCTCCGTCAGAGTCGCTGACGCCCCATACAGCTCGCACATTGCTTTGACCTCGACAGCACGGGAAGACACCTTGCCCTGTTCCACGCGCCACATCGTCGTAGGCGAGCGTTCCAATAGCTTGGCCGCCGCGTTCACCCTGAGTCCTGCGCGTTCGCGCAAGTCACCCAGGATTCGGCCCAGTTGCCGCCTTGGGACCGTTGATCCAGATGGACCGTCCGACTCGACCACACGTACCCCTTCCAACCACAGTGAAAGGCTTCCACGTCCTGAATGAAAGCACCATCAGGTATCGCCTGCAATGCACGTCAACCTATTGAAAATCTACCGCGTGAAAGCTTGCACGACGCTCCCACACGGGAGCATTGTGAGCACACCCAGCCCGCCATGTGACCTACACGGCAAGGGACATGAGGAGTGCCGCACATGAACTCGCGCCCGTCTAATCGGACATTCGCACTTCCCCCGAGCGACCACGCCGCCGTGGTCGAAACAGTCCTCCGTGCAGGCGGCGCGTGGGGCATGGCTCCGCCAGGCTTCCCGGCCGAGAGCGAGTGCCGGCGGGATCACCACGCTCTCGCGCGCGTGCGGACCGAGTTGGGCCGACTGAAGTGGCTGTTCTCATGAGGAGCCGGGCGCGGGTGGCACTGTCCCGACTGATGGCCGCACGGGGTATCAACGGGACGCTCGTTGTCCTCAAGTCGTCGGCCGCGACAAGCGATCCGCTGAGCACTCAGGCGGAGGGAGTAGACCTACCGCCGGGCCCCATCGCGTTCCCGCCCTGCGACTGCGCGGTGCACCGCGCCGGCAAGGGCAGGCCGGACACGTCCGTACGGCTGCGCGCCAACGACGTCAGCGGCCCCGACGCCGGGGGCGGACAGTGAGGCGGCTCCAGCGCGCCTCCCGCGCCGTTGAGAACTGGTGGAGTCTGTACGGCCAGTTCTCTCTGCCTGTGCGCGCCATCGCGCCTCACCGGCGCCAAGCTCACGCGGCCGTGACCTCCCTCTATCGCCGTGCCGAGCCGCGGGGGTACGAAGCGCGGCTGATGCGGTTCGCCCTGCGAGTCAAGGACGTTGAAGAGGCCGGAGAGGCGCCCGACAACAGTGCCCTGCTGCGGGTGGTCCTCGGCCCCGACGCTGAACTGACCATGAGGAGACGGAAGTGAGACGCACTTTCCGGTACATGGCGTGGACATTCGAGCAGGACCCCACCGCGCATCCGGAGTACGGCGCCACCTGCGTCACGGGGGACGAGAGGGACTGCGGGGAGACCATCCGCGCCGGCGGCCCGGACTGGATCGAGGAGTGGATGCGACGCCACACCCAGGCGACCGGGCACACCCGCTACCACCGGACTGTTGCCGACTACGTGACGCTGGAGCCGCCGCCCGCTGCGGGCTTGGTGATCCCCGGTGTTGTGATCCCGCCCCGCCCCGCGCTGCCGGCCGGAGGTGGTGCCGCATGAAGGCGCGCCTGCTCGGGGGGCCGGCCCTGGTCGCCGTCTCATCTGCCGCCGGGCTGCTGTACGTGATCGCCACGGGCCACCACCCCTAGGCTCCCGTCTCCGTCGGTGCACTCAGACGGCCCGGCGCAGAGGGGTTGCCCCACCCGGCAACTCAAGGAGGCGGGCCTAAAGGAGAAGACACCCACGCAACCGCGACAGCCCGTCCCGCCTCGACCAGAAACCGTTATCCCGTCGCGGGGCGGGCCCGGCACCCGAGAGAGATCGTGGCACCCAGCCCAGACGAAGAAGCCGAAGAGCCCGAGGTCGACGACCTCGTCGGCGCCACCGGCAACGCCGCTGCCATTCACCATGCGGCCGCCCCGCCTGACGAGTCAGTACACCTAGGCACACACCCGAGCGACAAACACACCGGATAGAACGCCCGCCCCGGTCGCACGCCCCGTGAAGCGGAGACGGCCGGGGCGGGGCCCCGGAAGGATGAGCCATGTCACCACCGGCCCCCGGCCACCCCGTCACCGCCACCGTGCTCATCACCAACCCGGATGACGGCCTGCTCATCGTCCACCCCAATAAGGGTGACGCCGCCGCCCCGTGGCACTTCCCCGGCGGCATCGTCGAGCGGAACGAGTCTCCGCTCGACGCCGTTCGGCGAGAGGTACGGGAAGAACTCGGCCTCGACCTCGATGTGAGGGAAGACGACCTGTTCGCGGTCGAGTGGCTGCAAGCCACCCGCCCCGGCCGCCGCGACCGCATAGCGATCCTGTTCGCCGGCCCGGTGCTCACCGCGTCCGACACGGACCGCATCACGTTGCAGCACGACGAACTCGACGCGTGGCGCTGGACCACTCGCGCCGAGGCGAAAGCGATGCTGCATCCAGCGATAGCCGCGCGCATCGTGGGACCGCTCCAGACCCCCGGCAGCCCGGTCTACCGTGAGACCCGACACGAAGGGGCGGTATGAACGACTTCCCAGGCCGAACGCTGCGCATCGGCACCCGCAGCTCGCCCATGGCCCTCGCCCAGGTCGATCAGGTCTCCGGCCTGCTCCGCAAGATCGAACCCGGCCTCGGCATCGAAGTCGTGTCCGTGACGACCGAAGCCGACAAATGGCAAGGCGACCTCGCGCGGCTCGGCGGGAAGGGCCTGTTTGTCAAGGAGATCGACACTATGTTGCAGCGCGGGCAGGTCGACATGGCCGTGCACTGCATCAAGGACGTCCCCGGCGACGTACCCATGCCCCGCGGCCTGATCTTCGCCGCCTACCTCCCCCGCGAGGAAGTACGCGACGTACTGCTCTTCCCCGAAGGGTCCGACGCGCAGACACTCGACGACCTGCCCGCCGGCGCCGCCGTCGCAACCTCCGCCGTGCGCCGCAAGGCACAGATCAACCGCGTACGCCCCGACCTCAGCATCATTCGGGTACGCGGAGCGGTCGGCACCCGGGTCGAGAAACTCGACGGCAAACGCAGGATCGACACCAAGCCCGACGCGATGATCCTCGCGCACGCCGGCCTCGCCCGCCTCGGCATCACCGACCGGGGCCGACAGGTCTTCACCGTCGACCAGGTACTACCCGCGGTCGGAGCCGGAGCACTCGGCCTCGAATGCCGCAAAGACGACGACGCCGTCGCCTACCTGCTCCAGCAGCTCAACCACGAACGCACCATGAAAGAGATCACCGCCGAGCGGGTCATGCTGCACGGACTGCGCGGACACTGCAACAGCCCGATCGCCGGGTACTGCACCACAGACCCCGACGGACAACTCTCCCTACGCGGCATGGTGTTCTCCCGCGACGGGAGCAAATTCGTTCACGCCCACTTCTGGGGCGAGTCGCTGAACGACCCCGCCGTACTCGGCTCACGCGTCTGCGCCGAGCTGCTGCGCCAAGGCGCCCGCGGCATCATCGAGGGCATCCCCCACTGAGGACCGCGCCGGTCTCCTCATCGAGGCGGTGATGACGATGGCGTGCGCGATCCTCGTCTTCGTCAAGCTGCCGGAGTCCCGCCCCGAGCAGGCCCCGGTGGCGGCCGGGGAGGCCCCGGTGGCGGCCTGGGAGGCCGCCGCGCCGTCGGTGAACCTCGGCACGGTGTTCCGCGACGGCCGCTTCATGGGCCTCGTCGGGCTCTCGGTCCTGATCGGGCTGATCTTCCAGCAGGGCTCCGTGGCCCTGCCGGTGGCGATGGGCGCGGACGGCTTCTCCAGCGCGGACTTCGGCCTCGCGATCGGCGTCAACGGCGTGCTCATCGTGGTGCTCCAGATCCCGGTCTCGCGGCTCATCGAACACCGCGATCCCAGAAGGCTGCTGGTCGCCTCGGCGCTCCTCGCGGGGTACGGCTCCGGGCTGACGGGCCTTCGCCGGTTCGCTCGGGCTGTACGCGCTGACCGTGGCCGTATGGACGCTCGCCGAGGTCGTCAACGCGCCCGCCCAGATGGGGCTGGTGGTACGGCTCTCCCCCACGCACGGGCGCGGGCGCTACCAGGGCGTGTACTCCCTGTCCTGGTCGGTCGGGTCGCTGGCCGCGCCGCTCATCGGCGGCCGGGTGATCGACGCGTACGGGGCCGCCTGACTGTGGGGCGGTTGCGCGGCCGTGGGCACGGTGGCGGCGCTCGGGTACTGGGTCCTGACGCGGAGCCTGCCAGAGGAGCAGGGGGCCGCGCCCGAGGCGGTGTCCGGTCCGCCGGAGCGCAACGCCCCGGCGGACCAGGTGGTGTGAGGGGCTTCAGAGCGCCCGCTGGGCCTCGTACAGATTCCGCGGCCGTACGGACTCCGGGTGGCCGTACGACTCGACGCGCGCGTGCAGCGGCCCCTTGAAGTCCGGTACGTCCACCTGGCCGAACTCCCTGACCTCGCTGATGCCGGCCGTCGCGCTGTACGGCGCGATGCCGTCGATCTTCACGCACCCCGCCCGCCCGTTGACGACCCGTACGTTCCAGTGCGTGAACCGCGCCCCGTACAGCGGCCCGGCGCTCGCGTCGCCGCCGTGCGAGCCGGTGTTGTCCACGGTGATGTCGGTGCGCACATTGGCGAACGGCAGCCCGCGGTGGGTGTCGAAGGTCCCCATCTCCATCCGGCCGCGCGACCAGACGTTGTAGCTGGAGAGCCCCTCGACGTTGATGCCGTGCAGCTGCGTGCCGGGCGGGGCCGGGACCGTGCGGTCGTCGATCGCGAACTCCTCGACGAGGTTGTCGTGCGAGCCCTCACGGCAGCAGTACGGGTGGTGGCTGCCGCGCCCGGAGACGCGGGTGCGGCGCAGGGTGCACGCCTTGGCGGCGACGAGCAGGAAGCCGTTGTCGACGTTGTTGACGTGCACGTCGTCGACGCGGCAGTCCCACGCGCACTGGAGGGCGACGCCGTTGTACCCCTTGTCCAGCAGGTGCTTGGCCTGCGGCGTCTCGATGACGTCGAGGGTCAGCCCCTCGACGCCGGAGCCGGTCACCGGCCGGATCAGGGTGGTGAGTTCGGGCTGCCACGCGGGGCGTACGTCCAGCGGCAGCGGTCGGTCGAGGGTGACGCGCCGGCCGCGCACGGCGGTGACGCGGCACGGCCACTCGTAGGGCACGTACGAGGTGAGCTTGGTCTTGTCGGACCACTTGTAGCCGCGCGCGCCCTCGACGTCGCCCGCCATGTGCTGGAGCAGGGTGTGGCCGTCGTCGTCGGTGAGGCGCAGCAGGACGCGGTCGCCGCGGTTCAGCCGCGACGGGTCGGCGACAGTGACCGTCCAGTCGCCTTGGCGGGCCGGGGCGCCGATGGCAGTGAGGGTGCGGAACTCGTCACGCTTGTTGCCGGTCCAGCCCTCGAACGGCCAGTCCTCGGCCTCGATCGCGTCGGTGAGGGAGCGCCAGCGCTCGCGCGGGCAGATCCAGATGAGGCCGCCGGCCCAGGACCAGCCGGACTTGTCGCCGCCGTAGCGGCTGCCGTACGGGCCGACGAGTTCGGTGAGGCTGCGGGTGGCGTGCAGGGTGGTGCGGGCGGAGCCGGCGCCGCGCAGGACGACGTTGTCGTAGCCGATGCGGATGATGTCGTCGATGCGGTACGTGCCCGGGGGCACGGTGACGGTGCCGCCGCCGCGGCGTCCGGCGGCCTCGATGGCGCGGTTGATGGCGGGCGCGGAGTCGGCGGAGCCGTCGCGCTTCGCGCCGTAGTGGAGGACGTTGACGGCGCGGCCATGAGGGCGGGGGAAGTCGCGGGAGCCGCCGTAGTGGCCGGCGCGGCCGATGTAGGGGATGTTCGGGTGGGCGTAGGGGTTCCGCGTGAACTCCCGCCACAGCCTTCGGCCTTGCGGGCCGGGGGTGGCGGCCGGGGCAGCCGCCGCCGGAACGGCGGGCGCTGCGAGGGCTGTGGCACCGGCCGCCGTGGCGATGGCGCAGGCGAGGAGGTTTCTCCGGGTGAGGTCCATGAGGCCGCCTTCCATGGATGTGAACGCTGTTCAGGTGAGCGACGGATGTGAGAATGCCACGCGGCTGCGGCGGGCGGAAGGGGGTGTGCACGGGTACGGCGCGCGTGGCTTCGGCGGTCACCGCCGCCGCGTTTGGTACAACAGCACCGCGCCAGGCGTGTCGGCGACTGCCCCACGCGGAAGAGGGAACCCGGCCCACGGCCCGACCGGAGGCCGACCGGTTCCGCCCCTACGCCAGGAGGGCAGCTAAAGCATGGAGTTGAAGACTGTTCTCGTACTGGCCGGACTGGCGGCCGTAGCGGCATTCGCGGCGGCCGTCTTCCTCACGGCCCGGCTGATCCGTGCGCGCAAAATCCTCAAGGAAGCGGGCGTTCCACTTGAACACAAGGCCGCCTACTGGGGCGCCCTGCTCTACACGATCTCCCCGGTCGACCTCCTCCCCGATCCCGTCTACCTGGACGACATCGGGGTCTTGCTGCTCGCCTTGCACGTCCTCCAGTCGTCGGCGCAGAAGGCGCGTACGGACGGGGCGGGCACCGGCATCAAGCTCCGCTCCCGCGCCTCTCCCCGGAACCCTCCCCGGTCAGATTCGTGAACGCGTCCAGGTTCCTGGTCGACTCGCCGCGCGACGTGCGCCACGCGTACTCCTTGCGGATCGCCGTCGCGAAGCCCATTTCCAGGAGGGTGTTGAAGGAGCCGTCGGCGTTCTCCAGGACGGTGCCGAGGATGCGGTCGATCTCCTCGGGGGTGACCGCGGCCAGCGGCAGGCGGCCGGCCAGGTAGATGTCGCCGAGGTGGTCGATCGCGTAACTCACGCCGTAGAGGCGGGTGTTGCGCTCCAGGAGCCAGCGGTGGACCGCTTCCTGGTTCTCGTCCGGGTGGCGGACGACGAAGGCGTTGACGGAGAGGGAGTGCCGGCCCACCACCAGGGAGCAGGTCGTGGAGAGCTTCCGGGTGCCGGGGAGCTTCACCACGTACGTGCCGCTGGACGGGGACTCCCACTCCAGTTCGGCGTCCTTCAGAGTCCCCTCGATGACCTGCCGCGCGTCAGCCATGTCAGCCATGTGCCGAGCGTAGGCGACGCCGCCGCACCTGCATCGCGGCGGTGTAGACCTCGGCCGTCGCCGAGGCCGCGGTGTCCCAGCCGAAGGACTGCGCGTGCCGGGCGGCCCGCTCCCCCATCCGGTCGGCCAGTTCCGGGGCCTCGGCGAAGCGGCGCAGGGCCCGTGCGTAGTCGGCGGGGTCGTGGCCGTCGATGAGGAAGCCGCTCGCCCCGTCCCGTACGGCCACGGGGAGCCCGCCCACCGCCGCCGCGACGACCGGCGTGCCGCACGCCTGCGCCTCGGCGGCCACCAGGCCGAAGGACTCGCTGTAGGAGGGCATGACCAGGACCGACGCCGCCCGGTACCAGTCGGCGAGCTGGTCCTGGCCGACCGGCGGCCGGAACTGCACGACGTCCGCGACGCCGAGCCGGGCCGCCAGCTTGTGCAGCCCCTCCGGCTTGGCGAGGCCGCTGCCGCTGGGCCCGCCGACGACCGGCACGACGATGCGCGAGCGCAGCTCGGGGTCCTCGTCGAGCAGCACGCCGACCGCCCGCAGCAGGATGTCCGGGGCCTTGAGCGGCTGGATACGGCCCGCGAACAGCGGTATGAGCGCGTCCTGCGGCAGCCCCAGGCGGGCGCGGGCGGCGGCGCGGCTCGCGCTCACGTCGGGGCCCGTCGGGCGGAACCGCTCCAGATTGACGCCCGGGTGCACGACGGCGACCTCGCCGGGGTCGGCCTCGTAGTGCCGTACCAGCTCCTCGGCCTCGTCGGCGGTGTTGGCGATGAGCCGGTCGGCGGCCCGTACGATCTGCGTCTCGCCGATGACGCGCGCCGCGGGCTCGGGCGTGTCACCGGCGGCCAGCGCGGCGTTCTTGACCTTGGCCATGGTGTGCATGGCGTGCACCAGCGGCGCGCCCCAGCGCTCGGCGGCCAGCCAGCCGACGTGGCCGGACAGCCAGTAGTGGGAGTGCACGAGGTCGTAGTAACCGGGGCGGTGCCCGGCCCACGCCTGCATCACGCCGTGCGTGAAGGCGCAGAGCTGGGCGGGCAGCTCCTCCTTGGCGAGCCCCTCGTACGGGCCCGCGTCGACGTGCCGCACCAGGACGCCGGGGGCCAGTTCGACCGTGGGCGGGAGGGACGCGGTGGTGGCGCGGGTGAAGATCTCGACCTCGATGTTGATCGCGGCGAGGCGCTTGGCCAGTTCGACGATGTAGACGTTCATGCCGCCCGCGTCGCCCGTGCCGGGCTGGTGCAGCGGGGAGGTGTGAACGCTCAGCATGGCGACGCGCCGGGGTCGCCGAGGGGTGCGGCGCAGCCGCGACGGCCCGGCGAGCGGGCCGTGGGTGCGGCCTCGGAGCGTGCCGAGCCGCGGTACGTACTGGCTCACCGTACGTGCTCCTCCTGCGTAGGCGGGCTACAGCTGTCAGCCTTGCAACACCGGAGGTACGAGCTCCAATTTCCGTTTTGCCAAAACGTGACGCTGGCCACCCGGGTGGCCGCCTCCGCGTTGCGGCAAGGCCCCGGAGGCACACTCCGGCGAGGCCCCGGAGGCACACTCCAGGGAGGCCCCGGAGGCGCACCGCATAGGCTCGTCACCATGCCCGCCCCGCCCGCCCGCCAGCCCGCGCCGACCCGGCCCGTGGGCTCGGCGACCCGTGGCACGACCAACCCGAACCGGCTGCGCCGCATGGACCGCTGGATCGCCGCCACGCACGCCGCCGCGCTGCTCCGCAGCTCCGACCCCGTCGCGGTGGACCTCGGGTACGGGGCCGCCCCCTGGACCGCCGTCGAGCTGCTGGCCCGGCTGCGGACCGTACGGGCGGGGGCCGAGGTCGTCGGCGTCGAGATCGATCCGGCGCGCGTCGCGGCGGCGCTGCCGCAAGAAAGGGCCGGGCTGACCTTCGCGCACGGCGGCTTCGAGGTGCCGCTGCCGGGCGGCCGGCGGCCGGTCCTGATCCGGGCGGCGAACGTGCTGCGGCAGTACGACGAGGCTGAGGTCGCCGCCGTATGGGCGCGGCTGTGCGCGCGGCTCGCCCCGGACGGGCTGCTCGTGGAAGGCACCTGCGACGAGATCGGCCGCCGCCATGTGTGGGTCGCGCTCGGCCCCGAGGGCCCGCGCACGGTGACCTTCGCGACCCGCCTGGCCTCCCTCGACCGCCCCTCCGACCTGGCGGAACGACTCCCGAAGGCGCTCATCCACCGCAACGTGCCGGGCGAGCCGGTGCACGCCTTCCTCCGCGATTTCGACCGCGCCTGGGCGTCCGCCGCCCCGTACGCCGCACTGGGCGCGCGACAGCGCTGGATCCGCTCGGCCGCCTCCCTCGCGACCGCCTGGCCCCTGACGGACGGGCCGCGCCGCTGGCGGCAGGGGGAGCTCACGGTGCGGTGGGAGGCGCTTACGCCACGGGGGTGATTTCCTCATACCGGGGTTCGAGGAACCGGCGCGAGGATTCCCGGAAGTGGGCTACGAGCGGGCTGCGGTCGTCTGCCCGGCTGGCGACGACCACCTGACAGGGTTCGATGTCGTCGACGGTGATGGCGACGACATCGTCCCGGAGTGTGTAGCGCCGGTCATACGCAGGCACGACGGCGATGGCGCGCCCGTCCGCGACGACTTCGAGCTTGTCCTCGAAGGTGTCCACGAGCAGCGGACCGAGTGGTGCCGGGTTGCCGTCCGACCGGGGGTCGAGCCGCCAGAACCCGCTCCAGACCGCGGCCATGCCGGCACAGGTCAGCAGGGGTTCGTCGGCGAAGTCGTCCTGCCTGACCGACTCCTTGGCCGCGAGGCGGTGGGATGCGGGCACGAGGAGTACCCGGGGTTCGTCATAGAGGGCGGTCACACTCAGGTCATCGTCCGGGATGGGGAGCGGCGCGCGGGCGACAAGCACGTCGACCCGGCCGTCGGGAAGGGCGCGGGTTTCGTTCCAGTCCAGATGACGGGTGCGGACGTGGGCGTCAGGATGACCGCGGCGCAGGTCCCGCACCGCGGGAGTGATGACGAGGTCCTCGACGTACCCGATGGTGATCGTGCGCGGTGGCGCCGCGGCGCGTGCGGCCCGCACCGCCTGCTGGGCGGAGTGCAGGAGTTCCTGCGCCTGGGGCAGGAAGGCCGCGCCTGCCGCGGTGAGAGCGCTGCCCTGGGTGGTGCGCTCCAGCAGACGCACGCCGAGGGCGTCCTCCAGCCGCTTGATCTGACGGCTCAGGGAGGGCTGGGCCACGTGCAGCGCCGCCGCCGCCCGGGCGAAGTGCAGATGCTCGGCGACGACCGTGAAGTACCGCACCAGCCTCAAGTCGAGGTCAAGGCCGGGATCGAGCGCCGGAGCGGGCAAAACTCCATCGGACATGCGGACACCCTACTCGTGATACCGATCCTGCATGACGGAGCGCGAAACAGGTCTTGGACGCCCTGCCGCAGACGGCTGTTGACTCAATGCTGTCCTTCCGAGGCCGCCTCGGAAGGACACGATCCGCAAGCCGATTCCTGAAACAGAGGATGTCCACCGTGGGCAAGTACGAGGGCAAGAACGTCGTGATCACAGGAGGCAGCAGCGGGTTGGGCCTGGCCACCGCACGGCTCCTCGTGGGCGAAGGGGCACGAGTGCTCATCACCGGGCGTCAGCAGGCCGCACTGGATGCCGCCCGCGACCAGCTCGGCGACAACACGATCGCGGTACGCAGCGACGCGTCGTCGTTGCCCGACATCGACGCGCTGGCCGACCGCGTGAAAGCCGAGTTCGGCACGGTCGATGCCCTGTTCGCCAACGCCGGTGTGAACGGATTCGCACCGTTCGAGGCGACAAGCGAGGAGCTCTTCGACGAGTTGCTGACGATCAACACCAAGGGCCCGTACTTCACGGTGCAGAAACTCGCCCCGCTGCTGGCCGAGGGCAGTGGCGTGGTGTTCACCACCTCGGTCGTGAATGTGCTGGGCCTTCCCGAGCTCAGCGCATACGCGGCGAGCAAGGCGGCGCTGCGCTCGATGACCCGCAGCCTGGCCCGCGAGCTGCTGCCGCGGAAGATCCGCGTCAACGCGGTCAGCCCCGGCCCGATCGACTCCGGGATCCTGAACAAGTCGATGCCCCTGGAAGCGGCGGAACAGACGAAGGCACAGATGGCCGCGGTCATCCCCATGCTGCGCGTGGGCACCCCCGACGAGATCGCCAAGGCAGTCGCCTTCCTCGCCTTCGACGCCACCTTCACCACCGGCGCCGAACTCGCCGTGGACGGCGGCGCTTCCCAACTGTGACAGCGGTCTTCACTGTGACAGCGGTCTTCGTCACCGGCGGGAGCGGCCCACCATGCGCTCCCGCCCGCGTCGTCTCCCCCGGACGAGCGAGGATTACGGCCTCTGGCCTGCGCTGTCTCATGTGGATGTCATAAGTGCCATCCACATGACACGGCCGCTGAGCAAATGACACAACGTTCGCCCAGTGCACCGCCCCGCAACGTGATGTGCCGGTAACCGGGGGGCGGACAGGACCACCCCCTGGGCGCGGGCTTCCCAGGAGGTGGCACGGACCGTCAGCGGAACAGGCGGAAGAACCCGCGTACCTGCTCGACCAGCGACTCCGGCTGCTCCAGCGCGGCGAAGTGCCCACCCTGCGGCAGCTCCTCGAACCAGCGCAGGTCCGTGAACCGCAGCTCGGCCTCCCGTCGCGACGGGCGGGTTATGTCGCGCGGGTAGACCGACAGTCCGGATGGCGCGGTCACCTTGTCCCGGAAGTTGGCGAAGCTCTCCCAGTACAGGCGCGCCGACGACGTGGCCGACGCGGTGAACCAGTAGACCGAGATCTCGTCGAGGATCGTCTGCCGCGACAACGCGTCCTCGGGATGGCCGTCGTTGTCCGTCCACGCCCAGAACTTCTCGGCGATCCAGGCGGCCTGGCCTGCCGGGGAGTCGGTGAGGCCGTAGCCGAGGGTCTGCGGCCGGGTCGCCTGGATCGCCGAGTACCCCCGGCCGGTGCGCTGCATCTCCTTCTCGGCCTCGCGATTCGCCAACTCCGCAGGCGTCGGGTCGCCGAACGTGCCCGCCGCCACGGATCCCAGATTCAGGTGCACGCCGGCGACCCGCTCGGGCGCCACCTCGCCCAGCGCGCCGGACACCGCCGAACCCCAGTCGCCGCCCTGCGCGCCGTACCGTTCGTAACCCAGCGAGACCATCAACGTGTCCCAGGCGCGCGCGGTGCGAGTGATGCCCCAGCCGGTCGTCGACGGCTTGTCACTCCAGCCGTACCCGGGCAACGACGGCGCGACCACGTGGAACGCGTCCGCCGGGTCACCGCCGTGCGCGCGCGGGTCGGTCAGCGGGCCGAGGACCTCCAGGAATTCGAGCACCGAACCCGGCCACCCGTGCGTGAGCACGAGCGGGAACGCGTCCGGCTCCGGCGAGCGGACGTGCAGGAAGTGGATGCCCTGCCCGTCGATCGTGTCGCGGTACTGCGGGAAGGCGTTCAGCCGCTCGGCGAACCCGAAGTCGTAGTCCTCGGCCCAGCTGCGGCAAAGCTCTTGCGCATACGCCAGCGGCAGACCCTGTGACCAGTCGTCCACCGGCTCGCGCTCGGGCCACCGTGTCCGCCGCAATCGTTCACGCAGGTCCGCGATCTCGGCTTCGGTGATGCTGACCTCGAATGGCTCGGCTGACATGGCAAGGCTCCTTACTGGTCAAGGCGTTATCGGATCAGATGCGGGTGGACCGTCATCGCGGGCTCCCACGCGTGGCTTCGGGTTCGGGGCGGCGGTCGGCGGCAGGGAGCCGGTCGGCGGCAGGGCGCCGGGTCAGGCTGAGGACGAGTCCGGCCAGGGGGAGTGCCGCGAGCGCGGCGAGGGCCACCGGCGCCGGCACGATGCCGGACAGGCCCGCGACCGCGGCCGGGCCGATCCCGCCACCCAGGGCGTTCATGAAGTTGAGCAGGCCCTGTGCGGTGTCGCGGTCGTCCGCGGCGACCAGGTCCGGCGCGAGGCTCACCAGTACGGCTTGGGCGCCGGCGAATCCGCACACGGTCAACGCCATGCCGACGACGACCGGGATCGGCCCGGTGAAGATCGCGACCACGAGCACGCCGACGACGGTGAGTGCCGCGAGCCCGGCCGTCACCTGCCAGCCGGCGAACCGGTCGGTCAAGGTGCCGACCAGCCGCCCGGCCAGCACCGAGCAGACGGCGGCCGGGACCAAGAACACGCCGGCTTCCAGCGGGCCACCGCCCGTGGCCTGCTCGATCAGGGACGGGGCGCGGAACAGCACCCCGTAGTAGCCGGCGAAGACGGTCCCGCCGATGAGCCCGGCCGCCAGGAAGCCGCGGGACGCGATCACCCGCCGGGGCACGAACCCGTCGGGCGTGCTGCGCACGCGCCACCACAGTCCCACGGCGGCGAGCACCCCGGCGGCGGCCACGACGAGCGTGACCGGAGCGGGCAGGCCGACCGAGTGTGCCTGTAGCAACGTGATCAAGGAGCCGGCGAGTACCGACAGCACGGCCGCGCCGACGATATCGAGTCGCCCGGTCGAGCCGTTTCGCTCGCCGCCGCCGCTACCGCTACCGCTACGCGTCAGCGCGCGCCTGCTCGGCCATGCGACCAGCAGGAGGGGCAGCGCGAGGACCGGGATCGCGAGCACGGCACGCCACCCGAGCCATACGGTCACCGCCCCGCCCAACAGCGTCCCGCACCCGGACGCCGTCGCGCTGGCGGCCGCGACGATCCCCAGGGCGCGGATCCGTTGCCGCCCGGGAAGGGCGGTGGCCGCGGCGAAGACGGCGATCACGGTCGCGCCCGCCCCGGCGCCGCCGATCAGTCGGCCGACGATCACGACGGACAGTGTCGGCCCGGCTCCGGCGAGCGCGGAGCCCGCGGCGAGCGTCACGACCCCGGTGACGAGGACCTGGAAGGGGCTCCAGCGGGCCAGCAGCCGACCCGCGACCGGCATCGCGAGCGCGGAGGTCAGCGACCACGCGGCGAGAATCCACGCGGTGGCCCCGAATGGCACCGCGAGTGCGCGGCCGATGGCCGGCAGGGCCACCGACGGCGCTCCCAGTGCCACGTACATCGGCAGCACCAACATCCCCAAAGTCAGCCCCAGCCGACGCCCGTCCGGGGTGTCGGTCCGTTCCGGTGCCGGGGCCCGTCCAGACGCGCTTGTCTGCGACGTCGTCCCCTGCCAGGTATGTTGTGACATGCCAAAGCTCCTTTGAGTGTAACGTTATGGGACAGGGAGGAGACACGTCAAATGCCGGATGCGTATTACAGCCCATGGGTGGTCCAGATGGCCGTCGACCTGGCCAACACCTTGAGGCCGATCAAGGGAGAGGACGCGCTGGAGACCGTGGAGCAGCTCCGGGACTTCCTCGACGACCATCCCGAGGCCGCGCCTCTGAGTTCGGCCGCGAACCAAGGAACCGGTCATCGGCATCTCGCCCGCGCCGACCTGGCGGAAGTCCGCGCGTTGCGCAAGACGGTCCGTGAGGTGCTCGAACGGGCGAACGCGGACGCGGACGAAGCTACGGCTCTGATCAACGACGGTCTGCGCCGCAGCCGCGCCACCCCGGTACTGCGCCACGAGGGCGACCGCTGGTGGACCGAGGTCACCTCCGACACCGACCGCCGCGCGGCGCACCTTGCCGCGACCACGCTCAGCGCACTGGCCTCCGTGATCGCCACGCTCGGCCCCGCTCGTCTCGGCGCATGTGCCGGGCCGACCTGCCGGGCCACTTTCGTGGACCTCTCGCGCAACGGCTCGAAGCAGTACTGCACCCGAACCTGCGCACATCGGGCCAGCGTCGCGGCCTACCGGAGCCGACGCAGCCCGCGTTGAGCGCCGGCACCTGCCCCTGCCAGGCCGGCACCTGCCCCTGCCAAACCGGCTCCGGGGTTTCGCCCGAACCCGCCTTCGACGAACTCGTTCGGGCCTCCGAGTGCGTTCCGAGTGCGTTCCTCGCGATGCGATGCGATGCGATCTGCATCGCCGCGAAAGCCGGTCGTCAGATCGGTTCGGCGCGGGCGGCGGAATACGCCGCCTCGGCTCGCTCCTGTCGGCACGGGCCGCAGTGTGTCTCGTCGGCTACGGGCCGGAAGACGTGTTCGCTGCCGGGCCCTTGGCAGGTTGTGAAGGGGGCGGGCTGCGAGGGGGGTTGGGCGGTGCGGGAACGCCGCTGCTGCTCGGGGAAGCTCCGTGCCTCCGGCAGCTTGTCGGCGAGGCGGCGGCGTACGAAGCCCGGTGCGTACCGCACCCCTTCGGGCGGCAGCCCGGTCGTCAGCGCCTCCCGCAGCTCCCCGGACCGCGCCCCGCGCAGAAACCACTCAGCGGCTGCGCCGGCGAGCTCCCGGGCCTCCGACACGCCGAGGCGTAGGCGGCGGTCGGCGTGGCGGAGTGACAGCAGGACTCTCTCGGCCTCGGCGAGGTGGGGTTCGAGGACCGCTTGTCGCAGTGATGCGGCGGGATCGAGGGGGGTGTGCGGCCCGTCCGGACGGTCCTGCACGCCCGGCTCTTCGGCCGGAACGACGGTGGGCGGGTGGGAGGAGTTCTTCTCCTCGTTCTTCTTCTTACGGAGATAACCACCGGCCCTCCGACCGGTCGGCCCACCGACCGTCGGAGACTGCACACTCGGCGGGACCCCGTCCCGCACCCGGACCGCCTCCTCACCGCTCAGGACGATGTTGGAGAAAACCTGTTCCGTCACCCAGCGCCCGCGCTCGCCCTGCCACCGCCAGTCGTGGAAGTAGCCGCCCTCGACAAGCAGCCGCTTGGCCTTCTGGAACGCCCGCCCCGTGATCCCGACCCGCGCCGCATGCTCACCGAGCGGCTTGGCCGTCTCGGACTCGGGCAGTCCCTGCACGTAGATGAGGAGGATCTTGGCGTCACTGTTCAGACGACAATGACGGACGACGTCATGCGACGCCTTCACATAGCGCCCGATGGGCGCGATAACATGCCGGAGCATCCTGGTGGACCTGGTTTCCACTCGCGGTGAAGGCCCTCAGACTGGTGTTAGAGCACCGCTGGGGGCCGCTCCGTACGTACGCACGGAGCGTGATGACCCGGTCACAGTACCGCCAAAACCGCACCTCGCGCCCCGGATTGGCCGCTTCTCGCATGCACTCGACGGCACGCCGTCGTCGCGGGGCGGGCGAGCGCCGTTGCCCACATCGCGGGCGGGCAGGAGTCCGCCGCCTTCGCGTTCACACATCGTCCGCAGAAGCCCGCCGGCATCCCGGCCTCGGCCGCAACTGCCCGCAGAGGCCGAGACGGCGGCGTACGGTGACAGCAGGACCAGGGAGGGTGAGTATGAGCGACATCGCGGCAGCGACGTGGACCACACACGTCGGAGGGAAACCGGTGGAGATCCCGGCGACCATCGAGGGCATCCGCGCCACGCTGGGCACAGCCGACGCCGAAGCGTACGACGCAGAGATCAGCCGGACCCCGGCCCAGGACCTGCACCGCGTGCTCGCCCGATGGGCCCTGCCGGCCGAGGCCGAAGAAGAAGACGACGCCATCGTCGCCCGCCTGAAGTTCGGGGACTTCTCCGGCTGCACCTCGCAGGACAACTCTCGCCCCGGGGCGGCGTGAGCCGTTACCGGATCCAGTACGCGGACCCGGCCGAAGCCGCCCGCCGCGCGATGCGGCCGGAGTTCCGCGCAGCGTTCGAACGGGCGATGACCAAGACCCTGGGCGCTGATCCGTACGGGCACGGATCCGCCGCGATCAAGGGGGATCGCGACTATCGCGAGGTCACCGTAGGCGGCGTCTTCGTCGTGTACTACGTCTCCCCCGCCCCCGACGTTCTCGTCGTCACCGCTCTCCGACTCATGCACTGACACCGCCAAGCCCTGCTTCCCCCGGACTCCGGGGGAAGCAGGGCCTTGTTGCGTTCGGGCACCGCCTGGCCCGCGCCGGCCTCGGCCACCTCCCCCCTAAGCGCCACCACCACGAACGGGAGCCCTGCGCCCATGAAGTGCTAACAAAATCGTTGACAATTCTGTTCGCCTAGATTTAGCGTCGACAGGCACTCACTCAGGGAGGGCAGATGCCGAAGGAAGCCCATCCAGGCTCCGGAGAGCAGGCCAAGCAGTACGCGCTGGAGCGGTTGCGGAAGGCGATCACGCAGGGCGAGATGGCACCGGCGCAGCGACTGATGGAGAACGAGCTCGCCGAGCAGTACGGCGTCACGCGTGCCAGCATGCGCGCCGCGCTGCTGGAGATCACCTCCGAAGGTCTGGTCGAGCGGATTCGCAACCGCGGATCACGAGTGCGCGTGGTCACCGTCGCGGAGGCCGTGGAGATCACGGAGTGCCGGATGGTGCTCGAAGGGCTGTGCGCGGCCAAGGCGGCGGAGGTCGCCACCGACGCCCAGCTCGACGAACTGACGAACATCGGCGAAGCCATGGCCAAGGCGGTCGCCGACGGCGACCCGGTCACCTACTCCGAGCTCAACCACGATCTGCACGCCCTGATCCGGGACATCTCCGGCCAGCACACGGCCGTCGGCCTCCTGGAACGGCTCAACGCCCAACTGGTGCGCCATCGCTTCCAGTTGGCACTGCGCCCCGGGCGTCCGCAGCAGTCCCTGAGTGAGCATCTGGCGGTGATCGAAGCGATCCGCGCCAGAGATCCGCGAACGGCCGAGGCGGCCGTTCGCGCCCACCTCAGCAGCGTGCTCGACGCCCTGCGCGCCGACTGACGCGCTCCTGGGGCAGGGGCACACCTGTCACCAAGGAGACGCAGCATGACCCACGGCAACGGCGTACCCGCCACCGACCCGCCACGATCGACCCTCGTCGTCACCGCGCATGCCGGGGACTTCGTGTGGCGGGCGGGCGGCGCCATCGCCCTGGCCGCCGCCCGCGGCGAGAAGGTCACCATCGCGTGCCTGACCTTCGGCGAGCGCGGCGAGTCCGCCAAGGCATGGCGCGAGGGCAGGAAGCTCGACGAGATCAAGGAGATACGCCGCGACGAGGCCGAGCGCGCCGCCGCCGCGCTCGGCGCCGAGGTCCGCTTCTACGACGCCGGCGACTATCCCCTGGTGGCCACCGCCGAGCTGACCGATCAGCTCGTCGCGGTCTACCGCGCCACCCAGCCCGATGCCGTGCTCACGCACCCGGTCGCGGACCCGTACAACGGCGACCACCCCGCCGCCAACCGCATGGCCTTGGAGGCCCGTGTCCTCGCGCAGGCCATCGGGTACCCCGGCGAGGGCGAGATCATCGGCGCCCCGCCCGTCTTCTACTTCGAGCCGCACCAGCCCGAGATGAGCGGCTTCAAGCCCGAGGTGCTGCTCGACATCACCGAGGTGTGGGAGACCAAGCGCAAGGCCATGGAGTGCCTGGGCGCGCAGCAGCACCTGTGGGACTACTACACGGATCTCGCCGTACGCCGAGGGGTGCAGCTCAAGCGGAACGCCGGCCCGAACCTGGGCCTGGCCCACAAGACCATGGCCGAGGCATACATGCGCCCGTACCCGCAGATCGCGAAGGAGCTCGCCTGATGCCCGGCGTCATCGTCACCGGCCCGCCCAAAGCCAAGGAGCCCGCCTGATGCCCGGCGTCATCGTCACCGGTCCGCCCAAAGCCGAGGCCAAGGACGTCGAGGCGCTCGCCGGCTACGGCACGGCCACCGTCAGCGAGGCGATGGGCCGTACCGGCTTCCTCGGCACGCATCTGCGCCCGGTCCAGCAGGGCGTACGCGTCGCGGGCACCGCCGTCACGGTGCTGTCCTGGCCCGGCGACAACCTCATGATCCACGCGGCGGTCGAGCAGTGCGGCGAGGGCGACATCCTCGTCGTCACCACCACTTCACCCTGCACGGACGGCCTGTTCGGTGAGCTGTTCGCCACGGCCCTCGCGCGGCGCGGCGTGCGCGGCGTCGTCATGGACACCGGCATCCGGGACACCGCCGAACTGCGGGCGATGGGCTTCCCCGCCTGGGCCGCCGCTGTCAGCCCGCAGGGGACGGTCAAGGCGACCGGCGGCAGCGTCAACGTACCCGTCGCGATCGGCGGCCAGGTGATCCGCCCCGGCGACGTGATCGTCGCCGACGACGACGGCGTCGTGGTCGTCGAACGCCGGCACGCCCGGCGGACCGCCGAGGCGTCCAAGGCCCGCGAACAGAAGGAGGCCGGAGCCCGCGCCGCCTTCCTGGAGGGCCAGCTCGGCCTGGACCGCTACGGGCTGAGGGACACGCTCCAGCGGCTCGGCGTCGAGTACCGGACGTACGAGGAGTACGAGGGGTACACGGCGTACGCGGAGGGCGGTTCATGACCGGGCCCGCGGGGGTGCGCTGCATGCTGATGCGCGGCGGCACGTCCAAGGGCGCGTACTTCCTGGCCGAAGACCTGCCCGCCGAACCAGGCGCCCGCGACGGCCTGTTGCTGCGCATCATGGGCAGCCCGGACCCGCGCCAGATCGACGGACTCGGCGGGGCGCACCCGCTGACGAGCAAGGTAGCCGTGGTGTCCGCGTCCGCCGGCCCCGAGGCCGACGTCGACTACCTCTTCCTCCAAGTGGGCGTTGAGACAGCCGAGGTGTCGGAACGTCAGAACTGCGGCAACCTGCTCGCCGGAGTCGGCCCGTTCTCCGTCGAACGCGGCCTGGTCGCCCCCGGCGACGGTGAGACGTCCGTACGCATCCGCATGGTGAACTCCGGCGAACTCGCCACGGCGACGTTCCCGACACCGGGCGGGCACGTCGAATACGCGGGCGGGACGGAGATCTCCGGCGTACCCGGAAGAGCGGCCGCCGCAGTCATCGAATTCGCGCCGGGCAGCGGCGAGTTGCTGCCCACGGGCAGCGTGCGCGACAGGGTCGTCGGCACCGAGGTCACCTGCGTCGACAACGGCATGCCGACGGTCCTGATCCCCGCCGAGCACCTCGGGGTCACCGGCTACGAGGAGCCGGCGGACCTGGAGGCGAACGGCGCGCTCGCCGAACGGCTGCGGGAGATTCGGCTCGCGGCGGCGGAGCTGATGGGCCTCGGCGACGTCTCGGCGGCGCCCGTGCCCAAGCTCACCCTGCTTGCCCCGCCCCGCCACGGCGGCGCGGTCACCACGCGCACCTTCATCCCGGTCCGCTGCCACACCTCGATCGGCGTACTCGGCGCGGCGAGCGTGGCCGCGGGGCTGCGCATCGAGGGAAGCGTCGCGCACGGCATCGCGGCGCTCCCGGAGCAGGGCGAGCGGCTGCGCATCGAGCACCCCACAGGATTCACCGACATCGAAAGCGGCCTCACGGCCACCGCCCCCTCCGCCGACGGCCCGCCCCGCGCCCGCCGCACCGCCGTGGTCCGCACGGCCCGCAAGATCTTCGACGGCGCCGTCTTCCCCCGGCCACCCGAGACCGCGCCACTGACCGCACCCACCACAGGAGGCCAAGGATGACCCCGCCCCTCGGCGACATCGCCCACATCGGCCACGCCCAGCTGTTCACCCCGGACCTGGACGCCTCCGTGGCCTTCTGCACCGATTTCCTCGGCCTGACGGTCAACGGGCAGCGCGGCGACACCGTATATCTGCGCACCTTCGACGACTACGAGCACCACAGCCTGGTCCTCACCGCCCGTGACCAGCCCGGCCCGGGCCGGCTCGCCCTGCGCGTCTCCAGCGAGGAGGCGCTCCGGCGCCGCGTGCGGGCCATCGAGGACGCGGGCGGCACCGGCCACTGGGCCGAGGACGAACCCGGCCTCGGCAAGCTGTACGTCACCACCGACCCCGACGGCCACGAACACGCCCTGTACTGGGAGAGCGAGCACTACACGGCCCCCGGCGGACTCCGGCCCGCCCTGAAGAACCAGCCGCAGGCCAAGCCCAACAGGGGGGTGGGGGTGCGGCGCCTGGACCACATCAACTTCCTGGCCGCCGACGTACTGGCCAGCGCCGAGTTCCAGCAGCACGTCCTGGGCGCCCGCCCCACCGAGCAGATCCGGCTCGACTCCGGCAGGATCGGCGCCCGTTGGCTCACCTTCACCGACAAGTCGTACGACGTCGTCTACACCGAGGACTGGACCGGCAGCGAGGGCCGCCTGCACCACATCGCCTTCGCGACCGACACCCGCGAGGACATCCTGCGCGCCGCCGACCTCGCCATCGACACCGGCGTCTTCATCGAGACGGGCCCGCACAAGCACGCCATCCAGCAGACGTTCTTCCTGTACGTCTACGAGCCCGGCGGCAACCGCATCGAGCTCTGCAACCCGCTCAGCCGCCTCGTGCTCGCCCCCGACTGGCCGCTGGTCACCTGGACCGAGGAGGAGCGCGCGAAGGGCCAGGCCTGGGGTCTGCGGACCATCGAGTCGTTCCATACCCACGGCACGCCTCCCGCTCGGGTCTGACTGGTCCGACAGGGATCTGGCTGGTCCGACCTGCATCTTTCGGCCCCGGAGAGCGCCGCGCGAGGAGTCCGCGAGAACGGCGTGACACCGGGGCCGAAATGTTTTCCGAGATTGTTAACAAAAGTGTTGACGAAGGGTCGGCGGCTTTCTAGCGTCTACGCCAGACCGAGGGTCCCCGCCCTGATGTCCCGCACGAGAGGGAACAATGACGTCCTCCTCCGCCACCTCCTCGCCCGCCCAGGCAAGCGGGATACCGGCCCGCAGAAGCCGTACCGCCGTCATCGCCCTGTGCTGGGGACTCGTCCTCCTCGACGGCATCGACACGTTCATCTACGGCTCCGTGCTCCCCAAGATGCTCGGCGGCAAAAGCCTCGGGCTCACCGCCGCCACCGCGGGCACCATCGGCAGCTACTCCACCTTCGGCATGCTGATCGGCACGATCCTGTCCGGTATGGCGTCGAACTGGATCGGCCGCCGCAACACCGTCTTCGCCAGCGTCGCCCTCTTCACCCTCGCCACGCTGGGCACCGGCTGGTCCCAGACCTCCGGCCAGTTCGGCTTCTTCCGCCTCGTGTGCGGCTTTGGACTCGGCGCGCTGCTGCCGATCGCCATCTCGTACGGCATGGAGTTCACCTCCCGAGGCCGCCGCGCCCTCGCCACCGGCATCATCATGACCGCGCACCAGACCGGTGGCGCCCTGGCCCCGCTCCTCGCGCTGTGGCTCGTCGAGGACTTCGGCTGGCGCTCGGCCTTCATCGCCTCCGCGATCCCGGCCCTGGTCCTGCTGCCGGTCGCCCTCAAGGCGCTGCCCGAGTCGCCGGCCAACCTGCTCACCCGTGGCCGCCGAGCCGAGGCCGAGACGCTCGCCGCCGACTTCGGCACCGAGCTGCCCAAGGCGAAGGAGAACGGCACGGACAAGCAGGACGCGCTGAAGAACCTCTTCCGGGGCGGCCAGTGGAACACCACCCTGTGCTTCTGGCTGACGTCCTTCGCCGGCCTGCTCCTGGTCTACGGGGTCGGCCAGTGGCTGCCGAAGATCATGGTCGATCTCGGCTACGACACCGGTGACTCGCTCCTGTTCTCGACGTTCCTGAACGTCGGCGGCATCTGCGGCATGCTCATCGCAGGCCGCACGGCCGACAGGATCGGCCCGCGCAACGTCGTCATCGTCTGGTTCGTCCTGACCGCGGTCTTCGTCTACCTCATGGGCGTCAGGATGCCGGTCGGCGTCCTGTACGCGGTGGTCTTCTTCGCGGGCCTGCTGCTCTTCTCCGCCCAGGCCATGGTCTACGCGACGGTGGGCACCCACCACAGCGACGAGGACCGCCCCACCGCCCTCGGCTGGGTCTCCGGCATGGGCCGCTTCGGCGCCGTCTTCGGCCCGTGGGTCGGCGGCGAGCTCCTCGCCGCGGGCAACGCCGACGCGGGCTTCACGGTGTACGCCTGCGCTGCCGTCTTCGGCGCGCTGATGATGGCCCTGGCCGCCCTCGCCATCAGGGCACGCTCGGCCGCGAAGGGCTGACGGCACGCGGACCGGAGGACCGCTCCCGCACGGCGGTACGGGAAGGGTCACCGGCAGCCCCAGCCGAACACCGGATCAGGTCAGGTGAGGCCGCGTCACGTCAGGTGCAGCGCCGCCAGCAGCGCGTCGACCAGCGGCCGGTCGCGGTCCTGCGTCAGGCGGGCACGGGCGGCAGCGGGTGGCAGCCACAGCAGCCGGTCCACCTCGCGGTTGAGCTCGAAAGAGCCCCGCGTCGCCTCCGCCGCCCAGTACCGGACCTCCTTGGGCCGCCCGCTCGCCATGTAATGCGCGGTGGGCAGGACCGCACCCGGCTCGCACTCCATACCGGTCTCCTCCAGCACCTCGCGCTTCGCGCCGCTCAAGGCGTCCTCGCCGCGCTTCAGCTTGCCCTTGGGGTGCGACCAGTCGCCGTGCCACGGGCGAGTGACAGCCCGCGCAGTCACGCGTTAGAGATCGACACCAGAGAGCTTGGAAAGAGCAATCAAACGGGCATTGCTTCTCTTATGGAGCGAGGTGAGGACTCGGAAGACCTCCTGCCCCATTGGGTGAATACGAGCCATCTGGGGCGCTGCTCTCCATGCGGTCGTCAGGTTGTCCAGGGCTCCGTCTCGGTTGCCCAGGTCGAGTTGTGCACGCGCCAAGTTGATACGGCTGGGTGCGATGCGGGTAGGCGGCAAGTTCTCCAATGCCATATCAAGATCTTCAGCGACTCTGACAGCTTCCTGAGGCTGTCCTAGGTCAACTTGCGTGGCGAGAACATGAGTTACGGTGTTGCCGGGTCCGAAAATCATGTTATGCGCGTTCTCATCGCCCCTGAATTCATCGGCTGCCCGCCGAGCAGACCTGATGTGCCGGCCGGCCTCCTTCTGGGCCTCGATCTTGTCATCCATCCTGCCCGCGATGGTCATCCCTCGCAGGTTCAGCACACCGACAGCGAAGGCCCGTTGCTGACCGCTCAAGCTTGTCTGGGCCATGGCAATCGCGCGATCGACGATCGTCAACCCCTTCTCCAAAGATCCAGCATTCAGGTAGACACCCGCGCGATCACGAGCGGCGATTGCCGCTGCCAGCGGGTTTTCCTTCTGCTCAACGGCCCATCGCTGACGAGTCACAGCGAGTTCCGCCATATCCATCCACCGGTGCCGAGCTGCCAGCCAATAGACGGTGCTATACACATCAGCGAGGCATGCCCAACTCTGTGCCGTATTGGCTTCGAAGGCGTGCGCTGTAGCGTTTCGCACGTAGCCGGGGAGAGCAGGGATCAACCTGTCAATGTCGACATTGTCTCTGTGGAGACTAGCCATCGCGAGATCACGCGCGACTGTCCTTTCGGTGGCCTCGCGGCTCTCCGGTAGGTCGTAGTCCCGGATCGCCGACCGAAGGGCCACCAATTCGGCTTCCTTGTCGATCTCGACAGGGGCAGTCCCTAGCACCTCAGCCATGGAAACGCCCATGGCATCTGCCATCAGTGCAGCCACTTCCGGCGTGAGAGTGCGGTCTCCGATCTCGATTTTGCTGAGCAGAGACACGGAGACCGACGCCTTCCGCGCAAGCTGCTCTTGCTTGAATCCATGCGCCTTCCGCACGGCCGCGAGGTTGGCGCCTGGTGCAAGTGGTGCAGTGCCCATAGGTTCAGTCTTCCTCACAAGATGCTCTCGCGCTGGCAGTCAGGGCCACCGTGTACCCCCTGACTTGGCTGTGCAAGCGTTGTGCAAGTTCCCCTGATCTGTTGAGCGTTGACTGTATGGAG
This sequence comes from Streptomyces sp. NPDC044033, assembly GCF_056434425.1. Classification (NCBI taxonomy): domain Bacteria; kingdom Bacillati; phylum Actinomycetota; class Actinomycetes; order Kitasatosporales; family Streptomycetaceae; genus Streptomyces; species Streptomyces sp. NPDC044033. The sequence continues at coordinate 121,574 of NZ_JBWKFF010000004.1, read as the reverse complement.
AAGGGCCGCCCCACCAGAGGCGGCCAGTCACGAACCTGCAGACGCAACGTCGAGTCGACGGGGTTACTGATGGTCATCATCAACCTAGACACCTGCTCTGATGCCCGAGCCATCGGCCACGAGCTGGCTGAAGAGCTGCACCTGTCCTTCATGGCTCTCGGGTTCTACCTGCCGATGCAGGGGGCTGCCCCTATAGGTGGCCGCGCGTACGTCGCCGTTGACCCGATCGGTCATGACACGGCCGTCCGGCTGCTGGAAGCCTTTTGGGCCTCCTCCGTTGCGTACCGCTCCCAGCGATGACTACGTGGGCCAGGCGTCCGACGCTGCAACCTCACTTCGCCGGTCTCTTTTCGGTGCCGGCCTTGCTCTGCCCGGCTTGCGTGGCAGGGGCCCGCTCGTCGAGCTGGGGGCCGCGTCGCCCCCGTTGGTGGAGTCGCTGGCCAAAGTCGTTGCCGTTGGCTCGAAGGAGGCCAGGCGATGAGCCGGAGCATCGCAAGGGCCAATCTCTCTCAGCTGATGGCAGCAAAGGGAGAGCGCGGCGTGCTCCTGGTGTTCAAGCAGCCCGGACAGGATGAGGCCGCGGGAGAGGCACCAAACAACGGTCACAAGGAGGAACAGCATGAGCCCAGGCAAAGAAGAGCCCGAAGGAACCGACGACCGCGAATACGATTCGGAACAGGACCGAGACAAAGCCACCGACCCGGCTGACCCGAATGCGTCCGACGGAGACCCCCAGAGTCGCCCCAAGTAGAGACAGAGGAGGTGAGCGGTGACGACACATCAGTATGTGAAACGCGATTGCGCCCGAGAGATCACCAGGCTCGGATATTTCGCCGGTAATAGCCGACTGCGCGACGCATTCGACAACGTTCCTCGCGAGGCATTCGCGCCCGATCGATTCTGGCTACCGGAAAGGGACGCTACCGGCCGTTTCCCGCTGGTGAGCCGGAACAACTCACCAGATTCATGGAATCGCGCAGTGTACGACGCGCACACCGCAGTCATCACACAGATGAACGATGGGCAAACCGCGCCCACCGAATCAGCGCAGGGACGATTCACATCATCACTCTCCGCGGCCGGCATCGTAGTCAAAAAGCTGGCGCTACTCAATTTGCAGCCAGGCCACCGCGTACTAGAAATCGGTACCGGCACTGGCTACAATGCGGCGCTGCTTTGTGAGTGCGTCGGACCGGACGGCGTAGTGACAGTGGAGATCGCCCCGGATCTCACTGATCAAGCACGGATCACGCTGAGCCAAACGGGATATTCCCCAATGGTCGCCTGCGCAGACGGTGAAAACGGATATCCGGAAGCAGCGCCATACGACCGGATCATCTCCACTGCATCCGTGCGACAAGTGCCGTACGCATGGGTGGAGCAATCCGTTCCCGACGCCGTGATCCTCACCCCGTATGGGTCATCAGCCCTGGTGCGTCTGAGGGTGGATGGCCACGGGGCCGCATCGGGAATGATCGTCGGCACTGCCTCATACATGGCCGTCCGCAGCCAGCGTGGCACATCCGGGCCCAATCTGGATGAGATGCTGAAAGACACATGGAGTAAGGGCGCCAAAGGCCACCGGAGCTTGGACCTATCCTTCATCCATAGCACGGATGGACAATTCGCGCTCCAGCATCTCGTGCCGGACATCTTGATTGAGTTCGGCAAGAGTGCGACATACGCCTATACCCGTGACGGCTCCGCGTGGGCTGCCGTGTGGCCAGACTCCGTGGTCAAGCAGTGGGGAGCTAGACGCCTCGTCGACGAGCTGGCACACGTAGTGAATTGGTGGCACGGAGCTGGCATGCCGGTGATCACTCGGTATGGGCTCACCGTCACAAAGGCTGGCCAAAGGCTTTGGCTGGACACACCTGACAACCCTGTACGTCCTGTCAGGTAAAGACCGCCCCGTTCGTGTGTTTCCCCCGAGGCATGCGGACGGGGATTTCTGTCTCCCGAACCGCGAGGAACACCCATATTGCGTTGTACGGCCTGCCACGCCGGCCCAAGCCACCCTACTGATCCTACTCAACTGGCCGGCGGGAAGATTGGCTCTGCGCGTAGCTCCTGCCCAACTGACTGATCTTACTCAACTGCCTCTGTGCGGCTGGCGTTGCCAGTCGTCCGGTCCTGCACGTACGTGCCACGCTGCGGCACAACAAGAGGGCCGTCAGGGTTCCGCTCTGTTCTGGGGTCGGCACTGGGGCATTTTCCAGTTCAGCGGCTACCCAGTCGTCCAAACCGACCCGTGTTCGACCGTTCCATCTGCTTCCTTCCTGTGCTTCCATCATCGCCCCCTACGTCGGCAGGAAGGACGCGAAGCAGCGCGTCGACCAGCGGTCGGTCGCGGTCCTGCGTCAGGCGGGCCCGGGCGGCAGCGGGTGGCAGCCACAGCAGCCGGTCCACCTCGCGGTTGAGCTCGAAAGAGCCCCGCGTCGCCTCCGCCGCCCAGTACCGGACCTCCTTGGGCCGCCCGCTCGCCATGTAATGCGCGGTGGGCAGGACCGCACCCGGCTCGCACTCCATACCGGTCTCCTCCAGCACCTCGCGCTTCGCGCCGCTCAGGGCGTCCTCGCCGCGCTTCAGCTTGCCCTTGGGGTGCGACCAGTCGTCATATTTGGGCCGATGTACGAGCGCGATCTCCAGCTGTCCGTCGACCGGACCGCGCCGCCACAGTACGCAGCCCGCCGCGCGGACCGTCCCGTCCACCATCGTCATCCCGTCGCTCCGCCCATCGCTCGTCTTCTACGGACGTACGGCGCCCATCGGCGTCAGGGCGCCGTCCTCGCCGGTGTCACCGCCAGCCGCTGCCAGATCCGCCCGAAGGAGAACCTCGCCGCCTCCACCTCGTGCCGTTGATCGGCGTGGAGCACGCCGAGAGCGTACGCGGTGGCGGGGGCGATACGGGGCGTACGGGCGGCGGAGGCGGCAGCGGCGGCGGCCTCGGCGGCGTCCCGGTGCCGGTCCAGCGCCTGGCTCGCGCCCAGCAGCCGCACCGCGAAGCCGGGTTCCCCCTCGCCCTCCGCGAAACCCGGTACGTCCAGGACCTCTTGGGCGTACCGGCGCAGCCGTACGAGCTGCCGCACGTGGTGCCAGGGCGCGTCCTGGCGCTCCGCGGCGGGCGGCGCGTCGGCCGCCGCGGTGGCGGCCAGGCCGTGGACGAGCGCCTCGGCGTTGTACGGGTGCCCGGCCAGGCCCAGCGGCAGCGCCTGCACGGCCTCGATGAGCCGCTGGTGCGCGTGCTCGGCCAGCCTCGGCAGCGCCTGGTGGGCCAGGAGGTCCTCGGCGGCGGGGTCCAGCGGCGCCTCGGAGGCGAGCACGGCGACCGCGTCGGCGACCGCGTGGAACCGCGAGGACCCCAGCGACTGGAGCGCCGCCGAGTGGGCGCGGGTCCGTGCCAGCGTCAACTGCCGCTCCAGCAGGGCCCCCGCGCGCGCCGCGCCCACCGTCAGCGCGCTCGTCGGCCGTTCGCCGTCCCGCTCCGCCGCGCGGGCCCGGTCCCGCTCATCCGCCGGTTGCGGCCGCCCGGCCGCCCCGGAGAGGCGGTGCAGGGCACCGCGCAGCCGCGCCAGCCGCGCCGCGTACGCGTGCTCGCGCGCCAGCGTTCCCGTCAACCAGGCGAGTTCCGAACGGAGTTGGTCCGCCCAGACGGTGTCCGTCAGCGGACGGTAGACGTACAGCGCCCCGCTGATCCGCCGCGCGGAGCGGCGCAGCAGCCGCGCGGCCTCGACGGCGTCGTCCGCGTCGGCACCGCTCTCCGAGTGCAGCCGCAGGCTGCGCAGGAAGTCCGCCGCCCGCGCGTTGAGGTAGCGGGAGAGCACGTCGGCCGCGGTCGGTTCGGACGGTCCGGCGGCAGCGGGCCCTCCCCCGGTGGTCGAAGTGGTGGCCGAAGCGGTGGCCGGAGCAGTGGTCGAAGCAGTGGCCGGAGCAGCGCCCGCCGTCCCGACTGCGTGGTTCATCATGGTGTCCTCCCCCCTGAGGCTGTCTTCGTGGCGGTCCGCACGGCCCGGCGCCGGGACTTCGGCCGAAGCGCTCGAAGCGCTCGAAGCGGCCGAAGCGACCGGCCTGGCCGAAGTCCGCACGTCATGGGGTCGCTGATGAGCCACGCCGGCGCCTCCGGGCGTCTATGAGCATCTCCTGCACGTTCCGCAACGGCCCGCCGTCCCCGTCCGTGGCGTGCCGCGTCCAGCCACCGTCCGCACCGAGGTGCCAGGAGGCCGTGGTGTCGGACAGGCCCGACTCCAGCAGCCGGTTCAGCGCGGCGCGGTGGGCCGGGTCGGTGACCTGTACCAGTACCTCGATGCGCCGGTCGAGGTTGCGGTGCATCATGTCGGCGCTGCCGATCCAGACCTCGGGCTCGCCTCCGTTCCCGAAGGCGAAGATCCGGGAGTGTTCGAGGAAGCGGCCCAGCACGCTGCGCACCCGGATGTTCTCGCTCAGCCCCGCCACGCCCGGCCGCAGCGCGCAGATGCCGCGCACCCACACATCGACCGGCACCCCGGCCCCGGCGGCCCGGTACAGCGCGTCGATGACGGCCTCGTCCACCATCGAGTTGACCTTGATGCGGATGTACGCGGGCCGCCCGGCGCGGTGGCCCGCGACCTCCTTGGCGATCCGCGAGAGCAGGCCGTCGCGCAGCGACCTGGGGGCGACCAGCAGCCGCCGGTAGTCCTCGCGCAGGGAGTACCCGGACAGCCGGTTGAAGAGGTCCGAGAGGTCCGCGCCCACCTGCGCGTCGGCGGTCAGCAGGCCGAGGTCCTCGTAGCGCCGCGCCGTCTTCGGGTGGTAATTGCCGGTCCCCACATGGGAGTAGCGGCGCAGCGTGTCGCCCTCCTGGCGCACCACGAGGGAGAGCTTGCAGTGCGTCTTGAGCCCCACCAGCCCGTAGACGACGTGGCAGCCCGACTCCTCCAGCTTCCGCGCCCACTTGATGTTGGCCTGCTCGTCGAAGCGCGCCTTGATCTCCACCAGGACCAGGACCTGCTTGCCCGACTCGGCGGCGTCGATCAGCGCGTCCACGATCGGCGAGTCGCCCGAGGTCCGGTACAGCGTCTGCTTGATGGCCAGCACGGCCGGGTCGGCCGCCGCCTGCTCCAGGAACGCCTGGACCGAGGTCGAGAAGGAGTCGTACGGGTGGTGCAGCAGCACGTCCCGCTCCCGCAGCGCGGCGAAGATGTCGGGCGCGGACGCGGACTCCACCTCGGCGAGGTCCCGGTGGGTGCCCGCCACGAACTTCGGGTACTTCAGCTCCGGCCGGTCCAGCGAGGCGATCCCGAACAGCCCGGTCAGATCCAGCGGGCCGGGCAGCGGGTAGACCTCGGCGTCGGAGACCTTGAGCTCGCGGACCAGCAGGTCGAGCACGTACGGGTCGATGGACTCCTCGACCTCCAGGCGCACCGGCGGCCCGAAGCGGCGCCGCATCAGCTCCTTCTCCAGCGCCTGGAGGAGGTTCTCGGCGTCGTCCTCCTCGACCTCCAGGTCCTCGTTGCGGGTGACCCGGAACATGTGGTGCGCGAGCACCTCCATGCCGGGGAAGAGGTCTTCGAGGTGGGCCGCGATGACGTCCTCAAGCGGTACGTACCGCTGCGGCGAAGCCTCCAGGAAGCGGTGCAGCAGCGGCGGAACCTTCACACGTGCGAAGTGGTCGTGTCCGCTGACCGGGTTCCGTACGACGACGGCGAGGTTGAGCGAGAGCCCCGAGATGTACGGGAAGGGGTGCGCGGGGTCCACGGCCAGCGGGATGAGCACGGGGAAGATCTGCTGCCGGAAGAGCGTGCAGAGGCGGCTCTGCTCCTTCTCCGTCAGCTCGGGCCAGCGGATCAGGTGGATGCCCCGCTCGGCCAGTTCGGGGGCGACGTCCTGCTGGTAGCAGGCCGCGTGCCGGGCCATGAGCTCCCGCGACCGGGTCCAGATCAGCTCCAGCACCTCGCGGGGCTGGAGCCCGGAGGCCGAGCGGGTCGCCACACCGGTCGCTATGCGCCGCTTGAGACCCGCGACCCGGACCATGAAGAACTCGTCGAGGTTGCTGGCGAAAATGGCCAGGAAGTTCGCCCGTTCGAGGAGCGGCGTCGCCGGGTCCTCGGCGAGTTCCAGCACGCGTTCGTTGAACGCGAGCCAACTGCGCTCCCGGTCCAGGAACCGGCCGTGCGGCAGTTCCCCGCCGTCCGCCTCCCGGGCTGTGCCCTCGTCGTACCCGTCGTACGCGTCGGGGTCCGCGTCCAGGTCGGGGTCCAGCTCCCGGACGACGGGCGCGCCCACGGCGTGCGGGCGGTGTGCCGCTATGGAGCCGACCGACGGCTGCGGGGGCGGGTCGGCCGGCGCCTGGGTCCGAGCGCCCTTACGGGGGCCCGACGAACGCTCCTCAGGAGAATGCGGCATGTGGCCATTGTTCCGCGCGAGCGCTACCGCGGGCGCGTCGGAAAGCGGCTCATGGGCGGCGCGGAGCCGGCGGTCGGGGGGATCGGGCACAGCGGGGTGCATCCAGCGATGCTCGCAACCGCAATTGAATCGCCGGTAACGCGCACATGGCGCTTAGGAAATCGGGACGCTACCCCGCGGCGTCGACGCCGCCGCGGGAAGCGTCGCCCCCGGAGCCCGTGTCAGCGGCGGCCGCGCCGCATCCAGCGCACCGCGAACCAGGCGGTCAGCGCGGCGAGTACGGCGATCAGCGCCGCCTGCGTCCACTGGAGCGACCAGAACTGCGAGAAGGGGTGGTAGTCGCGGAACTCGCCGATCACGTGGTGATCGGCGAGGCACTGGTCCCATACGGCCGAGCGGCCCGGACACGTCTCCTCCGGCAGGTGGCCGCCGCTCGCGGTGACGTAGCCGTGCCGCCACCCCCAGTCCATGCTGTTCAGGGTCGGGAGGTCCTTGCCGACCTTCGTGAGGGACCCCGCCAGGTGCGGGCGCAGCGCCCCGACGGCCCAGGTCAGCGCCGTGAAGACGACCAGTGTCACGGCCATCGAGACGAGCGTGCGCCGGATCAGCAGCCCCGCCACCGCGCCGACGGCGATGCCGAGCAGCGCGTACGCGACGGGCACGATGCCGAGCGTGTCGAAGCCCTGGTACCAGCGCTGGCCGGGGAGCAGGTCCTGGACCGGCCACCAGGCCCAGGTGTGCAGCGCGCTCAGCGCCGTGACGCCGGTCACCGCGGCCACGGCCGGCAGCGCCAGCTTGGCCGCGAACCAGCGCATCGGGGAGACGGACTGCGTCCAGGCCAGCTGGTACGTGCCGCTCTCCAGCTCGCGGGCGACCACCGGCCCGGCCACGAACAGGCCGAACAGCAGCGGCAGGAACCCGATGAACCGCCCGGTCGCGTACAGCAGATCGCCGTACTGCGTCTGGAACCTCAGGGCGTCCGTGACGCAGTCCGTGTCGGCCCCGGCGCAGTGCTTCATGGTCGTACGTACGTAGTCCGTCATCGCGGTGCGCAGCCACACCAGCTCGATGACGAGCGCGAGGAAGAGGACCGCCGAGATCCACAGGGTGAGCCGGTGCTGGCGCAGTACCAGCCAGGTGACCCCGCGCACCGGCGAACGGTGCGGGTCCGGGGCGGTGTGCGGCGCGGTCTCGGTCATCGTCGTCGTCATGCCGCCCTCCGGACGCGCGGCTCGGCACTGGGGGTGAACAGGCACGGGGCGGCGGGCGAGCGCAGATAGCCGAGGAGCAGTTCCTCCAGGGACGGTTCGACGGCCTCCCAGGGGCCGGCGACCGGGCCCTCGGACCGGACGAGCGCGGTGAGCTGGCGGCCCGTGGTGCGCGACTCGATGACGGTGTGCGGCGCCAGTTCCGCCGGGCGCGCCACGCCGTCGCTGCGGCCGACGACCAGGGAGTGGGTGGCGAGCAGGTCCTCCACCTCGCCCGCGAGCCGCACCCGGCCGCCGGCTATCAGCAGCAGGTAGTCGCAGACCCCGTCGAGGGAGGCGAGGACGTGCGAGGACATCACGACGGTGGTGGCGTGCTCCGCGGCCTCGGTCATCAGGGCGGCCGTCATCTCGTGCCGCACGAGCGGGTCGAGGTCGCTCATCGGCTCGTCCAGCAGCAGGATCTCGGGGCGTTTGGCGAAGACGAGGGCGAGTGCGACGCGGGTCCGCTGGCCGCCGGAGAGGGCGGCCACCCGCCGGCCGAACGGCACGTGCCCCTCGCCCAGGATGCGTTCCGCCGTGGCCTGGTCCCAGCGTCCCGGGTTCAGCTCGCGGCCCACCCGCAGCGTCTCGCGGACGGTGAGGTACGGGTAGAGCGGCTTGTCCTGGGCGAGGTAGCCGACGCGGGGCCGCAGGCCGGGGTCGGCGGGTTCGCGGCCGAAGATCTCGATCCTGCCCTCGGTCGGCCGCCGCAGCCCCGCGGCCAGCGCCAGCAGCGTGGACTTGCCCGCGCCGTTGGGGCCGACGAGCGCGCAGACGCGGCCGGTGGGAAGCCGGAAGGAGCAGTCGCGCAGGGCCCGGCCGCGCCAGTGCTTCACGCCCAGCCCGACCGCCTCCACGGCGGTCCGGTCCGGCTGGTAGGTCAGGTCGGTCATCCGGTTCCTTCGGTCACAGCGTTCGGTGCGGGCGACGGGCTGCCATCGTCGAATTCCGCTTCCAGTACGGACATGGCCAGCGCGGCCGCGTCCTCCCGGTCGAGCCCGGCGGCGCGGGCGCGGCCCATCCAGTCGGCCAGCTCGGCGCGGAGCGGCGAGTCGGCGGCGGCCCCCGCCCGGGCGAGCGACCGGCGCACGAAGGTCCCCAGGCCGGGGCGCGCCTCCACCAGCCCCTCGCGGTCCAGCTCCCGGTACGCCTTGAGAACGGTGTTGGGGTTGATGGCGGTGGCCGCGACGACCTCTTTGGCGGTGGGCAGCTTGTCGCCGGGGGCGAGCAGCCCCAGCCGGAGCGCCTGTTTGGTCTGCTGGACGATCTGCAGATAGGTGGCGACTCCGCTCCGCCGGTCGATGCGGAACTCGACCACGCACATCACCCTTCCACTATTTGCCTAGTGAAAGGGTGATGTGTGGCACTGCCCGGTGTCAAACGGGCGCGGGGCCGCAGAGCCGTACGGGCGCGGGCCGGCCTGCGGGGCCGCTAAGCCGTACGGGGGCGGGCACCCGTACAAGCCCGTACGGCCGGGACGGGTACCCGTACGAGGGCGCGGCCGCCCGTACAGGCCCCGCCCCGCCCCCGCCGGATACCGCCCGCGCTCAGGTCTCCGTCCGGTACATCAGGTCAGTCTCGTGCGTCACGAACCCGAGCCCCTCATAGACCGTGACCGCGGGCACGTTGTCCGCGTCGACGTAGAGCATCGCCGTCGGCAGCCCCTCGGCAGCCAGGTGCCGCAGCCCGACCGCGGTCAGCGCCTTGCCGAGCCCGCCGCCCTGCGCGCCCGGCCGCACCCCGAGCACGTACACCTCGCCGAGCCCCTCGGCCGCGTGCACCTTCGTCCAGTGGAACCCGACGATCTGCCCGTCCCGCTCCGCGAGGAAGAACCCCTTCGGATCGAACCAGTCGGCCGCCTTGCGGTCGTCCAGGTCCCGCTGCGTCAGCGAGCCCTGCTCGGGGTGGTGCGCGAAGGCCGCCGCGTTCACCGCCAGCCACGCCGCGTCGTCCTCGCCGGGCCGGAAGGCCCGTACGGACACCCCGGCCGGCAGGGCCGGCTCGCCGATCTCCAGGTCGCCGAGCGGCCGCCGCAGCTGCCGCAGTTCGCGGAAGAGGGCGAGCCCGAGCACCTGCGCCAGGTGCCGGGCCGCCGGGTGGCCGCCGTGCGCCCACACCCGCAGCCGCTTGCCGGACTCCCGCAGCAGCGCGCTCCCCAGGGCCCGGCCGTGGCCCCTCCCCCGGCGCCCGGGGCGCACCACCAGCTCCGCCGAAGGGGCCTCCACCGGGTCCGCGTCCTCCAGCTGCCCGTATCCGACGAGCTCCCCGCCCCCGGCCCACAGCAGCAGATGCCGCACCCCGGCCCGCCGGCCGCGCAGGTGCAGCCGCCCCTGCTCGGAGACGGCGGACTGCCCGTCCGCACGGGCCGCCTCCTCCACCAGGTCGAGCACGGCCTGTGCCGTCTGCGGCGCGAGCTCTTCCAGCACCTCGATCCGGCGCTCGCCGGTCGTCTCGTTCACCATGTCGCTCATGGAACGAGCCTACGGCGGCGACGCCGCGCGCCCCCTCTGCGTCGACGGGCGGCAACGGTCCCGTAACCCGTTCCTCCTGTCGGGCTACGCGCGCGGACCGTAAGCTGCCGCCCACTTGGACGCACTCGCCCCGCCGCCCACGAGGGGGACCCATGGCCGCCACACCGCAACGGAAGCGCCCGGCCCGAAGACTCATGGCCGCCGCGGCGGCGCTCGCCGCCACCGCCGGCGTGCTCTCCGCCGCCGCCCCGGCCGGCGCCGACAGCGCGCCCGCCGCGCGGCACCGGCCCCAGCACACCGTCGACGTGCAGCTGCTCTCCTTCAACGACCTGCACGGCAACCTCGAACCCCCGCAGGGCGCCTCCGGCACCGTCACCGAGCGGCAGCCCGACGGCACCGCGAAGCCGGTGCCCGCGGGCGGCGTGGAGTACCTCGCCCACTCCCTGCGTACGGCCCGCCAGGGGCACCCCTACTCCGTGACCGCCGCCGCCGGCGACATGATCGGGGCGAGCCCGCTGCTGTCGGGGCTCTTCCACGACGAGCCGACCATCGAGGCGATGAACCGGCTCGGCCTCGACGTGACCTCCGTCGGCAACCACGAATTCGACGAGGGCCGGGCCGAGCTGACGCGCATGCAGCGCGGCGGCTGCCACCCCAAGGACGGCTGCTTCGAGAAGGGCAAGACCTTCAAGGGCGCCGACTTCCCCTATCTCGCCGCCAACGTCACCGACGAGAAGACCGGCCGCCCCATCCTCAAGCCGTACACCGTCTGGAAGCACAAGGGCGTCCGGATCGGCTTCATCGGCGTCACGCTGGAAGGCACGCCGGACGTCGTCACGGCGGAGGGCGTCAAGGGGCTCACGTTCCACGACGAGGTCGAGACGATCAACAAGTACGCCAAGGAGCTGAACCGCCAGGGCGTGAAGTCGATCGTCGCCCTCATCCACGAGGGCGGCCTGCCGGCCTCGTCCTCCTACAACTACGACTGCGACAGCCCCGGCCCCGGCGACGGCATCTCCGGGCCCATCGCCGACATCGCCAAGCACGTCACGCCACGGGTCGACGCGCTCGTCACCGGCCACACCCACCAGGCGTACGCCTGCACCATCCCGGACCCCTCCGGCACCCCGCGCACCGTGACCTCCGCCGCCTCCTTCGGCCGGCTGTACACGGACACGACGCTCACCTACGACCGGCGCGGCGGCGACATCGTCCGCACCAGCGTGCGCGGCCCGAAGGCCGTCAACCACGTCGTGGACCGCACGCAGCCGAAGGCCCCGGACATGACCTCGCTGCTGGCCCGCTGGAACAAGCTGGCCGCGCCCGTCGCCGACCAGCCCGTCGGCTACATCTCCGCGGACATCGACGGGCGGGGCTCGGCCGCGTACGAGAAACCGCTCGGCGACGTCATCGCCGACGCCCAGCTCGAAGGGCTGGCCCCGGACGGCAAGGGCGGCGCTCAGATCGCCTTCATGAACCCCGGCGGCATCCGCTCCGACCTCGCCCACAAGGCGTCGGGCGGCGAGGGCGACGGCGTCGTCACCTACGGCGAGGCGTTCACGGTCCAGCCCTTCACCAACATGATGACCACCGTGGACCTCACCGGCGCCCAGGTCGTCGCCGCCCTGCAACAGCAGGTCAGCGGTGCCAACGCGGCGCAGCCGAAGATCCTCCAGATCTCGAAGGGCCTCACCTACACCCTCGACCTCACCAAGTCGGGCGCGGACCGCGTCGTGACCGGCTCCGTCAAGCTGGGCGGCGCGGCGATCGACCCGTCCCGGACCTACCGGGTGGCGATGAACGAGTTCCTCACCGGAGGCGGCGACGGCTTCCCCGCCTTCAAGGAGGGGAAGAACAGACTCGTCGGCGCGTCCGACCTCGATCTCTTCGTGGCCTACCTCAAAGCACACTCCACACCGTCCGCACCGCTGACCCCGCCGCCGGCGGACCGCATCACCGTCGTCACGTGACGCCGTTCTCCTCGCGATTGCGCTGAGAGCATGGGCCACTTCCGTACCACACCGCCGTCGGGCAGAGTCGCCTCCATGAGGCTGCTGATACTGGGTGGAACGGAATTCGTGGGCCGGGCCGTCACGGAGGAGGCGCTGGCGCGGGGGTGGCAGGTGACCGTGTTCCACCGCGGCCGCCACGCCCCGCCGCCGGGCGTCACCGCCGTGCTCGGCGACCGGACCGCCGAGGGCGGCCTGGCCGGGCTCGCCGAGGGTGAGTGGGACGCCGTCGTCGACACCTGGGCGGGCGCGCCCTCGGCCGTACGGGACGCGGCCCTGCTGCTCGCCGACCGCGTCGCGCGCTACGCCTACATCTCCAGCCGGTCCGTCTACCGGCACCCCTGCGCGCCGGGGCTGGACGAGAGCGGCGCGCTGGTGGACGGCTCGCCCGACGCCGGCGACGTCGAGTACCCGGAGGCGAAGCGGGGCGGGGAGCTGGCCGCCCTCGCGGCCTTCGGCGACCGGGCGCTGCTGGTACGGGCCGGGCTGATCCTCGGCCCCTGGGAGAACGTCGGCCGGCTGCCGTGGTGGCTGGACCGGATGGCGCGCGGCGGCCCCGTCCTGGCCCCCGGGCCGCGGGACTCGGGTGTGCAGTTCATCGATCCCCGCGACCTCGCCCGCTGGACCCTGGACGCGGTCGAGCGGGGGCTCGGCGGCCCGTACAACCTGGTGAGCCCGCCGGGCCACGCCACGATGGGCGAACTCCTCGACGCCTGCGCGCGCGTCACCGGCGGCGGGGCCGAACTGCGCTGGACCGATCCGGAGACGATCCTCGCCGCGGGCGTCGAGCCGTGGATCGAACTGCCCGTCTGGCTGCCGCCGGGCGAGCTCCACGACACCATCCACACCGGAGGCGCGGTCAAGGCGATCGCCGCCGGGCTGCGCTGCCGCCCGGTGGGCGAGACGGTGGCCGACACCTGGACCTGGCTCCAGTCCCTGCCCGGCGCCGCGCCGCAGCGCTCGGACCGCCCGGTCAAGGGCGTCTCCCCGGAGAAGGAAGCGGCGATCCTGGGGATCTGACCAGGTCACCGGAGCGTGAGGGCGCGCGGGAGGCCGCGCGCCCGGCCGCTGACGGCCCGTAGCCGGGCGCCCACTGTGGCGGCCGGCCAGCCGGTCAGAAATGGCGTTGATTCCGTACGTACCGCCGACAGGACTTGCGTTCGAGGGGATCAAGCATGGTGGGATGGCCCGATGCGCTCCCCCACACGCATACCCAACCCTCCCCATGACCCCGTCGCGCGCTCCCCCCGCTCACCGCACGACGATCCGACCCCCCGCCCGTACACCAACCCTTACGACGAACTCGGCGCACTCGCCGGACCCGAGGACGACCCGCTCCGCCTCGGCCTGCGCTACGACGACGAGCAGCACTCCGACGGCTCCGAAGACGAGTGGTCGCCGCCGGTGCACCGGCGCGGCGGCCGCGGCCGCAAGCGGTTCGCGGCTGTCCCCATCACCGTGAAGCTGGTGTTCACCGCCCTCTTCTGCGCCGCCTTCGCCCTGCTCGCCGACCGCTGCGCGGTGATGTACGCGGAGAAGCAGGCGCAGCACAAGCTCCAGCAGGAGCTGCACCTCGCGACCGCGCCCGAAGTGGACATCCAGGGCTTCCCGTTCCTCACCCAGGTCTTCGACAAGCGCCTGAAAGAAGTGGACGTCACGATCCCGGACGTCGCCGCCGACCGCGTCTCGCTCGCGAAGGTACGGGCGGCCGCCAAGGACGTACGGATCATCGGCGACCTGCCGACGTCCGTGCGCGGCGCGGTCATCGGGAACATGGACGGCGACGTGCTCCTGACCTTCGAGGACATGAACCGCGAGCTCGGCGCGTCGCAGGTGAAGTTCAGCGACCGCGGCGACAACTCCGTCCGCGCCGACGGCAAGCTGACCGTCGCCGGGCAGGAACTGCACGTCGAGGCCGAGGCGCACGTCCGCCGCGAGGGCGACCGCGGCGTCTCCACCGACATCGACGGCATGGTCCTCGACATGCCCGGCGTGGCCGCCTACCGGCCCGGCAAGCACGAGGGGCTCCGCCTGCACCGGGAGCTGGCCGACCGGATCAGCCGGGACGCGGCGCGCGCGAAGGCGATGCTGTCGGTGCCCGCCATCGTCGACCGGCTCGGCGTGCCGCACGGCACGGTCAAGGCCGCGCTGCACAACCAGGACCGGCTGCACCAGCTGACCGGGGCGCCGCGCTTCGTCGACAAGCTGATGAAGGTCAACCTGGTGGACGTGGTCGTGGACCACCCGTGGCTGCTGGAGAAGGTCGGCATCGACCCGAAGCTGATCTCCGGGGTGATGAGCCTCAAGCCGCCGGAGCTCTCGGACCGGCTGTCCCTCGCCTTCCAGCTCCCCAAGGAGGCGAAGGACCTGCACCTGCGGAACATCAAGGTCGAACGGGACGGCATCCGCGCGGACCTGGTGGGCTCGGACCTGCCGTTCGGCGACGCGAAGAAGTAACCGCGCGAGACCCCGCCCGCTACAGAGCGGGCGGCTCCGTGGGCGCCCCCGGAATGCGCAGCGACGCCACCGTCCCGCCGCCCTCCGCCCCGCGCAGCGCCACCTCGCCGCCCGCCTGCTGGACGGTACGGGCCACGATCGACAGGCCCAGCCCGCTGCCGGGCAGGCTGCGGGCGGACGGCGAGCGCCAGAACCGCTCGAAGACGTGCGGGAGGTCGTCGGCGGGGATGCCCGGCCCCCGGTCCCGTACGGTCAGCTCGCCCTTGTGCAGCGCGACGTCCACGACACCGCCCACCGGGCTGAACTTCACCGCGTTGTCCAGCAGGTTCACCAGCGCCCGCTCCAGCGCGGCGGGTTCGGCCCGTACGTACCAGGTCTCAAGCTCCGCGTTGACGGTGATCCCCGTGCCGCGCAGCCGGGCCCGCCGCACCGCCCGTTCGGCCGCCTCGTGCAACGCCACCACCTGCAACGGTCCGCTGCCCGGCGCGGCGTCCGGGCGGGACAGCTCCTGGAGGTCGCCGATCAGCTCGGACAACTCCGTCATCTGCGCCTTCACGCTGGCCAGCAGCTCCTTGCGGTCCTCGGGCGGGATCGCCCGGCCGGTGTCCTCGCTGCGGGCCAGCAGGTCGATATTGGTGCGCAGCGAGGTGAGCGGGGTGCGCAGTTCGTGCCCCGCGTCGGCGATCAGCTGCTGCTGGCGGTCGCGCGAGGAGGCGAGGGCGGCGGTCATCGAGTTGAAGGAGCGGGAGAGCCGGGCGATCTCGTCCTCGCCCTCGACGGGGATGCGTACGGCCAGGTCCTCGGTGCGGGCGATGTGCTCGACGGCGCCGGTCAGCCGGTCCACGGGGCGCAGCCCGGAGCGCGCGACCCACAGCCCGGCGGTCGCCGCGCCGACGACGCCGACCCCGGCGACGGCGACGAGGAGCAGGGCCAGCCGGTTGAGCGCGCCGTCGATCTCGCTGAGCGGCCGGGAGATGGAGACGGTGTACTGCCTGTCGGCGACGACCAAGTTCCGCGTGAGCACCCGGACGGGCTCGCCCTTGTCGGTGGTGCCGTCGTGCAGTGCGCTCCGCTCCAGCCCCTGCGCGACCGCGATGTCCGCGGTCGCCACCTTCACAGCCTGTGACCACTGCCCGATGCAGCGGGTTCCGTCGGGCTGGACCACCTGCATAGCGGCCACGACCGGGGGCCCTTTGTCATTGCCCGTGGACTGTTCGGAGCGGCATCTGATCGCGGCTTCCTGGATGTAGCCGCCCTCGACGGTGGCGCTCTGCAGCGAGCTGTCCAGTTCGTCCCGCAACTGGGTCCGCGTCAGGAACCAGCAGCCGAACGCGGAGGCCGCCACCGCGACCGCGACGGCCGCCGCCGTCAGGATGGCCAGCCGGGAGCGCAAGGGCAGCCGGTTGAACCGGCGCGCCGCCGGTGTCGTCATTCGGCGCCGCCGTCGGACCGGAGCACGTACCCCACACCGCGCACGGTGTGCACGAGCCGCGCCTCCCCGCCGGCCTCCGTCTTGCGGCGCAGGTACATCACGTAGACGTCGAGGGAGTTGGAGGACGGTTCGAAGTCGAAGCCCCAGACCGCCTTGAGGATCTGCTCCCGGGTGAGGACCTGGCGGGGGTGGGCGAGGAACATCTCCAGCAGGGTGAACTCCGTGCGGGTCAGCTCCACGTGCCGGGAGCCGCGTACCACTTCGCGGGTGGTCGGGTTCATCCGCAGGTCGCCGAAGGAGAGCACGTCGTCGTCCTCGCCGTGGCCGGCGTCGGACGCGGCGGCGTACGAGCTGCGGCGCAGCAGGGCCCGGATGCGGGCCAGCAGTTCGTCCAGCTCGAAGGGTTTGACCAGGTAGTCGTCGGCGCCGGCGTCGAGGCCGGTGACCCGGTCGCCGACGGTGTCGCGGGCGGTCAGCATCAGGATCGGCACGGTGATCTTGTTCGCGCGCAGCCGCCGGGCCGCGGTCAGGCCGTCCATGCGGGGCATGAGGACGTCGAGGACGATCAGCTCGGGGTCGTAGCCGGCGACCTTCTCGACCGCGTCGAGGCCGTCCACGGCCAGCTCGGTGCCGTACCCCTCGAAGGCGAGGCTGCGGCGGAGCGCTTCGCGGACGGCCGGCTCGTCGTCGACGATCAGGATGCGGGCGGGCTGGTCGCCGTGTTCGGCGGGGCTCATCGGGTTACCTCACGGTGTGACAAGGGCGGGCTCACTGGGCGTTCGCAAGCGTCGCACGATGTCGCGGTCAGCCGTTCCCGCCGCTGCGCAGTTTGGCGAGGTCCGCCTTGACGGTGTTGATGGGTATCGAGAAGCCGAGGCCGGCGGAGCCGGATTCGCTCGCGGACGAACCGGTGGGGTACATGGCCGAGTTGATGCCGACGATCTGGCCGTTCATGTTGATGAGGGCGCCGCCGGAGTTGCCGGGGTTGAGCGAGGCGTCGGTCTGTATGGCCTTGTAGGTCGTCTTGGAGGAGCCGGTGTCGCCGTTGTACTGGTTGCCGCCGAACTCGAACGGCCACTGCCGCTCGCCCCCGCCGCCGGGCCCCTGCTGCTCCTGCCCCTTGCCCGGTTCCTTGGCGACGGTGACGTCGCGGTTGAGGGCGGAGACGATGCCGCTGGTGACCGTGCCGGTCAGGCCCTCCGGCGAGCCGATGGCGACGACGTCGTCGCCGACCTGGACCTTGCTGGAGTCGCCGAGCGAGGCGGGCTTGAGGTTCTTGGTGTCCCGCGTCTTGAGGAGCGCGAGGTCCTTGTCGGGATCGGTGCCGACGACATCGGCCGTCCGGGTGGCGCCGTCGCTGGTTTTGACCTTGACGGTGTCCGCGCCGGAGACGACGTGGTTGTTGGTGACGATCTCGCCGCTCGCCGTGACCACCACCCCGGAGCCGGTGGACTGCCCGGAGGCCGTGGTGGCCTGGACCTCCACGATGCTCGGGGAGACGGCCTTGGCGACGGCGGCGACGCCGCTGCTCTTGGTGGCCGCGTTGGCCACGGGCATCGCGGCGCTGCTGCTCGACGAGGTGTTCGTCAATTCGCCGACCAGCGCGGCCGTGCCGCCGCCGACCACCGCCGCGGCCAGGGCCACGGCGGAGAGCAGGCCGACGGTTTTGCGGGCGCCGCGCCGGACGGGGGCGGGCGCGGCGCCCGCGGCCGGAGAGCCATCACCGTGGAACGCGGCGCCGCCGGGACCCCCGTGGCCGCCGCCTTCACCGCTGCCGCCACTGCCGCCGGCGGGCCACACGGTCACACCGGTCGCCGTGGTGACCGGCTGCCCGTGCTGCCCGTACTGCGGGGACGGCCCGTAGTACGGGGGCCGCGGGGGCTGCTCGGGCTGCTCCGGCGTGTGCGCCGGGGTCTCGGGGTAACCGGAAGGCTGCTGCTGATAGGGGTCCTGGGAACCGCTGGGGCGGTGGCTTTCGGTCATGGGTATGACTTTGCTCTCGAATCATGAGAACTGTCTGAGGGCTTACTGAGAAGCCCGACAGAAGTAGGTATGCCCGAAATAAAGATCTGGAACCAGGGTCGGGCGCGGGACCGCTACCGGGCCTCCGGTCGGCCCCCGCACCCGCAGGAGCGGCGCACCACGAGCGCCGACGGGAACTGCTTGAGCCGCTCCCGCCGCGACCCGGCCACCCGCAGCCCCTCGTCCAGGACCAGGTCCACGGCCGCCCGCGCCATGGCCGTACGGTCCGAGGAGACCGTCGTCAGCGGCGGGTCCGTCAGCGCGGCTTCCTTCACATCGTCGAACCCGGCCACGGCCAGCTCCCCCGGCACGTCGATGCGCAGCTCGCGGGCGGCGCGCAGCACCCCGATGGCCTGGTCGTCGGTGGCGCACACGATGGCGGGCGGCCGGTCCGGGCCGGCCAGCAGCTCCAGCGCGACGATGTAGGCGTCATAGCGGTTGTACGGGGCCTGGAAGAGCCGCCCCTCCAGCGGCTGGCCGGCCTCGCGCATGGCCCGCCGCCACCCCTCGACGTGGTCCGTCACCGGGTCACCGATCGTCGGGGTCTTCTCGGTGCCGCCGAGGCACGCCACGTACGGATGGCCGTGCTCCAGCAGGTGCCGGGTGGCGAGCTGCGCCCCGCCGACGTCGTCGGTGACGACGGCCACGTCGTCGATGGCGTCCGGGCGGCGGTGCATCAGCACCACCCGCGCCTCCCAGGCGTCGATCTCCGCCGCGGCGTGCTCGCTCGGGCCCTGGCTGATGAGGATCAGCCCGGACACCCGCATCCCCAGGAACGCGCGCAGGTAGTGCACTTCGCGCTCGTCGAGGTAGTCGGAGTTGCCGACGAGCACCATCTTCCCGCGCTCGGCCGCGGCCTGCTCGACGGCGTGCGCCATCTCCGCGAAGAACGGCTGGCGGGCGTCGGGCACGATCAGCCCTATGAGGTCCGTACGCCGCGAGGCCATCGCCTGCGCGACCCGGTCCGGCCGGTAGCCGAGTTCCTTGATCGCCGCGAGTACCCGCTCCCGAGTGGCCGGGGCGACCGGCCTCGGTCCGTTGTTGATGACATAGCTGACGACCGCGGTCGAAGTCCCCGCCAGCCGTGCCACGTCGTCCCGCGTCACCTTGGCCACGCGCGGCAGTCTACGCGGCTGAATGGCTGAACACGCCGCCCGGCGACCGGGGTACGGGGCCCGCCCCGAGGCCCCCGCCCGGCCCTGTCCGGCACGGGCGCCGACGCCCGGTCACCGCCCGGTTCAGGGCCGGTGCCATATCCCCGGCCGGGCGTCCGGCGCGCACGCCGATCCGACCGGGGAGATGACGCGGACTCTCACCGCCTGGCCTGGCTCACCGGCTCGGGCCGCTCGGCCCGCGGCTCCGCGTCCGTACGCGCCCGGCCGTCGGCCTTCGCCTTGGCGGCCTCCTCGGCGGCGGCGCGCTCGGCCTTCTCCGGGACGACGAAGCGGTAGCCGACGTTGCGCACGGTCCCGATCAGGGACTCGTGCTCGGGGCCGAGCTTGGCCCGCAGCCGTCGTACGTGCACGTCCACGGTGCGGGTGCCGCCGAAGTAGTCGTAGCCCCACACCTCCTGGAGCAGCTGGGCGCGGGTGAAGACCCGGCCCGGGTGCTGGGCGAGGTACTTGATCAGCTCGAACTCCTTGAAGGTCAGGTCCAGGACCCGGCCCTTGAGCTTCGCGCTGTACGTGGCCTCGTCGACCGAGAGATCGCCGTTGCGGATCTCCATCGGACTGTCGTCGCCGGTGATCTGCCGGCGGCCCGTCGCGAGGCGCAGCCGCGCCTCGACCTCGGCCGGCCCGGCGGTGTCGAGGAGGACGTCGTCGACGCCCCAGTCGGCGGTGACGGCGGCGAGCCCGCCCTCGGTCACCACGAGGATCAGCGGACAGCCCGGCCCGGTGGAGCGCAGCAGCTGGCAGAGGCTGCGCGCATGCGGGAGGTCGCGTCGGCCGTCGATGAGTATGGCGTCGGCGCCGGGGGTGTCCACGAGGGCCGGCCCCTCGGCGGGGGCGACCCGGACGCTGTGCAGCAGCAGGCCCAGCGCGGGGAGCACCTCCGTCGACGGCTGGAGGGCGTTGGTCAGGAGCAGTAGCGAGCTCACCGGCTGCCACCTGCCCTGGTATCCGGACGGTCCTGCACGCTTCGTTTGCCCATTACGTCGGTTCCTCCTAGGTCCCTGCGAGGGGGTACCTGCCGGCCTCGGCCGGGGGAGTATGCGGCACTGCTCTTTACGGTGGTGCGGTCCCGTGCGTTCATCCACGCTTCGCATGGTCGAAAGCACAAAAGGACCCGGGGGCTACGTTGCCCGGATCCTCCTGCCCAGCAGAATAGCCCACATGACTTCGGAGGCCCCGGGCGATTTTGCACAGTCTTGTGTTCCATCGATCACTTCGAGTGTTCGGCACGTCGCGCTGTTGACAACCGACGGAGTCCGGCTCCAAGCCGTGTACGAGCCCGGGGCGGGCCCGGCGAAGGGGCTCGCGGTCGTGCTCGCGCACGGTTTCACGGGCGCGCTGGAGCGGCCCGCGCTGCGGCGCGCCGCGGCGGCGTTCGCACAGGTCGCGTCCGTGATCACATTCTCGTTCCGGGGACACGGCGGCTCGGGCGGCCGGTCCACGGTCGGCGACCGGGAGGTACTGGACCTGGCCGCCGCGGTCCGCTGGGCGCGGGGGCTGGGGTACCGGCGCGTGGCGACCGTGGGCTTCTCGATGGGCGGCTCGGTGGTGCTGCGCCACGCCGCCCTCTACGAACCGGAGCGCGAGGGGCGCACGGATGCGCGTACGGACATAGCGGTGGCGGTGAGCGCCCCCGCCCGCTGGTTCTACCGCGGCACCGCGCCGATGCGGCGGCTGCACTGGGTGGTGACGCGGCCCGCGGGCCGGCTCGTGTCACGGTACGGGCTGCGCACCCGCGTCCACTCCGAGGACTGGAACCCGGTGCCGCTCTCTCCCGTGGCGGCGGCCCCGATGATCGCACCGACGCCGCTGCTGATCGTGCACGGGGACCTGGACCCGTACTTCCCGCTGGACCATCCCCGCATGCTGGCGGCGGCGGCCGATCCGGCCAGCACGGAGCTGTGGATCGAACCGGGCTTCGGCCACGCGGAGAACGCGGCGAGCACGGAGCTGCTGGGCCGCATCGCGGGGTGGGTCACGGAGCACGCGTGAGGAGCGGCGGGGCGCCCGCCCGGACCACGGCCGACGCGAGGCCCCGGACCGCGAACCGCCCCGGCCCGCCCGGTGGGGCCGAGGCGCCGTTCACGTCTTCTCCCCGGCTTGTACGTCCAGGTCCAGGCCGAGGTCCCGGTCAAGGTCCCGGTCCCGCTGCGGGGGCCGGCCCACCGCGGCGGTGCGCATCAGCCCCGCGCCCGCGGAGATGCACGCGACGAGGAGGGTGATGAGCACGAACGCGGCCTGGAGGTTCACGGCGTCCGCGATGCCGCCGACGATCGCGGGGGCCGCCAGGCTCGATCCGTACGACACCGTGGCCACGCCCGCGATCGCCTGCCCGGGGTTCTGCCCGGTCCGGCTGGCGGCCGAGAACGCGAGCGGCACGACCACGGCGATCCCCAGGCCCAGCATCGCGAAGCCCGGATAGGCCATGACGGGGCTGTCGGCGAAGACGATCAGCGCCCCGCCGCAGGCGGAGACGGCCCCGCCGACCCGGACCGTGCGGACGGGACCGAACCTGCCCACGACCAGGTCCCCGCTCAACCGCATCACCGACATGGTGCAGGCGAACATCGTGTACGCGGCGGCGGCGACCGCCTCGTCGGCGCCGGTGACCTTGTCCAGGTAGATGGCCGACCAGTTGACGGCCGAGCCCTCGGCGAAGGCGGCGCAGAAGGCCAGCAGCCCCAGCAGCAGCACCACGCCCGTGGGCAGCGAGAACTTCGGCGGCGCGGGCGCCTTGGCGGCTCCCCGCGCCGCGCTGTCGGCCGGCAGTCCGCTGCCCAGCAGCGGTGCGAGCAGCGCCAGGACGGCGGCGACGACCAGCAGGTGCGTCCGGTAGTCCACCTGGAGGCCCGCCATCAGCGCGCCGATGCCCGCGCCGAGGAAGCTCCCCAGGCTCCACAGCCCGTGCAGACTGGACATGATCGACTTGCCCAGCCGCTCCTCGACCCGCGCCCCCTGCGCGTTGATCGCCACGTCCGAGACGCCCGCGGCCATGCCGAAGAGCAGGAAGGCCGCGCCCAGCGTGAGGAGTCCGGGCGCGAGCGCGGGCAGCGCCAGCGCGGCGCACCAGAGCGTGACCAGCAGCCGGGCGCCGAGACGGCCGCCGAGCCGGTACACGAGACGGCCCGCGAAGGGCATCGTCAGCAGTCCGCCCACCGCCTGCATCAGCAGGGCCAGGCCCAGCGGGCCCGGCGAGACGTCCAGCTCTCCGGCGAGCGCCGGTATGCGGGACGCCAGACTGCCCGTCACCGCGCCGTGGACGGCGAACAGCCCCGATATCGCCAGCCGTTCCCTGGAGATCACACATTGCTCCTGTCATCGGCTGTGGGCTGGTCGAGTACGGGTATCGAGGGCAGATCGCTCTCGGCCCGAGCAGGATCGTACTCACTGAAGAGCTTGCGGTCATCGCTGGTCAGGCAGGTTCCGGTGGCCAAGTCGAATTCCCAGCCGTGCAGTTGGCAGGTGAGGACGCCGTCCTCCACGACGCCGAAGCGCTCCAGGTCGGCGCCGAGGTGCGGGCACTGCCGCTGCACCACGTAGTCCCCGGCGCGGGCGAGGCTGCCCACCCCGTCCCGCTCCGCGTAGTACCGCTCCATGTACTCCAGCCGCTGGGGGGACATCGCCTGGAGGAAGCTGAAGACGTATTCGTTGTACGTGCCCCTGCGGTTCGCGGCGAACCGGCAGGAGAGGAACAGGTGGTTCACCCAGTCCTGCTCCCGGCCGCGCACCAGGTCCTCGACGAGGGGGCGCGCGACGCGGAAGGTGTAGCGGCACTCCTCCCCCGCCCAGCGCTTCACCCGCCGTTCCAGGAAGTCGAAGACGATGTGCTCCGACTCCCCTTCCTCGCCCCCGCCGTCCGGGAGGATCTCGAAGAGCACCCGGCCGTTGACGCCCGCGCAGATGTGGTCGGCGCGGGAGAGCAACGGGTCGACCCATTCGGTGAGTTGGCCGAACAGATCGCTGGAGTCCTTGGGCCAGGAGGCGCGCTCGGCGGTCAGCTTGGGACGCGAACGCGCCTGGTAGCGCTCCAGATACCCCTTCCGGTCCAGGTAGATGTCGTCGATGACGTCCTGCGGCAGCTGCTCGATGGCGCAGTGCCCGTCGCCCCCGAGCTCGACCACGGTGCCCGGCAGGAAGAGGTGCCCCTTGCGGTAGCCCTGCTCCGACAGGAACTCCAGGAAGGCCATCTGGTCGGGAAAGGTGTTGTCATCGGTGTTCTCGAAGTCGTTCATGTGGAACAGGTCGTCGTCCAGGAAGCACGGCGGACCGGCGAACGGGAAGACATGCGCGGCGTCGTACTGGTTGATGTAGCGGAGCGCCCGCTCCATCCCGTTTCTGCGTTTGCGCCGGCCCAGCGTGGACTTCATCCGTTCCGGGAACTCGTAGACCATCGGGAACCAGATCGCGCCGGAGTACTGGAGGAAGTGCCCGGAGAGCGGGCCGAACGCCTCGATCGGTCCGTTCTCCACGGGCCGGGCGTCGTTCTGGTTGAAGATCCGCACCGTGCCGTCGTCCAGCGCGATGGAGGAGTCCCCGATCTCCCCGTCGGCCGGGCTCGTGACCGTACTGATCAGGACGCGCAGGCCGCTGTCCAGCTCCGTCACCTCGTTGTCCCGGGTCTGGACGAAGGACCGGAAGCCGAGGTCCTCCAGCGCGTCGCGCAGATCGGGCACGGGGTAGTCGGGCAGCAGCACCGTCGCCCGCTTCGACATGTGCCGACGCAGCCACTCCGGGTCGAAGTGGTCCCGGTGCAGATGGGATACGTAGAGGTAATCGGCCTGGCCGAGGACGGACGGGTCCAGCCCCGAGTTGTCGGGGAAGGGGAACCACGACCCGTAGTAGGCGGCGTTGAACCAGGGGTCGCACAGGACGCTGCCCGCTTCCGTCTCCACCATCAGTCCCGCATGGCCGGTCGACATGATGCGCATTGTTCGCACTCCAAAACAGATCAGCTAGGGAGGGCCCCCGAAGGGGCCCCTGGGGTGTGCAGGACGGCCGGGGCGTCAGACGGCGGCGTAGGCGTCGATCAGCCCGTAGCCCTCCGAGCCGTCCCAGGTCCCCATCTCCACATGGGCGTTGAAGGCGCGCCCCTCGACGCGCATCGCGGGCCGGGGGTGGTTCAGGTGCATCACCGTGTCGTCGAAGCGGACGAAGTCGCCGTGCCGGCTCAGCCGCTCCACGAAGTCGTCGTCCTCGCCTCCCCAGCCGGCGAACCGCTCGTCGAAGCCCCCGATGCGGTGGTAGAGCCCGGCGTCCGCCCAGACGCTGGCTCCCGGGGCGGCCAGCAGCAGCTGGCCGCGCAGCTCCCGCCGGTCGGGGGTCGCGTGGCCCTGGCCGAGACGGCGCAGGAGCGCCCGGTCGCTGGAGGGGTCGTCGAGGGCGAGCAGACCGCCCCGGTGGTACGGCAGGTGGGCGGCGTGATCGCCGGCCGCGATGCGCTCCAGGTTGCGCTCCAGGAAGTCGCGGTCGAGCAGTACGTCCGCGTCGAGCATGCACACATAGCCCGGCTCGCCCGGGGTGTTGGTCACGCCCACGTTCATCGTCCAAGACTTGTTGAACAGCCCGCTGGTGGGGGCGTGCACATAGTGGTTGGCGTGCGGGGCGATCGTCTCCCGCCAGCGCGGCCGGTCGTCGGCCTCGACCACGGTCACCGCGTACCGGTCGGCGCTCAGCGACTGGTCGCCCAGGGCCAGCAGGCACGAGAGCAGATTGCGCATGCGGCGGCCCTCGTCGCCGTCCCTGAACGGCACCACCACCAGCAGTTCGTGCCCGCCGGGGGCCGGGCGGCCGCCCGTGCGGGCAGCCGCCCACGCGCGGACCGCGGGAAGATCGGCGGGTGCCGCGTCGGAGGTGTACGCGGCGCCGACGTGGTACCCCATATCGGTCCGCTGCTCGGTCTCGTCCAGCCAGGCGCCGAGCTCGGCGCTGTCCTGGGGGCGGGGGTCGAGCAGCGCGGTGAGCGCGCCGGTCAGCTCGGCGTGCGCGGCCGGGCTCGTCGGCTCGTTCCGCAGCCGCGCGTGCGCCGCCGCCACCTTCGCGTCGTCCGCCGCGAGCCGCTCCAGGCGCTTCACCGCCTCGGCCACGTGCGGCTCGCTCAGCTCCCAGGACGTGGCGCTGATCTCTCGGGCGCCCTGGTCGACGGAGAGGGCCGCGTGGTCGGCGAGCCGCTCCGCGACCTTCGCCGGAACGCCCTGAGTCATACGTGTCATGTCGGATTCCCTTGGTGTTCGGTGGAGTTCGGGGCACGGCGGTGCCGCGCCCCGTAAGCGCATGGGCGGCGGGTTCAGCGGGAGACGTGATCTCGGTCATAGGCGGTCTTCGTCCGCCCGTGATCGCATCGGTGCGTCCTCAACTCCGAATCCGCCCATGGAGGTTGGTATGACCGGTGCCGCAGCCGTCTCGCCCGAAGGTCTGAAGGTCCAGGTGGCACACCGCCGGAACCCCTACAGCTACGCGCTCGACGACGCCGGGCTCGACGCCGTACTGCTGGAAGTGGGGCTGCTCCGGGCCGCGGGCATCGGGGCCCAGCACACCGCCGACGACGCGCGCGCGCCGCGCGGCGTCTACCCCCGGGCCGCGATGGGCTTCGTCCTGATGGACGCCACCGCGGGCCCCTGGACGCCCAATGAGGAAGCGGTCCTCGGGGTGGTCTGCGTCGGCGACGGCGGCCACTCCTTCCTGCCGAACGCGGCGGCCAAGGCCGGCGCCCACCGCAGGCTGGGCCGCAACAACGGCGAGGCCGTCCATATCGATCCTCATCTGCTCGGCGCCGGCGCCTTCCGTTACGGCCACTCGGCGGAGGTACGCGGTCAGATCGTCGGCGCGAGCGGGCAGCACACCGATCAGGACCTCCACGAAGCGGCCCGGCTGGCCGCGGACTTCGTCGACGCGGTGAACGCCCGGCACCGGGACTGGGAGCAGGAGAACGCCACCGGCATCTGGACCTCGCGGGACGACGGGCCGGCCGCGGAGTACCGGGCCATGACCGACTGGTACGAGCCGAGCTGACCGGCCGCCGACCGCCGGGGGCCGCCGCGCCGGGCCGGACCCTCCGCGTCCGCGGCGGCCCTCAGGACACCGGGTCCGCCACGGGCCGGGCGGTGAGCCGCAGCGCCGCGCGGGAGAAGTGGCCCCAGGCGCTGAGCGCGTCCCGCTCGAAGTTCTCCTCGGATATCTCGGCCGAGATGCTGCCCTGGAGTTCCTTGCCCAGCTGCTCGATCCCCAGGTGGCTGGTGTACATCCGCTCGATCGCATCGGCCAGGCCGTCTCTGCTGGGTGCGAACCGCTGGGCGGCCGGAAAGAACCTGCGCGCCTCGACCGTGTCCGAATCGGTCATCAGGGTGCAGACGCCGGAGAGCGCGGCCTCCAGCGGGGTGATGCCCAGCGTTTCGTAGCGCGAGGGGCAGACGAACACACCGTTCGCCTTCACCCGGTGGAACAGCGCGTGGAGTTGGGGCTTGGAGATCCTGCCGACGGCCATGAAGTCCGCGAGGTGCTCCGCCGGTACGCGAGCCCGCAGCCGCTCCCGCACGGCGTCGTCGTCGCGGTCGTCGCCGACGACCAGGATCCGCACCGGAACGCCGCGGCTGCGCGCCCGCACACCGGCGTCGACGAGGAGTTCGATGTTCTTGAAGTAGTCCAGTCGCGCCACCGCGGTGAACACGAGGAGCTCGGCGTCGTCGACGAAGTCGCGCAGCGCCTCGTCCTCAAGGAACTCGGTCGCGTCCAGCAGCGGGATGGGCGGGCGGACCGCGAGGATGCGCCGCTCGTCGACGCCCCGGCTGACCAGGTGTCTGCGTTGCAGATGCGAGTGCTGAAGCACGAACATCCGGTCGCTGGACCGCATCTTGTCCAGGCCCAGCTCCTGGTACTTCAGCAGATGCAGCGCCTTGTCGGCGTCGCCGAAGGCCCATCCGGTCGCCACCGCGGGGAAGGTCCCGATGAAGTCGTAGACGAACGGGCCGTGGTGGGTCACACAGCACGGGAGTTCCTCGGGGTGGAACCCCAGCAGCGCGTCCGTCTGGTAGTAGAGCATCGACGGGCCGTCGATGTTCTGCTCGGCCAGCAAGCGGTGCGCGGCCTCGGCGATGGCGTTGCCCACCGCGCTCTCGCGCATGTCGAAATGGAACCGGAGGATCGCGCACAGGACGCCGGACCGGCGTTCCAGGCGCACCTGGGGTTCGGCCAGCTTCTCGTCCCGCTGGTAGAGGATCGCCCCGGCGGAGAGGCCGGCCCGTTGCAGGCAGCGCAGTACGGAGCGGGCGAAGGACGTCGCGCCGACATGCGCGGGGACCTGCTCGTCGTCGGGGAAGTATCTCTCGTTCACCACGATGATTCCGGCCAGGTGCGGATCGGGGTGGGTCACCGCCGGCCACCGCCGTCTTGCTCACCGGCGTCGGAGTTGCGCACCAGCCGCACATTGTCCGTCAGGCCCACGTCGTAGCCCCGCTCCCGTTCGAGCCGGAGCATCTCGGCGGGCCGGAAGTTGAGGATGTAGGCGCGGCGGACGGAGTCCGTGGCGTTGCCGCGGGAGTAGTGCAGCGTGGTGCCCGAGTGGGCGATCGACTCGCCCGCCGTGACCGGCACGGCGGTCGCGCCGGGCTCGTCCTCGGAGCAGTCGCACTGGATGTTCTTGCCGTCGCTGGTCGGGTAGTGCGTGCGCAGCGGCTGCCGGTGGGACCCCTGGACGTACCACATGCAGCCGTTGTCGAGCTCGGCGTCGTCCAGCGCCACCCAGATCGACACGGCCCGCTTGTCGGGCAGGTCGATCCAGTAGGCCGCGTCCTGGTGCCACGGTGTCGGCACGTGGGCGCGCGGGGCCTTGTGGATCAGCATGTCGAAGTCGAGGACGGCGTCGTCGCCGATCAGCGCCTTGGCGACGGCCAGGGCCCGGGCGTGCAGGGGCATGTCCAGCAGCGGCTTGTGGAGGGCGCACGGCCACATGATCTGGGTGATGTTCTCCCGCACCCCGTCCCGGCGCGGTACGTGCGAGCCGAGGTCGGAGCGCTTGTCGCCGCTCTCGATCTCTCCGGTCAGGAAGCGGTCGTAGATCTCCCGGTAGATGTCGACCTCTGACTCGGAGAGCAGACGACCGGTACTGACAAATCCATCCATTTCGAACTTCTGGGCCAGCGTGAGGTCAGTGTTCACTGTCATGAGGACCCTTTCGTTTAACGTGAACTCGATGGGGCCGATGTAACGTTCAGGGATTTACCGATGACATGCGGGAATGGCGCGCAAAAATGGCGCGGCGGACACCGAAAGGGCAGGCCGAATTCAACACATGGCTATGCCCGGGAATTATCGGCCGGCACATGGATGGCGGTGGCGCGAAGATTTCTCTCGGCGGCCGTCCGCGGGTTGAGCACTCTCCGGGCATCGACGCTGATGGGAAAGTGCGGGAACGCCAATTCAGGCCCTACGGGCGAATCGCCCGGGGATGGCGGAGTTGCCTGCCGGAAGCCGGTATCCGGCGGTTCGACAGGAGGCCCGGCGCAGGCCGGCGCAGCAGACGCGGTGCCCGACTGGCAGGTGCGGGCGCCCGACTGGCAGGCGCGGACGCCGTCCGGCAAGTGCGGGCGCCCGTCCGGCAGGCGCGAACGCCGTCCGGCAGCGCGGCGTCAGTCGCTACAGAGGCGAACGGCGAAAGTAGTTCTTTTCAAGATCGTGCTTGGAATCTGCGACACTGAAACCCCCGTGATCCGAGTGTGCTGAATTCATCAGATGCGATCGAGCCGCTCCAAGCGGATTCCCGTCCGCCGTAGCGTTCATGACGCTGCGAATCTACCGATCATGGCGAGCTTGCGTCAATAGGTTCAGACCAGTTCCGCAATACACGAATGCAAACCGTCGTGATGCGTCCGCCTCTCGGGCACAAACCCCCCGCCGCCGCCTCTTCAGGCGTACGGAAGCGGGGGAGGCCGGACTGCCCGGCCTCCCCCGCTCGTACGGACCCTGCGAGCGCTCAGCTCGCCTCGACGGCCGGTTCCGCGAACTGGGCCGTATACAGGCGGGCGTACGCGCCGTCCGCCTCCAGGAGCGATTCGTGGGTGCCCTGCTCCACGATGTTGCCGGACTCCATGACGAGGATGAGGTCGGCGTCGCGGATGGTGGACAGCCGGTGGGCGATCACGAAGCTCGTACGGCCCGACCGCAGCTGCGCCATGGCGTGCTGGATCAGCACCTCGGTGCGGGTGTCGACGGAGCTGGTCGCCTCGTCGAGCACGAGGATCGCGGGCTCGGCCAGGAACGCCCGCGCGATGGTGATGAGCTGCTTCTCACCGACGCTGACGTTCGAGCCCTCCTCGTCGATCACCGTGTCGTAGCCGTCCGGCAGCGTCCGTACGAACCGGTCGACGTGCGTGGCCTTCGCCGCCTCCACGATCTTGTCCATCGAGGCGGACTCGGCCCCGTACGCGATGTTCTCCGCGATGGTGCCGCCGAACAGCCAGGTGTCCTGGAGCACCATGCCGATGTTGGAGCGCAGCTCCTCGCGGGACATCTTCGCGATGTCGACGCCGTCCAGCGTGATGCGCCCGCCGTTCACCTCGTAGAACCGCATCAGCAGGTTGACCATGGTCGTCTTGCCGGCGCCCGTCGGACCGACGATGGCCACGGTCTGGCCGGGCCGGACCGTCAGCGACAGGCCGTCGATGAGCGGCCGGTCCTTCTCGTACCGGAAGGAGACGTCCTCGAAGGCGACCTGCCCGCGGACGTGCTCCGGGCGCAGCGGTTCGGCGGCGTCCGGGGACTGCTCCTCGGCGTCGAGCAGTTCGAAGACCCGCTCGGCGGAGGCGACGCCGGACTGCACCAGGTTGGCCATCGAGGCGACCTGCGTCAGCGGCTGGCTGAACTGGCGCGAGTACTGCACGAACGCCTGGACGTCGCCGATCGACAGCGCGCCGCTGGCGACGCGCAGCCCGCCGACCACGGCCACCAGCACATAGTTGAGGTTGCCGATGAACATCATCGCGGGCTGGATGATCCCCGAGATGAACTGCGCCTTGAAGCTGGCCGCGTACAGCGCCTCGTTCTCCTCGCGGAACGTCTGGGCGGACTCCTTGTGCCGGCCGAAGACCTTCACCAGCGAGTGGCCGGTGTACATCTCCTCGATATGGGCGTTGAGCTTGCCCGTCGACTTCCACTGCGCGACGAACTGCGGCTGCGCGCGCTTGCCGATCCGGGTCGCGACGAAGATCGAGACCGGCACGGTGACCAGCGCGACCAGCGCCAGCAGCGGCGAGATCCAGAACATCATCGCGAGTACGCCGACGATGGTCAGCAGCGAGGCGGCGATCTGGCTGAGCGTCTGCTGGAGGGTCGTCTGGATGTTGTCGATGTCGTTCGTGGCGCGGGAGAGGACCTCGCCGCGCGCCTGCTTGTCGAAGTAGCTCAGCGGCAGCCTGGAGAGCTTCGCCTCGACCTCCTCGCGCAGCCGGAAGACGGCCCGCTGGACGACGGTGGTGGCGATCCGGGCCTGGACGAAACCGAAGACGGCCGCGCCGAGGTAGATCAGCAGCACCCACATCAGCACCGTCCCGACGGCGCCGAAGTCGATGCCGTGGCCGGGCGTGAAGTCCATCGAGTTCAGCATGGAGGCGACGGTGCCGTTGCCCTGCTGCCGGACCCGCTCGACCGCCTCCGCCTTGGTCGTGCCGTCCGGCATCTGCCGGCCGATCACGCCCGCGAAGATCAGGTCGGTGGCGTGCCCGAGGATCTTCGGGCCCAGTACGGACAGCGCCACGCTCACCAGGCCGAGCAGCAGGGCGACCGAGATGATCGCGCGCTCGGGCCGCAGGGAGCTCAGCAGCCGGCGGCTGGAGCCGCGGAAGTCCATGGAGCGCTCCGTGGGCTGCCCGCCCATGAAGCGCGCCGGGCCCGCCGCGGGCGCCGGGCCCCGCCGGGGCTCGCCCTCCTGCTCTGTCTCCTTCGGTTCTTCCGGTTCTACCGGCCCTTCCGGTTTCTCCGGCCTTTCCGGGGTACTCACGCTGCCTCCTGCTCGGTGAGCTGGGAGAGCACGATCTCCCGGTATGTGTCGTTGCCGGCCATGAGTTCCGTGTGGGTGCCGGTGCCCACGACGCGGCCTTCGTCGAGGACGACGATGCGGTCGGCGTCGCGGATCGTGGAGACGCGCTGGGCGACGATGACGACCGTCGCCCGTTCCGTGTCCCTCGCCAGGGCGGCCCGCAGCCGGGCGTCCGTGGCGTAGTCCAGCGCGGAGAACGAGTCGTCGAAGAGATAGATCTCCGGCCGCCGGACCAGCGCACGGGCGATCGCCAGACGCTGACGCTGACCGCCGGAGACATTGGAACCGCCCTGGGAGATGGGCGCGTTCAGCCCGTCCTCCATCCGCTCCACGAAGTCACGGGCCTGCGCCGTCTCCAACGCCCGCCACAACTCCTCATCACTCGCGTCCGGCTTCCCGTACCGCAGATTCGAAGCCACCGTCCCCGAGAAGAGATACGGCTTCTGCGGCACCAGCCCGATCACCTCGGCCATCGTCACGGGATCCAGATCCCGTACGTCCACGCCGTCGACCAGCACCGCGCCGTCCGTGGCGTCGATGAGCCGCGGCACCAGGTTGAGCAGCGTCGATTTGCCGCTGCCCGTCGACCCGATGACCGCCGTGGTCTCGCCGGGCCGCGCCACGATGTCGACGTCCCGCAGCACCGGCTCCTCCGCGCCGGGGAAGCGGAACTCCACGCCCCGCAGCTCCAGATGGCCGTCACGGCGCAGTTCCGTGACCGGCTCGACGGGCGGCACGACGCTGGAGTCGGTGGAGAGGACCTCCTGGATGCGCTCGGCACACACCTCCGCGCGCGGCACCATCATGAACATGAAGGTGGCCATCATCACGGACATCAGGATCTGCATCAGATAGGTGAGGAACGCGGTCAGCGCGCCCACCTGCATGCCGCCGCTGTCGATGCGGTGCCCGCCGAACCACAGGACGGCGATGGAGGACAGGTTCACCACCAGCATCACGGTCGGGAACATCAGCGACATCAGCCGCCCGGCCCGTACGGACACGTCCATCAGCTCGGCGTTGGCGCCCGTGAACCGCTTGCGCTCGTGGCCGTCCCGGACGAAGGCGCGGATGACACGGATGCCGGTGATCTGCTCGCGCAGCACCCGGTTGACGGTGTCGATGCGCTCCTGCACACCCCGGAAGATCGGCCGCATCCGGCGCACGATGAGGGTCACGACGATGCCGAGTACGGGCACGATGACCAGCAGCAGCGCGGACAGCGGCACGTCCTGGTTGAGCGCCATGGCGATGCCGCCGACGCACATGATCGGCGCGGAGACCATCAGCGTGAATGTCATCAGGGTCAGCATCTGAACCTGCTGGACGTCATTGGTGGTACGGGTGATCAGGGACGGAGCGCCGAAGTCGCCGACCTCGCGCGCCGAGAAGGACTGCACCCGGTCGAAGATGGCACCGCGCAGATCGCGGCCGACCGCCATGGCCGTACGGGCGCCGAAGTAGACGGCCCCGATAGCGCAGATGATCTGGAGCACGGTGACGGCGATCATCCAGCCGCCGGTGGACAGGATGTAGCCCGTGTCACCCTTCACGACACCGTCGTCGATGATGTCGGCATTGAGGGTCGGGAGATACAGCGTGGCGAGCGTCTGCACGAGTTGCAGCAGCACGATCAACGCGATCGGTTTGGAGTAGGGCCTCAGATACGCCCTCAGTAGTCGTACCAACACATCGGAACCATATGCGAGGCGAAGCCGTTCCGACCCGTCATTTTCCATGCCCTGACCGAGCCGCCGCCGCTACCCGTCATCATGGGGAGCGGCACTTGACGGAAAGGGGTCGCCGTGGCGACGACACAGACGGCACCGGCCGGAACCATCCGGTACTGGGCCGCGGCGAAGGCCGCCGCCGGCGCCGCGGAGGAGCCGTACGCGGCTGTGACGCTCGCGGAGGCCCTGGACGCGGCCCGGCGGCGGCACACCGGGCGGCCGGAGTTCGCACGGGTGCTGCTGCGCTGCTCGTTCCTGGTGGACGGGGACCCCGTCGGCACGCGCGACCACACAACGGTCCAATTGGCCGAGGGCGGCACGGTCGAGGTGCTCCCGCCCTTCGCAGGAGGGTGATCCCCGCACCATGAGCAACCAGCCGCACGATCCGTACGACCCGGACCGGCCCCACGAGCCGTATCCGCCCCAGCACCCGCCCCCGCGGTACGAGCAGCAGCCGCACGGGCAGCACGACCCGTATGCGCGGCAGGAACCGTACGGGCAGCAGGAGCAGCCGTACGGGCAGCAGTCGTACGGGCAGCAGGAGCCGTATGCACCGCAGGAACCGTACGGGCAGCAGGAACCGTACGGGCAGCAGCCGTACGCACCGCAGGAGCCTTACGGACAGCAGGAGCAGCCGTACGGGCAGCAACAGCCGGAGGCGTGGCCCGCGCCTGGGGAAGCCCAGCAGTTCCAGCAGCCTCAGCACGCCCAGCGGCAGCCGTACTACCCCGCGCACCAGGACGGTTACCAGGAACAGGAGCAGCACACCCAGACCTGGGCGGGCCCGACCTGGGACACCCGGACCTATCAGACCCTGTCCGCCCCGCAGGCTCCCGCCGCGGAGACGGGCGGCCCGCCGCCGCAGAACGGCGGACCGGGCCCCTTGCCGCCAGAGCAGGGGCAGGGCCAGGGCCGGGGGCAGGGCCAGTACGAGACGCACGGCACGTACGGGACCGGGCTCGGGCTCGGCCAGTACCAAGAAGCGCCGGCCGGCCAGGCCGCGTGGCACGGTGAACAGCCCTCGGCGACGTACGCCGCCGCCGGTGCGTACGCGGCCCCGGGCGGCCCGTACGCCGCCGCTCCGGCGGGCCACGCCCCGATGGACGCAGGCCCGGACGTACAGCGGCCGCAGCAGACGCCTCCAGTACCTCAGACGCCCGAGGCGTCGCAGGCGGCGCAGCCTCCGCTGACCGCCGCGCAGCGGGCCCGCGCCGAGGGCCGGTCGCAGATCACCGCGCCGGGGATGCAGCCCGCCGCGATCACCGCGGTGCTGGCCCTGCTGCTCGCCGTGGCGGCGCCGCTGCCGCGGCCGGTGCTCGCGGTCCCCGTGGTGCTGCTCCAGGCCGTCACCGCGGCGGGCTGGTTCCGGCTCAACGGCATGTGGCCCGCGCGGCAGGGCATCGCGCTCGCGTTCGCGGGCGGTCTGGTCGCCGACATCGGGCTGCTGGCCACCGACGCGGACCAGGCGCCGACCGTGCTGATCGGCACGGTCGGCGTCTGGATCCTCCTGGTCCTGGTCCTGCAACTGCGCAGCCGCAGCACACCGGACGAGCGGCTGTACGGGCTCACGGCCGCCGCGGCGGCCTCGGGCCTGGCGGTGCTCGCGGGCGGGCACCTGGCGGCGGACTCCGACGCCGTCGTGGTCGGCGCGGTCGCCGTCGCGGTCGCCGTGCTGGCCCGCGCGCTGCCGCTGCCGTCGGCGGTGTCGCCCGTCGTCGCCCTGGTCGCCGCGGCGGGCGCGGGCGTCGCGGCCGGGCAGCTGACCGGCATCGGCCCGTCCGGCGCCCTGCTGGGCGCGGCGGCGGGGGTCTGCGCGCTGGTCGGCCTGCGGGTGGCGAGCTACGACTACCCGTCGCGGTTCGTGCACATGACCGCGGGCGTCGCGCTGCCGCTCGCGGCGGCGGCCCCGGTGGTCTATGTGATCGGCCGCGCACTGACGTAGGCCCTGTCGTCGGACACACCCGCGATCCACTCCGGTTAGGCTCACTGCACAGGCGGGGGGCCTGACCTAGAGCGTGGGGGCACGGAGAGCAATGCGCGGACTGCGAATACTGCTGATCGTCGTGGTGGTGCTGGGCATCTTGTTCGTGGCGGCCGACCGCGCCGCGGTCTACTTCGCCGAGAACGAGGCGGCCAAGAAGATCAAGAGCAGCCAGAACCTGAGCGCCACGCCGGATGTGTCGATCAAGGGCTTCCCGTTCCTGACCCAGGTCGCGGACTCCAAGCTGGACGAGGTCGACATCAACCTCGACGGCGTCTCGGCCAGCGCGGGCGGCCACTCGATCCGGGTCACGAAGCTCGACGCGTCGCTGCACGACGTGAAGATCAACAGCAGCTTCTCGTCCGCCACCGCCGACACCGCCACGGGCTCCGCCCACATCTCCTACGCGGACCTCACCAAGGCCGCCGACACCGGCGTACACGTCTCCTACGGCGGTCGCGACAAGGACGGCAAGAGCCAGGTGAAGGTCAGCGCGGGCGTCCCGGTGCTCGGGCACACCGTGGAGCGCAGCGTGCTGTCGACCGTCACGGTGGTCGGCGGGAACACCATCCGGCTGCACGCGGACAGCGTGCCGGGCCAGGAGATCCCGGGCCTGGAGGGCCTGATCCGCAAGAAGATCGACTTCGACCGGCAGATCGACGGGCTGCCCCGGGGGCTCAAGCTCGACAAGATCACCACCACCGAGGACGGCATGGACATCTCGGTCACCGGCTCCCACGTGGAGCTGGCGGGCTGAGCGGAGCCGGCCCGGCGCCGCTCGGCGCCGCCCGGCCGGTCACCGGCAGCGGCCCCGCCGGACCCGCGGGGCCGCGTCCACGCAGCGAGACGCCCGCGTCCGTACGGCAGAAGAGCCGCGCGCGGGAGGCCCGTACAGACGTCCGTACGGGCCGTACGGCATCTTCCCCGCCACATGTATCGCCCACGCGTCCCATATTTCGGACCATTGTGTCTCAGCATCCGACACCCCGGTGACATGCGCGCCCGTCCGTCCCTACGATCGGTCCCATGAAGCGACAGGCGGATCTCACGAAGCGGCGGGCAGTCGACCTGTGCCGCGTCGCCGCCATGCTCTGTCGCAGCGCCTGACGGGACGCCGACCTCCCGTTTTTCCTCGGCTCTGACGGCCCGACGCTCAGCGCCGCGCCGTACCCGTGCCGCCGCGTATCCGTGCCGCCGCGCGCTCCCTCGCGCACCCGCACCGCCCGCACCGCCGCAACTGCCCCGGAGGAGAAAATATGAGCCGCAGCGACGTCCTGGTCGACGCCGACTGGGTCCAGGCCCGCATCGACGACCCGAAGACGGTCATCGTCGAGGTCGACGAGGACACCTCGGCGTACGACAAGAACCACATCAAGAACGCCGTACGGATCGACTGGAAGAAGGACCTCCAGGACCCGGTGCGCCGCGACTTCGTGGACCGGGCCGGCTTCGAGGAGCTGCTGTCCGCGAAGGGCATCGCCAACGACGACACGGTCGTCCTCTACGGCGGCAACAACAACTGGTTCGCGTCCTACGCCTACTGGTACTTCAAGCTCTACGGCCACCAGGACGTCAAGCTCCTCGACGGCGGCCGCAAGAAGTGGGAGCTCGACTCCCGGGACCTGGTCGCCGAGGTGCCGACCCGCGCGCGGACCGCGTACCAGGCCAAGGAGCAGGACTCCTCCATCCGCGCCTTCCGCGACGACGCCGTCGCCGCGATCGGCGAGCTCAACCTGGTCGACGTGCGCTCCCCCGACGAGTTCAGCGGCAAGCTGCTCGCCCCGGCCCACCTCCCGCAGGAGCAGTCCCAGCGCCCCGGCCACATCCCGAGCGCCCGCAACATCCCGTGGTCGAAGGCGGCCAACGACGACGGCACCTTCCGCTCCGACGCCGAGCTGAAGGAGATCTACGAGGCGGCCGGCGTCGACCTGGCCAAGGACACCATCGCGTACTGCCGCATCGGCGAGCGCTCCGCCCACAGCTGGTTCGTGCTGCACGAGCTGCTCGGCCAGCAGAACGTCAAGAACTACGACGGCTCGTGGACCGAGTACGGCTCCCTCGTCGGCGTCCCGATCGAGCTCGGCGCCAACTGAGCAGCGCTCTCCCCGCTTTTCCCCCAGCCCCCTCTACTCTCAAGGACCCCATATGTGTGGAGCAAAGGCCGGCGGCCCGGACGCGGCCACCATCAAGCCCGGTGAGACCACCATCCAGGGCTCGGTGACCCGCGACGGCGAGCCCGTCAGCGGATACGTCCGACTGCTGGACAGCACCGGCGAGTTCACCGCCGAGGTGCCCACCTCGGCGACCGGACAGTTCCGCTTCTACGCGGCCGAGGGCACCTGGACGCTGCGCGCGCTGGTGCCGGGCGCCACCGCCGACCGCACCGTCGTCGCCCAGCACGGCGGTCTCGCCGAGGTCGCCATCGCGGTCTGACAGCGGCCTGAGGCGCAGCCGCCCTACGAGACGGCGCACGCACGGCCGGAGGGCCGCACCCCGGGGTTGGACGCCTTGGCGGGGTGCGGCCCTTCGCGCCGCCCGGCCCCCGGTCGTACGGTGGAGGCATGTACGCGCGAAGGCGGCACCGGTACTTCGCCATGATGGGCACGTGCATCGCGCTGTTCGTCCTGGCGTGGGGCGTCGTACGCATCTGGTCGGTCCCCGCCGCGGTCGGCATGTGCCTGGTCGCGATGGTGATCCCGCCCGTCGCCGCGATCGTCGCGAACCGCAAGGGCCCCGACGACCGCTGGTGGGACGAGCCGCCCGGCCCGTCCGCGCCCACCGGGGACAAGCAGTCCGACCACTGGTGGGACGAGCTGGACGGCAAGGGCCACCGCTGACGCCGGTCCGCGTTTATTACGGCGTCATAAGCCGTCAGTACACGAGCGCCTGCACGCCGTCGCCCATGATCTCGCTGACGAAGACCTGCGCGCCCGCGATCCTGGCGCCCCCGATCAGGTCCTTCTCCTCGATGTCCCGGCGCGCCGCGCACTGCGTGCACACCGTGATCGTCCCGCCGCCCGCCGTGATGCCCTCGATGAGGTCGGGCAGCGGCGCGGCGTGCGGCAGCTCGAACTCGGCCGCCCGCCCCGGCAGGCCGAACCACGACGACTCGCCCGTCAGCCACAGCGACACCTCGACGCCGCTCGCGACGGCGACCGCCGCCACCGTGAACGCCTGCGAGCACCGCTCGGGCGCGTCCGCGCCCGCCGTCACCTTGATCACGAGCTTCTTCGCCATGGCCCCACTCTAGAAGGGCGCGGGCCCCGCGGACGCCCGGCCTACCACAGCCGGCCCGGGGACGCGGCGGACCTCACAGCGCCGCCGCGATCGTCGGCGACTAGACTCGGGCACGGTCCGTACACCCTCACTCTCCGCCCTAGGAGCGCGCTCGTGCTTGAGGCATTCTTCACCACCCTGTTGGTCCTGGTCGCCGTCGGCGTCATCGCTTTCGCCGGCCTGTCCGTGAAGAAGCTGTACCAGGGCCAGCGCTGATCCCCTTCCCCCCGCCTACAGATCGTCTGAGCCAATGATCGAGATCCCGTCCGACCTGAACCCGGACCTCGTGCCCCTCGCCTTCCTCCTCGGCAACTGGGAGGGAGCCGGCGTCGCCGAATTCCCCGGCACCGAGAAGT
This sequence comes from Streptomyces sp. NPDC044033, assembly GCF_056434425.1. NCBI lineage: Bacteria > Bacillati > Actinomycetota > Actinomycetes > Kitasatosporales > Streptomycetaceae > Streptomyces > Streptomyces sp. NPDC044033. The sequence continues at coordinate 83,015 of NZ_JBWKFF010000004.1, read as the reverse complement.
GCAACTTCGGCCAGGAAGTGACCTTCACCCACGACGGCCGCGACTTCCTGGAGTACGTCTCGCACAGCTGGACGCTCGACAGCGAGGGCAAGAAGGTCGCGCCGCTGGAGACCGAGTCCGGCTACTGGCGCATCGACAAGGACCGCAAGGTCGAGGTCGTCATGGTCCGCGACCAGGGCGTGGTGGAGATCTGGTACGGCGAGCTGGCCGACCAGAAGCCGCAGATCGACCTGGTCACCGACGCCATCGCGCGGACCGCCGCGGCCGGCCCGTACAGCGGCGGCAAGCGGCTCTACGGCTACGTCAACAGCGACCTCATGTGGGTGGGCGAGAAGTCCACGCCGGACGTGCCGCTGCGCCCGTACATGTCGGCGCACCTGAAGAAGGTCGTCGACCCGAGTGAGTGGGCGAAGGACCTGAAGGACCTGCCCGACGACGGCATCGCCTTCTTCAAGTAGACCAGGGCTCCGTACCGGCCCGGGCTTCGCACAAGTCAGGGCTCCGTACCAGCCCAAGATCACGGCCCCGCGGGGAAAGTCCGGTGAGAATCCGGCGCTGACCCGCAACGGTGGGCGCTGCCGCGTACGACGACACGGCAGCGCGAGCCCGATCACCCGCGGTGGCCACAGCTCCTGACAACTCGCCGCGGACTGCGAGGGGACGCCGCCCGGACGAGCGCCGCTCGGGGCAGCCTCTCCGTACGCACGGAAGCGGCCCGAGGCGAAGGCGACCGACTCCCCCGTGGCGACCACCTCCCCGGCCGACATGGCGCGTACCGCGCCCGGCCCGCCCCCACCGCGCCGCCTGCCCCTGCCGCCGCTGATCACCATGCTCGCGGTGGGACTGCTCCTGTCGCTGGTCTGCGGCGTGGAGCTGGGCAACTCCGACCTCACCTGGGGCGAGGTGCTGCGCTATCTGCGGGCCGGGCTGACCGGCGGGACGATCACGCCCGACGAACTCTCCGCCTACACGATCGTGTGGGAGCTGCGCTTCCCGCGCGCGCTGCTGGCCGCCGTCGTCGGCGCCGGGCTCTCCGCCATCGGGGTCGCCGTCCAGGCCATGGTCCGCAACGCCCTCGCCGACCCCTTCGTGCTGGGCATCTCCTCGGGGGCCGCGGTCGGCGCCAACGCCGTGCTGATCTTCGGTGCGCTGGGGGCGCTGGGCATCTGGGCGCTGTCGGTGGCGGCGTTCGTCTCGGCGCTCGCCGCGATGGCGCTCGTCTACGCGGCGGCCCGCACCCCGCAGGGCCTCACCCCGCTGCGCCTCGTGCTGACCGGCACCGCCATGTACTACGGCTTCTCGGCGATCAGCACCCTGATGGTCTTCAGCTCCGACCGGGCCGAGGCCGCCCGGTCCGCGATGATGTGGCTGCTGGGCAGCCTGGGCGGGGCCAGCTGGGACTCCTTGCCGATCGCGGCCGGCGCCGTACTGGCCGGGCTCGCGCACCTCGCCTGGTCCGCGCGCCGGCTGAACGCCCTGGCCATGGGCGACGAGACGGCCGCCGCCCTCGGCGTGGACGCCGGGCGGCTGCGCAAGCAGCTGTTCGTGACCGCGGCGGGCGTCACCGGGGCCGTGGTCGCCGTCAGCGGCGCGATCGGCTTCGTCGGGCTGATGGTCCCGCACATCACCCGGATGCTGGTGGGGGCCGACCACCGCCGGGTGCTGGCGGTGGCCCCGCTCCTCGGGGCCGTGCTGCTGGTGTGGGTGGACATCCTCTCCCGGGTACTGCTCGCGCCCGTGGAACTTCCCATCGGCGTCATCACGGCCGTCGTGGGCGTGCCCTGCTTCGTGCTGCTGATGCGCCGCCGCGGCTACACCTTCGGAGGCGCCTGATGCGCGTGGACGTCGAGGACCTCTCGGTCGCGATAGCGGGCGCCCGCATCGTCGAGGACATCACGCTACGGGCCGACAGCGGACAGCTCGTCGGCCTCGTCGGCCCCAACGGCAGCGGCAAGTCGACCCTGCTGCGCTGCGTCTACCGGGCGCTGCGCCCGGCCGCCGGCGCCGTTCGGCTCGACGGCGCGGAGCTGCACGCCATGGACGTACGGGAAGGGGCGCGGGCCCTGGCGGCGCTGCCGCAGGAGTCGGTGAACGAGTTCGACTTCACGGCCGGCGAGGTGGTGGCCATGGGGCGGCTGCCGCACCAGAAGGCCGTCGCGCGCGCCACCGCCGCCGACGCCGCCGCCTGCGTGGCGGCGCTCGCCCGGGTCGGCGCGGGCCATCTGGCCGACCGCGGCTTCCTGACCCTGTCGGGCGGTGAGAAGCAGCGGGTGCTGATCGCCCGCGCGCTGGCCCAGGAGCCGCAGGTGCTGGTCCTGGACGAGCCGACGAACCACCTCGACATCGCCCAGCAGCTGGAGGTCCTGTCGCTGGTGCGCGACAGCGGGCTGACGGTGCTGGCCGCGCTGCACGACCTGAACCTGGCCGCCGGCCACTGCGACGTGCTGTACGTCATCGCGCGCGGGCGGATCGTGGCCTCGGGGCCGCCGCACGAGGTGCTGACGCCCCAGCTGCTCGCCGAGGTCTTCGGGGTACGGGCGCACCGCGTCCCGCACCCGGAGTCCGGCGCCCCGCAGCTGCTCTTCGACCGCCTCCCCACCCCATGACCAGAAGGACGTCCCCCGCCATGCACGCTCGCGCAGCAACCGCCGCCGTCGCGGTCCTCGCCCTCGCCCTGACCGGCTGCGGCGCCGAGGTCGGCTCCTCCGACTCCGGCACGTCGGCCGGAAAACCGGGGGACAAGGCGGCCAAGGGCTCGGGCCACTACCCGGTGACCGTGGAGAACTGCGGCCAGAAGACGACGTACGACAAGGCGCCGCAGCGGGTGGTGACCAACGACGTGGGCATAGCCGAGATCATGTTCGCGCTCGGCCTGGAGGACCACATGGCCGGGTACGTGGCGCCCGACTACAAGACCAGCCGCGAGGACGTCCCGTGGAAGGACGGCTACAAGAAGGTCAAGTGGCTGTCCAAGAAGGAGATCAACAAGGAGCTGGTCCTCGACGCGAAGGCCGATCTGGTCTTCGCGGGCTGGAACTACGGCTTCGGCGAGGGCGACGGCTTCACGCCCGCCGGCCTCAAGAAGCTCGGCATCGGCTCGTACGTGCTGACCGAGTCCTGCCGCAACGGCTCCTCGGGCACGTCGCGCGGCGTGATGCCGCCGCTGGAGGCCCTCTACGCGGACCTGACGACGCTGGGGAAGGTCTTCGACGTCGAGGACCGGGCGGACAAGCTCGTCGCGGACTTCAAGAAGCAGGTCGCCGACGCCCAGGCCAAGCTGCCGAAGGACGGCCACCGCCCGTCCGTCTTCCTCTACGACTCCGGCCAGGACAAGCCGTTCACGGCGGGCGCGTACGCGGGGCCGCAGGACATCATCACCAAGGCCGGCGGCGAGAACGTGATGGCGGACCTCAAGGACACCTGGGCGACCGTGAGCTGGGAGACGGTCGTCGACCGCGACCCCGAGGTCATCCTGGTCAACAACTACGGCACGCCCAGCGCCGAGCAGAAGAAGAAGTTCCTGATGTCCTACCCGCCGCTGGCGAACGTCAAGGCCGTCAAGAACCACCGCGTCTTCGTCCTCGACTACGTCGACCTGGTGGAGAGCCCCCGCAACCCGTCCGCCATCGCCGCGCTGGCCGACTACTTGAAGGGGGTCCGCGCGGGCTGAGGCTGCCTACACTGGACGGCGTGGTGGACACCGACTGGCAGAGCGATCTCCGCAAGCGCGGGTACCGGCTGACCCCCCAGCGCCAGCTCGTGCTGGAGGCCGTGGACAGACTGGAGCACGCGACACCCGACGGCATCCTCACCGAGGTGCGGCGCACCGCCGGGGGCGTCAACATCTCCACCGTCTACCGGACGCTGGAGCTGCTGGAGGAGCTGAACCTGGTCAGCCACGCCCACCTCGGGCACGGCGCGCCCACGTACCACCTCGCGGACCGGCACCACCACATCCACCTGGTCTGCCGGGACTGCACGGACGTGATCGAGGCCGATCTCTCGGTCGCGGAGCCGTTCACCGAGACGCTGCGCGCGACCTTCGGGTTCGATACGGACATGAAGCACTTCGCGATCTTCGGGCAGTGCGCGAAGTGCGCCGGGAAAGCCGCCGCCGCCGAGTAGTGCGCCGAGTGGTGCGCCGGGAAGGCCGCCGCCGCCGAGTCGTAGGCTTGGCGGTATGAAGAGCCCTTTGCTGTCGCTGCCCGGAGCCGTCCCTGGCGAGGGCCCCGACGAAGAAGTCGCCGCCCACTACGGCGACCTGTTCCGCGAGCAGCGCGCGCTCGCCGACGGCTCCGGTTTCGTGGACCTCTCGCACCGCGCGGTGGTCACCGTCACCGGAGCCGAACGCCTGGCCTGGCTGCACCTGCTCCTCACCCAGCACGTCAGCGATCTCCCGGCCGGACAGGCCACGGAGGCGCTGATCCTCTCCGCCAACGGCCACATCGAACACGCCCTCTACCTCGTGGACGACGGCGAGACGACGTGGATGCATCTGGAGCCCGGCACCCAGGAGGCGCTGATCGCCTATCTGGAAAGCATGAAGTTCTTCTACCGGGTCGAGGTCGCCGACCGCACCGCCGACTTCGCGCTGGTGTACCTCCCGGCGGGCTCGATCACCGCGGTGCCGGACGGCGTGCCGGTGCGTGAGACCCCGCACGGCCGCGATCTGTTCCTGCCCCGGCCCGGCCTGGAGGAGTTCGCCGCCGAACACGGCCCGGCCGCCGGGTCGCTCGCGTACGAGGCGCTGCGCGTCGAGGGCCACCGGCCCCGCCTCGGCCTGGAGACCGACCACCGCACCATCCCGCACGAGCTGGGCTGGATCGGCGGCGCCGTGCACCTCCAGAAGGGCTGCTACCGCGGCCAGGAGACGGTGGCGCGGGTGCACAACCTGGGCAAGCCGCCGCGGCGGCTGGTCTTCCTGCACCTCGACGGCAGCGAGGTGACGCTGCCCGCGCACGGCGCGCCGGTGCGGCTGGCCTCGGACGGTCCGGAAGGGCGTCCGCTGGGGTTCGTCACCTCGTCCGCGCGCCACCACGAGCTGGGGCCGATCGCGCTCGCCCTGGTGAAGCGGAACGTGCCCGTCGATGCCGCGCTGATCGCGGACGAGACGGCGGCGGCGCAGGAAGTGGTCGTAGAGCCGTAGGTCGACCGGGGCCGCGTCATTTCGCACCTCGCGATGAGGTGCGAAATTGCGCGTTTCCGTTCTTCAGACCTCGATCAGCACAGTGAACGGCCCGTTGTTCGTGAGCGAGACCTTCATGTCCGCTCCGAAGCGGCCCGTCTCCACCCGCGCGCCCAGCGCGCGCAGCCGCGCCACGACCTCGTCCACCAGCGGTTCGGCGACCTCGCCGGGCGCGGCGGCGTTCCACGTGGGCCGGCGTCCCTTCCGGGCGTCACCGAGGAGGGTGAACTGGGAGATCACCAGCAGCGGCGCCCCGACGTCCGAGCAGGACTTCTCGTCTTCCAGGACGCGTACGGACCAGAGCTTGCGGGCCAGCCGCTCGGCCTTCTCCGGCGTGTCCTCGTGGCCGACGCCGACCAGTACGCACAGTCCCTGGCCCACGATCTCGCCGACCGTCTCGCCGTCCACGACGACGCTCGCCCCGTCCACCCTCTGCACCACAGCACGCATGCCGACCATGATGCCTCGGTCGGTCCGTAGGGCCGTCCGGGGCCGTTCGGGTGCAGAGGCCCTGCGACGGGGGCGCCCAGAGTGGCACGATGCGTGCAGGCGGTGCGTTATGTGGGCAACGTGACCTGGTCGCGCACCGCCCGAGGGGACGGAAACGCATGATCACACCCGGCGCCGGGCAGACACCCGGCCCCGCATCCACTGCCCGCTCCACCACCGGCCGCGCCATCGCGGCTCGTACCGAGGACGGCCTCATGCTCCAGAGCGAAGCATTGCAGCCCAGACCCCCGATCCAGCGCTCCGGGAGACTGGCCGACAGGCCGGTGCGGGAGCTGGCCGAGCTGCGCCTCGCCGAGCTGCGCACGCTGCGCCGCGACGCCCAGCAGGACGAGGCCGACCTCAGCTACGTACGGCGGCTGCTCCAGGGCCGCATCGACATCCTGCGGGCCGAGCTGGCCCGGCGCGCGGCGCCCCGTTCGCCGGTGGTCGACCGGCTGTCGGAGATCCTCGCGGACGTGCCGTCCGCCCACCGCTCCTCGGCCCGGCATGTGACGCTCGGCATGCCGCACAGCGAGGAGTTCCGGCGGCTGGCCGAGGACATGCTCTCGGAGGTCGAGCTGTCCGACCTGGAGGCCCGTACGGACCAGGAGCTGCACGCCGCGATGGGCCGCCTGGTCCGCTATGAGCAGCAGGTTTCGCGGCGCCGGCAGCAGTTGCAGCACACGGCGGACGATTGCGGCGGGGAGATCGCCCGCAGGTACCGTGAGGGAGAAGCCCAAGTAGACGATCTGCTCTCCTGAAGTCCACGGGACCACCGGGGGCAGCGCACACCCCGGAAGGCCCCCGATGACCTCTTCCAGCCCCGCGGCGGACGCCGCCATACCCCCGGTCCTCGCCGAGGTCGTACGCTCCGGTTTCGTCGAGGGCCGCCATCGCGGATCGCTGGTCGTGCTGGCCGCCGACGGGAGTGTGGAGCTGGCGCTGGGCGCGGTGTCCGCACCGGTCTTCCCGCGCTCCAGCAACAAGCCGATGCAGGCCGCGGCGGTGCTGCGGGCCGGGCTGGAGCTGTCCGGCGAGCGGCTGGCCCTGGCCGCCGCGAGCCATTCCGGCGAATCGTTTCACCTCGATCTGGTGCGCAAGATGCTCGCCGAGTTCGACCTCACCGAGCAGGACCTCCAGACCCCGCCGGACCTGCCCCTGGACCCGGTCGAGGCGCAGGCGTTCCTGGCGGCGGGCCACGCCCGCGACCGCGTCGCCATGAACTGCTCCGGCAAGCACACGGCCATGCTCGCCGCGTGCGCCGCGAACGGCTGGCCGCTGGACTCCTACCTGGCCCCCGGCCACCCCTTGCAGCAGTTGGTCCTCCAGGTCGTCGAGGAGGCCAGCGGCGAGCGCGTGGCGCACGTGGGCACGGACGGCTGCGGGGCGCCGCTGATGTCCCTGACGCTGACCGGCCTGGCCCGCGCCTTCCGCTCCTTCGTCCTGGCCGCGCCGGACAGCGCGGAGCGGCGGGTCGCGGACGCGATGCGCACCCACCCCGAGTACGTGGCCGGCACCCGCCGCCCCGACACCTGGCTGATGCGCGAGGTGCCGGGCGCCCTGTCGAAGATGGGCGCGGAGGCCGTACAGGCCGTGGCGCTGCCGGACGGCCGGGCGCTCGCCTTCAAGATCGACGACGGGTCGGTACGGGCGCTCGGCCCCGTACTGGCGCGCGCGCTCACCCTCCTCGGCGTCGACTCCCCCGTCGTCGCCCGCATCGGCGACGCCCCGCTGCACGGCGGCGGCGAGCGGGTGGGCGAGATCCGCGCCACGTTCTGACACCGCTGGACCGCGGCCGCGCCGGAGCGTGGCCGCGCCGGAGCGTGATCACACCGGACTGCGGCCGCACCGGACCGTGATCACGCCGGAGCGTGGCCGCACCGGACCGTGATCACGCCGGACCGCGGCCGCACCGGACCGCGGATAAATCGCGTGCGGGCCCGGACGGCCGCCGCCTAGCTTGGGCCCATGAGTCTTGAGGTCCGCACGATCAGCGCGTCCGACGTCCCGGACTGGTGCCAAGCCATGCACGTCGGCTTCCTGCGCCGCCCGACGGTCTCCAAGGAGGAGGCCGAGGTCCGGCTGGCGGGCATCGATCCCGACCGCACCCAGGGGGCGTTCGAAACGGGCGCCGCGGGCGGCGCGGGCCGCTGCGTGGGCACGTTCCGCAGCTTCGCGCAGCAGCTCACGGCGGTCGGCGGCGCGGCGGTGCCGGCCAACGCCGTCAGCAATGTGACGGTGTCGCCGACGCACCGCCGCCGCGGGCTGCTCAGCCGCATGATGGACACCGACCTGCGGGCCGCCAAGGAGCGCGGCGACGCGATCGCGACGCTGATAGCCGCCGAGTACCCGATCTACGGGCGGTACGGCTTCGGCCCGGCCACCTGGATCACCGAGTGGGAGGTCGACGTCGCGCGCGCCGGTCTCGACCGGCGGTACGCGGGCCCCGCGGACGGCGGCCGGGTGGACTTCGCGGACCCCGAGGCCGTACGGGAACACGGCCCCGCGCTGCACGAGCGGCTCCGCGCGGTACGGCCCGGATGGATCAACCGCACCGAGCGCTGGTGGCGGACGGAGACCGGCGCCATGGCCTCCACCTCCTCGGACGAGCCGTGGCAGGAACCGTTCTACGTCCTCTACCGGGGCCCGGACGGCACGGTCGACGGCCTGCTCTCGTACAAGGTCGAGGAGCGCTGGAACGGCAAGCTGCCGGACAACACGGCGGTCGTGCGCAGTCTGCTCGCCGCCTCCCCGGCGGCCGAGCGCGCCCTGTGGCACTTCGTGCTGTCCGTCGACTGGATCACCACGGTGCGCAGCGGCCACCGCGCCCCCGACGACCTGCTCCCGCTGCTGCTCGGCGACCCGCGCGCGGCCCGCGTCACCACCCACGCCGACTACCTGTGGCTCCGGCCGCTGGACGTGCCGCGGCTGCTCCAGGCCCGTACGTACGGGGCGTCGGCCGCCATGGTCCTCGACGTCGCCGACCCCGCGGGCCTCGCCTCCGGCCGCTTCCTCCTGGACGCCTCCCCCGACGGCGCGACCTGCGCCCCGACGACGCGCTCGCCCGATCTGACCCTGGACGCCGGGGAGTTGGGCGCCCTGTACCTGGGCGACGAGTCGGCGGCCCGGCTCGCCGCGCTGGGCCGCGTGACGGAGGAGCGCCCCGGCGCCGCGGCGACGGCGGACGCCCTGCTGCGCACGTCGCGCCGCCCTTGGTGCCCGGACGTCTTCTGATCCCGGCGGGGCCGCGGGGCACGCGGCCCCGCCGGGGCGCTTCCGCCGGCTCTTGGCCGGCCGTTTGGCGGCGGGCCGGCCGGTGAGAAGCCGTGTAAATCCCCCTGGCCAATGACGCTCTGTGAGAATCGGCGCGTTCGGAGAAGCCAGTCGGGACCGCTGGGGTGCCGGGACATGACGGTCCGGGCCGAGTCTTGCCGCGTCGGGAAAACTCAGGCCAAAGACGCAGGCGCAGCCGCACCGTTGGCGTCAGACGTACGGCTCGGGCTCGCACACGATCGCCTCGGCCGGCGGTTCCCCAGGCTCCGGAGCGCCGCCCGATAACGTCCGCACCGTCCCCCTCTGGACACCGCGCCACCACGCCCAGCACAGTGGGTCAACGGATGCCGGCGAGACATACCGTGACGGTTACCGGCTGGAGCGCAGTGCCTCGTCGCAAGGCGGTGTGACGCAGTTGCCCAAGATCGAGAGCTTGTACCGCCAGGCAGCCAAGGCCGGCTCCCCGGACGCGATGGCCCGGCTGGGGCTTATCGCGGAGGGCAGCGCCGCGGACAGGCCGAGGGCCTGGAGGGCCTGGAGGGCCTGGAGGGCCTGGAGGGCCTGGAGGGCCTGGAGGGCCTGGAGGGCCTGGAGGGCCTGGAGCGTGACCGCAGACGACTGGCCTGCCTTCTGGGCGGCCCGCTGCCCGGCCGACACTGTATGTCCAGGTCGGAGAGGTCACCGCGCCCGTTGCTCCGCCCGCCTGCTTGGTGGCGGCAAGCCGGGGTATTGACTATCGGTCGTCGGGTTCGTCGGCGGCGTGCAGGCGGGTGTCCAGGACGCTGGCCCAGGCGAGTGCCCACGTTCGCAGGTCGGTGAGCTGGCCGGGAGTCAGGCCGTAGGCGGCAAAGTCCTCGTCGTCCCACCATTCGGCGCCGATGAGCCGGTCGCGCAGGTCCTGGAGGCTGAAGGGCAGGCGTGCGTGGCGGCGGCCGAGGGCTTCGAGGTCCGTGGTGGTGCGGTGGCGGGAGGCGGCGTGGACGTCGATGAGGTCGCGGACGGTGCCGCGATCGGCCAGGGCGCGGACCTTGGTGCCGATCACGTCGTCGAGGGAGAGGACCAATCCGTACTCGGTGACAGCGGGCGGGGCCCAGAAGGCCTCTTTGAGGACATCGATCTCGCATTCCTCGCCGGTGCACGGCTCGGTGATGATGAGCCGGCCGGAGAGCGGGTCGGTCTCGATCTGCTGTACGCCCCAGCCGCGCTCGGCCAGACCGGTGCTGACAGTGCGGATGATCTCGTCCATAGGCACGGGCGTCTCGGTGGCCACGTCGAGGTCCTGGCTGAGTCGGTCTACCGGCCGTGGGCCTGGACGGCGTAGCCGCCGGTGATGACCAGAGGATAGGGCGTGCCGATGGCAAGCACGTCGGCCAGCAGCCGACGGTGCAGGTCGGTCAGGTTCATGCAGCGGTCGCGGCCGTGGCGGTGAGTTCGGGGAAGGCCGCTTCCCACACGTCACGAATCGGGCGGCTGATCAGGGTCCGCAGTACGGGCCACTGGCAGATCAGCAGGTGTGGATTGAGGTAGGCGACCAGGTCGTCGCGTTGTCCCTCGGCCAGGACCGTGCGGTACAACCCCATCCGCGCTCTGGGACGGTCGAGATCGAAGGAGCGCCGCCCCGACCAGACCACGTGCAGTGGCAGGTCGACGGGGCCGTGGGCGGGGCCGTCGAGGTCCTCCAGCCGGATAGGGAGCCGGTTGGTGTAGCGCGCGCGTAGTACGTCAGAGGCGGTCGGCGCCGGGGCAGGGGAGGACATCATGGCCATGTCTCGATTATGGCGCGCGGGCCCGTCCGGCACACCATCGGGCGGGGTGCGGTGGGAAGCCATGCGCCTGGTGGCTCCGCTCGGACCGGCATTGCCAGTGGTCCCTGCTGAGACCTTCTTGCGTATCAGTGGTCGGTTCGAACTGCCAGGTCGGCACTTCTGCCGCCTACGCCACCACCCGAGGCCAGGCGCTGGTGGACCGGGAGCTGTACCTGCCCAAGACCTGGACGGCCGGCAGCGGTGCCGGGCGGCGAAGATCCCTGAGGAGCGCGGCTTCGCCACCAAGGGCGAGCTTGCCGAGCAGGTGGTGCTGCGGGGGCCGGCCTCTGCGCTGCCCATCGCCTGGGCGACTGCCGATGCAGCCTACGGGCAGGAGTGGCGCTTTCGTGGCCTGCTGGAGCAAGTCGGCGTCGATTACGCGCTCACCGTGCCCAAACCGCAGCACACAGTGAGCGTCCCGAGCATCGGCTACCTCTTCGGCCAGGCCCCCGACGTGGCGTGGGAGCGTCGATCGTGCGGCGATGGTGTGAAAAGGCCCGCGGCTGTCGGCACTCACCTGGGCGAGGCTCGCCCACGCCTTCCTGGCGGTCATGGTCGCGGCCGAGATCGAAAGGGGGCACCGAATCGACTCGGCCGGTCCGGTGCCCCTCACCGTGGCAGATCCGGCACCTGCCGGCAGCGGGGCGTTCCGGCCCGCTGGTCGATGGCCCTCGTGCGTCGATGTGGTCCCCGTGGCGCAGGCACCACCAGGGCATCGCCCGACGCTGTCACTATCGGCGGCGCAGCCGCAATCCAGCCGACCACCCCGAACACGCTCCTCAAGCCCCGTCAGCTCGCCAGGCTGGAAATGAAGCCTCTCACCAGCAGGAATGGTGAACTCCGCTGGAGTCTTAGCCGATGAGCCTGCGCGGCCCCGGGCCCTCCGCCTGGAGACGGTCGCCGGGGTTGGTGAGGATGCACCGGTCGATCGTCAGGCAGCCGCAGCCGATGCAGTCGGTCAGGTGGTCGCGGAGCTTCGTCATCTGCTCGATGCGTTCGGTCAGGTCCTGCCGCCAGCACTCGGAGACCCGCGCCCAGTCCTCGCGGGTGGGCGTGCGGTTCTCGGGGAGCATGGCGAGGGCGCCGCGGATGGTGGCGAGCGGGATGCCCAGCCGCTGGGAGACCCGGACGAAGGCGACGCGGCGCAGCGTGTCGCGGGTGTAGCGGCGCTGATTCCCGCTGGTGCGGCGGCTGTTGATGAGCTCCTGGCGCTCGTAGAAGCGGAGCGCGGAGGCGGGGACGCCGCTGCGCTCGGACAGTTCGCCGACGGTCAGTTCTCGTGCCTGCCAGGGGACTTGGGTCATGGTGGCCAGCGTAGCTTGACTTCAACCATTGTTTAAGTTGGAGGCTCCTTCCTACGGCGACCCCGCCGCCTTGCACACCGAGGGAAGGACCTGCCATGACCACCACGCCCGAGCGCCCCTACCGCCTCGCCGTGATCATCGGCTCCACCCGTGAGGGCCGCTTCGGCCCCACCGTCGCCAACTGGTTCATCGCCCAGGCCGCGCGCCGCGACGACGTCGAGACGCACGTCATCGACCTGGCCGAGACCCCGCTGCCGGCGAACCTCAGCGGCGAACCCGGCCCCGAGGCCGCCGCCGCGCTGGCCGCCGTCACCCCGCGCCTGGCCGCCGCCGACGCCTTCGTCGTCGTGACGCCCGAGTACAACCACAGCTACCCGGCGCCCCTCAAGAACCTCATCGACTGGCACAACGCCGAGTGGCAGGCCAAGCCCGTCGGCTTCGTCTCCTACGGCGGCCTCTCCGGCGGCCTGCGCGCCGTCGAACACCTGCGCCCGGTCTTCGCCGAGGTGCACGCGGTCACCGTGCGCGACACGGTCAGCTTCCACATGCCCTGGGGCCAGTTCGAGGAGGACGGCAGCCACAAGGACGGCGCGGCGGCGTCCGCCGCCGCCAAGGCCATGCTCGACCAGATCGGCTGGTGGGCGCGGGCCCTGCTGGCGGCGCGGGCCATCCGCCCGTACGGCGGCTGAGGCCCGTACGGCGGCCACCGGCCGTACGTCAACTGGCGCCCGTACAGCGGCTGCTCATGCCCGTACAGCGACTCGCGCCCGTACGGCCCGATGCCCGTACAGCGGCTCACGCCCGTACGGCCTGACAGCCCGTACGGCCCGACGTCCGTACGGCCGGTGGCCGCCCCGGAGACCCCCTGCACGCCCCCGATCCGTACGAGCGGAGAAGACCCGAGATGACCCCGCCCCACCTCACCGGGCTGCTGCGGGCGCACCTGCGCCCGTACCGCGGCCCCATCGCGATCATCGTCGTGCTGCAACTGGTGCAGACACTCGCCAACCTCTATCTGCCGGCCCTGAACGCCGACATCATCGACGACGGCGTACTGGCCGGCGACACCGGCTACATCCTCTCCGCCGGCGGGCGGATGCTCGCCATCACCCTGGCGCAGATCGTGTGCGCGGCCGGAGCGGTGTTCGTCGGCGCGCGGACCGCGATGGCTCTCGGGCGGGACGTGCGCGGCGCCGTCTTCCGGCGGGTGCAGTCCTTCTCGGTGCGGGAGGTCGGGCGGTTCGGCGCGCCGTCCCTGATCACCCGCTCGACCAATGACGTCCAGCAGATCCAGATGCTGGTCCTGATGGTGTTCACGCTGCTGGTCTCGGCGCCGTTCATGTGCGTCGGCTCGATCGTGCTGGCGCTCGGCGAGGACGTGCCGCTGTCCGCGCTGCTGCTGGTCATGGTGCCGGTGCTGGCCGTGGTCCTGGTGCTCGTCTCGCGCGCGCTGGGCCCGGTCTTCCGCTCCATGCAGGGGCGCATCGACCGGGTCAACCGGGTGCTGCGCGAGCAGATCACCGGCATTCGCGTGATCCGCGCGTTCGTCCGGGACCGGCATGAGCAGGAGCGGTTCGACGAGGCCAACACGGACCTCAAGGACGCGTCGATGCGGGTCGGGCGGATCATCGCCTGGATGTTCCCGCTCGTCACCCTGGTCATGAACGTCTCCAGCGTGGCCATCCTGTGGTTCGGCGGGCACCGCATCGATGGCGGGGACATGCGGGTGGGCGCGCTGACCGCGTTCCTCAACTACGCGATGCAGATCTTCATGTCCGTGATGATGAGCACCTTCGTCTTCTTCCAGGTGCCGCGCGCGGAGGTGTGCGCCGAGCGCGTCGACGAGGTCCTCACCACCGAACCGAGCGTCGCACCGCCCCTCGCGCCCGTCACCCGGCTGCGGCCGGTCGGCGAACTCGAACTGCGCGGCGTGGAGTTCGAGTACCCCGGCGCGGAGGAGCCGGTACTGCGGGACGTCGACATCGTGGCGCGCCCCGGCGAGACCACGGCGGTCATCGGGTCGACCGGCAGCGGCAAATCGACGCTGCTCAACCTGGTGCCCCGCCTGTACGACGCGACCGGCGGCACGGTGCTCATCGACGGCGTGGACGTACGCGACCTCGATCCCGTGCAGATGGCGAAGGCGGTGGGGCTGGTGCCGCAGAAGCCGTATCTCTTCTCGGGGACGGTGGCTTCGAATCTGCGGTACGGGAAGCCGGACGCGAGCGATGAGGAACTGTGGCGGGCGCTGGAGACGGCGCAGGCCCGTGACTTCGTGGAGCGGATGGAGGACGGGCTGAACGCGCCCATCTCCCAGGGCGGTTCCAACGTGTCCGGCGGTCAGCGTCAGCGCCTGGCGATCGCCCGTGCGCTGGTCCGGCGGCCGGAGATCTATCTCTTCGACGACTCGTTCTCCGCGCTGGACTACGCCACGGACGCCCGGCTACGGGCCGCCCTGGCACGGGACACGGAACGGGCGACGGTCGTCATCGTCGCCCAGCGCGTCTCCACCATCCGCGACGCCGACCGCATCGTCGTCCTCGACGAAGGCCGCGTCGTGGGCACCGGCACCCACACGGAACTCATGGCCGGCAACGACACATACCGGGAGATCGTGCTCTCCCAGCTCACCGAGCAGGAGGCAGCATGAGTACGGACCGCACGCCCCCGGACCAGCGCTCCATGGACTTCCTCGGCTCCGGCCGACGGCTGCTGGGCATGCTGCGCCCCGAGCGCGGGCCCGCGCTGGGAGTGCTGCTGCTCGGCCTCGGCGGCGTCACCATGTCCGTACTGGGCCCCAAACTGCTCGGCCACGCCACCGACCTCGTCCTGTCCGGGGCCTCCGGCGGCCGGGGCGCGGACTTCGGCGCGGTGGGACGGGTGCTGCTGGGCGCGCTCGGGCTCTTCGCGGCGGCCGCGCTCTTCGGGCTGCTCCAGGGGCGGCTGACGACGGTGATCGTGCAGCGGGTGACGTACCGGCTGCGCGCGGAGTCCGAGGCCAAGCTGGCCCGGCTGCCGCTGAGCTACTTCGACAAGCAGCAGCGCGGCGAGATCCTCTCCCGCACCACCAATGACATCGACAACATCTCCCAGGCCATGCAGCAGGCGCTGAGCCAGATCGTGACCTCGCTGCTGACCATCGTCGGCGTACTGCTGATCATGGTCTGGATCTCGCCGCTGCTCGCCCTCGTCGCGCTGGTCACCGTGCCCGCGTCGGCCGTCGTGGCCACGGTGATCGGGAAGCGGGCGCAGCCCCAGTTCGTACGGCAGTGGGCGACGACCGGGCGGCTCAACGCGCACATCGAGGAGATGTACACCGGGCACGCGCTGGTGAAGGTCTTCGGCCGGCAGGAGGAGGCGGTACGGACCTTCGACGAGCACAACGGGGCGCTGTACGCGTCGAGTTTCCGCGCCCAGTTCGTCTCCGGCCTGATCCAGCCCGCGATGATGTTCATCGGCAACCTCAACTACGTGCTGGTCGCGGTCGTCGGCGGGCTGCGGGTGACGTCCGGTGCGATGACGATCGGCGACATCCAGGCGTTCGTGCAGTACACCCGGCAGTTCGCGCAGCCCATCACCCAGGTCGCCGCCATGGCCAACCTTCTCCAGTCCGGCGTCGCCTCCGCCGAACGGGTCTTCGCGCTCCTCGACGCCGAGGAGCAGTCCCCGGACGCCGCCGAACCGCTGCGCCCGGAGCACGTCCGCGGGCGGGTCGCCTTCGAGCGCGTCGCGTTCCGGTACGAGCCGAAGAAGCCCCTCATCGACGATCTGACGCTCACCGTCGAACCCGGGCAGACCGTCGCCGTCGTCGGCCCGACGGGCGCCGGGAAGTCCACCCTCGTCAACCTGCTCATGCGGTTCTACGAGGTGACCGGCGGGCGCATCACCCTGGACGGCGTCGACATCGCCCGGATGTCCCGCGAGGAACTGCGCGGACGGGTGGGCATGGTCCTCCAGGACACCTGGCTGTTCGGCGGCACGATCGCGGAGAACATCGCCTACGGCGCGGCGGACGCGACCCGGGAGACGGTCGTGGCGGCGGCGCGGGCCACTCACGCGGACCGCTTCATCCGCACCCTCCCCGACGGCTACGACACCGTGCTCGCCGAGGACGGCGAGGGGCTCAGCGCGGGCGAGAAGCAGCTGCTGACGATAGCCCGCGCGTGGCTCGCCGAGGCCCCGATCCTCGTCCTCGACGAGGCCACCAGCTCCGTCGACACCCGCACCGAACTCCTCATCCAGCGCGCCATGACGCGGCTGCGCACCGGCCGTACGAGCTTCGTGATCGCGCACCGCCTCTCCACGATCCGGGACGCCGACGTGATCCTGGTGATGGAGTCGGGCCGGATCGTGGAACAGGGCTCGCACGACACGCTGCTGGCGGCGGGCGGGGCGTACGCGGAGCTCTACGCGGCCCAGTTCGCCCGGGAGGGAGCGGGGGCAGGGGCGGCTGGGTGAGGCGGGGGCGGCCGGGTGAGGCAGGGCGGCCGGGCGGAGAGGGTTTCCGTCCGACCACTCGGCGCGGTGGCGGGGCGCGTCACGCCGGGTTGCGACCGCTTTACGGGCGCTCAACGCGGCTGCGGCTACGACGGCGGCTGCGTCTACGGCTACGACGGCGACTACGGCTGCGGCGCTACGGCGTCCGTGGCCGCGACGAGCCGCGACGCGAGGCGCACACCGGGGCTCGACTCGGTCAGCGCCTCGCTGAGCGCGTCGCCCGCGGCGGTCAGGGCCGCGTCGTCCATGGGGCCGAGCGCGTCGAGGAGGAAGAAGGCGCGGGTGGTGTCGTGGGTGAGGCGGGTACGGACGCACTGCCGCCAGTTCCAGCGGCGGCAGGTGACGCCCGCGTCATCGCGCCAGACGACCTCGCCGGGCGCGGGGTGCTCGACGGCGCTCTCGCCCCCGGCGGCCGTCTCGAACTCCTCGGCGCCGTCGGCCCGTACGAGCCGCGCAGGACCCTGGTAGTGGTCCAGGTCCTCGCCGCCCAGCGGCACGAAGTGCGCGACCGAGACCGCGTTGTAGATGTCGGTGAGCCGGTCCACGCGCGGCAGCCCGTCGGCGGCCCGGCGCAGCAGCGCTTCCGCGCTGGGCCGGGTCCGCTGCGGCTTCGCGCCGAAGGCGCGGAACGCCTCGCGCCAGGCCGCGAGGTGCGGGTGCTCCTCGGCGGGCGCGTCGGCGAGCCACTTGCGCGCGGACTCCTCGGCCGCCGTGAGCAGCCGTTCGCCGACGGCGTCGCCGGGGCCGGGGACCAGCCCCTCGGCCGTGATCAGCAGGGCCCGGTAGTCGGGGCGCAGCGCCCGTACGGCGGGGTCTATCGCGGCGGCGGCGAGCCAGGCGGCGGTATCGGTGTTCTCAACGGTCACGTCGTTCACGTCTCTCTTCGCGGGCGCGGTCGGTCCGCCTCCACGGTATGCGGGGAGGGAGAGGCGGGGCGGGGGATGCGGGATCGGCCGGTGGGTGCGGGGGGCGCGCTCGGTCGGTGGGTGCGGGCACGGACAGCCCTTGCTGCGAGTACGGACGGCCGTGGCTGCGAGTACGGACGGCCGTGGCTGCGGGCGCGGCTCGGCCGTGGCTGCGGGCGGGGGACGCTTCGAACCCGGGTGGACCAGTGCGGCGCGCGCCGGTCTTGCCGTATTTGTACGGTCCGGAGACGATCGCCCGATGATGCTTCCGGGCTCTTCGGTCACCGACACACGCCGACGGCGCGCGAGACTCATCGCCGCGGTGGCGGCCCCCTCGGCGGTGTTCCTGATCGTCTCGCTGCTCGGCGCCACGGCCGCCCTGTCCGGCACCAACGAGATCACGGTGCCGGGCGCGGGAACCACCACCATGCTGCGGACCGTGCTGCTGGCCGCCTTCTCCCTCCAACTGGGCGAAGCGGCCGCGAACCGGCTCGCCCGTACGGTCCCGAACGCGCCTCAACTGACCCCGCGCAGCTGGGGGTTGGCGGCATCCGTCGCCGGGGTCGCGGCGGCGGCCGGCCAGATCGCCGTGCTCGCCGGGGACGGTTCCCTGGTCGCGGGGGTGACCGGCGGCGGCCTCGTCAGCACGTACGGGACGCGCCCCGGCGGGCTGGCGCTGCTGGAAGCCAACGGCTTCCTCTTCGCGGCCGTCTGCGTCGCGCTGCGCCGCCCCGGCCTCGCACCCGCCCCGCTGGCGCTGGTCGCCGTCGGGGAGGCGCTGCGCGCCCACCCCGAGGCCAACAGCCCGCTCCTGGGCTCCCTGCTGACGCTGATTCACCTGAGCGCCGCCGCGCTGTGGGCGGGCGGGCTGGTGCACGTACTGCGCACGCTGCGCCTGTGGCGGGGCCGGCCCGGCGCCGCCACGGAGCTGCTGCGGCGCTACGCCCGGCCGGCCGCCGCCCTCTTCGCCGCCCTCGCGGTCACGGGCGTCCTCAGCACCCTGCGCCGACTGCCGCTCGAAGCGGCCCTGACGACGGCGTACGGCCGTGCGCTGCTCGTCAAGCTGGCCCTGGTGGCGCTCGTGGGCGCCCTGGCCCTGACCGCCCGGCTCCGGCTGCGCCGCTCCCCCGACCCGGACGCCCCTTCCGGACCGGCCCGCCCCGCCCGCGCGGAGGTGGTGACCCTGGCCGCGGTGATCCTGGTGTCGGCGATCATCACGGCCCTGCCGGTTCCGGCGGCGAGCGGCTGACGACGCCCGTTCGCGATGGGCGGCCCGTTCGGGGCAGGCGGCCCGTTCGCGATGGGCGGGCCGTTCGCGGCGGGCGGGCCGTTCGCGGCGGGCGGGCCCGCTCACCCGCCGTGCGGATTGGCGGCGGCGCCCTCCGTGTTCAAGGCGACGACGACGGAGGCGGGGCCGAGGCCCATGGCGGTGCGGCGGTCGGTGGCGCCGACACCGGTGAGGGCAGCGCGCAGGCCCGCCAGGGAGGCGGCGCCGCAGGGACCGGAGGAGACGCCCCGCGCGGCCAGCGCACCGGCCGCTTCGGCGCTGTCGGCGTCGGTCACGGTGATGGCCGCGTCCAGGCCGTCACGCAGATAGGGCCAGGCGAGGCTGGAGGGGGTGCCGCAGTTCAGGCCGGCCATGGTCGTCTCGCCCGTCACCACGGTGACCGGCCGCTGAGCCAGGAGGCTGCGCAGGACCCCGGCCGCGGTGTCGGGCTCCACCGACAGCAGCGCCGCGCCCCCCGCGGCGCGCCGGCTGCGATAGTGGGTGACGGCGGCCTGGGCGAGCGAGCCGACGCCGACGGGCACGGCGACGGCCCCGGGCGCACCGGCGCCCGCGGCGGTCAGCTGGGCGTCGACCTCGGCGAACAGGGTGGAGTACCCCTCGGCGATCCAGCCGGGGATCTCCTCGTAGCCGGGCCAGGCGGTGTCCTGGACGAGGACCGAGTCCGGCACGGAGGCCGCGGCCTCCGCCGCGCGCACGGCGTCGTCGTAGACGCCCGGCACCTCGGTGACCCGCGCCCCCTCGTCCGCGATGGCGGCGACGGCGCCCGGGTGCACCCCGTGCGCCACGAAGACGTGGGCGCGGTGCCCGAGCAGCCGGGCGGTACGGGCCACCGCGCGGCCGTGGTTCCCGTCGGTGGCGGTGACCAGCCGTATCGGAGCCGCGTCCCGAACCCCGCCCTGAGCGCTGCCCTGAGCGCCGTCCCAAGCCGCGCCCCGAACCCCGCCCTGGCCCTGAGCCCCGTCCGGAAGGCCGCCCTCCGCCCGCCGGGACAGGACCCTGTGCACGGCCCAGGACGCGCCCAGCGCCTTGAACGCGGGCAGCCCCAGCCGGGACGACTCGTCCTTGACGAAGAACCGCCCGACGCCCAGTTCGGCGGCGATCTCCGGGAGTTCGGTCAGCGGAGTGGGGCCGTACCCGGAGAGCGAGGCGTGGAAGGCCCGTACGTCGGTGGGCGCGGGTTCGCAGGTCCAGGCGCGGGCGGCGGGGCGCGCGTACCAGGAGGGCGTACGGGCGGTGGGCGCGTGGGCGGCCGTACGAGAGGTGGCGGCGATCTTTGGCATGGGGCCAGCTTGCGATCCGGGGAACCCATCGGTCCAGCAAATGTTTCCGACCCGCACGCACCATGGGAGCCGGAGGGAACGCCGACCTGAGGTCCGCGCAGGCCGCGGCCACGGCGCGAGACCGCCTGGGGCCGTTCCCAGCCCGAACGGCGTGACGCGCCCCACCTGTTCCGGCGCGAGGGTCCGGCCTTGGGGTGGTTCGGCGGCGGCTCCGGCGCGGCCCTGGGGCGCCCCGGAGAATTTCTCCGGAGAATTCCGAAGAAATTCGGCGGAGCTGTCGATCCGGCCGTCTCCCGTTCGACGCAAGGATGAGAGGCGGGGAGAAACCCCGCCCTCCCGACCGAGGAGCCACCATGCCGCGCTACCTGACCATGATCCGCGTCGACGAGCGGAACGCCCCCGCCGAGGGTCCCAGCCCCGAGATGATGGAGCGGATGGGCACACTGCTGGAGGAGATCACCAAGGCCGGGGTCATGCTGGACACGGCCGGGCTCACCCCGACCGCCGAGGGCTCCCGGGTCACCTGGTCCGGCGGCAAGATGAGTTGCACGGACGGCCCCTTCACCGAGAGCAAGGAGGTCATCGGCGGATACTCCATCATCCAGGCCAAGAACAAGGCCGAAGCTGTGGAGTGGGCCAAGCGGTTCCTGCTGACCCACGAGGACTACTGGACCATCACCGCCGAGGTCCGCGAGATCGTCGAGACCTGAGAGCCGGTGTCATCTCCCTGACCGGGCGCGCGCAGCCTGGCACGCGCGCCGATCCGACCAGGGGTACGACACAGGCTCCGACCCGGCCGCGCTTGCCCGGCCCCCGCTCGGCTGCTCTGATAAGTGGCCGTGACGGCAGCGGCGAGCGAGGGCAAGAGCGGGAACAGGGCCGGCGGAACGACGGGGACGGCCGGGGCGACCGAGGCGACCGCGCCGGCCGAACCAGTCGAACCAGTCGAACCAGCCGAGGCCACCGGAGCGATCGAGGCCGCCGGGACGGTCCAGGCCGCCGGGGCAGTCGAGACCGCCGGAACGGTCGAGACGGTGTTCAGGATCGAGTCCGCGCGGATCATCGCGGGCGTCGCCCGGATCGTACGGGACGTGGGCATCGCCGAGGAGCTCGCGCAGGACGCCCTGGTCACCGCGTTGGAGCAGTGGCCGGAGTCGGGCGTACCGGAGAATCCGGGCGCCTGGCTCATGACCACCGCCAAACGCCGCGCAATCGACCTCGTACGCCGCAAGGAGACGTACGCGCGCAAGCTGGCCGAGGTCGGGCGGGCGCTGACGGACGTACCGCCGCCCGACTTGCAAGATCTCGGAGGCGTCGCGGACGCCGAGGACATCGGCGACGATCTGCTGCGGCTGATCTTCACCGCGTGCCACCCCGTGCTGTCGACCGAGGCCCGGATCGCCCTCACCCTGCGGCTGCTGGGCGGGCTGACGACGCAGGAGATCGCCCGCGCCTTCCTGGCCCCGGAGCCGACCGTGGCCCAGCGCATCGTCCGCGCGAAACGCGCCCTCGCCAAGGCCGGGGTCCCCTTCGAAGTCCCGGGCGCCACGGAGCGAACCACCCGCGTCTCCTCGGTGCTTGAGGTCATCTACCTCATTTTCAACGAGGGTTACTCCGCGACCGCCGGTGAGGACCTGGTACGCCCGGCGCTGTGCGAGGACGCGCTCCGCCTCGCCCGCGTCCTCGCGGGGCTGATGCCCGGGGAGCCGGAGGTCCACGGCCTGGCCGCGCTCCTGGAGTTCCAGACGTCACGCGTCACGGCCCGTACCGGACCGGACGGCTCCCCGGTGCTCCTCGCCGACCAGGACCGGGCCAAGTGGAACCGGATGCTCATCCGGCGCGGCATCGAGGCCCTGCACCGCGCGGGCCACGGCCCGTACGCCGTCCAGGCCGCGATCGCCGCGTGCCACGCGCAGGCCGTCCGCTACGAGGACACCGACTGGGCGACGATCGCCGCGCTCTACGGCCGGCTGATAGCCCTGACCCCGTCCCCGGTGGTGGAGCTGAACCGGGCCGTCGCCGTATCGATGTCCCAAGGCCCGGCGGCTGCGCTGCGCTTGGTGGACGCCCTGACCGGCGAACCGGCCCTGGAGGGGTACCACCTCCTGCCGAGCGTCCGCGGAGACCTGCTGGAGCGCCTGGGCCGCGGCGACGAGGCGCGTACGGAATTCGAGCGAGCGGCGTCCCTGACCCGCAACGCCCGAGAGAAGGCGCTCCTTCTGGAGCGGGCCGCTTCCCGCCCGGCTCAGCCGGGGCCGCCGCCCGAATAGGGCTTCTCAGGCGGCGTATTCGGAGCAGAGGCACCCGACGCCGTTCTCGATCCACCCCCGGCCCGCCCGGTCGGTGCACCGCCCGATCATCAGCGCCGAGACCTCCTCGACGATGGTCCGATCGTCGAGGAGCAACCCGGCGGCGGAATCCCGGCGGCTGCCCGGTGGGCGCCACGTTTCGTCGCGCAGGAGGCGCAGGCAGTCGCGTACGTCCGCGGACGGGCCCTGGCCCTGGCCCTGCGGCCCTTCGACGCCACGGCGTTCACGGTCCGCGTGCCGCGTTCCGACTGCCGTCCACCCCGAGCGGCGGGACAGCGGGGAGCGGTGGGACAGCGGCCGCGCGCCCGGCACTCGCCCCGGCGCCGCCTACTCCCCCGCTGCCTCGGCTTCCGTGCCGTGCGCCGCCGACACGCGCAGCACGTTCTCCAGGACACCCGGAAACCGCTGGAACGCCTCTTCGCGCAAGGACACGAAACACCGCGTGCCCTCCAGGCGGTGCCAGGTGAACCCCGCCTCCCGGAGGATCTTCATGTGGTGGCTCACCGTCGAAGGGCCCACCCCGAGCTCGAAGTCCTCCCGAGGGTGCTCCTGGCGGTCCGCGAGCACTTCCACGATCCGCAGCCGTACCGAATCGCCCAGGGCGGAGAGGGCCTGGGCGAGGTGGATCTCCTGCGGGTCGGGGTGGTGAAGCTGTCGAGGCATGGGGCCAGTCTACAGTTCATCGATATTCGTCGAATATCGATGTATGGTCGGCGGTGCGCCCGGTGCCGAGCAGGCCCAGCGCCCGAAGGACCCCCGCAGCACCGATGGAAACGGACAGCCGATGGACTTCCTCGTACGCATCGACGCGACCCGCGCCTACGAACTCCCCGCCGACGAACGCGAGGACCTCATCCAGCGGGAGCGCGCCCGAGGGCGCGAGCTCATGGACCAGGGCGTACTGCGCCACTTCTGGCGCCTGCCCGGCCGCCGCGCCAACATCGGCATCTGGACCGCCGCCGACGCGGACGCCCTGGAAGAGGCGCTGGAGAGCCTGCCGGTCCGCCCGTACGCCGAGATCGACATCACCGCCCTGGCCACCCACCCGATGACGACCGAGGCCGCTGCCGCGCGCCCTCGTTCCGACGCGTAACAAGGACGCACGGCCAGTCCACCGCCTTCACCGTACGAGCCACGAAGTACGAGCCACGAGACCGATCAACGCGCGGCGGCGTCAGCGAGGATCGACTGAAGCCGTGCCCGGCATTCGGCGACGAAGGCGGGGAAGGTGTGCCAGTAGTAGGAGACTCCGCTGACGCCCACCGCGATCGCCCAGGCGCGGGCGCGGGCCCAGGTCGCGCCGTCGAGGTCCAGGGCGTCCCAATAGGCCCGGCGCGCTTGCGGCGGCAGGTCCCAGAGCGTGGCGTGCTCGGCGTCGGGGAAGCCGACGGAGAGCCCTCCGAAGTCGATGACGGCGTGCAACTTGCCCGCCCTGACCAGGAGGTTGGTCGGCTTGAGGTCGCCGTGGAGCCACACGTGGGGCCCGGAGGGCTCGGGCAGCGCGAGCGCGGCTCGCCACAACCGTTCCAGAGTGTCGACGTCGAGCTCGGCGCCCATCAGGGTCCGGCACTCGTCGAGACACCTGCCGACCCACTCGTCGCACGGCCCCAGGCAGCCCCCGCGGTACCAACTGAGGCCGTCCGCGCGCGTCGCCCCCATGAGGCCGACGCCGTGGAGCTCCCGCACGACCGCCGCCAGATCGGCCCCGAAGGCACCCCAGTCCCCAACGGTGTCCGGACCTGCCTCGTCGCCGTCGATCCAGCGATAGACCGACCAGACCAGCGGAAAGGCGCCGGTGGGCGTCCCGGCGTGCACCGGCTCGGGAATCGGAGACGAAAGGAGGGGCGCCAGGCGAGGAAGCCATTCCTGCTCCTTCCGGATGGACAGCGCGTTGCCGGCGGTCCGTGGAAGTCGTACGAGCAGGTCGGCGCCCAGCCGGTACATGGTGTTGTCCGTACCCGCCCCGGCGGGCGACAGCGGCAGCTCGGCCCACTCCGGGCGCTGCGCCTTCAGCAGTGACCGGACCAGCGCCTCGTCGGCCAGGATCTCATTCTCGTGAAGCGTCACGCCGGGAGTCTCATCGCCGGAGGGGACGGAAATCCAGCGACTTTCCGCAGCCCCTGGCCGTATCTCACGAAGTCCCGGGTGGGACCGGCGCGTTCAGAGAGGCGCGTCCCCGCAGTCAGGCGTCCGCGGCGCGGAGGCTGCCGCGGGGGGGGGGGGGGGGGGGGGGGGGTAGTCGGGGGGGGGGGGTGGGGGGGGGGGGGAGGGTCGCCGGCTGACATATGAGGGGTCTTTGTAGTCAGGGGGGGGGGTTATTTGGGGGGGTGA